>JBEKPH010000085.1:0-18927 GCA_049520915.1 Terriglobales bacterium
ACGTGCCAGACGGCATAAAGCCGAATCCTCGATACTTCTTTTGGAGTGGAAACGGATTAAGAAAAACTGCCGTAGCAGACCACCAACGAGCACTGCGACGTGTGTTCAAGTTGGCTGACCTCAAGCACGCCGACGGAACTCCTAAGCGTTGCCATGCCCATATGTTTCGGCACACGTTCAGCATTCATCTGCTCGATTCTGGAATGTCCGTGGAGTCAGTCGCTATGCTGCTCGGACATTCGACATCCAGAACCACAGAAAAATATTACAAAACCCACACCAGAATCACGCAGGACAGAGTGTCAGCGGAACTTCGCACCGCTTGGAAGATTATGGAGAAGCGTATAGACTGATTCGCTGTTATCGACGACCCTTCTTTTGGAAAGAGCAAGCATGACATATGAAATATCTTCTTAAGGTATTCGGGGCGACTTTTTGTATCGTAATTTCCTTGGAGATATTGCTCAACATCCGCCACAACGATGACGCACTTGTCGTGATGGTCGGAGGACTCACAGCGGCTATTCTCATCTCGGTTGGCATCACATTTTTCTGGGGTCAGTTTCGCCCGCCAAATTCAAAGTAGCCCGCTACCTCACCGCCCTCCTACCGTTGTACCAGGTCGATTAAACAGACCTGTGATGCTCATTAGATAAGGCGTGACGCACAGTTAGATTCTCGCTGTCGCTCAGCCAGTCCGTTTCGCTCCAATCGCTCATATCGCTTCTATTCGCTGCAAATAGAACCTCTGCACCGCAACCCCCAACTATACGAACCCATTCAGAAAACAGACAGCCCCCCTTCGTAAAAATGGACCAGTTTCTGGAAAACCGTCTGCGAAACCCGATACTACAAATCAGCAGAGGGGCAAGAAACGGTTCAATAACGCCGCTTCGAAAGTAAGGTACGACCCCACATAATAAATAAAAGGGAGAAACATCATGTACAACAACGCAATACCTAAAGCACTACAGTGTCCTAACAGCGGTAGTTCTCTGCTCATCGAGAACTATGCCGTCGGAAGGGTAGTCTGTCCAACTTGTGGTAGGGAAGCAAAGTGTAAGTTGGAGTTTTCGAGTGGGAGGGGAGAGGCGGTAGTCCGTTTTCCAAACCATTCTTTCAACGCCAAATGGAGAAACAAGAAATGGGACATCTAACCATCGACGAAATCGTGGACGCATTGGAGACGAACCGAATTACTGAGGCAGAAGCAATCAAACTCATCCGACTACGAATGGAAGAATTGAGTGCAGACAAGAACCGTAAAGAAGCAATCATAAACGAAACTTTTATAGGAGAAAACTAAATGGCAACAACAGCAACGGCAACCGCACCAGCAACTGAAAAGCAAATCAACCTATTAGTAAATAGGTATCACTACAGCCCCGAGCAATTGCAAGGAGTCTCAATCAGTGAAGCCAGCATTCTTATTGACGCCACTATCAAAGCGGGACATAAACTGGACGCCGTTTCATTCACGGAGTTCAAGGAAGCAGAAGCAAATGAGGACAGGTCAGACATTGAAGCCAGAGGAGTCTTGCTACCAACGATTACCGACACTGCTCTGGACAAACTGTTCGAAGGAATGAGCGCTGCTGAAAAAGATGAGGAATACGAGATGCGTCAGGAGTTGAAAAGCGTCAATCAAGAAATGCAGGGCGCAGTCGAACGCCTCGGCAGAGTATTGAATGGGTATAAAGAAACGATTGCAAGAGGTCTATGGCTACCGTTTTTGAAAGTGCTACGCATCAGTGATCGGTCGGCACAGCGATACATGGAACTGGCGAACATCAAGAGTCAACTCGGTTCTGGCATGGTAAAGGCTTTAGAGCATGAGGGAGTAAAGTTGGGTGCCAGTGGACACGACGGCGAAGCCCGCCAAATAGCGAAGACCCTCAACGAGATGGCGACAAAGAGGCTTGAGCAGAAAGCAAATACGACCCCGGGGTCGTATTTCGATGACTGCGACCCTACTCTCACCGAGGACGAGCAGACTGAACTGGTGCAGCGGGCAATCGAGAAGCACCGTCAGCCCGAATCCGATCCTGTCGAGCGCATCAAAAACCTCGATTCAGAACTCCCGCTCGACCAGCGTATCAGGATGTGGGAGAACGACCTGAAAGAAACTATGAAAGGACTGAGGGCAGCCTATAACGACGATACGGCCTTCAGTGAGGCGGTCTCTCGTATCTGTAAGGAGGTTCTAAATGGATAATCTTCAAGAAATCTGCGTTGGTGACTGGATTCAGTTCCATGAATCGCTGGAGTATGAAGGGTATAACAAGCAAGGGAACAGAGTTCTGTTTAATCGAGACAGGCGGCAGGTAGTTAGAGGACAAGTTGTAGGCAAGACTGCCACAGGGAAACTCAAATTAGCGCCCTGTTTCACCCACAAGGATAATGGCTGGGTCAAACAGGAAAAAACAACACGAAAACCAGACAAATTAGAGCACTCGACCAGATGCACAAATTCCTAACGCTACTGGGTGAGAAAGCGGAATCCAAGAGCGTGTTTTAATGCCAGGGATTCGCACCGACTCGAACCGTCGTTTGGTTCGTGTCTCAGGTCTGACGATCCGCAGAACGCCGGGGGCGTCAGCGAACAGACTTCGGACAGTCGCTCTGGATAAATGCCAGAGTTCGGCGACTTCTGAAATTGTGTAGTGTTTTTCTTGCTCTACTGCGATTGGTTCGGTCACTGCTGAAAGTCCTTGATTTGGACTCTCGGTGCAGTTCCCGATGTAGTGCTAAACGGACGCTACCAGCAGGAGTTGGCTCCTCGCCAGCGTGATGGTTGTAAGGGTCAGTCGGGAATTTGCGTACCCAACCTGGGCTCGTGCCCACGGCCCCCCCACGTTGCAGCGCCTATACAGATTGAGAAAGATCAGAACTTGTTGCTATATGAATCGTAGAGGGAAGCGTCCCATGCTGACAACTACACGAACGAACCACACTCATATATACAAATCATATACAGAAAGATTGGTCACTCGGTCTGATACTTATAAACATTGGATACAAGTGTGGTGGAGGCGGCGGGAGTCGAACTATCTGGCATGTTGAGAGGACGTAAGTTGCTGATTCTAGGAAAGGCCACAATGGCTAAAAAGGCCCCATTGCCCGATCCATTGTACGTTTATTGTACGAAAATACTTTTCGTTCTGGAGTCCCGCAGACGCACATAGCTCACAGTATTCCGTAGAATCGCCGGGCTCGATCCCCCAAAGAAAAATGCTTGGCTTCCGATACGATAAGGCTGCGGCCGCCGAAATGAGCCCGGCCGCTGTCCGCCGTTCTGTTCCGGATCAGACGAGCCTATAATCCGAAATAGACGTAACATGAATCCGAATTAGACGGAGCCTCCACCGGCATGAGTGATGTTGAGAATGTGCTCTTCCCTCGCTTTTCTGCAGAATTGGTGACCATCGCGCTCAGGGACACGCCGGTTGTGATGATTACGGGCCCGCGTCAGTTGGTGGCATCGATCTGACCAAAGCCAAGCACAAGCGGTGGTACCGAAAAGTATCCTCGGAAGGACATGCCGCCGCATAAGTTGCTTGGTTGCTTGAACGTTTCGATCAACTCTGGTAAATCAGTAACCCATTGTGAGTGCGCCTCCCATTCCTTCAGCGCCAGCCGATCTGGAACTCATCGCACAACTGAAGAGCAAGCTACAATACGCGGAGCTGCGGATTCGGGTGCTGGAAGAGCGTCTGCGGTTGCTGCGGATCGAGAAGTATGGAGCAGGCGGAGAAAAACTTTCGCACTTGCAAATGCAATTGTTCGAGCTTGAGCCTGTCGTCGGTGAAATGACCGAGCAGGCGGAGAGCGAGCACGCGCCAGCGCATCGCTCGACGAAGAAGTCGGTCAAGCATCCGGGCCGCCAGGAGTTGCCGGCGAAGCTCCCTCGCGTAGAGCGGGTTCTGCCTTGCACGCCGGATCAGCGCGTGTGCAAACGCTGCGGAAAAGAAACCGTTGTGATCGGCTACGAGGAGAGTTCCCAACTGGACGTGGAGCCGGCGAAGTACTTCGTCCTGGTTACGAAACGTGAGAAACGAGCTTGCCCGAGGTGTGAGGAACTCGGAGTGGTCGCAGCACCACTGCCGCCACGGATCATCGAGAAGTGCCTCGCGAGTGACCGGATCGTCATCGAGACGGTCGTCGGTAAATATTGCAATCACATGCCCCTACATCGGCAGAGCATGATTCTGGAAAGGGACCTCGGTTTGGAAATCAGCCGCACAACGCTGGACGGCTGGGTCCTCAAAGTCGGCGAATTGCTGATCCCGATGGTCGCGGCAATGAGGCGAGAATTGATCAGCGGAAGTTACGTTCAGGCGGATGAAACCCCAGTCGATGTGCAGACACGCGAGGGCCGAGGCAAGAACCACCAAGCGTATCTCTGGCAATACAGTCGCCCCGGAGGAAGCGTGGTGTTCGATTTCCGCTTGGGTCGCGGACGCGATGGGCCGAAGCGGTTCCTGGGACAGTTTGAAGGCATTCTCCAAACCGACGGCTATGCCGCGTATGACCAAATCGGTGGGCCGAGAATGGTATATGCCGCTTGTTGGTCGCATGCAAGAAGACAGTTTTTCGAAGCAGTGCAGCTAAATCTCCGAGATCCGGGTGCAAGCCCGATTGTGGCTCAGATGGACGAGCTGTTTGCCGTCGATGCAGAAGCTCGCCGCAAAACGCTGACTCCTGCGGCGCGCCATATCCGGCGTCAGGAAACAGGGAGACCTCTTCTCGATGATATCCGCAGCAAGATCGAGGCAGCACAGTCCGCTGCTTTGCCTTCCAGCGCACTTAGCAAGGCCGGCCAATACGCGCTCGCAATGTGGAAGAAGCTCACCCGTTTTTTGGAGTATCCCGAACTAGAGCTAAGTACTAACCTGTCGGAGAATTCCATGCGTCCGGTAGCTCTTGGTCGAAAGAATTGGTTGCACATCGGCAGCCCACAAGCGGGACCCAAAGTTGCGGCAATTCTCTCGATCGTGGAAAGCTGCCGCAGGTTGAAACTCCCAGTACGCGACTATCTAGCAGCGGTTCTTCCCGGACTTTCCGATGTCACAATTCAGCGCCTTCCAGACCTTACTCCCGCTGCGTGGATCGCCCAGCATTCTATCGAGTAGCGCCAGCGCTATTTAAATCCAAAATCGAGGCACACGGCCCGTTTCCCTGATTGAACGATTGAGCGGAAAAACTCAGCCGCGAGCGATGGCAGCTTTGCGTGCGACCAGGAGGTATCCTTTGGCCTTGGCATCCGCTTCGATCGCGGCTAGGTTCGCATCTCCCTCCGTCGTTTGTCCTGCTTTCATTTCGATTTCAGCCAGCGTGAGACGAGCGTCGAGTTCAACAATGCGATAGCCCAGATCTCGCGATTTGGCGATGACGACAGCCAACTCTTTTCGTATCGCAATCGCGGTGAAGTGAGCAGTATTTTTTTGGGTGGTCTCGATGCGAGCGGCAGCGATAGCGGTTCGCCAGCGGACTTCCGGATTCTGGCTCTTGGCGGCCAGGGTCCGAGCCTGTTTCATGGCTTCTCTTGCTGCTGGCGCTTTGCCCTCGGCGAGCAAAGCGCGAACGAGGAGACACCAGGCACCGGTTTCGTCGTCGCGCGCCTTTTCTTCTTGAAAAACGTCGATGGCCTGCCGTATCGCTGCCTCTTGGTCCGGCAACGAGCGTCCCTCTTCCAGCGACAACTCCGCGAGCCCGAGCTGGGTTTGGGCGATTGTAAGTTTCTCGCCCGCCGAGGTTCTTATGACTAGCGACTGCTCATACATCTTGCGTGCGCCCGAAAAATCGGCCTCCTGAAGCAGGAGACCACCCAGACTCCACATGGAGTAGGCGCTCGAAAGATCGCCGTTCTTCTGCCAGATGGCGAGAGATTGTTCAAATCCTTGCTTCGCGCCGGCGAGGTCACCCTGTAATTGGTGCACGCTTGCGATGTTGTAGCCGGCAATGGTAATGCGCCCCGTGTCCTCCCGATCCAACTCCTGTGACTCCTCATAGAGTTGGAGCGCGTTTCTCAGATCCCCTTGAGCTACGCGGTCGTCGGCGATGTTCGCGAGAGCCTTCGACTGGGCGTTCTTGTCGTCAACCAGACGAAATCCGGCCAGTGCCTGACGATGCATTTTCTCGGCGGTGGCGGGATCACCCTGGGTTTCATAAATCAAGCCGAGGTTGTTGAGCACGCCCGCGGCACCGCGCTCCGAGCCTACTTCTCTAAAGAGCGTCTGAGCCCGTTGGTATAAACGGATGGCCTGGGGTACATCTGTCGCTGCCAAAACATCCGCCGCAGCGCGCAGAGTCGCGGCTTCTCCGTGCCGATCGCCCGCCGCGGCGTAGATGTTGGTGGACTCGCGGCAGGCGGGCATCGCATTTTCCTTTTGCTCCGTGTGTGAGAAAACCCAACATTGGCCCCAGCGTGCGTGAGCCAGGATCAGACGCGATCCTGCGGCCCTCGCCTTCTCCACGGCTCGCGACAGAGGCTGCTCTTGCTGCTTATATTCGCTCAGCGCGTCCCAGGCTGCTGCCTCCTGTAAATCAATACGGGGATCGTCAGAAGAGGGAGGCGAAAGCTTGCGCAGGGACATGACCGTGTCCAGAGCGTCGTGCGCCTTGCTGGCGCGAATCTCGGCGGTTGCCAACATGAGCCCGTAGTCAGCGTTGTCAGGGAACAAAGTGAACAGAGTGCGGTAAATTTCGATCGCCTTGTCATATTCGTGACCGATTTCGCGATAGCGCCCTTCCACCAGCAACTTCTCCTCGCGCGAAAGATTGGCCGACAAATCGTAAGCTTGCCGCGCCTCCGGTTGCGCCTTCTTGTCGTAACCCAGCAGCGACCAAGCTTCGGCCAGCGCGGAGTGGGCCAGAGCAAACTTTGGATCGGCAGCGATCGCCTGCTGCAGAAGCTCTCGAGCTTCCAGGGCATCGAAGACACGCAACCGCGCGAGTCCCTCCGAGTAAAGGCGGGTGGCACCACGATTGGAAGGCAAGGAGGCGCGGACACTCACCGCTTCGACGGGAGAAACGGCTTCCACGCCGAGCCTTTGGCGCAACTGCGAACCCGCCTGCGATACCACTGCGAACAGGTCCGACTCGTTTCCCATAACGGCAACATCCGCGACCGTTTCTCCCGCAGCCGTATCTTGGAGCCTTAAGTCGATCCGGATACGCGTATCGGGTTTTTCGCCCAAAGCTGTGTACGAGCCAAGCACAATCATGTCGCTACCCAGGTTCTTGTGCAGGCGTGATAGTGTCTCCCGCGAAAGACTGTCGGTGTCGGCCAGACGGAGTTCGAGTTTCGTGCGCGCGATGTCTTCCCCGGAAACCAGGCGCAGTTTTTCTCCCGCCACCAGCTCCGTGCTCAACATCTCCGCCAGGGCTGTGGAAAGCCATGCCTCGTCTGCACGGCCAGACAGGTTGCGGAATCCGAGAACGGCGATGGAACGGCGGGGCGCGAGCGATGTTGCGGTCGCCTGGGTTGAGGGCGGTACCTGGTGGATTTTCCTCCACGTGTAGAGCCCCGCAACGGAGATCGCGACTGCGACGAACGCCGCGATCAGCCCCACCAGCGGACGACTCGGCGATAGTGGCGCACTCCGTTCTTCTTTTTGTTGAGTAATGACGCTCGTTTCGATCGTGTGCTGTTGAAAAACCATCCCTCCCGAAGGAGCGCTGGCGTCGCCCATCGTCCCCGGGACCACGCTCAAGCCCTCCGTCGTAACCACCATCACTGGCGAGGCAAACTGATACCCCCTCCCAGGCAGGGTGATGATATAGCTGTTATCACCCGGCTTCTCCTCCAGCGCACGACGCAACACATAGATGCTCTGCACCAGGCTGCTCTCGTCCACAAACGTGTTGGGCCAGACTCTCTTCAGCAGTTCGTCACGGCTTAGGACCCTTCCTGGGTTCTGCACCAGGTACAACAACACATCAAAAGCCCGGCGGTTGAGGGTGACTACCTCGTCTTTCCGGCGCAAGGTGCGTGCCAGGGTATCGACCTGGAACCCCTCGCCAAATTGAAAGATACCCTCTGTTTTCATCGACTTATTGAAATTTCAGGACTTGTTAGAACTTGTTAGAAGTTGTTACTGGCATTTTTCCCAGGACTGCTGCACATTCGCGGCCAGCAAACAGCGAGGGCCGATTGCAGCAACTTTACCAATGGTTGACCGGGTGGGCAAGCCTGTTCCGTTCTGAGAAATCAGGTCACGGAACAACCACATGCACGGTCCGCACCGAGGTCACCGTGCAGCGAGAAAGCAAGACCCTGCTGGTGGCTGGAGCGACGGATTTGATTGCCTGCCCGCTCTGCGGACAACCCATCCACACAGCCCCGGTGGGAGGGAAAAGACTCCGCCTGGTGGAGGGCTCCACCGCGCGGGATGACCTTCCGGCGGATGGCACTTCGCCATGAGCTCAACAGGTTTGAGAACGGCAATGGAAGTCTTGCAGTAAAGACGCGTTTCGAGTTCAGGAAATCACCCAATTTCAGGAGGACAGTATGAAATTCACATTGAGAACTTTGCCCACAACGATTCTTTGCGTTTCTCTGGCTTGTGGGGCGGCGCTGGCCCAAGCTCAGTCGCCGGCGAGCGGAACATTCAACCCTCGCCACGAACTTGCTTCCATAATGAGAGCCCAGCCAAATAGTCAGGCCAATCATCAGACACAAGCTCCAAAACAAGGCTCGTCTGATTTGAGCCTCACCTTCGGGATGATCGACTTCCCCGGACAACCGGCCAGTGACGCGTCGGGCATCAACGACAAGGGCGAGATTGTAGGCGGATATGGCTCAGCCTTTGATAGTGCTTTTCTCTTGAGAGGCACGAAATTTACCCAGATCTCCTACCCGGGCGCAGCATGGACTGACGCCTACGCGATCAATGATGCCGGAGTAATTATCGGTGCGTACGGTACGTCACTGACAGATGCCCAGGCGTTCGAACTGGCGGGCAAGACATACTCGGCCATCAACTACCCGGGCGCGGCTTCGACCTACGCCCTGGGGATTAACAAGCACGGGGATGTCGTTGGTGCATGGGAGGCCGAACCCGACAACTACCCAGAAGAAGGCTTTCTCCTTTCTAAGGGCACGTTCACGAATATCGCCTACCCGGGCGCGATCGGGACTATCGCCTATTCGATCAACGCTGCGGGAGAGATCGTTGGGACTTACGGAAACAGTGATGGCAGCACGCATGGATTCCTGCTCCAGAATGGCACCTATACAACCATCGATTATCCCGGCGGCTACTCGCAGAACTACCTCGCGGTTATCAATGACAACGGTGTGATCGTCGGTGGCTACGGAGACCCCGTGACTTTGAACGGTGCGCCGTGGGACTGGGAGTACTGCTTCGTATACCAGAACGGCCAATTCACATCGTTTGTCGCCCCGTTCGGACCTCCGGTCGTGACCATGGTATACGGCCTCAACAACAAAGGGGACGTGGTCGGCGCTTACGCGGACAGCAGCGGGACCTGGTACGGCTACGAAGCCACGATCGCACAGTGATCGACCAGCCTCGCCGTCGATGCGAGCGTTTTCGCGGTTTAACAAACATCAGAAAAAAACTTTGGAGCGCGCCATGAAAAACTTGCCAACACAATTCGCAGCACTCGTGCTTTCCACACTATGTTTCCTCACCGGCGCCTACGGACAGACGGACGCCGCTTCTTCCACTTCCACGGCTCCTTCTTCCAGCAATGCGATCGAGCGGAGGCTCGACCAACTCCACCTTCACCCCGCACAAGCCACGGCGGCCAAGCAGTCCTCTTTGTCGCTGCCATTGCCGTCGTCATCGTCATTCGTGCGCGCCGATCAATCGCCTCTCGAACGTCTAACGCGTGCCCATGCGGCTCACCAGCCTTCGGCGCAGTCGCAACGATTGCCCGGTGCTCCGGTCGCCGCCGAGAGATACGTCTTTGGCCGCATGGATCTCGCCACTGGCAATGATCCCGATGCGGTTGCGCTCGGCGCTTTCCAGACGGGCGGCCCACAGAGCATGGCCGTCGCCAACTATAGCGACAATACGGTTTCCGTCCTCCTTGCGAATCCCGACGGAACTTTTCAGGCACAGACCGTCTATGCCGTCGGAAGCGAGCCTGACGCTATTGCCGTAGCTGACTTCAACCACGATGGAAACCTCGACCTGGCCGTCGCCGGCTGGGGCTCTGGAACCGTTTCCATCCTGCTCGGCAACGGGGACGGCACGTTCCAGCCGCAGGTCGCGTACTCGTGCATCGTTCGATGCTCGGACGTGGTGGTAGGCGACTTCAACCGCGATGGCAAGCTCGACTTGGCGATCACTGCTTTTGACGCGGACGAAATCGTCATCCTACTCGGCAACGGCGACGGAACTTTTCAAGCGGCGGTAGGCTTTGCCACGGGCCTTCGTCCGGATGACCTGGTCACCGGAGATTTCAATGGCGACGGCAAGCTCGACCTCGCCGCGACCAACGCCTACGCCAATACCATCTCGGTGCTGCTCGGCAACGGCGATGGCACCTTTCAGCCACAAGTGCAATATGTCACCGGCGAGGCTCCCGAGGCGATTGTCACCGGCGACTTTAACGGCGACGGCAAACTCGACCTGGTCACGGAGAACTACGTTGCAAACACCATCTCGGTTCTTCTGGGCAATGGCAATGGCACCTTTCAAAACCATGTGGACTACCCCACCGGCGACGGCCCCAATTGGATCGTGGTGGGAGATTTCAACGGCGACGGCAAACTGGATGTGGCCACGGCCAACGCCAACGACAACACCATTTCGATGTTCCTCGGCAAGGGCAACGGCACCTTTGCTCCCCACGTGAGTTACGGTGCGGGCGCAGGAGCTTTCGGCTTGGCCGCCGGCGATATGAATGGAGACGGCAAGCTGGATCTCGTCGTCACCAACACCGGCGTCAACACCGTCTCGGTGATGGTGGGCCAGGGCAACGGGACCTTTCAGGCTCCGGAAAATTACGCGACCGATCTATTTCCGTTTACCGTGACCATCGCCGATTTCAACGGCGACGGTAAGCCCGATCTCGCGACCGAAACCGAAGACAACACGGTCTCGGTCCTGCTCAATAAGGGAGGCGGCAAGTTTGGTACGGCGGCCAACTACGCGGTTGGCTACAACCCCTTCGACCTGGTGGCCGGGGACTTCAACGGCGACGGCAAGTTGGACCTTGCCGCGGTGAATAGCGGGGAAAATACCATCTCCGTCCTGTTGGGCAACGGCAATGGCACCTTCCAGTCCCAGGTGCAATACGGCGTGGGCCTCTACCCCAGTGGGATTGTGGCGGGAGATTTCACTGGCAGCGGGATTCTGGACCTGGCGATTGTCGATTACCTGACTTACAACGCAGCAGTCCTCTTGGGGAACGGCAACGGCACCTTTCAGCCCTACGTCGGTTATCCGGTTGGCTACGATCCGGAATTTGTGGCGACCGGTGACTTTAACGGCGATGGCAACCTCGACATGGCCGTCACCAACGGTTATGGGAGTCTTACTGTATCGATCTTGCTGGGCAATGGCAACGGCACATTCCAACCTCCGGTCAGCTACTCTACAGGCAGCTTTCCCTTTGGAGTGGTCGTCGGAGACTTCAATCACGACGGAAAAGCCGATCTTGCCGTAGTCAACTATGACGACAGCACCATTTCGATTCTGCTCGGCAACGGTGACGGCACCTTCCAATCGCAACTCGTTTACCCCACCGGACAGTACCCGTTTATTGTGTCGGCGGCGGACTTCAACGGCGACGGCAATCTCGACCTCGCCGTCGGAAACCTCATCTGCTTTAACCTTCCGTGCCCGCAGGGAACCGTTTCTCTCCTGTTCGGCAACGGCGACGGCACCTTCCAGCCGCACGTGGATTACGGCCAGTTCGGCATCTTCACGGACGGCACTGCTGCTGGCGACCTCAACGGCGACGGCGGAGTCGATCTGGCGGTAGCGAACTCCGGCCCCTCCGGCGAGACCGGTGCGATCGCCGTGCAGCTCAATCTTCCCGTTATCGCAATATTTCCCAACGCTTTGGATTTTGGCACGGAGAAGGTTGGCGTGAAGAGTACTCCGCAGTCCATCACCATCTCGAACCCAAGCGGTACGCCCATCACGATCACCAAACCTAAAATCACCGGAGCCGACGCCACCGACTTCGCTGAAACCACGACCTGCCCGCTAACACCGAAGACGCTGGCGCCCGGCGCGGAGTGCTCGATCAACGTGACCTTCGATCCGAAAGCCACCGGGACTCGCAGCGCCACGCTCAGCCTGAAGGACAGCGTTCCGGGAAGCCCGCAAGCCATCGTGCTAGGAGGCACGGGCCAATAGCGCCACCGAATACGGACGCGTTTGTGCCAACAGTGGCGAAAAGAGAGTTTTGAAATTCACAAAAAAAATCAAGAGGCAAAAACAAACCTGGGGAGAGTTAGGAGAAAAGTTATGAAAAACATGAAAACTCAAACGCGATTCGCTTCACTGCTATCTCTGCTTCTGTTGGCGTGCACGGCGGCCTTTGGCCAACTCACGCCGAGCGGAGATTCTTTCACCAGCACGGCGGCTCCGACCAAGAACTTCGGCAGCGCCACGACTCTCGGCGTCGAAAGCTCCGAGACGACTTTCATTCAATTCAATTTGGCGTCGATCCCCGCCGGCTATACCGGAGCCGACATCACCCAGGCGACGCTGAAGCTCTACGTCAATACTGTGACCACCGCGGGCAGCTTCAACGTCGATTACGTCAACGGTGCGTGGACCGAGAGCACGATCACCGCCGACAAGGCTCCGGCGCTTGGGACGACCATCGTCGCCAGCGTTCCGCTGGTCACGACCGACAAGAACCAGTACATCCTCATCAACGTCACCGAGGCGGTGCAGGCATGGCTGAATGGATCTCAGGCCAACGACGGTATCGCGCTCGTCGGGAATAGTCCTGTGAGTGCGACGTTCGATAGCAAAGAAACCACCTCGACCAGTCATCCGGCCGAACTCGACATCGTCTTTGCTCCAGGCAGCGGCGGCGGAATCACCGGCATCACCACCGCCAGCGGCAGCGGCCTGATGGGCGGTGGCAACAGCGGCACGCTCAACCTCTCACTCATTAACACCTGCGCCGCGAAACAAATTCTGCAGTGGACGGGCAGCGCCTGGGCCTGCGCATCCGCGGGCGTGGGCACGGTGACCAGCGTCGCTAGCGGAGTAGGACTGACGGGCGGCCCCATCACCGGCTCCGGCACGCTGAGCATCGCCACCGGCGGAGTAGTCAACACCATGCTGGTCAATCCGTCGCTCACAGTCACGGCGAGCACAGGCCTGACCGGCGGCGGCTCGGTTGCGCTGGGTAGCAGCACTGCGTTGGCTATCGACACCACGAAGGTTCCACTGCTGGGATCGGCCAACACCTTCACCGGCACCCAGACCGTCAACAACGCCATGAGCGTCACCTCGTCAAGCAGCATTTCATTGACCGCCACCAGCACCGCTTCAGGTGGTGCAGGCGTCGAGGGCTTCGGAAGCATTGGCGTCGTCGGTGAGGGCGCCACCGGCGTCTCTGGCTCTGACAACGGCGTTGCCGGCGGGATCGGCGTTAACGGCTCAGACAATTCCAGGACTGGTTATGGCGTCGTCGGCGAGGGCGCTACCGGCGTATATGGCTTAGACAACACAAACGGTGGCACGGGCGTCAGCGGCTCCGACGGCTCCGGAAGCGGCTATGGCGTAACTGGCAGTGGCGCCGTCGGCGTTCTCGGTGAAGACACCGTAGCCGAAGGAGGAGGTGTCTGGGGCCGCGACCTCAGCGGAAGCGGCTTTGGCGTTGGTGGCAGTGGCGGCACCGGCGTCTACGGCACAGACAACGGAATATCCGGCGGAACCGGCGTTTACGGCAACGACACCTCCGGAAAAGGCGATGGCGTTTATGGCTCGGGCGGAACCGGCGTTTACGGCACAGACAACGGAACCAACGGGTTCGGAGTCGTCGGCACCGACACCTCTGGGGAGAGTGATGGCGTTCTCGGCCAGGGCTACATCGGCGTCCAGGGAGATGGCACGCAAACCGGCATTTTTGGAGTCACAAACTCCACTTCCGGCGAGGGTGACGGCGTTGTCGGAGTGGCAAACGGCGGCAGTAACACTTTCCTCCCTTATTATGCCGGCGTATGGGGTGACGTCGGGAATACGAGCGGCAACTCTTTTGCAGTAATCGGGACCGCCGTCGAAAACGGTGCTGGGCTGTTCTATAACAACGGCTCGGCATACACCACTCTCTTAGCGCAGAACTACGCGGAGTCGAACAGCGGTGCTTTGGTGTTCCAGACCTTTGGCGGCCACTTCGGCGGGTTGTGCTCGATCGACGTCAGCGGCGACCTGACCTGTAGCGGCAAGGTCGCTGGGGTAGTCGGCGTTGAAGGCGGAGCGCGCAAGGTCGCTGTCTACTCCATGCAATCGCCGGAAAACTGGTTCGAGGATTTCGGCTCCGGCTCGCTCTCGAACGGCGCCGTCACCATCAAACTCGATCCCACCTTCGCCCAGACCGTCAACACCGGGACTGAGTATCACGTCTTCCTCACTCCCAACGGCGATTCCAAAGGACTGTACGTCAGCCAGAAGTCGGCAACGTCGTTTGAAGTTCGCGAACAGGGCGGCGGAAGCTCGAACGTAGCCTTCGATTACCGCGTCGTGGCCAAGCGCGCCGGGTACGAAAACGTTCGTCTCGCCGACCTGACCGACGAGATCAGTAGACAAGACGCGCAGCACCAGGCGATGCAAAGCCGTATGCGTCACGCCACGACCAAGTCACTCCCCGAAGTGCCAGCGCCGCCAAAGCTGCCAGCGCAGCTCAAGCCGCCGATCCTGCCGAAGCTCCCGGTGCTGCCAAAACCGATACTGCCAACCCATGCGGCCATGAAGCCCGTGGCTGCCGAACAAAAGTAGTCGGCGGCGACGAAATACTCACGCTGAGCGGAGGAGTCCATAGCTCAAAACTATGGCTTCTTCCAGCGTAGCTGAACATTCGCAATTGATACTCACAAAAAACGACACGGAGAATGCTATGAAAAACTTGAAGGCGCAATTCGCAGTACTTTTGCTATCCACGCTATGTTTGCTGACGAGTGCCCACGGCCAAATTACGGGAGTGACGGCCGGAACGGATCTGACCGGCGGCGGGACGAGTGGAAACGTCACCCTCAACCTCAACACGGCCAAGGTGCCACAACTGGCTACGGCCAATACATTCACTGGCAATCAAACGGTCAACGGAAATCTGAGCGCAAGCGGTGCGGTAACGGGCGCCAGTTTCCAAATAGGAAGCAACCTCTTCGACTTCGGTTCGTACGCGAATGGGAACGCATTCCTGGGCTTTTCGGGCAACTCCACGATGACAGGAGTGGCGAACACCGCTGCAGGAGTTCAGGCGCTCCTCGATAACACCACGGGGTTTTACAACGCGGCCTTCGGCGTCGGGGCACTAACTTACAACACCACGGGCCTCGACAATACCGCCGTCGGCGTGCAGGCACTCTACAGCAACACCACGGGAAGCACCAACACAGGGCTAGGAACTGCTGCCGGCACAACCGTTAATGGTGCTTTCCTGACTGGTAACAACAACACTGCTGTCGGCTTCAACGCCCAATTCGGTGGAGGAGCCTTCAGCAACGCCACCGCCATTGGCGCCAACGCGGTGGTGGGCGAGAGCAATGCCTTGGTGCTGGGCAGCATCAAAGGGGTGAGTGGCGGCACCGCCAGCATCAACGTCGGCATTGGCACCGTGACTCCGAATGCAGCGTTGGATGTGCAACCGACGAGTGTGCAAACGCTCATTGGCGATCCTGGCTGTGGGTCGAATTTCGCTGGCATTGGGTTTGTCGCCACTGGCGGGTTCACTAATTGCACCAATTATGCCGTTCTAGGCGACGTGGCCGGCAACGTCTACATCAACAGCACAGGGAGCGGAACCATTTCATTCCGCAACAATAACGGCTATAACCCCTCCCTGATGACCATCGACACCCACGGGGATGTCAACATCAAGGGCAACCTCAGCAAGGGTGGCGGGTCGTTCAAGATTGACGACCCGCTCGATCCGGCGAATAAGTATCTCTACCACTCCTTCGTCGAATCGCCCGACATGATGGACATCTACAACGGGGTCGCCACTCTGGATGCGCACGGCTCTGCGTGGATCATGCTGCCCGAGTATTTCGAGTCGTTAAACCAGGATTTCCGCTATCAACTGACTTCGATGGGTATGCCCCAACCAACCCTTTACGTGGCGCGGGAGATTGCCGGGAACCGCTTTCGAGTGTCGGGTGGCAAACCGGCGGGCAAAGTGTCCTGGCAAGTGACTGGCATCCGTCATGACGCATATGCCAACGCCCACCGCATCCCAGTGGAGGTGGAGAAGCCGCCGCAGGAACAAGGACACTATCTCCACCCAGAATTGTTCGGCGCCACGCCGGAGCAGGCGGTTGATTATCAGATGCCGCCAGTTCAAACGGCCATGAAATCTTTGGCCGCGCAACCGAAGTAGCCACAGTCGAAGTCAAGGCGGCCAGGCAGCAAATGCCTGGCCGCAAAGTGGGTCGGACGGGGTATTCCGATATTCCAGATCAATCACGGACGAATGGGAACCTCTCGGCAGACGAGTTGGATAACAGGAACGAAGCAGGTGACAAATTCCGCGAGGCCTTGTATTTTCCCGGAACGACGCGAGAGGAATACACGAAAGGGATGCGGCGACCAATGGGTGCTGGCCTGCCAATTGGACGCACGCTGACCTGGAGACTCGAAGACCACTGGAAGGTCACCGAATGGAGCGATGGCAAAACGACGTTTACCTTGCCGCGTCTCTTCACGGAGCTAATCCACGCGGAGCGCGACAATGTGAGCCTAAACGATCACGCTTTTCTGGTGGCAGATTGCAAAACTTTGGGCTGTTGGGTTCATCTGGTTGTTCGGCATCTCGGCCCGTATGACCCGCAGGGCAATTACACGATCCCAACCACTGCCACGTTGCGGTTGTACTGTAACGTCTGCAATGCCGCGAACGACTACGGACAGCATAATCTACAATTCATTCGCGGCCCGAAACCCACTGCTGATTTTAGGGCGGCTTTCTAGCAAGACGGCAACGGCGGGTGTGTTTTCAATCGATTTGACCACGTGAAGGCTGCGTTTCCCCGTGCCCTCAGTCAAGCGCACCCGGCGGGATGGCCGTATACCTTATCCTCCATTGAACCAAGACGGAGCCGGGCGCTTGCGAAGAGAAGAACCCCGTAAGGTATTGCTACAGCTAGAATTCCAGCGTACGAGGTGCTACCAGGCTCACGATGTCCACCCTTCCGACTCCTTCCGCGACCATCCCGAATTTGCCTTTTGAACTTCGTCAAGCGATGGAATCCGGGGAATGTGTCCTGTTCGTTGGGCTGGAATCGGCGGTTCGCTCCTCGACAAGGACAATAAACCACTTCCCTGTGCCTACCAATTAGCCACCGAAATGGCAGATTTCTTTGGGATAGACGCTGAAGGCAGCACAGACCTTACAAAACTTTCGCAGGTTGTAGAAATCCGCAAGAAAGGGCGGAAGGAGTTGAACGCCTTTCTGCAGAAACGCTTCACCGATATAACCCCTAATGACGATGTCCGCTGGCTTACCACCCGACCTTGGCGGGCCATCTTCACCACCAATTACGATAACGGTATCGAGCGGGCATACGAACTCAACCCGCACACGATCCAAAACCCCGTCGTTCCCACCGTGACCGCAGATGGGCCATATCAGTTGCGCACTCATCCACCACTTTCACCACCACATTCACACTATGGTGAGATACAGCCGCGACAATCGACAGCCGATGTCCTCTCCTGAGAGGATTAGCGAAGGGAAGCAGTACGAAGTCATCGACTCCACGGAACTTGTCCGCCGATGGGTTCTTCCGGTGAGTCCCCTTGCGAATTTGCATTTTGACACTCTATTCGAGTGTCACGAATCATTCTGAACGAGAACACCGATCCGTGCCGTGATCCCGATCCGATTCGCCGTTCTTTGTGCTCCCGATTCGTGGCCCGATTCCGATCCAATTGGCGGCCGTTTCCTACCCCAATTAGCCCGCCGATTCGCCGCGCTTTGCGATGCCTATAAAACACCGATTCGCCACCCGAAAGCGTGCGGCTGACGGGCTGAGGACGTATATGGAGGCCGATGCGGCTTATTGCGACGCGGGATACGGCGTGTAGAAAAGGTGCAAGTCAAAACCGGCCATGCTTCGCATGGGGAGTAAGGTTGGGGAGTAAGGTTGGGACGGCACCCCCTCATTTTTCGGGGCTCAGCGACTGTCTTTTCTTTTCCACGGGTACCTGGCGCTTCGATCCCCGGAATCCCAGAGGTGCGTGTATCTCAACCGAGCGTACCTGCGTCGCAGCCGGTTCTGGGCACGATTCCTCCCGCACCTCAAGCCGGTATTCCTGAGGCGACTTCAGCTGGCACGCTTGCACCCCCATCGCCGGTGCCGGCCGAAACCGCGAGTGGCGAGGGTCGCGGAGATTCTTCAACCGCGGCAGAAAAAACAGCTTATGCCAGCGCTACTAAGTTTCCGTCGCTGAGCGAGTTGTTTTCGTTTCCAGGATTGCCCGGAATGCAATCGCTTCCCGGTACTCCGAGTGCGCCCTCGTCGCTGTCTACCACGGTTCCGACCGAGGCCGAGGTTCGCGCTCCTCTCACAGCGCCTGCCGGCGCGCCGGCTGCTCCGTCGCAACTTCCTAATCTTCCTGTTGGCAATTCGATGGTGGAAACAGTGCCGCCATTCGGCGGTCCATTGACTGGGAACGCAGCGGCGCCGCAGCCAACGGATTCTTTGAAGCCCGGAGTCGAGTCGTTTGAGTTCCGTCCCGGTCTGGCGCCAGAGGCACTGGATCG
>JBEKPH010000086.1:0-17838 GCA_049520915.1 Terriglobales bacterium
ACCGCGGACATGCACAACGCGCTGACTTACGACTTCGACGATGTGCAAAAGGATTCGGCGGTCGTGACCTTGGAGTGGGAGAAGGTCGCGGTCCCTTTCAAGGTTACGGTTGATGTCCACGGCGCGGTCGAGGCGAGTCTGAAGAAACAGCTGCGGAACCTCTCGCAATACACGTGGATGAGTTGGGACGATGCCGCGACCTACTTGCTGACGGAAAAAGTCGATTTGGACGATGCGCTGGCCTATTCGAACAAGTCGATTGAGAATGAAGATCGATACGACAACGAGATCACCAAGTCGAAGGTGCTGACGGCGCTCGACCGCAAGGACGAGGCGATGGCGGCACAGAAGAAGGCGCTCGATCTGGCGACGCCGTTGCAGGTCCATCTCTATGGTAGGCAGTTGCAGGCAGAAAAGCGGAATCAGGAAGCGTTTGTCATCTTCCGCGAGAATGCGAAGAAGCATCCCGACCTGTGGTTTGTACACACCGGCCTGGCGCGGGTTTATAGCTCAGAAGGCAAGTTCGACGACGCCGCGAAGGAGATGAAGTTGTCGATGTCCGTAGCTCCGGACAACCAGAAGGTCTATCTCGATGGGCTGGAGAAAAAGTTGGAGTCGAAGCAGGACATCAATCAGTAATCGAAGACTTACTATTCTCCGCCGGCCGCGAACCTTGTTTCGCGGCCTTTTCTTTTTCGTCTCGCTTTGTCGTGGATCATCCCCGAAGAAAACAGTTATAATCGCGGCCTTCCCCGCTGTGTGGTCGATTCGTCGTTTCGGAGTTCGATATGCCCCCAAAGAAAGCTGCGGAAAAACAGTCCTATCGCTTTGCGTTATCTCCTCAGGATGCCTCGCTGACCGATGCTCAAGTTCGCAAACTTCTGGAAAAGGCGACTACCGAGGCGGCGGCAGCCGCGAAAGAAGACGGGTTCGCGGTGAAAGCCAGGTCGGGAGCGGAAGGTGGGTTCCTCGGTATCGGCGAGATTACAATCCTGCTGACGCTGGCGGCGAAAAGTGCGATGGTGGCGAAGATCGTGGCGGCGGCGGGCGTAGCCGCGGAAAAGGCAGGCGAAGGCGTGGCAGGCGCGGGCGGCGCTTACTTTTTTAACCACTACCTCGCGCCCCGCTTGCGCAAAATGAACCTTCTGCCTTCCAAATTCCGGGCGGCGGGGAAGGAAAGTTCAACGTCCACGCCCAAGCCTGCGCCAAAGAAAAAGTCGCGCAGCGCGAAACGGCACTAGAACCCGTGTCCTCCAGGCAGCAAGTTTCCTTCGCGACAAATTCCGATGTGCCGGCTATCCGCGCGGCAACCGATGTGGTGTTGCTGCTGGGGCGCGCGATGCTCCTGCACTTCCCTGCTTTCCTGAAGGCTCAGGAAGGCAACAGCCGCCCTTCGCCCTACCAAGTTGTGAAGGAACTGGCCGAAACCTTCGCTCGCGAGCTGCACAAAAAGAACATCACCAACATTACGCAGGCGGTGAACGTCTGGCAGCAGTTCACGTTCAGCGGCACCTTCGACGCGGTCAGTGACGCTGGAAAGAAAGAATTCGCCAAGGTTGAGCAGCAAATTGCGGCCGATGCCACCAGCGCAAACGCCGGCATCGGAGAGACCATCCTTTGGGACGCGAATCTGCAAGCCGCGGACTGGATCAAGAAGCGCATTCTGCCGCATCTGGGAAAAATGGCGTTCGCTGCTGCGCCGCTGGTCATCGACTACGACGAACTCGGAACGCAATTCTGCGCCTCTTCGTCTCCCCTCCGCCGGGAGATCCACTGGACGCTGCAGCCTTTTGAGCACAGCTTGCTCGGAGCCATGGTCGTGCCCCGCATCCTCGAGCACGAATACTTTTCCCACCTCATGCCGCGCAATCAGCACCTCTCAAACGGAGTGCGCGAAATCGTACTCGTAGAGGTCCTCAAGGAGGAACACCGCAACGATCCGAACTTCAGCCGCGAAGCCATGAAGCTGGATGACTGGTTCCGGATCGCGCTCGAACTCCACTCCTACCGCAACCCGCAAACGAATCGGGAGGAATTACGCGACTTCGAGGAGGTAGCCGTTCGCCTGCGACGTAAGTCTGTCGCCAATTTCTGGAAAATGACGGCCGAGATTCTACGACTGCCGTCCAGCCAGGGAAATGCCGATGCTGTGGACAGAGTCTTGACTGCCCTGAGAACTCTGCCCGATGAGGATTTTGATCTCTTGACACAGCCGTGGAGAGGATTTGCCGGAACCTACTGATTTTATTCCATATAAACCATTGATAATGATATACTTCTTTTAATCTTTACATGCAAAGAAAATAGCGTTAGGATACTTGCACAGGGGGAAGTTCCGATGGCGCACATTGATCGTTTCAGTGATCGCTCCAGTTTCGGCCAGACCTATCGACTATCCCGGACGGCGGTACAACTCCGTTCCTTCACCGCGTTTGAGCTGACCGACCTGACCGGCATCGTCGAAGACACAGTCTACGGCTTTCTCGCCCGGATGATGAAATCCCCGCAAGGCTACCTGGAATGGGAAGAGTTGCCGCGCAGCACCCGAGGACGCCCGGTCAAGCGCTACACGTTAACCGAGGCCGGGGTGGATCATCTGCTGCGGAAAAATGCTCAGATTGCAGCTTTACTGCAGGAAGACGTCCCGGCTCGTCGCCCGACGGTCGCCGCCCAATCCGCACCCGTTACTGCCGAAGCCGCTCATCAGGCATTCGCGGCTCTCTACGAAGCCCGCCGTGCGACCCAGGCAAAGGGCAAGAGAGCGAAACACAGCGGCGGTCAGGAATACGAGGCCATGAGCTAGGGGACATCGTGCCCTCATTTGAGGCCTTAGGTTATCGTCTAAAGTTTCCCGCCGGCTCAACCTTTGCTGGCTCGGGGGGATACTCAAACACTCCGCGGCCGGACTTGCGGCCTAACCTTCCCGCTTTCACATACTGGATTAGGAGTGGGCAGGGTCGGAACTTTTCTCCTAGAGTCTTGTGCATGTATTCGAGGATGTGTAAGCGCGTATCGAGCCCGACGAGATCCACCAGTTCAAACGGTCCCATGGGGTGGTTCAGGCCCAGTTTGAGTGCTTTGTCGATGTCTTCGGCGCTGGCGATTCCCTCCTCGAGCATGTAGAAGGCTTCGTTCCCGATCATGGCGTTGATGCGGCTGGTGATGAAACCGGGCGACTCCCGGATTACCACAACCTCTTTCCGCATGCGTTTGCCGACCTCGACCGCAGCGGCCAATGTGTCGTCGTCGGTTTCGAGCGCCCGCACAACTTCGAGCAACTTCATCTTGTGGACGGGATTAAAAAAATGCATGCCGACGCATTTTTTTGCACGGTAGGTGACGCTGGCGATTTCGGTAACGCTGAGCGATGAAGTATTGGAAGCAAGAATCGTCGTGGGACGACAGATCTTGTCGAGCATGGTGAAGATCTCAATCTTCGATTCCATCTCTTCAGGAACAGCCTCGATGACGAGATCGGCTTCGCGGGCTGCTTCGTCGACGGAACCCGCATACTCGAGACGAGAGAAAGCGGCATCGGCATCGGAGGCGTCAACCTTGCCCAATTCAACTGCCTTGTCTAGATTGGCGCGGATCTCGCTCTCGGCCTTGCGCAGCGTATTGGGAAGAAGGTCTTCGAGTATTGTGCGGTAGCCACCGAGGGCCGCAGCGTGGGCGATTCCACGTCCCATGATGCCCGCTCCGATCACAGCAACGGTACGGACCTCTGTCACTCTTTGTCCTCTTTAGCGACTTTGCCGGCATGCTCGAGACGCTGCACCACGCTCTCGTAGCTGGGTTCGGATTTGCGGATGTACTCGCCAAGGCGCGCCGCTTCTTCTTTGGTCATCGCCGGAATGCTGGCGCTGATGCGACGGAGGGTGGTCGCGATATCGTCGATGTAATTCATGAGGCGAATCAGTTCTCCAGTTGCAGGCATGAAGGCTCCTTACGTTATCTCTGGCGCGCCATCCGATTCGGAAGCGGCCAGGTGAACTCTTTATTGTTTAACATGCGAGCGGATTTAGCAAAGGAGGTGAGTTTCGGTAGTGCCTCAGTTTGAAATTTCATAGCCTAGAATCAGGGCGCGGCCTGTGCGATACTCGTTTTGTGGCCAAACGTCCGCGTGATCCCGTCCAGCTTGCCAAGCAGGTATTCGACATCGCCATTGGAGAAGCTGAGGACACGGTCAGCGAGTCTAAGAGAAAGCCTGTCGGTAAAAGACGGGCTGGCGGATTGAAGGGTGGAAAGTCTAGAGCACAGCATCTCACTCCCGAACAGCGCCAAGACATAGCGCGATTGGCAGCACGCGCTAGATGGAAGAAGAGCGACTAAGCAACATCAACCGCCTTTGGCGGAATCTTCATTATTTGACGTTCCGCAACGTCTTCCGTGTAATCCATTACCAGTTGAATTTCAGGATGCTTCCCGCGAATCAGATCGTTATAAACATCCACATCAATTTTTAGCTGGAGATTGTCGCCGACGATCTGTTCGCGCCTCCAAGCAAATGCACGCTCCATGTGCTCATGGGAAGCGAATCCCATCACTCCCCAGAACGTGTACTGCACCCCACTTTTCGTTATGCGTGCCGCATGATTGACTCGATAGCGGCGTCCCTTGGCATCAACCTTGTATTCATCGCGGAGCGCCTGAGCCATCTGGCCAGCAAGCACGTCGTAGGGATCAACATCTGGGAGTTCTACAAGTCCCTGAGACACCGCCCACTCGACTGCTTCCCTAGCCGATGTAGGTTTGTGTTCGCGTTCGGTCTCGTACTTATGCCATATCTGCTGCAAACGCTCTTCTTTTGTTGCCATGTGATTCTCCGCTATAACGACACTGGCACTACCTGTCCCCATCCATCGGCAATCGAATCGGGCAGCACAAATTGCCGAATCTTAACAAGATAACGAGAGAGATAATCATATCTATTAAGACGATGTTGCATCTGCCCAACTACTAAACCTGGATGACGGTTGAGAAGTCTGGCGAACGCGATTACATCTTTCTCATAATAGAAAGGGTGTTTGCGCGCCAAGAAAGACGTTAGTCTTTCATCCGGCACGCAGAAGTCTGCTGCTGCTGCATTCGCAAGTTGTTCCTCTGGTGGTACCGTGTCGCCCGTAGACGCTTTCTCGCCCTCAAGGTTGTCATCAATGATCTCTTCCTTGCGTCCATGTCCCCGCAGAACATGCTCACATTCGTGGCGAAGCACGAACCAAAAGTTATCGATTTTGTCGCGACGCGTGGTCATGCCGATTACGGGCGAGTGTTCATCAAGCCAGAAGCACACGCCGTCAATATCAGCATTTGGCAACTTTTCAACAATGATGAAACGGACGCCACAATCCATGAGCATTCGCGGTACACGCCGACTCTCGTCCGGTGCATACAGCAACGTTTCAAACTCGCTCACCGCAGAGCGTAGAGCCTTGTCCGAATATCGTGGCGCGGGCATAGACCGAGCGATCTGTCGAACCCTGAACAACCATGCCAATTGAGCAGGCGGGATCTCCCTTTCTTCGTAGCTGCTTTTCTTTGCTGCGTGCGTCCCAAAATAAGGAATATCGCTTGGTCCTTCGACACAGAAAAACCGTGCGAGTTGAGTTTCAATCATGCCAGCATCGGAAAGCTCAAGCCATCCACGCTTTATCATTTCGCGAACGGGATATGTGGTCTGCATATTTCGGCGCACCGCCACACTCGGATCGGGAGTACGGGCCTGCGCCAAGTCGTAAGCCTGTTGTAGATTGGCGAAGAACTCTGCGGGGACATCAAAAGCTTCGCCCAACGCCTTCGCCATCTCCGGGCTTATCCCGCGCTTGCCGCTGAGAAGAGGATTTAGGGCTTGGTCAGTCGATCCCAGAATGAAGGCTAGATCACGCTGTGACCAGCCCCTTTCCTCCATCTCTTCCTTGATGTAAAAGCCGGGATGCTTTACCCAATTCGCGTTCATCGTTGCCATAGGCAGCCCCCTGTCAGTGATAGTCCTCGACTCTCAACATCGTGAGTTTGTTCGGCTTGCAACCTGTTTCGATTAAGAAAACCGCCCGCCATTGCTTGTTCAGGCGGATTGATCTTTCGTCGTTTTTCCCCTTGAGTTTTTCGTAGTGGAGACTTTTCCAATTCCTCAGAGTCCTTTCGTCTGTCGCCGCCCGAAGCACAACCAACTTGTCACGAAAAGAGTTGATGACCGAAATCGGCAACTTTGTGTCGGCGGCTCGGTCAGTTTCGATCAGTGCTAAGCTTTTGTCCAGAAAAGCTATGTCCATGCATAATCCATTTCCGGCTGGTACATGCATACTAATCCACTGATAACACGTTGTCAATAACTACTTAACTATATGCAGTAAACTGAACTGTATGCTTGACAATTAGGTGGATCGGTTTTAGTATCGAGCCATGAATCGCCTCTCAACTGCCGACCGTGCCAAGATTCTTGGGATGCTGGTAGAGGGAAACAGCCTCCGATCCTGTGCGCGGATGGCCGATGTCTCCCTGAACACCGTTACAAAATTGCTAGTTGACCTGGGCGCGGCCTGTGAGCAGTTCCACGATGAGCGCGTTCGGAATGTTCGCGTGCGCCGCCTACAGGCGGATGAAATCTGGTGCTTCATCGGGGCGAAGGCTAAGAACGTCACGCCAGAACAGAAGGCGGAAGGATGGGGCGACGTTTGGACGTGGACAGGATTGGACGCGGATACGAAACTCTGTGTCAGCTACCTAGTTGGCGGACGTAGCGCAGACTGGGCAATCGATTTCATGAAAGACGCCGCAAGCCGCATTCGTGGGCGCGTGCAGATCACCACAGACGGTCACAGGGCTTATCTGGAAGCAGTTGAAGAGGCATTCGGAGCGGATGTTGATTACGCGCAGTTGCAGAAGATTTACGGCGCACCGGCGGAAAACGAAACGCGCTACTCTCCGGCGACATGCATAGGCTGCGAAATGAAAACGGTGAGCGGCGATCCTGATCCCAAGTACGTCAGTACGTCCTATGTTGAACGCCACAACTTGACGATGCGAATGGGGATGCGCCGATTTACGCGGTTGACGAATGGGTTTTCTAAGAAGATCGACAACCACATTGCGATGGTCGCCATCCATGCGGTCTATTACAATTTCGCCAGAATCCATAAGACGCTGAGAATCACTCCGGCGATGGCTTGTGGCCTGAGCGATCACGTTTGGAGTCTAGAAGAAATCGTGATGATGGCTGACCGCTACGCGCCAGCACCAGCGAAGCGCGGACCTTACAAGAAAAGAAATGCAGGAGCAAATCTATGATTGAAGAGATTAAATCAGCTATCCATCGTGCTTCTGGTAAGAACCAGAAGATTGCGATGTTTCACTTTCAGGTATTGAAGAACGCCGATGAATTGTCTGGGTTCGACCCAAAAGGCTTCTGCGAAGAAGTCGCGGTTCCCACGACCTATGCGACCGAGTTTAGAAAAATGATTGCGCTCGCCCGATTGATGAAGGAGCAAGGAAGCAAGATTTCAAACTGAGGCACTACCGAGTTTCTTTTGCCAGGGAGGCACGGAGACTCGGAGAAAACCAACTTCTTGGTCATCGAGATTGGTGCGACTGATTGGCCCTCAGCTTTCAAGTTTGTAGCGGGTTTCGGCGAGACGATAGAGGCGTCGCCACAGGAGACGGTTGGTGGTCACGACGACGGCGGCGAGGGCGATGGTGCTGGCGAGAAGCATGTTGAAGTTCTTGGCATCGGTGGCGGCGGAGATCATGGCGCCCACTCCGACGGTGGAATAGGTTTGGCCCTTGAAGTGAAAGTACTCGGCCACAATGCTGGCGTTCCAGGCGCCGCCGGAGGCGGTGACCATGCCGGTGACGAGAAAGGGGAAGATTCCGGGCAGAATTAATTTGCGCCAGCGTTCCCATCCGTGGATACCGAAAACGTTGGCAGCTTCTTTGAGATCGGTGGGGATGGCGATGGCACCGGCGATTACATTGAAGAGGATGTACCACTGCGTGCCGAGCAGCAGTAAGACGATGGAGCCGAATCCGAGCCCTCCGCCCAAGCGAATCAAGACCAGCAAGACGACGGGAAATAATGCTGTCGCGGGAACCGAGGCTGCGATTTGCGCTAATGGCTGCGCAATGCGCGCCAGTTTGGGGTTGAATCCGATGGCAACGCCGACGGGAATCGTCCATAACGCGCCGAGCACGAGAGTGAGATTGACGCGCAGGAAAGTCGCGAGCAGTCCGATGCCGAGTTGGTGAAATTCGGAGGCACGCAATCCAGTCATGATCAGGACGACGCGCACGACGGCGTAACCGATTCCGCCAAGCAAAGCGATGCCAACGATTCGCCAGAACCACATAGCGGAGGGACTTTCGCTTTGGGATGCGGTGCGGACTTCTTGTCTACGGGCGAAGTAATGGACCATTTGCTCGCGGAGGGGACGAATCGCTCGCTTCCGAAAAAGCGCGACGCCCCGGGAGCGTTGAAGAAAATCGAGGACCCAGGAAGTTGGGGCGCTCGAGCTTTCTACCTGCTCCATTTTGAATTTCTCAGCCCAGGCGATGACGGGACGCCACACGAACTGATCGATCATCACAATCACCGCGACCATGGTGATGATGCCGAGAACGATAGAGCGAGTGTCTCCGTTGTCGGCTGCGGATTGAAGGTAGGATCCAAGACCGGGCAGGCGGAAGTCGCCGAATTGTTCGCAGGCCATGAGGAAGAACCACGCGCCCGCGACCGACATCATGGAATTCCAGACGAGGCCGATGGTGGCGAAGGGCAATTCGATCTGAATAAAACGCTGCCACCAGTTGAAACGGTAGATGGTGGCCGCTTCCCGCATTTCGCGCGGAATACTTTTCAGCGAAGCGTAGAAGCTGAAGGCCATGTTCCAGACTTGACCGGTAAAGATGAGAAGAACGGCGCCGAGTTCAACGCCCAGTTGGCGTCCGGGAAAGAGTGCGGCCATGGCCAGCATGACGCCTGGAAGAAAACTCAGGACCGGTATCGACTGCAGAACGTCGAGCAGCGGAATCATGAAACGTTCGGCGCCGGGACGATAGGCCGCGATATATCCGTAGGTAACCGCGAAGATCAGGCTGAGCAGGTACGCCAACGCGATGCGCAGCAAGGAATATCCAGCATAGACGGGCAAGGCGGCGAGGCGGCGGCTGATTTCGACGTGCGGCGTGAAGGGGCCAAGCCAGTTGCGTCCGACCTCGACGACGCAGTAGAAAAGCGCCAGACCGGCCGAGAACATGATGATGTCTGGCAGACTGCCGGCGGTCGGACGAGGCAAAACGGACCAAATTCGAACCAGTGGCCGAAAAGCGACTCGTTGCGGACGGGTCACGGCTGCACCGGAGTAATCGTGGGCGGATGCGGTTCGCTGACCGGCTCCGCCAAGATCAACCGGTGCGATTCACGATCGAAGTCGAAAATTTCGGCATAGCGTCCCCAGTTCATTGCGGTTTCAAATTGCCGCTCAACTTCGTCCTGACTGAAGTGCTCGTCGAGGATGTCGTAGAAAAACTCCTCGGAGATGGAATGATCGTTCTTGGCGTGCAGAACGCTGTCAATCTGCTGCAAGATCACAACATGCTTGAGCGCGGCCTGCCGGAAGAGAATTTTGCGAGACAAGATATCGGCTTCGGCGAAGTGAGTGCCCTCAGGGGTGATCTCGACATCGCCCTCTTTCAGCGTGGCAAAGCCGAGCAGGACGGAAGCCTCGATGATCGGGAGGAGATCTTCGGCATCCATGATGAGGTCTTCGGCAAGGCGGTAGAGGTCTTCTTTGCCGCCACGGTCTTGGAGGAGTTCGAGCAGGCCGGCGATGCCACCGACACGCGCGTGCGGAATCATCTGGTACTTCTGGCGCGCCGGCTTCTGCGTAGTGGTAGTGGTGCCGGGCACAGCAAGCGCCAAATCGGGCTGCGTCATGATCTTGTAGATGTAGTCGACCAGTTCGACAAAACGCGGCGACTTGCGATCGCGCGGATGAGTGAGTTCGATCGGGAAATCGGCTCGCACGCGGGCCGGGTTCCGTCCCAGCACAATGACGCGATCGGCCAGCAGTACTGCTTCCTCGATGTTGTGGGTGACGATGAAGATGGCTTTCGTCGGCATCTTCTGGCTGAGCCAGAGCTCGAGCAATTCGTTGCGTAGACTCTCGGCGGTTAAAACGTCGAGCGCAGAGAAAGGCTCGTCCATGAACAGGACTTCGGGTTCAACAACGAGCGCGCGGGCAAAGCCGACCCGTTGCTTCATGCCTCCCGACAATTCTTTCGGGTAAGCACTTTCAAAGCCGTCGAGACCCACGGTATCGAGAATCCGCAATGCGCGCTTATGACGGTCCATGGCGGGCACTCCGCGGGCTTCAAGCGGGGCTTCTACGTTGTCGAGCACGGTGAGCCAGGGAAAGAGCGCGAAGCTTTGGAAGACGATCGAGACTCCCGCGTTTTGCGAGGAGATCGGCTGGCCGTGCCACAGAACTTCGCCGGACGATGGCTTGCTGAGGCCGGTCAGAATGCGCAGAAGCGTGGATTTGCCGCAGCCCGAGGGACCGAGCAGCGTAATAATCTTGCCGGGCTCTACATCCAGATCGACGGGCGCAATAACTTCAATGCGATTCCCATCCGGCTGCAGGTAGAACTTTTCTACGGCCTGGGCGCGAATGATGGGCTCGGTCACAGCTTCGTACTCCACTCGATCTGAACAATTTGGATTTACTCAATTTCGCTTCGCCACAGAGAATACACTAACTCAGGCGGCCCACTCTTCTTGACCGGATCCGGGCAACGGCTGCGGCAGCCGGTCGCAAACCTCGGCGAGTGTAGAGAGCTTTTTCGCCAACTCTGGATGCAGGGACTCCGCGTCAAAACGCCAGCGCCAATTTCCTTTTTCCTGACTCGGAACATTCATCCGCGCTTCGCTGCCCAAGCCCAGTGCATCCTGGAAGGGGACGACGCTAAGGCTGGCGACGGAAGTGGACGCGGCGCGGATCATCGCCCAGTTGAAATCGTCGGCGACGTGCCCGAGATAGGCTTCGATCTGCTCGCGTTCGAATTCTGTCGCTGCCGATTTCCACCAGCCCAGCGAGGTATCGTTGTCGTGCGTGCCGGTGTAAACCACCTTGTCGGCCGTGAAGGTGTGGGGCAGATGAGTGTGAGCTCCGACATCGCCGAATCCGAATTGCAAGACGGCCATGCCTGGAATCTTCAGGCGTTCGCGAAGCGCATGAACGTCGGGCGTAATGTATCCGAGATCTTCGGCGAAGAACGGCAGTCCGCCGAGAGCTTCACGCAACTTCACGAACAAATCGTCTTTCGGGCCATCGACCCAGTGGCCATGAATGGCAGTCGGTTCGTTGGCAGGGATCTCCCAGAACTGCGAGTAGCCGCGAAAATGATCGAGCCGGATATAGTCGAAGTTTTGCGTGACCCAGCGCATGCGGTCGATCCACCAGGCGTATCCGCGCTCTTTCATCACGTCCCAGCGGTAGAGGGGATTGCCCCAGCGCTGGCCATCTTTGCTGAAGAAATCGGGCGGTACGCCAGCGACAACTTCCGGATCAAGTTCGGAGTTCAGGTGGAAGAGTTCAGGATGCGTCCAGACATCGGCGCTATCGAAGTTCACGAAAATAGCGATGTCGCCGACGACGCGAATCGAGCGCTGCGCGCAGTAGGAGCGCAGAGCGCGCCATTGCTCGAAGAAAAAGAACTGCACCACGCGACGGGTGTCGAGATCGTCCCGCATTTCGGAATTGACTTTTTCCATCGCGGCCGCATCGCGATGAGTCAATTCGCGAGGCCAGCGATTCCAGCTCTCTAGTTTGAAGCGCGAACGCAAGCCATCGAACAGAACGAAATCATCGAGCCACCACTGATTTTGCCGGCAGAAAGTCTCATAACGCGCGCGGGCATTCGGAGGTGCGGAGAGCATGAAATTGTGCGCAGCTTCGAACAAGAGAGGTGATTTTTGGTGGAAGGCGCGGGGATAATCGACCGGCTCAACCGCGACGTCGAGTGCGCTGACGAGAGAGCGGTCGATCCAGCCGTGGTCGGCAAGGCGCTCGAGACTGACCAGGAGCGGATTTCCGGCGAAGGCGGAGGTTGAGGAGTAGGGTGAATTTCCGTAGCCAAGCGGACCGAGAGGCAAAACCTGCCACAATCCCTGGCGGGCAGAGGCGAGAAAATCAGCAAACTGGTAGGCGGACGGACCAAAGTCGCCGATGCCACCGCGGGAGGGCAGCGAGGTCGGATGAAGAAGAATTCCGCTGGCGCGCGGGAAAGACATGCAAAATCAGTTCTCGGCTCTAAGTTTTCCGGTTGCGGGGTCTCAGTTTGTTAGTCCCACGCGCTCTGACTGAGAACCGCGAACTGGGAACTGAGAACTCTTTGCTTGCTACGAACCTTCTTGCGAATTCTGATGGCTCAGGTTCTTCATCTCTTCCTGATTGACCTTCAGCTTGTGGGAGTTTTCCATATCCTTGCGAAGATTGGTCACGAACAGGCCGAACAAATCGTTCTGTTTCGCCTCGACCAGCGACTGCCGGATACTATCTTTCTTTTCCGCAAAATCCTGGTCCGTGGGAGCTTGTTTTTCGAGCAACTGAGCGACGACCCCATTGCCGCCGGCGGTGATGGGAGCGCTGATGTCACCGGGCTTCAGGGAGAAAATCGCGGTCGCGCTCGACATCGAACCGATGTCTGGAACCTGCCCGTCAGGGGCGACCATTTCGCTGGTCTTTACGGTCGCACCAAGGTCTTTTGCAGCTTTTTTCAGATCGTGCCCAGCCTTGGCTCGATCAGAGAGTTCTTGCGTCTTCTGCTGCAACAGAAATGCAGCGCGCTCGTTCTTGAACTCGCTCTCCACTTTCGGGCGGATTTCCTCGAACGAAGGTGTGGTGGGCGGCTTGATCGCAAGAAGCTGGAAGACCACATATCCCTGCGGAACCTGCACGAGATCGGCGGGGGCCTTCTCGGCTTCGTTGAATACGGCGTCCATAAACTGCGGGTTCGCGGCCAGACCGGGCAGGCTATCGGTTCGGCTGAAGAAGTCGGTGGTGACGGGGGTGTCGCTCTTGGCAGCGGCCGCCTTGTCGAATCCGTCGTTGCGGGCCTGGCTGAGGAGAGAATTCGCCGCCGCCTCGGTGGCGTGCGCAATTTTCTCTTGCTTCACCTTCTCTTCGATCTCGCCCTTCACATCGGCTAGGGTCTTGAGACCAGCTGCCTGCTTGTCTTCGACGTGGATGATGTGAAATCCGTAACTGCTTTTGACGAGGTCGCTGGTCTGCCCTTTGCCGAGCGAAAACGCAGCCTTCTCGAACTCAGGAACGGTGCGGCCGCGGCCGATCCAACCGAGTTCGCCGCCATTTTTGGCGCTGCCGGGATCGTCGGAATATTTTTCGGCGAGTTTGGCGAAATCTCCGCCTGCTTTCACTTGCTTCAAGACGTCTTCGGCCTTGGCGCGGGCATCGGCGATGCCTTTCTCGTCTTCTTTAGCGCCGGGCGCAGGAAGAGGAGTCTTGATCAAAATGTGGCTGACTTTCACCTGATCTGGAACGCGGTATTCGTCGCGGTGCTGATCGTAATAGGTCTGCAGATCCTGATCGGTGACAGTTGCGGCTGCGGCGACCTTTGAGCTATCGACCACGACGTACTCAATCTTCCGCTTCTCGGGAATAGAGTTGTTGTAAGTGGCCTTATTGCGCTCGTAAAAAGCCTTCAGTTCCTCGTCGGTGGGGTGCAGGCCCCTTAGAATGTCGGCCTGGGTAATCACGGCGTACTCGAATTTCACCTTTGTATTTCGGTGATTGAATTCGTCGCGTACTTCCGCGTCGCTGATAAACGCGCTGCTCGAAACGAGAGCGCGCAATTTGCGAACAAGAATGTAATCTTTCTCTAACGACTCAAACTGCGGGACGGTCATATCGTTCCGCTGCACGAAGTCTTCGTACTGTTCCTGTCCCACGAACTTGCCGTCGGGAAAGAGCATCTGCCCTAGTTGGCCGTGCTGCAACTCGTCTCGAAGTTCATCGTCGCTCACGCGTAAGCCCAAGCGGTGCGCCTCGGCAACCAGCGCTTTCTCATTGATCAGTTGCTCGGCGGCCTGGCTGGCAAAATAAGGCAGTAGCATGGCAGCTTGGGGTCCGCCGCGAGGAAACTGCTGGCGGATCATGGCCCGAGCTTCACGCTGCACTTCGGGCACGGTCACGGTCTGATCGCCAATTGTCGCCAAAACGCCAGCCGGGGTCGATCCGATGCCGAGATTGGAGCCGAAACCGGGGATCAGCGTGATTGCCATTGAGGCACAGATCAGGACGAGCAGTGCACCGAGGACAATCTTCACCGTGGGGCCTGCATTTTGCAGCTGTCGAATCATGACTAAATTAGCTCCGCTAGATATTCGTTTCGATTGGTCTACGCAGTAAGCGACAATCTTTGATTATAGACTAGCCAACGAAACTCGCATCCCGCGCCGGCTGGTTGAGCGCCGATCTCCGATTCCACGAAGAGGACGCTGTTGAGAGAAAATGGAGGACCGCGACTCGGAAAGTAGTTGGCGTCGCGCTTCAGCTTTTTGTGAAAATGCGCTATTGAATCGAATTAATAAAAGTGCTATCAACTTAGAGCGACTCGCACAGAAATCGTATTCTCGTCATTCCAGTTTTCATCGAAGGACACTTTCATGAAGACGTTGCGCCTCCTGCTCCCATTCTTTGCGCTTGCGGTAGCTGCCGCACAAACGAGTTTCGCTCCCGCTCCGGCCCTGACGTTGCCCTTGCGCGAGGGCTGGACGCTGCAATCTTCCGCAAAGGTCGCGGCAAGCGGCGAAGCCATCTCTAGCGCGTCGTTTCATGTGGCGGATTGGATCGAAGCCGACGTTCCGACAACCGTGGTTGCCGCGCAAGTCAAGCGCGGACTGCTTCCGGACCCTTTCTACGGAACGAACATTCGGAAATACCCCGGCGTCAGCTATCCGATCGGCACAAATTTCTCAAATATTCCGATGCCCCCGGACAGCCCTTATGGGGTTTCCTGGTGGTATCGCAAAGAGTTCACGTTGCCGGCCGTTTTCTCGGGGAAAACTGTGTGGCTGAATTTCCGGGGGATCAACTATCGCGCCAATATTTTTCTTAACGGAAAACAGATCGCTAATTCGAACGATGTAGCGGGTGCCTGGCGCACCTACGAATTCAACGTCTCTTCGGCCATTCACGCGGGGACGAATGCGCTCGCTGTCCAGGTGTGGGCGCCATCGGAGAACAGTCTTGCAATAACGTTCGTCGACTGGAATCCTGCGCCGCCTGACAAGAACATGGGATTGTGGCGCGAGGTGTACCTCACCACCAGCGGTCCGGTCGCAGTGCGAAACCCAGCGGTACTCGCCAAAGTGGAATCGCCGGCGAATACCGCGGCTCACATCACGGTAACTGCCCAGTTAAAAAATTCCAGCGACCATGGCGTGAAAGGGACGTTGAAAGGCAGGATTGAAAGTATCGAGTTCGCGCAACCCGTGGAACTGGCGCCGGGAGAGTCGAAGGATATCGTGTTCTCTCCGGAGCAATATCCGCAACTCAACCTGAGTAATCCGCGGCTGTGGTGGCCGGCGCAGATGGGCACGCCGAACCTTTACGACCTGAGTCTTTCATTCGAGGTGGATGGCGCGTTGTCCGATCTTTCTCGCACGAAATTTGGGATTCGCGAGATCACCTCCGAAGTCACCGAGCAGGCCCCTGATCGTCTGAAACGCCTTTTCAAGATCAATGGCAAGAACATTCTGATTCGTGGCGGTGGCTGGACGCCCGACATGATGATGCGTGAAACTCCCGAGCGCTTGGCAGATGAGTTCCGTTATGTGCGCGATATGGGATTGAACACGGTTCGACTGGAAGGAAAGCTCGAGACCGAGGAATTTTTTGAAATGGCCGATCAACAGGGGATCCTGGTGATGGCGGGCTGGTGCTGCTGCGATTTCTGGGAGCATTGGGGCAGTTGGAAAGATGAAGATTTTGAAATCGCGAAGGCTTCACTGCGCGATCAGATGTACCGACTGAGGCGGCATCCGAGCATGTTGGTGTGGCTCAATGGCAGCGACAATCCGCCGCCGCCCGATGTCGAAGAGATGTACCTGAAAGTCGAGAACGATTTGCGCTGGCCCAATCCGGTGATCTCGTCGGCTACGGCGAAGCCCACGACTCTCACGAACGGAAGCGGCGTCAAGATGAGCGGGCCGTATGAATATGTCGCGCCTTCGTACTGGGAAACCGATCCTCATCTCCGCACCCAGAGCGGAATTTGCAATCAGGGTGGTTGCGGAGGCGCCTACGGATTCAACACGGAAACCAGCATGGGACCTGCCGTTCCGACGCTTGAGAGCGTCGAGCGGATGATTCCAAAAGATCATCTCTGGCCGGTCGACGAGTACTGGAATTTTCACGCCGGCGGGGGATCTTTCAAAAACCTGCACGTCTTTACTGAAGCACTGGACGCGCGTTACGGGAAGGCCGCGAGCGCGAAAGACTTCACTGACAAATCGCAACTGATGACGTATGAAGGCGTGCGAGCAATGTACGAGGCCTATAGCCGCAACAAGTACACATCGACTGGCGTGATCCAGTGGATGTTAAACAACGCGTGGCCGTCGATGATCTGGCATCTCTATGACTACTATCTGGAGCCGGGCGGGGGATATTTTGGGGCCAAGAAAGCGCTGCAGGCGCTTGATCCGGTATATGGATACGACGATCACTCGGTATGGCTGGTGAGCAGCCAATATGTCGACGCGAAAGGATTGAAGCTGACCGCTCGGATTTTCAATCTGGACGGAACGCAGAAATTTTCCAAGGAAGCGGCGCTCGATGCGGCGGCGGACAGCACGGCAAAGGTGTTTGAGCTTCCGCAGGTCAGCGGATTGTCTGGGACTTACTTTCTGGATCTTCGCGTGACGGACGGTGGCGGCAAACTGGTGGGGGCAAACTTCTACTGGCTCTCGACGAAGCCGGAAACGCTCGACTGGTCAAAGTCGAACTGGTATACGACTCCGACGGCTTCGTACGCCGACTACACAACGCTGGCGCAGATGCCCAAGGTGACGGTGAGCGTTGCGAGCCACACGAAGAAAGTGGAGAACGATTCGGTAACGCACGTAACCGTGGAAAATCGCGGAAAGACGATCGCCTTCTTCGTCCGGCTAAAGCTCGACAAGGGTAAAGGCGGCGAAGAGATATTGCCGGTGGTGTGGCAGGACAATTACCTCTCCTTGTTGCCGGGAGAAAAGCGAGAGGTTACAGCGACGTACCGCTCGGGCAGTTCGGGAGCAGCCACACCTGAGGTCGAAGTGACGGGCGTGAACGTGGAGTAACGCTCTGCGTTGCTTGTCATCCCGAGCAACGCGAGCGGTGTGGAGTCAGCCAGCGAAATGCAGATCCCTCACTTCGTTCGGGATGACAAATCTAAATAAGGAAGACCGCGTCCGCGTTACTCGTCTGCGGGGATGTCGAAGTTCACCAAATCCCCCTGGAAGCCGCGCGTTTTCCACGCACCGAACGCGATTCCCACGGCCATCCAAATCGTGCCGGCGATCACCGCTTTACGACTGAGGCTCAACCAGAGCAGGAAGCAAATCAGGAAGCCGAATATTGGCGGAACGGCAAATGACACCGTCCATTTCTTTTCGCGCACCACGTAGCGGACGAACGCGGCGGCATTCACGCCCATGAAGGCAATCAGGGCCCCGAAGTTCAACATCTCTGCGCCCAGGCCGTAGCTCATTACGAATGCGCCAATCAGGGCGACGGCGCCTACAAAGAGCACGTTATTCCGTGGCACGCGGTGCTTCGCGTCGAC
>JBEKPH010000087.1:0-17755 GCA_049520915.1 Terriglobales bacterium
AATTCGTGCTAGCTTCAAATCCATTACTGCCACATTGAGGAACCATTGTCTAAAGGACTAGTCATTGTCGAATCGCCGGCTAAGGCGAAAACGATCCAGAAATATCTGGGTAAGGGATTCACGGTCGATGCGTCGTACGGCCACGTGAAGGACCTGCCCAAGAGCAGCCTCGGGGTCGATCTCGAAAACGAGTTCGAAACCGAATACGTTGTTATTCCGGGCAAAGAGAAGGTGCTGGCCAAGCTGAAGAAGCTGGCGCTCGCGGCGGACTTCATCTACCTGGCGCCTGATCCGGATCGCGAAGGGGAGGCGATTGCGGCGCATCTCGCCGACGAGCTGGGCGAAGACTCGAGTAAGAAAAAGAAGGGAAAGAAGGCGAAGCCGAAGACGGATGACATCGGCGACGGAGCACGCATACGGCGCGTGACGTTTAATGAAATTACGCAGCGGGCGGTGAAGGCGGCGTTTGAGCATCCGCGGGATATTGACCGCAATCTGGTGGACGCGCAGCAGACACGGCGCGTGCTCGACCGCCTCGTCGGCTATCAGGTCTCTCCTTTATTGTGGGACAAAGTCCGGCGCGGGCTTTCGGCGGGACGGGTGCAGACGGTTGCGCTGCGGCTGATCGTCGATCGTGAACGCGAAATCAAGGCCTTCGAGAAAAAAGAGTATTGGACGATCGATGCCAATCTTGCGGCCAGCAAGCCGCCAGCATTCGACGCGCGCTTTCTGGGCAAGGGCGAAGAAAAGATTGAGGTTACCAACGGCGAGCAGGCGGAAGAGATCCGTAAAGCGATCGAGAAAGCCGATTGGGCGGTTCGTTCGGCGGAAAAGAAAGAACGACGCCGGAACCCGACTCCTCCGTTCACGACAAGTAAACTGCAGCAGGATTCCTCGCGCAAGCTGCGCTTCAGCGTGAAGAGAACGATGATGATTGCGCAGCGCCTGTATGAAGGCGTGGAACTCGGCGACGAGGGACTGGTCGGCCTCATTACTTATATGCGTACGGATTCGACGCGGGTCGCGCCGGAGGCAATTACCGAGGTGCGCGAATATATTGCGGAATCCTACGGGACGTCGTATCTGCCCGAGTCTCCCAATACATATAAGGAGAAGAAAGAAGCGCAGGCGGCGCACGAGGCGATCCGTCCCACGTCGGCGGCACGGCATCCTGACCAGATGAAGCAGTACCTGCAGGAAGATGAATTCAAGGTTTACAAGCTCATCTGGCAGCGCTTCGTGGCCTCGCAGATGAATCCAGCGGTGTTTGATCAAACTTCAGTCGATATCGATGCGAAATCTGGAAATGATGTCTTCTGGTTCCGGGTGACGGGATCGGTCATGAAGTTCGACGGCTTCCTGAAGGTCTACGAGGAGTCGAAAGATAATAAGGATGAGGAAGACGAGGAACTGAAGCACAAACTTCCGCCGCTCGAAGCGGGGCAGAAGTTGACGTTGAAATCGCTGCTTCCCGAGCAGCATTTTACGGAGCCACCTCCGCGCTTCAACGAAGCTTCGTTGGTGAAGGAGCTGGAAGAGCGTGGGATTGGCCGTCCGTCAACGTACGCGACGATTCTGAGCACAATTCAGGAGCGCATGTACGCGCAGAAAATCGGGGGCAAATTTACACCCACCGAAATTGGCCTGGTTGTGACCGATCTGCTGGTGGAAAACTTCAAAGACATCTTCGATTTCCAGTACACCGCGCATCTGGAAGAAGAGCTGGACGAAATCGAAGAGGGCAAGCAAACGGGTAACGATGCACTCACCGATTTTTACAAGAAGTTCTCGAAGGATCTCCGATACGCAGAGAAGCACATGGAAAACATCAAGCGTATGGAGAAGCCGACGGACGAGAAGTGTGAGCTTTGCGGCGCGCCGCTGGTGATCAAGTGGGGTAAGCACGGATCGTTCTACGCCTGCAGCACGTACGACAAGGAAAATCCCGATACCTGCAAGTTCACCAAAGAGAATCCGATTAACCTGCCAGATCTTGATACGGCCGATGTGCAGGAGACGGCGCAAGAAGAGTATTGCGAAAATTGCGGACGGGTGATGGTGCTGAAGCGCGGGCGCTTTGGGCAGTTCATGGCTTGTACCGGGTATCCCGATTGCAAGACCACGCGGCGGCTGGATCAAGGGAAAAAAGTGCCCGATATCCCGCTCGATGAGACTTGCCCGCTGTGCAAGCGCAACATGATCCTGCGCCACGGGCGTTTTGGAGAGTTCACTTCGTGCAGCGGATATCCCGAATGCAAGTACGTGAAGCAGAACTTCATCGGCGTGAAGTGTCCGGAGTGTAAAGACGGCGAACTAGTCGAAAAGCGGGCGCGCAAGGGCAATACTTTCTACGGATGCGGGAATTACCCGAAGTGCAAATTTACTTCGGCCGCGAAGCCTGTGCCGGAGAAGTGTCCTGACTGCGGGCATGAGTATCTGGTGGAACGAATCCGCAAAGACGGAACGGTAATCGCGTGTCCGAATAAGGAATGCGATTACGAAAGAGCAGTGGAAGGCGCGGCCGGTGAGGTCGCGAAGGCCTGAGTTGGAGATTCGGGAACAACAGGTCCTTCGCTTCTCTCAGGATGACAAATGGTACTGGGCTCATCATTAGCGAACTTGCAGGGAACTTGATTTTTCACGAGGCGAACAATGGCGAAGAAGGCGACAGCGCACGATGCAAACTTGATTTTGAAACTCTATGATCTGCGGCGCGAAGCGGAAATGCGCAAAGCGCGAGCGTGGTATGTGGGTGAGTTTTGGCCCGAGAGCGCCGATGACATCCTGAAAGTTTCGAACGCCCAGGGCACACAAGAGAATGCATGGCTCCGGCAGGTCGGGAGCTATTGGGATATGGCGGCCTGCTTTGTGCTACAGGGGGCTCTTCACGAAGAGCTGTTTGTGCAGCCCGGATGCAGCGGCGAAATGTTTTTCATTTTTGCCAAGGTCCAGCCGTTTCTGAAGGAACTGCGTCAGAAAATGGGCAATCCTTCGGTCTGGTCGAACATCGAGAAGGTCGCGACTGGATCGAAAACAGCGCGCAAGCGCCTGGAAATGGTCGCCAAGAATATCGAAAATCGCCGCAAAGCCATGGCAAAACCGGCGAAGAAGAGCTGACCCTTCGACCATAGCCGCTTGATTGGAGAGTGCGTGATTTTGCGCACATGAGGGCTAGGGGCTATCTGCTATCCTGAATGAGTTGTGCGGATGCTCTGGTGGTTTCTCATACTGGGAGTCAGTACGGCGGTGGTGGTTTCGGTTGCGCTCACGATTTTTATGCGGGTCCGGCGGCAGATGATGGCAACGGCGGCCCAAAAGGCGGAACTGGAAGACCTCGACCGTTCGTCCCACCCTCAGGTTTGATGTTGAACCATTCGCATATTTGAGCGTCTGCGGCGAAGAAAGGGAAAGCCATGTCGAAAGTAGCAGGCCGGGTTCTGGAACCGACTGGAGTAATCGGGCAGGAAAGAGCTTCGAGCAGGGATTGGGTGAAGCAGGCGGCCATTGTGATCTCCGCCAGCCTGTTTGTCGCGATATGCGCGCACATTACGGTGCCGTTGCCCTTCACGCCGGTGCCGCTAACCTTGCAAAATTTTGGTGTCCTGGCGGTGGGGTTGCTGCTCGGCTCCAAGCGTGGTTTCGCGGCACTGGCGCTCTATCTGATGGAAGGCGCGAGCGGATTGCCGGTATTCAGCCCAGCGGCTTTGGGCAGTGGGGTTTCGCATCTGTTTGGGTTGACCGGTGGATTTCTGCTGGCCTATCCGCTGGTGGCGTTTGTCGCGGGCTGGATTTACGAACATACTTCGCGCCGATTCGGCTGGGCTGTGCTCTCGGCGACGGTGGCGGAAGTTGTGCTGTTTGCGGGCGGTCTGAGTTGGCTGGCGGTGTTGACGCACTCGATTGGGTTGGCGATCCGGTATGGGCTGTACTGGTTTGTTTTCGCGGAAATCATCAAAATATTCATGGCAGCTGGAGTCGCCGCACGTTGGTCCAAGCAGACTTCCCGGTAGCGCCGGAGACGCGGCAAGCCGCGTCTCTATGGGAGAGCACAAAAATGGTTCCGCGGGATGGCGGCGCTTTCGTATCTCCCCACAATAAAGTTTTTATAGAATAGGACTGCAAATCTTATGAGTACAGTTTCCTCTCCGGTACGCGAAATCAGCGTGGCGCACAGCCCAGACTCGGATGACGCATTCATGTTTTACGGTCTGGCCACGAACAAAGTTCGCGTGCCCGGACTAAAGTTCAGCCACACACTGTGCGATATCGAAACGCTGAATCGGCAGGCCCAGGAAGGCGTGTACGACGTTACAGCAATTTCGTTCCATGCCTATCCGTATATTCAGGAGAACTATGCTCTGATGTCGTGTGGCGGCAGTGTCGGCGATGGCTACGGACCCATGCTCGTCTCGACCAGGCCGTTCACCCAGGATGAGATCAAGACGAGGAAGATCGCAATCCCCGGGAAACTCACCACTGCTTACCTCGCGCTCGAGCTATTCGCGCCGGGTATCGCAGTCGAAATCGTCCCTTTCGATCAGATCATTCCGCAGATTCTCGAAGGCAAGCACGAAGCGGGGCTGATCATCCATGAAGGGCAGTTGACCTATGACAAATCGGGATTGCACCGCGTGATCGATTTAGGGCGCTGGTGGCAGAAGGTCACCGGACTGCCCCTTCCTCTCGGCGGCAACGCCATCCGCCGCTCGCTCGGTGCGGAAACCATAGCCAGTGTCAGCCAGGCGCTGCGGGAAAGCATTCAGTACGGCATCGATCATCGCGAAGAGGCTCTGGCGTATGCCATGCAGTTCGCGCGCGATCTGGACACGCAGCAGGCGGATAAGTTTGTGGGCATGTATGTCAACGAGCGAACCTTGGATTATGGAGACGACGGGCGAGAAGCTGTGCGTCGGTTGCTCGACATGGGGCACAAGGCTGGAATAATTCCGCAAATGCCGCGAGTGGAGTGGGTGTAAGAAGCTTTTGCAGTGTCTTGTTTCTTGGCATCACAAAGACGGAAGTGCAATGCTTCTCGTCCAGCAATGATTGAGTAGATCATTCGATTCGGTGCCGACTTGCGGCGCTGGTGGCGCGAATGCTTTCACAAACGATGTGACCGGCGTCACGGATCTTTACTTCGTCGCCAACTAGCATAGAAGCGATTCCCAGAATATTTTTGGTTGAACGGATTTCTCGATGACCCTCGACTGGAAGGCGCTTTACCAGTTGGCGATGCATGAGGAGGACCCGACGAAGCGAGAAGAGCTTTACGAGCAGGCTCGGATCGCTATTCACAAACGAGTGCTCGAGTTGGCGAAAGACCGAGCGGATGCACGCGAAAGTGGCGATTTGGACGAAGCCCTCCGGCAACTTACGATCCACAAATACAAGAAGAAATGACGTTGGTCGCCATCTTGTTTTCTCGTTCGCGGTACAAAATGGGAAAGACAAGGGATCACACTGCCCCACGTCGGGCGGAGTGTCTAGAATTAAGGTTTAGCAGTCAGAACTCGTCAAATTCATTCAATTTGCGGATGTGCCAAAGTAATCGATAGCGTGAAGCGAGTTCAATCGGATATTGGCTGGGGCGCTCCGACATGCAAGGTGAGCCATCATGAGCACGATTAGTAAAGTTGGCAAAGTTACGGGCGGTTCTTCCCACGACGTGCTGAGAGCGGAAGCGCATCCGCTGGATCCGATTTTCAGTCCGCGGAGCGTCGCGCTGGTCGGCGCTTCTGAGCGGGTGGGTAGCGTGGGCCGCAGTGTGTTATGGAATCTGTTGAGCAGTCCGTTCGGCGGGACGATCTTTCCGGTGAATAACAAGCGCTCCAACATTCTCGGGGTAAGGACGTCTCCCAGCGTAAGCGAATTACCTGAAGTGCCCGCCCTGGTTGTGATCACGACGCCAGCCGCAACTGTGCCTTCCGTACTGCGCGAGTCGGTTGAACTTGGCATTCCGGGAGGGATCGTGATCTCCGCCGGATTTAAAGAGATTGGTGCTGCGGGCATCGAGCTCGAGCGCGAGATTATGGAGATCGTACGAGGGAAGATGCGGATCATCGGGCCGAACTGCCTGGGCGTGATGAATCCGATCCAGGGGCTGAATGCGACCTTTGCCGCTACGGTGGCCAAGCCGGGCAACGTGGCCTTCATCAGCCAGAGCGGAGCGTTGTGTACGGCGGTGCTGGACTGGAGCTTGGGGGAAAACGTCGGCTTCAGTTCATTCATTTCGATCGGGTCGATGCTGGATGTGAATTGGGGCGACCTCATCAGTTATTTCGGCAACGATCCGAAGACGCACGCGATCGTCATCTACATGGAATCGATTGGGGATGCGAGTTCGTTCCTCTCGGCTGCACGCGAGGTGTCGCTCACCAAGCCCATTATCGTGATCAAGGCGGGACGCACCGCTGCTGCCGCTAAGGCTGCTGCCTCGCACACCGGCGCATTGACGGGATCGGACGATGTTCTTGACGCGGCCTTCCGACGCGTCGGGGTGCTGCGTGTGAACGCCATTGCCGACATTTTTTATATGACGGAGGTGCTTGCCAAGCAACCGCGGCCGAAAGGAAATCGCTTGTGCATTGTGACGAACGCGGGCGGCCCGGGTGTTCTCGCTACCGACGCATTAGTGCAGGGCGGCGGTGTATTGGCGGAGGTTTCTCCCGAGAGCATGGAAGCCTACAACAAACTCCTCCCGCCTTCCTGGAGTCACGGCAACCCGGTCGACATCCTGGGAGACGCGGAACCGGAACGTTACGCGAAGTCCCTGGAGATCGCGGCGAAAGATCCGAACATCGACGGCATGCTGGTGATCATGACGCCGCAGGGAATGACGAATCCGACGCGTATTGCGGAGGAGCTGCGGCCGTATGCGCACAGCCTGGGCAAGCCTGTGCTGGCGAGTTGGATGGGCGGAAACAGCGTGGCCGCAGGCGAGGACATTCTGAATCAGGCGGGCCTACCCAGCTTTTACTATCCTGACACGGCGGCGCGCGCTTTTAACTACATGTGGCAGTACGCCGACAATCTCAAGGGCTTGTATGAGACGCCCTCGCTGCAAACGGGGGATTCCGGTCCAGATCGCCATGCGGCGCGCTCCATTATCGACTGCGTCAAGGAATCCGGACGGACGATTCTGACCGAGTACGAGTCGAAGAAACTGCTGGAAGCCTACGGCATTCCGACGACGAAGACAGAGATCGCCGCGACCGTGGACGAAGCGGTGGGATGGGCCGAGAAGATTGGCTATCCCGTGGTGCTCAAGCTGTACTCACTGACGATCACGCACAAGACCGACGTGGGTGGCGTGGTTTTGAATCTGCGGGATGGTGCGGCCGTGCGCGAGGCCTTCAACAACATTCAGCGCGCGGTTGCAGAGAAAGCCGGAGCAGAGCACTTCCATGGCGTGACGGTGCAGCCGATGGCCAAGCTGGATGGGTACGAACTGATTCTCGGCGCCAGCCTCGATTCGCAGTTCGGGCCGGTACTGCTGTTTGGAACCGGAGGGCAGCTGGTTGAAGTTTTCAAGGACAAGTCGCTGGCGCTGCCTCCACTGAACTCGACACTGGCTCGGCGCATGATGGAAACCACGAAGATTTATCACGCCCTAAAGGGAGTGCGAGGGCGCAAGAGCGTGGATATGGCGGCGCTGGAGAATTTGCTCGTTCGTTTCAGCGAACTGGTGGTCGAGAATCCTCGCATCAAGGAGATCGACATCAATCCCTTGCTCGCGTCTCCTGAGAGGCTACTGGCGCTCGACGCGAGGGTTGTGCTGCATGACATAGCGGTGACGGACGAAAAACTGCCGCGGTCAGCGATACGCCCCTACCCCGAGCAATATGTTTCACGATGGAAGATGAAGAATGGGGAAGAGGTCGTGGTGCGGCCGATCCGCCCCGAGGATGAGCCCAAGATGATCGAGTTTCACAAGGAACTCAGTGAACGCTCGGTCTATCTGCGTTACTTCCAGCCGCTCAAGCTTTCCCAAAGAACCACGCATGAGCGGCTCACGCAAATCTGCTTCATCGACTACAACCGCGATATGGCGCTGGTCGTGGAGCGAAAAAATCAGGCGGGAGAGCCGGAAATTATCGCGGTGGGACGGTTGAGCAAACTCCGGGGCATTCCGGAAGCGGAGCTTGCTGCGCTGGTGCGAGATGGCGCGCAGGGCATGGGATTAGGCACGGAGCTTTACCGGCAACTGCTGAAAATCGCGCGTGACGAGAAGTTGGACAAAGTGCACTCCAATATGTTGCGCGAAAATATCGGAATGATCACCATCTGCCGGAACCTGGGGTTCCATGTGACGGACGGCGGCCACGACGATAACCTGATCCTGGCGGAATTTACACTCTGACGCGCTCCGACGAGTCGGCGCTCTGACGAATGGCGAGCGGGGTTAAGTGATCTCGTTCGACAACAGCGTTCGTGCAATTTTCACAATATCTTCGCGCGATCCCCGAAATGCCCAAAGCTGGGAGCGATCTTCCACGTGGCTCAGCCCGGTGTTTCCGCCAATGGCCGGGACGTGATATTCCATCTCGCTGAACATCCCCCAGCGGCTATTCACGCTACAGGCTTGCGTGGAATAGCCGAGGTCGTCAGGTTCGGTCCAAGGAACATCGGCGTACTCGCCGGACGGATTCACGAAAAAGTTGCGCACTATGAGCGCGTGCTTGCTGCCGGTGGGATAGATGTAGCCAATACGGCCCGTGGTGGCGGCGGCGCGGACACCGATTTTGTGTTCTCCGGCGGCTCGCATCTTAAAGCGCACCAGACGATCACTCATGGCTAGTTCGTCGGGAGGCGCGTCGACCAGCCCAAAATAAATCCTTGGCTCGGTTTTCGAATAGGTCGGAATAAACAGCTCTCCCTGATGGGGCATTTGCGTAAGACTCCACAGGCCAACGAGGAACGCATCGTTCGGTTGAGTATCTACGATCTTCAGGGAGGTCACGAGGGTGTGGCCGGCATATTCCACGGCAGCGGTCTGAATTGAAGTTTCGTGGCGCAATGGGTTCGCGGCGGCGGCGATGGATTTTGTGATCTCTAGCTGGACTCGCTTTCGCGATCGAAATCCCTCGATCGTCAGACGGTTGGTGAGTCTCACACCGTGTGTGGTCTTGGTCAGTTCATAGTTGCCGGGATCGAGGCTACGGGGTTGCCAATATCCGGCGATATCGATGTTGGGAAATTTCGGGAAAAAGAAATCTACTTCCGGAGCGAGCCAGGTGCGGTCGCCGCCGGAATTCTGCCAGTCATCGCTAGCGTAGTAAGCACGCGCCGTCTCTGGATTGTCGAGGGCCGAGTTCGTCCAAAGAAAATTCTCTTCACTGCCCGGCGCGAAAACCCCGAGAATTCTGCCTCCATAGGGCAGGACCAAGATCCGCGTTCCATCTTCGGTTTGATGGAGTTCGGCGGGCTTGCCGACCGCTTTCAGGGTTGCAAGCAGCTGTTGAAGCATGTTTCGCGCCACCTAGACGCCGGGGATATAACCTCTACCAAAGGTATTTGTCGATTCTTTCCTGAAATCAGAGACCAGAGACATGAGCGCTGTGGTTCCTCCATCGGCCACGATTGTCTGCCCGACGATGAATGACGCGTCGTCGGAACAAAGAAAGGCTGCCAACTTGGCGATGTCAGAGGGCTCTCCGCAACGGGCGACAGGGATTGCTTTGTAACCAGTTTCCGCAGCGATTTCTCTAGTGAAGCCGGGAATACACTTGAAGTAATTCTCTACGGTGATCCAGCCGGGAGCGATGGAGTTCACACGGATGCCTTTATAAGCCAACTCCACTGCCAGCGACCGCGTGTAGGCGATGATCGCACCCTTGGTTGCCGCGTAAACGGAATGTTCAGGCACACCTTGCAGTCCGTGGACGGAGGACATGTTGCAGATCACGCCGCTTCCGCGTTTCAGCATGTCCTCCACCACCCTTTGCGTGAGGAAATACTGACCGCGAAAGTTGATGTGAAACATTTTGTCGAACTGTTCGGGAGTGACTTTGAGGAATGGCCGGTTCATGGTGACGCCGGCGTTGTTGACCAGGCAATTCACTCCGCCAAGAAATTCGCCGGCTTGATCGGCGAGGTGCGTGACTTGGTCTAAGGCGTCGAAGTCTGCTTGAAAGGCGGCGGACTTGCGGCCCAGTGCCTGGACCTTTTCGACGGCAGCTTTGACGCCTTCGTCGCTTTGGACGTAATGAAACACAACGTCGGCGCCCTGGCGGGCAAATTCGAGGCCGATTTCATGTCCGATGCCCGTGTCCGAGCCGGTGATGAGAGCTTTTTTTCCGTGCAGTCTGGTTTCTTGAGGCATGAGTACCGACCGATTTTAAGCTTTGATGGTTATTGTCAGACGATGGCTTGAACATCGACCCATCTTCCCGCCTCGTTACGATATCACCCAACGGGCTTGGTATGAGGCGGAGGGTGGCAGGGCACAATCTACGTCCCGGCGCTGGCAGTTGTCAACAATAATGTTGACTAAATTGGGGCGCCGCGGCGATAATTTCGAGTCGAACTCTCGAATTTCCTCCCATGAAAATCACCGCAGTCGAAACTATCTACCTTCCGCGCGGAATCACGGTTCACGCCGGCGCGATTACTTATCTCTGGGTGCGCATCCACACCGACGAAGGCCTGATAGGCCTGGGAGAGAGCTATCCCAACGCGGAGGCCGAAGCAGCGATCGTCCATTCCAAGCTGGCACCGGTCTTGTTGGGGAAAGACGCCAGTGCGATTGATCGGCTCTGGGCCGATATGTTTCTGAATGTCTCTTATAGCGGATGGGCTGGCACGGAAATGCGTGCGATCAGCGCGGTCGACATCGCGCTCTGGGACTTGCTGGGCAAAGCGACCGGCCAGCCAATCTATAAGTTGCTGGGAGGCGCATCGCGCGAATCCATACGCATTTACAACACCTGTTACGACCGGCTGGATTTCAATCGCGAACCAGCGCGCCTAGCCGGCGAACTGTTAAGTAGCAACATCAAGGCGATGAAGATCTGGCCGTTTGACGGGATCGCCAAAGAGACGAGTGGGAACCATATTTCGGCAGAGCAGTTGCGGCACGGGATCGAACCTTTGCGTCTGATCCGCGAAGAATTTGGCGACGCGATTGAAGTCGCGATTGAGTTTCACGGCTTCTGGAATCTCCCCTCGGCGATCAAAATCGCCGCCGCACTCGAGAGCTACAAACCGATGTGGCTGGAGGAAATGCTGCCGCAGGATAATCTCGCCGCCTACGCGGAACTGGCGCGCTCCACGAAGATACCGCTCTGTTTGAGTGAGCGCCTGATGACTCGTTGGGGATTTCGAGAGTTGCTGGAAAATCGCGCGGCGAGCGTGATCATGCCGGATATTTCGTGGTGCGGAGGAATTTCCGAGGGTAAGAAAATTGCGACAATGGCGGAAACTTACTATCTCCCGATCGCTCCGCATAACTGCGGTGGACCGATTTTGCACTTTGCCACGGCGCATCTTTCGGCGAACGTTACGAATCTTTTCATCATGGAGACGGTGCGGCGGCATTACGGCAAAGAGTATGACGGCCTGGTTACGCAAAAGCTACTCGCGGGTGCGAATGGGGATCTGCCATTGCCTCCCGGGCCGGGTCTGGGCGTGGAGTTGAGCGAGGAAGTGTTGGCGCGCGAGGATGCGATCGTTAGGCGATCTTCGCTGTAAGGCAGTCCGTTCTCCAAGGAAACTCTGACTAATTCGGTTCGCGCCCTTCTCCGCCATTCGTGGCACTCGCAAGAATCGTGTCAACCCCCTGTTCGCCCACTTTTCCGTGTAAGTCCATGAAGAATAGCCACAAATAAAATCGGAAAAGTTGTCGGGGGGGTAGGCCGAAATTGATATAATAATTGTAGGGGCATTTTTCAGCATTTTCCCCGGCAAAGGGGTGCGGATCGAATCTGCACCCCTTTTTAATTCCGGAAGAACTTCGTTGAGGACCCTAAGTCCTTTAAAGTCAAAGATCTGGCGGGAAGCTTCTATCTAAACCCTTGATTCTAAAAGATTGACGATTAAAAATTTTCGACCGAGAGCGAGAACGTGATCCTTCGTCCCCTTCTTGGTAGAGAGGCTGCCTAGAGGCTGGACGACCTGAGGGCTGCGAGTAAACGGGTGCGCACAGAGACGCTAAGTCCTTATTCCAGAATATTTTGCCTCTAAGTCATTTAAGATCAAAGATCTGAGAAGGCGACAACGGGTAAATCTCTGATTCTAAAAGATCGATAATCCAAAATTTTCAGTCCTGCGAGCGAATTGCTCCTTTGCAACGTTGGTGGCAGAGCCTGTTCGAAAGTTGAGCCTATTTGGAAAATGAGACGTGCGAGCAGGCATCGTCTGATCTCAATCGACATAACGCACCACAACCCATTCACTCGTTTGACAATCTTCACTCCGTCCACGTAAGGTCGAATTTTTGGTGCTTCGACGTGGAGGCAGGATGAAGTCTCGCTCAATTTCTCTACAAACATTTGTTAGTTGTGTAGCCGTCTCTTTCCTACTCGGCTCGTTGGCTCTCGCGCAGGATCTCGCTTCCTTCGAGAAGCGCACAACGGTCAAGAAGCTCGACAACGGCCTCACCATAGTGATCTGTGAACGTCCTGAGGCGCCAGTGTTCTCATTCTTCACCCATGTGGACGCGGGCTCCGTCCAGGATCCCATGGGCAAGACGGGCCTCGCTCACATGTTTGAGCACATGGCCTTCAAAGGCACCGAGACCATCGGCACGCGAGATTATCCCGCCGAAAAAATTGCCCTGGCCAAGGTCGAACAAGCCTATGCCGCTTATATCGCTGAACGCGACGAGCGCGTGGCTCGCGACCAGCAGAAGTTGACACAACTTGAACAGGCATGGAAAGACGCGATCGCAGCAGCCGATAAGTTTTCCGCTCCCTACACTAACGAATTCGGCAAGATCGTAGAGAGCGAAGGCGGCGAGGGGATGAACGCCGAGACCAATCTCGACGAGACCGTCTATTTCTATTCTTTCCCCATCAATCGCCTGGAATTGTGGGCCTATCTCGAGTCGGAGCGCTTTCTTCATCCGGTGTTACGGCAGTTCTACAAAGAGCGCAACGTCGTGATCGAAGAGCGACGTATGCGAACTGACAGCAATCCCGTCGGGCGGCTGATCGAGCAATTTACCGAGGAAGCCTTCGCGGCGCATCCTTATCACCGACCGACCATCGGCTGGATTTCGGACTTGAATTCTTTTTCGGCTACTGACGCCCAGAATTTCTTTGACAAGTATTACGTGCCATCGAACATGGTTGTCACTGTCGTGGGAGATGTAAAAGCTTCTGAAGCGATGCCGATCGTGGAGAAATACTTCTCGCGAATCCCGGCGCGCCCCAAACCCGACACGGCAACCACCACAGAACCTCCGCAGAATTCGGAGCGGCGCGTGGTGCTGCATGAACAGTCGCAACCGTTCTATCTCGAGGGCTATCACCGCCCCGACTATCGCAGCCCAGACGATCAGATTTACGACGCCATCTCTGACCTCATGTCGAATGGGCGAACATCACGCCTGTATCGAGCGCTGGTCCGCGACAAACAGATCGCGTCGGACTCGGAAGGCTTTACCGGCTATCCCGGAAATAAATATCCGCAGCTGTTCGCATTTTACGCGTTGCCAATTCCTGGCCACACTACGCAAGAGATCGCCGACGCGATTCATGTGGAGATTGAACGGTTGAAAAAAGAAGATATATCGGACGACGAACTGAAAATGATCAAAACGCGGGCCAAAGCAAATCTCATCCGGTCACTCGGATCGAATGAAGGGTTGGCGCAGGAACTTTCTCTCTACCAAGCACGCTATGACGACTGGCGCGAACTGTTTCATTCGGTCGATCGCATTGAGAAAGTCACTAAGGCCGATATACGGCGAGTCGCCAACGAGACGTTCAAGGCCGATAACCGCACCGTAGGGATCATCGAATTCGCACCTCCGCCTGGAGCGCCGCAAGGTGCGCCGATGCCTCAAGGAGGTGGACAGTGAAGCGCGCTATTCTTTCGTACTTCGCTCTCCTCGCCATCTGCGGATTTGCCGTCGCAGGCACAACGCCTCTTTACGCGCAGGCGCAACCGGCCTCTTCGACCTCTGGCCAGCAACCGTGGAAGCAGATACCAATTCCCAAATTACCGGCGTTTCATCCGGTACAGCCGAAGCGCGTCGAACTCCCCAACGGCATGGTGGTTTTTCTACAGGAAGACCATGAGCTCCCCACCATCGATGGCACCGCCCGCATTCGCGGCGGCGAACGGTCGGTCCCAGCCAGCAAAGCAGGATTGACCGATGTTTATGGAGACGTGTGGCGCACCGGCGGCACAAAGACGCAAACCGGCGATCAGCTCGACGACTTCCTGGAGCAGCGCGCCGCGAAGGTCGAGACCGGCGGAGGAGGCGACTCGACCAGCGCCAGCTTTTCCTGCCTCAAAGAAGACTTCGACGACGTCTTTCGCGTGTTCGTCGACGTGCTGAAGAATCCTGAGTTCCGCGCCGAAAAGATTGAAATTTCCCAAAAGGGTTTGTACGACGGCATCTCGCGGCGCAACGATGATCCCGGCCAAATTGCAGGGCGGGAAGCGGCCAAATTGGCTTACGGCGTGAACAGTCCATACGCCCGCGTCCCGGAATACAAAACGGTCGCGTCGATTACCCGGCAGGATTTGGTGGAGTGGCATGGTAAATACGTGCATCCGAACAACATTATTCTTGGCGTGGTCGGAGACTTCGATTCGGCCAAGATGGAAGCGCGCCTCCGCGAGGCGTTTGCCTCATGGCCGAAAGGCACGCTTGCCAGCGACTCAACGGCTCAGCCCGATCCAGCTGCGCCGGGATACTACCAGATCGATAAAACGGATGTGAATCAAACCAACATCCAGATGGTCGCGTTGGGCATTACGCGAAAAAATCCCGACTACTTCGCGGTGTCGGTTTTCAACGAGGCCTTTGGGGGCGGATTTTCCTCACGCCTCTTCGGCGACATCCGAAGCACCAAGGGGTTGGCGTACGGAGTCGGTGGCGGCATCGGCTCGGGCTGGGATCATGCCGGCGTGTTGCGGATCGCGATGAGCACCAAGAGCGCAACGACAATCGAATCGATTCAAGCACTCGATGAAGAAATTTCCGGTCTCGCCAAGCGTCCAATCGACGATGAGGAAATCAAGCGCGCCAAAGACTCGATTCTGAATTCCTTCGTCTTCCGTTTCGATTCTCCCGAGAAAGTGCTACAGGAAAAAATGGCGTACGAGTTTTACGGCTACCCGCTCGACTTCCTGGAAAGCTTCCAGCGCGAGATCGAAAAAGTGACGAAAGAGGACGTAGCGCGGGTCGCAGCCAAGTATTTGCATCGCGATCAACTGTCCGTGTTGGTCGTGGGCAACGTGGCCGAATTCGATAAACCTCTCTCCTCACTCGGAACGGTCACAAAGGTCGATATTACGATCCCTGCGCCGCCACCGGGACTGGTTCCCGAGCAAGCCGAACATCCTTAATTTCGGTAGGTGAACTTCGTGGATTGGTTAATGCAAAAACCCGCCCCGCAATCAATGCCGCCGGGTTCTACAAGATCTGTGATCGGGCATTGCTCTACTTCGTAACAACCTCCGCTAGGATTGGCGACTTGCTCGAGGCATAGATAGCATCTCCTGAGTAGGTTGCGACGATTTTGTGAGTACCAACGGCAAGACTGGAAGTAGTGAAACTCGCAACGCCCTTGGCTAACGACGCGCTACCCAACAGCGTCGCTCCCGAAAAGAAACTTACTTGCTCTCCGGACGGGGGTGGGCCCGCAATCGACTGAACGGTCGCGGTGAAAGTGACTGCCTGCCCTGCTTGAGACGGGTTCTCGGACGACCCGAGGGACGTGTTCATGATCGGCGTGAGGAGTACGGCATAGCTACCCTTGCCGTTCTTCGCGGTCGCATCCGCAACGATTTGGCCGGCGTAATTGATGGCATTGGCCGAGACTAGCGTTCGCGCGCTCTTCGAAGGGATCAGCGTGTTCAGATCCTGCAACTTTCCGTCTGACGTCCACAAGAGCGCAGTGGTTGAAGGCGTCGAGGTGTTGCCTGTCCCAACAATCTGGCCCGATGAATTCACGCTATATGCAAAGCTGTATTGCGCTCCCGGAAGCACGCCGAGGTCTTTGAACCCTATGCTCTCCGTCCAAGAAAAACCGTGCGATGTGAAGGTGCAGCCTGCCGAGTTGTTAAACCATCCAACGACCTCGGCCGAGTCGTTGATGCCAAAAGCAGTCGCGCCGCACTTAGCGGTAATCCCGAGATTTACAAGGCCGCCTTCGCTAGTCCAGACAACGGCATCGTCATTCGAGTTAACGTTCGCCCATCCGGCAATCTCGCCGGAAGAATTAATCGCGTTGGCGCCGCTCTGCTGTCCGCCCTGTAGAATGCCAATCGACTGCAACCCTCCGCCGTTGGTCCAGAAAAACCCGTTGGTGAAGCCGCTTGACAGGTCGGATTGACCGGCGGCCTCTCCCGAAGCGTTGATCGCATTCGCGACACTGCTGGGGCCTCCCAGATTTCCGAGGTCCACCATACCTGTGCTGGCGCTCCATAGGAATGCCTGATCGGGAGCGCCCGGCGCGGAGTTTGCCTGGCCTACGACTTGCCCGGATGCGTTGATGCCGAAGGCGGCACTGTCATCACCGTTTCCTCCGAGCGTGCCCAAGTCCTGCAGCCCGCCCTTCTTCGTCCAATAAAAGGCGTGCGTCTGGCGTGGTTTCTTCGATGTTTCGAAAACCCCGGCAACATTGCCGTTGCTGTCGATTGCGCGCGGAGAGGCAGTTCCGATGCTGGCGACGGAGTACGCCTGCGCGGCCGCGAACGACGAAAGAAAGAGTACGATCAACGGTGAAACCGCGGACGAGTAGCACTTCATGATTTGCTCCTAAAATTGGGGGATGGAGCCGTATCCGGTCGAGGATGCGACTCTGCATCCTAGCGCCCGTAAGTTACGCTTTCTTGAATGACTAGTCAAAGTTCAGTGGCAGCGGAGTTTTCGGAGAACCGGGGTAATTCTTAGAATGAGTATCGGGGTGTGACTCAAAACAACCTGGAAAATGCCCATTTGACGTGGAACGAAGCAAGAGCTAACATAGGCGAACAAATAGCGAAACTCGTTGAAGCCTATGACCTCCCTCCCATTACTTCCAGAATTCGATTCTCGGCCCAAGCTGATCGGCATTGCTCGAATCGCAGCTGACGCTGAATCATTGCGCGAGGGCCACAACGTCGAATACTTCACGCTGGGCGCTCGTTCCCTGCTCAGTCGAGTTGTCAGCAATCGCAACCTCCCTTTCGCTTGGGCGATTAACCCGTATCGCGGTTGCGAGTTTGCCTGCAAGTATTGTTACGCCCGCTATACCCATGAATTTATGGAATTGCGAGACGGAGTCGACTTCGAACGAAAGATCTTCGTAAAACAGCAAGCGGCCGCGCTCTTGCAATCCGATCTGAAGAAGGTCAAGCGGGGTGAGCAGATTGCCATTGGTACTGCGACCGACCCTTACCAGCCAGCGGAACGGCGGTTTGAGATCACGCGAGCAGTTTTGGAAGAACTGGCACGCCACTCCGGGCTCGAGATCGGAATCGTAACCAAGTCAAACATGGTGACCCGAGACGCCGAGATCCTGCGCCGGATTGGCGAACGGAACCAAATTTTCGTGAATATGACCGTCACCACCGTCGATGTAGAACTGGCGCGCAAGTT
>JBEKPH010000088.1:0-40458 GCA_049520915.1 Terriglobales bacterium
ATTTCGACAGCTCGCCGCGCAATTCGGACTTCACGTCCTCCGGCACATGCAAGAGGGCGGCGCGAAAATCATCCTTGATGCCCAATTTCTTTGCGAGAGGAGTCCCAGAATAGCCAGGCATAACGTGAGGTGGTGACCGAAGCGCCGAATGACCGAAACCTGAGACCTGACACCTGCGACTTGCGCCCTGCTGTTCTACTGCTTCGGAGCGTAATATCCCTTACGCGTTCGTACCTTGAGCCCGCGGTCCTGCGCCAGGATTTCAATCGTGCGGAAGCTGCCATCCGCAATGAAGTTCGCCGGTTTGTAGGCCACAGCGTATTGGCTGCGCAACTCCTCTTGAATGGAGAGGAACGCGTCTGACATCTCGCGCATCTGGAAGGGAAAGAATGCTCGCCCGCCGGTGGCTTCGGCGATGCGCTCCAATACTTTGTCGCCCTTGCCCTTCATGCCGCTGATATTGGTGCTGATGGTATAGACGATGACCTCCGCGCGCTCCGCCATTTCAATCGCTTCTTCGCGCGTCACGTGGCTGAGGTTATCTTCGCCGTCGCTAAGCAAAATGATGGCGCGGCGCACAGGGCCGGTCTGCTCCTGCTTCATCAGTTTGTCGCGGCATGCAAAGTAGAGCGCGTCATACATCGCAGTGCCCCCGCCCGCTCGCAACATACGGACGCCGGTCGAAAGGCTCTCGGTGCTATCCGTGAAATCCTGCGTGACCTCAGGCGTCGCGTCGAAGCCCACCACAAATGCCTTGTCATAGCGCGGACGAATGATGGAATTCAGAAATTCGATCGCTGCATCCTGCTCAAACTTGAAGCGGTCGCGCACCGAATTGCTCGCGTCGACGAGCAGTCCGACTTGCAGCGGCAGATCGGTTTCCGCGTAGAAACTGCGGATTTCGGCGGGCTTCTGATCGTCGATTACGCGGACATCGTTCTTCTTCAGGTCTTTAATGTAGTGACCATGGCGATCAGTGACGGTGAAGACGACGCGAACCTCGGTAACCGTCTTCCTCAGGGTTGTGATCGACTCATCTGAATCGGATTGATCGCCTTTGCCCGGCGCTGCAGGTTCGGCCTGTGCCGGAGGTGTAGTAGGCGTAGTAGAGGCAGCTGGAGGTGAGCTCGAGGAGTCGGCGGGAGTGCCGGTACTTGCAGGCGCATTCTGCGTTGCCGCCGGAGCAGAGACAGGCGGCGTGGTCTGGCTAACCAGCGAACCGGCCAGCCAGAACAAAGCAACTGGAAGCAGAAAATTGCGCAGTTTCATGGAGGTTGATCTTTTCATTATAGACCGCGATGGAGTCTGCGTCAGAAGCGAAGGGGCACTCTGTCCTATTGACCGGGTTCGCGGCGCGGACCCTCCTGTTGTGCATTTTCGAGGCTACCCAGTAAATTCTCCAGTTCCTTCGGCAATGGCCGGGAGAACTTCATCGGCTTCTTCGTCCGCGGATGAGTCAATTCGAGGGTCGCGGAATGCAGAAAATTTCGGCCCAGCGTAAGCGTCGCCGGCATTCCCGGATCGCGGCGCTTGTTCGACTGGGACTTGAGTTCGCCCGGAGCGCCATAGAGCGCGTCGCCCACCACCGGATGTCCAAGCGACGACATGTGCACGCGGATCTGGTGCGTCCGTCCCGTTTCAATCTTCACTTCGACCAGGGCAAACTTGCCGTAAGGCGCATCCAGTTTTCGCAGCACGGTGTAATGCGTGACCGCAGAGCGCCCGCCAAAGCCTTTCGTCGTCATGCGCGTGCGCCGCTGCGAGTGGCGGCTGATCGCGCTCTGGATGGTCCCGCGATCCTGCTGCGGCCAGCCATGAACCAGCGCCAGATAGGTCTTATGAACTTCGCGCCCGCTGAACTGTTTCGCCAGACGCTGATGCGATTCGTCGTTCTTTGCCACTACCATCAGTCCACTCGTCGCGCGGTCAAGGCGATGGACGATTCCAGGACGCAGATCGCCTCCGACGGCCGACAGTTTCTTGAAGTGATGCAACAAGGCGTTCACCAGCGTTCCGCGATTGCGCGCATCGTCGGTCGCTCCCGCGCCGGCGTGAACCATCATGCCTGCTGGCTTGTTGACGATCGCGATATCGTCGTCCTCATATACGATATCGAGCCCGATATCTTCGGCGATGGCGCGCAGCGGTTGTGCGTGCGGTGGGCCAGTCACCGTAATCTCTTCTTCACCTTTCAGCCGCAACGAGGCTTTCGCCGCCGCGCCGCTGACCAGCACCTCACCGCGGTCGATGAGTTGCTGCACGCGCGCACGGCTGACTTCGGTCTGATTAACCTCGGAGAGTTGTAGAGCGAGATATTGATCGAGTCGCTGCCCGGCAGCATCCGGCGTCGCAGTCAGCGTGATGGGGAAATCTGGCATTGGTAAGTTAGCATTCAGAGCCGCGGTTATTGCGCAGGGGCTGGCGCCGTCTGGGTGCTGCTCTTGAACCACCAGATCAGGCCTCCGCCGATCACCAGCAAAACAGAAATCAGCTGCGTGCCCGTCATGATGCCGCCAAAAACCTCGCCGCGTCCCGGATCGTCGCGCAGGAACTCGATGAAGTAGCGCTCGATGCCGTACAGGATCATGAAACTGCCCCAGACTTGGCCATCGAATTTCTTGCGCCCCAGCAGCCAAGTCAGCAGCAGAAAATTGAAAAACTCGGCCGCCGCTTCGATCAGTTGCGTCGGTTCAATCCGAACGCCCAGCGGCGTTCCACTTACCGAATTCGCCAAAGGATTGGTGAAGATCACGCCCCAGAAATGATTGGTAGGTTTGCCGTAGCAGCAACCGGCTGAGAAGCAACCGAAGCGCCCGAGCACGTGGCCAAAAGCCAGACCGGGAGCAAAGGCGTCGCAAGTCCGAAGCGTCGGCATGTGGTGGCGCCGAATATACCAGGCAGCCATGAGCAACCCGGCGATGAGTCCGCCGGAAAATACACCGCCGGCCTGCAGCGTGTTGAGACTGAAAATCTCGCGCCAGTTGTTGGCGTAACTGCTCCAGTCATTGATGATGTAAAGAATCTTGGCGCCAATGATTCCCGCGAGTACGACGAGGATCCCGAGATTCCAGGCGTCGTCGCCGTTGATGCCCTGCTTCTCGGAATTACGTACGCTGATCCAAAGCCCTATCAGTACGCCCGTGGCGACAAGCACGCCATAAGTCGGCAGATAGAAATTGCCAATATGAAAAAGTCTGGGAAACACGTTAGTTTAGATGCTCCAACCTGTGGGCTGAGTTCTAAAAGAGAGTCTAGCAGGAAACAGCTTTCAGCCATTAGCCATCAGCCATCAGTTAAATCAAAAGCGATAACCGCAGAGGAATCCGAGAGCGGAGAAGAAAACAAATGGCATGTCTTGATTTTGGTTTTACTGAGGGCTGACAGCTGACGGCTGACGGCTAAGAAACAAGCCGACCCGCTGCGCCGTGTGGTGGGCCGAGAATGAACCCGTCTCAGACGGTGGGAACCCGCCGCGACCCATTAGGCTTTTCCGCATGACGGAACGTAGCACACAGGATCTTTTTGCGAGTCGAGTCCCCGTTCATTCGGCATTGGTTCAAAAATCGGTTGCCACCATCACCAACCCCGCAGGTCGACTTTCAACTTGGATGCTAGGAAACTCCGGAGAGATTCGCAAGAGGAAAATACAAAATAGTTGGCAGAAGGTTTGCTAGAGGTCGCGCCACTAAAGTGCGATTCGTAACCTGCCGATGCACCCGCGCTCGCTTAACCGGTGCGCCGGCCATCTTCCAGAATTTCGTCAAGCGCGCTCGACAGTTTGCTTGCCCTTCGCTGTTCTTCCGGAGAAGGCTGTTCAAGCCGCCGTTTCAGCAGATGATATTCGTCCGCGATATTCAGCGCCGCCAGCACAGCCAGCCGCACGGAATCAACGGTTGCCGTCTGCTCCGACACGGCGCGCATCTTGCCGTCTACGTATTCCGCCAGTTTTACGATGTATTCCGCGTCCGAGCCGCGCAGATTGTAGACTTGGTCGAAAATCTCGACCCGCACGCTGCCGTTGACGACATTCGGCGTCGCCGCGTTCTTGTTCGGAGGTGCTGTGCTTGCAGTTGCCATGTCACTCCTCGGCGACTCGCGTGCGTTCTCGCCGCCTCGCTCTAAATCATTCGTGGACGCGCCGCTCCCCTGCGCCTCATCCTTTGTCGCAGCCAAAACCGATAGACGCTCGCCGCCACCGGTCTCGCCGCCGCCGTTCAGCTGGCCGCCTGCTCGTGCGTTACGCTTTCCATCTGGCTCAGCATCTTTTCCACACGGCTCCGGATATCTTCGCGATCCTTGCGCAACTGCATCAGTTCGCGCCGCATGGTTTCGTTTTCTTCCTCGCGCTCTTCCAGTTGCTCGCGCAGCCGCTGTACGTCACGCTCGGCCGTGGCGCGCGCATCTTTTGCCGCCTTGTACAACTCTATGGTGCGATAAACTTTCTCTTCGAGCGCCTGAAAATCTTCGGCAGGAACCTCGGCAGATACCTCTTCCACGGTTTTCACGGACATGGGCACCACTCGCTTTCAAGAAATAATGCAGCGTTGTCGCGAAGTATAACGCAGTTTGCTGTGGAAGAGCCGCTAGTTTTGCGGTCCTCTGTACAAACGACGACACGCTTCAGATCGCATCATGCGCAATGATTCAGGCCCACAGCCTCTAAACACGGCCGCGCAATTTTTCCAGCCGCCGCCCCGCTTCGTCCAGTGTTTCAGGTTTCTTGCAGAAGGCGAAACGTACCTGTTGGGATCCGTCCTTGGGATGCTTGTAAAAACTCGATCCCGGTACACAAGCAATCCCGACCTCGCGCACCAGATGAGTCGCGAATTCCACGTCGTTGGCAAACCCGAAGGCGCTAATGTCCGTCATTACGTAGTAGGCGCCGCGAGGACGATAGCAAAGAAATCCAGCTTTCTCGAGTGAGGGAATCAGATGATCGCGCCGCGAGCGATAGCGCTCCGCGAGTTCGTGGTAGTAGCTGGCGGGTAGGCTCAGTGCTGCCGCTCCAGCTTCCTGCAACGGTGCGGGCGCACCAACCGTCAAAAAGTCATGCACCTTGCGGATCGCATTCGTGATTGCCGCCGGCGCAACCGCCCAGCCGACACGCCATCCCGTGACGCTGTAGCTCTTGGAAAGACCATTGATCGTAATCGTGCGCTCGCGCATGCCGTCGAGCGTGGCGAGAGAAATGTGTTTCGATCCGTCGTAAAGAATGTGCTCGTAAATCTCGTCGGTGATGGCGAGTACGTTGTACTCGACACAGAGATCGCGAATCAGCTCCAGTTCTTTGCGGTTGAAGACCTTGCCCGTAGGATTGTTGGGAGTATTTACGATGATCGCTTTTGTGCAATGCTCGCTGGTCTTGTGCAGGCCCGGTTTATGAAGAAATGCCTCCCGCAATTCCTGTTCGTCGAAGGTCCATTCGCCGCCTGCCATTTTCGGAGGACGCAGGCTCACAAATCGTGGCCGGGCTCCGCTCAAAATCGCGTCGGGCCCATAATTTTCATAAAAAGGCTCAAAGACCACGACCTCGTCGCCTTTGTTGCAAACCGCCAACAAGGTCGCAATCATCGCTTCGGTTGATCCGCAGCACACCACAACTTCTTTTTCCGGATCGACCTCGATCCCCTGCCACTCCCGCATCTGGCGGGCAATAGCGGCCCTCAGGCTCTTGGCTCCCCAAGTGATGGCGTACTGATTCACGTCGGCGGCAATGGCTTCTTGCGCGGCACGCTTGACCTCGGCGGGTGCGGCAAAGTCGGGAAACCCCTGCGCCAGATTGACGGCGTCATACTGCATCGCCTGCCGGGTCATCTCGCGAATCACCGACTCCGTGAAGTGCTCAACCTTATCCGAAAGAAAGTGCCGGGGATGGGTGGAAACTGGGGTCATGGAAAGTAAGGCTAGCACAAGCAATGCTCACGTAGCGACGTACGCATTCGTCCGTCCGAACGACCCGAATGGCAATCGCCGAAATACTTTGTGCAAGCATCGAAAGGGCTTCGGCGCGACTCCACCCCCAGTTGGATGGGAGCCGCTAAGTCTCAATCGCCTCGAAACTTCGCCATTCGTCGTGTGTTTAACAGAAGGTGAGCCCGCAATCGGAACCCGGTGTGTGTCTTCCGATGTCTGTGTAGGGAACAAGAGAATGAGTTGAGTTGTTATTCACCTGCTATGCTTGGTGGGCATGGTTGCAGGCGCACCCACTCGTCCAATTTGCCCTTTCCTGGTGCAGGCTCTGGCTCGGTTCACATCGATGCCCAGAAATCCTAATTAACTAAAAGGAACTAGCCGCATCTAACGTTGACGAACTCGCGAATCCGCTGGATTCCGCACAGACGGTTGGAGACAAATCACTCATGACAAATAAACTCAGGAATTTTGGTTGGTGGAGCGCCGTGCTCGCCCTGGCGCTCGCGACAGCAGTTATGCCCATTCGCGCCGTGGCCCAGGATCAGGATCAGGGTGGCGATCAGGATGATCCCCCCACACGAGTCGCGCGACTCGGCTACATCGAAGGTTCCGTTTCATTTCAACCCGCCGGCGAAGATGACTGGGTTGGGGCCGTTCCCAATCGCCCCATGACCACCGGCGACAAACTCTGGTCCGATAAAGATTCACGCGTCGAACTGCAACTGGGTTCCGCAACCATCCGTCTGAGCGAAAATACCGGCTTCTCTTTTCTGAACCTGGACGACCACACCGTACAGATTCAACTCACCTCCGGCACCATCAACGTTCGCGTGCGCCGTCTCGATCAGGACGACGATTTCGAAGTTGACACGCCGAACCTCGCGTTCACCGTTTCACAGCCCGGCAGCTATCGCGTCGAAGCCAGCGAAGACGGCACCTATACCGTCGTAAGTCTCCGCGACGGTGGTGGTCAGGCAACCGGAAACGGCCAGACCTACACGCTGCATGCCGGCCAGCGCGGCACCTTCGATGGCACCGATTCCCTGAACGCCGACGTAGAAGACATTGGCGGCCCCGACCAATTCGACAACTGGGCCGATGGCCGCGATCACCGTTACGACGATTCTCCCTCCCGGCAATACTTGTCGCAGGATGTCGTGGGCTACGAAGACCTCGACCAGAACGGCGACTGGCGCGACGACTCGAATTACGGCCACGTCTGGTATCCGCATATCGAAGCAGGATGGGCGCCTTATCACACGGGGCATTGGGATTGGATCGCTCCCTGGGGATACACCTGGGTGGACGATTCCAACTGGGGCTATGCGCCATTCCATTACGGCCGCTGGGTAACGATTGGTGGCCGTTGGGGTTGGATCGCGGGTCCGGTTGCGGTGCGGGCAGTTTACGCTCCGGCGCTGGTTGTATTCATTGGCGGAGGTCCTGGTGGGTTCGGCGGCAATGTCGGATGGTTTCCGCTTGGTCCGCGCGAAGTTTATGTGCCGCCTTATCAGGTCAGCCGCGGTTACATGAACCAGGTGAACATCAGCAACACGACCGTCAACACTACGATTGTCACCAACGTCTACAACACGACCATCATCAATAAAACGACGAACATTACGAACATTACCTACGCAAACCGAGGTGTGCAGGGTGCGGTCATGGTGGTTCCGCAGCGCGCCTTTGCGGGAGCACAACCGGTAGCCCGCGCGGCAGTTTCCGTCAACGCACAGCAGATTGCGAGTGCTTCGGTCAACGCAAGGGTCGCGGTCGTTCCAACGCGCGAGAGCGTGCTCGGAGCGAAGGCTTCCACCGCTGGCCACGTATCTGCGCCCCCTGCAGCTGTCCAGAACCGGCAGGTGATCGCCAAGAGGACGCCACCACCTCCGCCCGTGCCCTTTGCCAGGCAGCAACAAGCTTTGGCTGCGCATCCTGGACAGCCCATCGCACCGCGTGAGATGCAAAGCATGCGTCCGGCCGGTGCCGCTGCCGCACGCCCCATGGTGAAACAAGCGCCTCCGGGCAAACCAGCCACTGCCACCGTCGGGCATCCGAATCAACCGAACGCGGGACGTCCGGGACAGCCCGCGCCAGCTGCAAATCAGCCGGCAAATCGTCCGCCAAACCAGCAGCAACCGAATCAGCCAAGACCGAATCAGGCGAATCCAAATCAGGCAAACCCCGGTCAGCCGAATCCAAATCAACGCCCGGCGAATCAGGAGCCGCCGGCAAACAACAATCGCCCGCCCGCCGAGCAGACGCAGCCGAATCGCCCGTCGCCGCCCCAACAAAATAATCGGCCTGAGGACAATCGCGAACCGGCGAACCGTCCCGCGCCGCCAGCGAACAACAATCGCCCCCCTACCGAGCAGCCGCAGCCGAGTCGTCCCATGCCGCAAAATCCTGCGCCAGAGGCTCGTCCCCAAACGAATCGGCCAGCCGAACCGCCAGCCCGCAACGATCGACCGCCTACGGCACAGCCCAATAACCGGCCTGAGGCGAATCGTCCGGAACAACCGGCGCGTCCTGAGACGCGACCGAATCAGCCCGCTCCGCGACCAGCAACTCCGCCGCCCGCCGAGCGCCAACCGCAACGGACGCCAGCGCCTGCAGCAGCTAAGCCGGCGCCTTCGCGTCCTCAACCGAAGCCGACCCCGGAGCAGAAGAAGCAGGAAGACGAAAAAAAGAAACAGGAAAAACCGCCGGGAGCGTAGCGGCGCTTCGATAAGAAGTGAGGTAGGAACTGGGCATCCCGATTTTCGGGATGCCTTTTTTTTCTTAGAGGAAATCGTGCTCGGCTGCCTGGCGTGGAAACGAACTACGCTCTCTGTACTCCGCCGAGCTTTTCCAGCGCCGTGATGATCTGCCCCGCCCAAGCGGCTACTTCGTCATCCCGCAGTGTGCGCTCTCTCGATTGGAAGTTCGCGCGCATCAAGATCGAATACTTGCCCACGCCAACCTTCTCTCCGCGGAAAACTTCTACCGGCACGAAGCTGCGCAGTTCGGAGATCCCTAATTCAACCACGCTCTGATGAATTTTCTCGAACTCGACCGTGTCATCAAACGCGAAAGAAAAGTCGCGCTCGACAGCAGGGAAGCGCGGCAGCGCTTCATATCGCACCGCGCGCAGGTCGTGCTGGTAGAGCCGGTCGAGATAAATCTCGGCGACAAAAACATCCTGCCGCAGTTTGCGCGCGGCGGCCATGTCGGGATGAATCTGCCCAAACTGGGCTACGGTCACGCCATCCAGCAGAGCACGCGCCGAGCGGCCGGGATGATAGTAATCGGCGGTCTTCGTATCGTAATTGAGCGTCCACTGGCTAAATAGAGCCAGCAGGCTTTCCACATCGCCCTTCAGATCGAAGAACGAAAGTGGACGCGAGTCGGCGCCCGGGACCAGTCCGCGCACAACGTCCGCGTCTACACTTCCGGTTGCGCCCATCGAGATGCGCTTCAACTGGAGCGCATCCGGCCCCGAAGCCTCGAAGACATTTCCTGATTCAAACAGTCGCACGTTGTCGCTGCCGCGATTCAGGTTGTAAGCCAGCATGTTGAGCATGCTCGGAACCATCGATGTGCGCATCGCCGAAGCCTCGTCGCTCAACGGGTTCGCGAGGTCGAGTTCAGGCGCCGTCGAAAAGCGCCGCGCCTCATCTTTTGAGATGAAGGTGGGCGAGATGGTTTCGTTGTATCCCAGCGCAAGCAAACTGGAACGCAACTGTGCGTCTTTATCCGCATCCGGCAGTTCGCGGACGCCGCCGCTAAACGCCGGAAGCGTGTTGGGAAATTTGTCGTACCCGTGGAGTCGCGCCACTTCCTCGATGACGTCGATCTCGCGCTCAATATCCAGCCGCCAGCTCGGGATGTGGATCAAGTATCGATCTTCATTTCCCGGCAGCACCGTAAAACCTAGACGCGTGAGAATGCGGTTGACCTCAAGTGCGCTGATTTTTTCGCCGAGAATGCGATGCACTTCGCGGAGGTTGAGTTCCACCGGAGCCAGATCGAGCTTGCGTGCGATGACATCGATCACGTCGCCAACCAGCGTGCCTCCTCCGGAGGTCAGGATGAGTTCGGCCACGCGATTCGCCGACGCAATGGTAGATTCGAAATCGGCTCCGCGCTCGAAGCGATGCGAGGCGTCGGTGTGCAGGCCGTGGCGCTTCGACATACGCCGCACCGTGACCGGGTCAAACCATGCGGATTCGATCAGGATGTTCTTCGTTTTCTCCGAGATCATCGTGTCGAAGCCGCCCATTACGCCGGCCAGTCCCACCGGCTTTTTTGCGTCGGCCACAACAAGGTCATCATGCGAAAGCTTGCGCTCGACGCCGTCCAGAGTCTTCAGCGTCTCACCGGAGCGGGCCTTGCGAATGACGAGCCGTCGTCCTTCCAGTAGATCGAGATCGAAGACGTGAGTGGGCTTGCCGCTCTCCCACAAAACATAATTCGTGGCATCGACCGCGTTGCTGATGGGGCGTTGATCGATTAACTGCAGACGGTGCGCCACGTGTGCAGGCGATGGCTTGACCGTTGCGCCGCGAATTTCGCGAGCCGTGAACCGCGCACAAAGTTCGGGCTCTTGAACGTCGATTGTGACGTCCGACGTCTCTTCGAACGCTGGCAGCTTTGCTTCAATCGGCCGCAGCGGAAGATCGTAGAGCGCCGACGCTTCTCGCGCGACTCCAAAGTGATTCATCGCATCGGGACGGTTGGTCGTGATCTCCATCTCGAAGACAGTGTCGTCGCCCGAGCCCGAAATGCCTTCGACCGCAACGCCCGCTAGAGTGAGTTCGTCCGCGAGACGAGGATAGGAGAAATTTTCATGGTCGTCGTTCGCTGTTCGCTATTCGCTGTTCGCCACGTAAACTAGCGAACAGCCAACGACGAACAGCGACCAGCGGGTTACCCAAACTGCTCCAGGAATCGAACATCACCCTGAAAGAAAAGCTGAATATCATCGACGCCGTATTTCAAAATTGCAATTCTTTCCACGCCCATGCCAAACGCGAATCCGGAAACTTTGGCCGCATCGTAATCCACGAATCCATACACGTTCGGATCCACCATGCCGCAGCCTAACAATTCAATCCATCCCGATGCCTTACAGTTCCGGCATGGACCGCCATCGCGCACGCCTTTGCCTCCGCAGAAAATGCAACTGATCTGCACGTCCGCGCTCGGTTCGGTAAACGGAAAGAATGACGGATAGAAGCGCGTCTTCACGCTCGATCCGAAGAGCGCCTTCATAGCGTGATCGAGCGTGCCCTTCAGATCGCAGAACGTAATGTTGGTATCAATCGCGAGTCCTTCGACCTGATGAAAAATCGGCGAGTGGGTCGCGTCGGGCGCATCGTTGCGATGAACTTTTCCTGGGCACACGACGCGCACCGGCGGCTTCATCTTTTGCATAGTGCGGATCTGCACAGGAGAAGTATGCGTGCGGAGCAGCAGCCGATCACGCTGTGGCTTCGATTCCTGCCCGGCGATGACGAGCGTATCCTGCGTGTCGCGCGCGGGATGATTCGGCGGAAAGTTCAGCGCCTCGAAATTGTAGTAATCAGTCTCAATCTCCGGACCTTCCTCGACCGAGTACCCAAGATTCCGGAAGACGCCCACAATCTCGTTCATCGTCTTGATCACGGGATGTTCGGCGCCAAGCGGCCGGCGAATGCCGGGGAGAGTAATGTCGACGCGTTCCGCGGCGAATTTGCCCGAGGCAGATCCACTCTGGATGCGAGTAAGTGTCGACTCAACCGTCTGTTCAACCTTGGTTTTGAGTTCGTTGACACGCTGCCCAACCTCGCGTTTATTCGGCCCGGGCGCGGCCTTCAACCAGAGTTCGTTCAGTTGGGTCAGAACGCCGTTCTTGCGCGCCATCCAGCGATCGCGAAAAGCTTTCCAATCGTTCTCGGAGGCGACAGCAGCCGACTCCTGCTCGAGCGCAGTCAAAAGTTCGCGGACGGCGCTGTCGAGCGCCGAGGCCGAGAATTCAGTTAGTTTGGGGACGGAATAAGGCATCGGTCTAGCAACATCGTTTGATAAATTGTCATCCCGAGCGAAGCGAGGGATCTGTAGTTCCTCGGCGCCGAGAAAACTGCAGATCCCTCGCAAGAGCGGCTCGGGATGACAAGTCGTATAAAAGGACTGACGGCTGTCCTTACGCCGTGACTGCCGCGTTCGCCTTCTTTGCCTGCTCGGCCAGATGGGCAAATCCCGCCGCATCTTTTACCGCCAAATCCGCCAGGATCTTGCGGTCGAGTTCTACGCCGGCCTTCTTGAGTCCGCTGATGAACTGGTTGTAGTTCAGTCCGTTCAGGCGGGCGGCGGCTCCAATGCGTACGATCCAGATCGAGCGGTACTGGCGCTTTTTCTGCTTGCGGCCCGAATAGGCAAACTTCAGCGCGCGATCGACAGCTTCTTTTGCCGAGCGGTAAAGTTTGGATTTAGTTAGGAAGTATCCACTAGCGCGTTCAAGAATCTTTTTGCGCTTGGCGCGGCGTTTGGTTCCGCGTTTTACACGAGGCATGACTGTTCTCCTTTTGAGTGTTACTAACTTCTGGCGGCTGGAGGTAAGAGAGGCTTATACCGCGCTTCCCTGATGGAAGCTGGATTTCTAAAGCCCGACCTCTTCACACGCCGCTGCGGTGCGTTTGGGCTCCGCAGACTTTGTTATGGACGGACGCGAACGCCCGTCGTTCCATCACATGTACGGGATCATTCGTGCTGCTTTCTTGTAATCGCCGTCACTCACCAAAGTGGGTTGGCCCAATTTTTTCTTGCGCTTCTTCGCTTTGGACGACAGGATGTGCCGCAATCCCGCCTTGTGACGCACGATCTTACCCGTACCCGTTTTCTTAAAGCGCTTGGCGGCGCCTTTGTGTGTTTTTAGTTTTGGCATAAATAGCTCTCAGCTTTCAGTTGTCAGCTCTCGGTAATATCCCACCACGTAGTCAGCACAAACGCTCCCCGTCCTCGTGCGATCGCACCATGAGATTTTCCTGATGGCTGATAGCTGACGGCTGAAAGCTGCCTCTACGCTGTCTGTGCTCCGCCGCGCGGGGCGGGTGGTGGCGCGGGCTTCGGAGGAGCATGTGGCTTCTCTTTCGGTCCGCCTTCTTTCTTGTTCGGCGCCAGAATCAGGTGCAGCGTGTTGCCTTCCTGCCTGGGACGGAACTCCACCAAACCTCGCTGATCAATATCCTTGATCAGACGTTCTAGAATCTGCCGGCCCAGGCTTTGCCGCGTCATTTCGCGGCCGCGGAAGAAGATGGTCGCTTTGACCTTGTCCCCTTCATCCAGAAAGCGCAGCACGTGATTCTTTTTGGTTTCGTAATCGTGATCATCCACGTTAATACGAAACTTCACTTCTTTGACCGTAATGGTCTTCTGTTTCTTCTTGGCTTCGCGTTCGCGCTTCTCGTTCTGATAAAGGAACTTCCCATAATCCATGATGCGGCAAACCGGCGGTTGCGCGGTTGGGGAAATCTCTACCAGATCCAGGTTCCGTTCGCGGGCCATCTTGAGCGCTTCGAAGGGAGGCATAACGCCAATCTGTTCACCTTCGTCTCCAATCACGCGAACTTCTCGCGCCCGGATACGCTCATTCATGCGGATAAAACGCTTGTCGATACTGTCCTCCGTCGGCTGATGCTACTGGCTAAATCTGACAGGAAAGATGCATAGAAAGTATAGCATGGGGCGCTCACGACTCAGTTCCAGCGTCGAAGCCTTGCATACGAAGCGCACGCAATTCTTGATTCGAACTTCTGTCTTTACGCGGCAGCAATTTTTGCGGGGCGTAAGCGGCGGTAGAGGCGGAGATAGTCGTCAACCATGCGTCGGGCGGTGAAGCGTTCGCGGGCGCGATTGTAGGCGCGCGTGCCGTAGAGACGCGCGAGTTCGCGGTCTCCATCAAGTTGAACGAGCACTTCGCTGAGACTGTCGGCATCGTTGCGTTCGAAATACAAGGCAGCGTCGCCCCACATCTCGCGATAAACCTCAGTGTCATTGGCTACGATCGCGCAGCGGGAAAATGCGGCTTCGATCGACGCAAGCCCAGTCGGCTCGTAGCGCGAGGTTGCGGCGAAAATGGTCGACTTGCTGTAGAGCGAACGCAGCTGCGATTCGGTTTGCGCGCCCTTGACGGAAATCTCGTGCTCGCCGGTGGAGACGCGGACATCGGCGCGAATCGGAATCGCGGGCGCGGGAATCGGATTGTCGGCACCGACAATGCACACGGGCAATCCGTGAGTGTGCTGGGTCAGAAGTGCGACCTGTTTTCCGGTGTCCCAGAGACGTCCGATCGCGAGCACCGACTCTTCTTTCGTAACGAAGGGATTGAAGTAGATCGGGTTGCGTCCCGGAGCTACGACATATCCTTCGAAGTCGTTACCATAAGCTTGGCGCAGCATATCGCCCATCCAGCGGGAGGTTGTAACGACGGCCTCGGCGCGCTTCAGGCCTTCGACCATGGTTTCGCGATACCACTTCATCCAGGGCGAGGCCGCGGGTTCATGCCCGTGAATGCTCAGCCACCAAGTGATGATGTCGCCGTGCGCGACGACGAGTCGCGGCGTGGGAACCGGCAGCGCGCCAAAGCTCAGTTGGTTCAAATGCAAAAAATCGGGACGAGTGTCGTGAATGATTGCGGCTAGATAATCTTGCGCGGCGTGGAAATCCTGTTCGCCTTCCTGCATCCAGTCGAGACGAAACGCAGTGGGATGATACTCAAGTCCGTGGAGTCCATCCATCCAAGCAGTTTGATGCGGAAGGGGAATTTCTCCGAAGCTGACGAGGACGACTTGGCAACCGTGAGTGACCAAGCCCGAAACGAGTTCGCGCGAGTATGTCCAGACTCCGCTGAACGTGTCAGCCGTGACGAGAACGCGCACAGAACCCCCGGGGACGAGGACTGGGAAAATCCTCGGGCCTACCTGCTTTTCAGTGTAGGGCGTGGGGCTCGGTGGAGGGAAGCGATTTCTTGGAATGGGTGGAGGAACGTGGTTCCGATGCAGAGTTGGCGTCGCGGGGGGATTAGAGAAGCTGCTAAACCTTCTGGGAGAAAATGCTTTGTACCCCCCCCCCCCCGGATTCCAGTCAAAGTATTGAAAACAATTCTAAAATAAGGACTTAGAAGGACTGCCGTCAGCTCTCAGCCGTCAGCCGTCAGGTACTGCTTGGCGGCAAAAAAGGGATCGAAAATCTATTTGGAGTTGCGGGGCGGGGCTCGCCCCTCATCTTCATGTGGAGTCCGCCCAGCGCATCGTTTCTTTGGAAGTTGCCAAGTGACTCTGGATGATCGGCACCTTGGCGGGGGCTAGGATGCGCATGGTCCAGAGAAGATCGTCGAGTGAGGTGCCGAAGCCGAAGTGGGCGTCGACGAAGGCGAGTTCGGTTGAGGGAAGAGACTGGCGTCCGGAGATGAGGACTACCGGAACATCCGGCACCAAGTATTTGATTTCTTGCGCGAGTTTTGAGCCTGACATGGAAGGCATTTCGTAATCGATAAGGGCCAAGTCAAAGCTAGTTTGTCTGCAACGTGCCAAGGCTTCAATGGGATCGTTCTTAGTGATCACTCGGAACCCGCATTCTTCGAGAACACTGGTAAGCAATCGGCTGGATTTGGGATTGTCGTCTACATATAGCACCGTCGTTCTGGTCTCCATCACAAACCTCCGTTCCTTTGGCAAGGAACGAATGGGGTGACGGTCCTTGCGGACGGAGTTGGTGAAGAATTGTAAAGGGCAGCCGTCAGCTGTCAGCTCTCAGCCATCAGGCAAAGCGATGTGGTGAAGCTGCATGACGGCATTTACCAATAAGGGCACGAAGGATCACTCACGAGGATCGAAGAACCACTAAGGAGCGACGCCGATCAACGGAAGCGAAGCGCTCATGATCAGCAGGGTGCGGGTTGCGATTGGGGCTGGATTGCGGTTTCCAGTTGGCGACGCATGGTGCGGAGCAGTTCTTGCATGGTGCGAAGTTTTTCGGTGGCGGAGTCGGGAAGGTTGGGAGTTTGCAGTGCGAGTTCGACGGAAAGTAGCAGAGCGGTGAGGGTGTTATTCAATTCGCTTCGCAAACTGCCGACCACGGACTGGCGGGCGGTGGCTTCTTCGCGCTGGCGGCGTTCGAGAGCGGCGCGAACCTCGCGTACCAAGCGGTCCATTCCGGTGATGGCGAGGTTGACCTGCAGCAAAAGAGCGGTACCCAATTGACTGAGCATGGTGGCTTCTTCGTCGGCGCTGGTTTCGAGCAGATGTTGATCGAGTACGACCAAGAGGAAGCAGCCTACGCGCAAGAAAGTGGTGGCACGCACCAGGCTTTCGGCTACTACGATTTCTTCGCCGGTCGCGGAGTGCAGCGCGGCGGCGCATTCGGAGGCTCGTTCGCTCGGTGTGACAAGCAGGATCATGGTGAACTTGTGGCAAGTTCCGGGCCAAAGTTGAGGGATTGGCAGGAAACGAGTTGCGCGACGGATTTTGCGGAGTGTCCCGTTGTGGTACGCGAGATCCCCGATGGCGTCTAGATTTGGGCCTCGTACTCCTTCAGTTTTCGATACAAAGTAGTTTTGCCGATGCCGAGGAGACGAGCGGCGAGCATCTTGTCTCCGTTGACCTGGGTGAGCGCGCTGAGGATGGTCTGCTTTTCGAGTTCGGCGATGGGCACGATGCCATTGGGCGCGGGCTGGGCGACGCCGAGTAACTCGATGGGCGCGCCGTAAATCTGGGTGGGTAGGTCGCGAACCTGAATCTGGTTGGCGCTGGTTAAGGCGCAGGCGCGTTCGAGGGAGTTCTCCAGTTCGCGCACATTGCCGGGCCAATCGTAATTGAGAAGAGCTTTGAGGGATTCGTCGGAAATGGTTTTTTCGGTTTCGGCATTGCGGCCGATACGTTCGAGAAAGTGGGCGACGAGCAGAGGGATGTCTTGACGGCGTTCGCGCAAGGGAGGGATGCGGAGGGTGAGAACGTTGAGGCGGAAGAAAAGATCGCGACGGAAGGTTCCCTCGGTGACGGCACGCTCGAGATTGCGATTGGTGGCGGCGAGAATGCGGACGTCAATGGCGACGCGCTTGACGCTGCCGACGGGGCGAATCTCCTTTTCTTGAATGGCGCGGAGGAGTTTGGCTTGCAGGTCGATGGGCAGTTCTCCGATCTCGTCGAGAAAGACGGTGCCCCCTTCGGCGATAGCGAGCAATCCGTCTTTGGGATTGGTGGCTCCGGTGAAGGCGCCGCGAACGTGGCCGAAGAGTTCGCTTTCGATCAAAGTTGGGACGAGCGATCCGCAGTCGACGGGGATAAAAGGCTTATCGCGAAACATTCCAGAGAAGTGAATGGACTTGGCGACGAGTTCTTTGCCGGTGCCGCTTTCGCCGAGGATGAGGACGGGATGGGCGCTTTGTCCGGCTTTGGCGATGATGCGGTAGAGCTTCTCCATTTCGGGCGAGTGGCCGATGATGTTGGCAAAACCCTGGCGCGATTTGACGGTTTCGCGCAAGACGCGATTTTCGGTGCGCAGGCGGAGATGGCCAGCGACGCGCTGGAGCAGCATGCGCAGCTCTTCCATGCTGAAGGGCTTGGTGACGTAATCGTAGGCTCCATCTTTCATGGCCTGCACGGCGGATTGCACGGTGCCGTATCCGGTGACAGCGATCACGACGGCGTCGGGGCGGTGCTTCTTGATGGCGTGCAGAGAATCGAGTCCGGCCGCGCCTGGGCGCATGCCGAGAAGAACGGCGTCGGTGCTGCCATTTCCGTTGGAACTGTTGAGAATCCGATAGGCGTGCTCGACGGATTCGGCAACTTGCGGGTTGAATCCGAGAGAGTGGGCAACGTCGCGGCAGGCTTCGCGGATGGTGCGGTCGTCGTCAACGATGAGGAGGTTGAGGAAATTGGCTCCCTCGATTTGGGAGCTATGTTCGGGAGAGCGGGCGAGGAGGGCGGCGTTGGGGGCGGTGGTCATGGTGAATCTCCGTTAGAGAGGTTAACTCAGAGAGCCGATTTCCAGTCATTTCAAAAAGGGTCGCGTTCGGTTTTTCCGAAAATGAAACGAACTGGCCCTGATATGGGAAAAGTGTAGAGGGAAATGAGAGGTTGCTAAGTGCCAGCCATCACAGTTCGTTTGTGATGAATGTTGGAGGAAGAGTTTGTGGAAACGCGAGGTCGGGCAGCGCAGCCCCTATGCGTACATGCCGCAATGTCCTCATCAAGTCCACCCTATAGAGCCGCTATGTGTGACGGGTGTTGACGTGAAGGAACGCGTATCGCAGGCAGTGGAATAAGAAATCGGCGTGAGTGAAGCACCCGCATGCAGCGTAAGGCGGGCCCTGTTCCGCGAACCCCATCTAGACGGTTTACGCCCTTCTGACAATGGACATGGGCCGAGTTTGCAGAAAGGCGCTGATAAGTGCGCTATTTACCTGCAAACCGCAGTTGTAGGAGACGAAGCCCTTCTTCTTGAACGCATTCATAAATTTACTTACTCTTGCGCGGGTGGTGCCAACCATCTCCGCGAGGGTTGCTTGGCTCACCTTCAGGGGGTTCTCCGCCTTAGATTCCTTGGTTATTTGCCCAAACAACAACAAAACCCGTGCCAGCCGCTTTTCGCTAAAATTGAAGAATTGATCCGCCAGGTCTTCCTCGACTCGAATAACTCTAGAAAGTAGATATGCATTAAGCAATGCAGCAAACTGCAGGTCGCGCTTAAGCGTGCGGAGCGACCGCTCCTTCTGCAAGCGAGTAATATTGGAGGGTCCAATTGATCTCGCCGTGTACATCCGCAGCGCTTGACCTCCAAGACAGCCTTCGCCAAAAAAGCTACCCCTCAGCAGGACGGCGATTATCGCTTTTTTGCGGCGCGTAGCGGCCATCGTGAGCTTCACCGTGCCGCTCTGGATGTAGAACACAGCATCGGCGCTGTCTCCTTGCGCAAAAATGATCTCATTGTCTCGGTAGGTCCGCACAGTCATCCCATCCCGGAACTTCTTGCGGAAAACTGTGGAACTGAAACCGAGATTTTGTTTCGCCATCTGTTTTCCCGGACGATCAATTCACGTGAGTGCCATTCTCCTAAATACAGAAAGAGGCTAAATCATATGGCTCGGGAATCTGGCTCGGCTGGTCAATATAGGTCATACACAATTGCACACAGTGCCTAAATGGTTAATCTCGGGCGAAACTGCTCTAACGGCGAGACTCCACACCCAGAAGTTATATTTCTGCCAGGTGTTTGTGCCCCAATGGCAAGAAGTCACGTGAATTGGACGACTAGCGCGTCGAACTTTTGACAGAACAAGACCCTGCTAAACCTTCTGGACAACACGACGCCCTCGAAGCCGCAATTGCGGCACGCAAGCGAGACTTTGGCAAGGTTTGAGGATCAACCGTCGAAATATCGCGCAAGCCCCAGCTATGACACAGACTGATACAAATCTGAGTTTTGCGGCGTTTGGAGAGGGGCTGTGGATGCGGTCGTATTCAATGGGCGCGGCAGCGGCGGCCGCGCCCATTTTAATTAACGAATAATGAGACGGGGGTTAATCGTCGTCGCCGTCGTTATCGGGAGGGGCGGGTGGTCCGGCTTGGGCTTTTATCCCCAGGAAGTAGCTGGCGTCGACTACGGCGGGCACGGGTGTGTAGGAGCGGGCCGATCCGGTAAAGAAGTTGCGCAGGTCGTTGCTGGCGCGGGCGTCGGCGACTCCGAGAGCACCTTCGGTTATGCCGTAGACGCCTTCAATTGTGCGGAGAATGCTGCCGAAATCGTAATTGCTGTTGTCGATGAGACCGGCGGGAGTGTAGGCCGAAACGACGACGAGAGGAACGCGGAATCCTTTTTGATAGTCGGCCTGGCAGTTGGAGGAGGTGCAGGGCAATCCGGCTAGAGTTTCGGCCGGTTGGTTATCGGACCATCCGCCCCAGTCGTCCCAGGTGAGGATGATGGCAGTGTTGTTCCAGAAAGTTTGTCCGGCGTCAGCCGTGCCGGAGGGGCAGACGGGATTTTGGCCGATGGCGTTGATGAGGGCAGCGATCCAGGACGGACCGTAGTTTCCGGTGATACCGGCGTGATCGGACCAGGCTCCATCGGGGATGACCCAGTTGACGCTGGAGAGATTGCAACCGGTGATGTCGCCGAGAATGTTGGTGCCTTTTTTCTTGATGTCGACGTTGGCGTTCCATTCTTTGCCGCTACAGACGAGGACGCCGGACTTGTTGAATTTCGGGACGCAGATACTTTGGATGGAATCGGGAGCGGTCCAGATGGAACCGGCGGAGGGAGCGTAATACTTCCAGGTCACGGTTTTCGCATCGAGGATGCTGCCCATGGTTGGCTTCGTGTCGCAGAAACTGCCGACGGGATTTGTGGGATAGACGAGGGCGGTGTTGGTGATCTTGCACTCTTCGACGGAGTTGTCGTCGAAGGCGGTGCAGCCGGCTCCGAGGGTGCCGAGGAGTGGAGAGAGCAGTTTGGTGGTCGCAGTCGCGGGGGCAAGGCAGCCGACTTTGACTCCGGAGGGGCCGAAATTTTCAGAGATGAAAGTCGAGTTGGTGTCTTCTGCGGTGGAGCGGGCCGAGGTGCCGCTGAAAAGGAATTGGTGGGCGGGATAGCTTGGTCCCTGATTGGTTTGGTACATGAAGTTGGCCCAACCGTATTGCTCGGCGTAAGTCAGATAAGGGTCGAGGAGATGGCCGGTGGAACCGTTGTAATTCGTGACCGTCGGATTCTCGACATAGCCATAGGAGTTCGCGCCCTTGGTGCTTTGGCTGACCTGCCAGGCGCCGTCGTTGCGGCAGGCGTATGCGTTGGCAGGATCGGGATCACACATTTGTGTGAAGGCGGTATGGGAGTGGTTTGGGTCAGTGCTGCCGGACATCGGAACTCCCGCGAGCGTGATCGGGAGGACGGAGCCGGATTGATTCGAGAGTCCGCAGGGAGAAATGTCGTAGCAACCGGTGGTGACGGGGCTTGGCGTACAGGCGTTGAGGCCGCTGGCCCCGACGGGGATGGGACAGGCGGGAGCGAGGAAGTGGAAGAGATTATCGGGACTGCGATTCTCCTGGAAGATGACGACCACGTGGGTGATTTGCGGCGGAAAAGGCGATTTGGGCGTGTCGATCGGGGATTGGGCGACCGATTGGGTGATGAGGCTTGCCAGCAATGGCGTTGCGAGAACGAGGAGAAGCAGAGAGCGGTTGGGGCGTTTCATGTCGATCCTCCGGGATGGGTGCGAAGTAGTTTGTCGAAGTACGGCTCCTGGTAAGCAACTCGAGGCGCTGCGAAGGTGAACGCTTGCGCGGGCACGGAGACTGCCGGACCGGGCTCTCCGGCCGGAGGTGGCGTGGCGCAAGTGTCATCCAATTCAAACCCGGAGTCAAATGAAAGTTGCGGGCGGTCCACTGGTTTCTTTTTACCGCCGAGACGCCGAGGGCGCCGAGAAACCCCTGGAGAAAGTTTCTGGGATGAACCTACGGATGAGTGCCGAATTGCATCCTAAGGCGGCAGAGCAGATCAATCTGAAATAATTCGGAGGGGATATGGAAAATCTTAGTGGGGTAAAGGTGGCAATCTTAATCACGGACGGCTTTGAAGAAGTCGAGATGGTGAAACCGCGGCAGGCGCTGGTGGAGGCGGGCGCGGAGGCGCGGATTGTTTCTCCGAAAGCTGGGAAGGTGAAAGCTTGGGCCTCGACGGAATGGGGGAAGGAGTATCCGGTTGACGTGGAACTTGAGCAGGCGCGGCCGCAGGATTTCGACGCGTTGTTGTTGCCGGGAGGAGTGATGAATCCCGATAAGCTGCGGATGGAGCCGAAGGCGGTGGAGTTCGTGAGGTCGTTCTTCGACGAGGGCAAGCCGGTAGCGGTGATCTGTCATGGTCCGTGGACGGTGATTGAGGCGGGAGGGGCGAGCGGGAGGCGGATCACGTCGTGGCCGTCGCTGAAGACCGATCTGCGCAACGCGGGTGCGCGCTGGGTGGATGAAGAAGTGGTGGTGGATGGAACGCTGGTATCGAGCCGGAAGCCGGATGATATTCCGGCGTTCAATCGGGAGATGCTGAAGTTGTTTGGGAGAGCTGGAAGGGAACGGCCAGCGGCTTGAGTGAGGCGGCCTGCGCGAGGTGCAGTTACGGCGCAGGAGATCTCCGGCTAAGGGTGTTGGGTCGGAGCAGGATCGAGTGTTGGGGTTCTAATTGGTATTCTTAGATTAGAACCAGTATGCGGGCTCGTTTCTATCGCGGCGCTGTCATCCTGACGCTTGCGTTGTTGGGCGGCTGTAGCCGTCCGCCTGCGCAGAGCGACTCGGGAGCAACGCCTGCGCAAAAAATGCCTTTTGAGGGGACGGCGCGAACGACCGGAATCTCGCCCAGCCGGTCGTTCGTTCCGTCGACTTCAAAGTTGCCGGAGGGAACGCCGATTCCGGTGCGGCTGCGAACGGCGGTTTCGAGCGAGTCGTCGCATCCGGGCGATACTTTCAGCGCAATCCTCGATGAGCCGGTGGTGATCGACGGCCAGACGATTTTGACGGCGGGCACGCTAGCGACCGGGCGGGTGCTCGAGGCGAAAGCTTCCACCAGCGCCGGCGTGAATTTATTTGAAGGCGCGCCCGAACCGGGCTATCTGCGGATTGTGCTGGTGAGTCTGGAAGTTGGGGACAAGCCGGTGATGATTGAAACCTCGAGCATCTTCGCGAAGGGCGGTTCTCGCGAGCGAAATGCGGCGGGCGGCGGGGCGGCGGGGGAAGCACAGCGCGAGATGGAAGACGTGGTGTTCGGCGTCGACCGGCATCTGAGTTTTCGGCTGGCGCAAAAGATCGATCTGCAATAGGTCGATGAGAATAACGTTCGACCGTAAGACAGGCCTCACCCAAAAAATCTCACCGAAAATTCTGTTCCACGCGTATTTCGCCCACGGCCAGCGCTGATTCCTTCCTGTCTTCTACATCAACAATTTAAGAATAACTACAGAGAACAGCGTATGGGTAAGTGTGGGCGCACGACTTACATTCGAGGGAGTGGCGCACGCGGGCTCGTGCCGGGCTGCGCGATGGGGCCATGATCGAAGCCGGAGGATGGGATGCTCAGCATGACGTTGGCTGCGGTGATCGTGGTAGGCATTACGGTGGGCCTGACGAAATTCGCGTTGGCTGTGATGGAGTGGATGCTGGGGTTCGGAACCGTCTTCGTTCCAGCCTTCTTTCGAGGGACTGCGGGTCCGATGGCTGCGAGAGCGGTGTCTGGGCCAGAGTCGTTCATTCACGAGGAAAAGGTGGTCTTCTCGAATAGTCTCGCGAGCGTTTGATCGCGTTTGCAACGCCGCAGGCGAGTTTGTGTTTCGCAAAGGAGTTCAATCATGAAACGACATTTGGTTCTAATTCTCGGCTGTGCAACGCTGGTGGGAAACCTGGCATGGGCGGCGAGCGAAGGCGATGCCGCGGCCGAGCGCTTGAAGAATGCGGCACAAGTTCTGCAACAGATTTCCGCCACGCCAGACAAAGGGATTCCTGAGGAAGTAGTGGCGCACGCGAAGTGCATCGTGGTGATTCCCAATCTGGTCAAGGCTGGCCTGGTAGTCGGCGGGAAATATGGGCGCGGGGTTGCGGTGTGCCGCACGGATGCGGGCAACGGAACGTCGGCCAAAGGCGGGAAACCGGCCGCGAACTCCAAGTGGAGCGCGCCGGCGTTCATCACGATTGGTGGAGGGAGTCTCGGTCCGCAAATCGGGGCTGAGGGTGTGGACCTGGTGATGATGGTGATGAGCGACAAGGGAGTGCAAGAGCTGCTTTCCACCAAGGTTGAGTTCACGCTGGAAGGGTCGGTTGCGGCGGGTCCGGTGGGACGTCACGCGTCGGTGGGTTCTGACTGGAAGCAGGACGCGGCGGTGCTGACGTACTCCCAGACCAAGGGCGCGTTTGCGGGTCAGACTCTGGAAGGCGCGGTGATCGAACAGGATAAAGATGCGACGAAGGCGGTTTACGGCAACGATGTGGCGTTCGAGAAAGTGTTGCGAGGGCATGTCTCCGCTCCGAGTTCGGCGGCCCCGTTCTTGCAAGAGGTGTCGCAGTTGAGCCGCGAAGCTGCGGCGCAAGAGGCGCGGGAACAGGTTCCGGATCGGCAGAAGAAGAACTAATTTCATTTGGGATCTTCGAAACTGGAAGATGGAAGCCGAAATCAACTAAGATCGCGGGCGAAGCGGAGGCACGCAATCCGCTCTAGTCTTGCCCTAAATCCACATCTGTAAAACCCCCCACCATTAGGGTCGCGAAGACCCGGCGGGAGCGGCCGTCATGAAGTGACGGGGCAATTGAGGGTCCACCGAGAGCCCGATCTGCGTTTGACATGGGGATCGACCTGGACCATACTTCCGCGGTCGAAAATCAAGCGGAGCAATTCGCTGGTTTTCTATCTTAAACGGAGGAATTCCATGAAGCGGTCAAGTTTGCTATTCGCTTTGACTCTCTTGGCGACTGGGGCCTTCTTGCTTTGCGGGCAACCGGCGCTGGCGCAGGGGCCACATCACATACAGTTTCGAGTTGTGCCCGGGCACGAGGCTGGAGTTCGAGCCCAGGCCGGGTTTGACGAACTATTTCTGCTGAACTCAGGTTTCGCGGCTTTGCCTCCGCTGGACGGCGGCGGCAACGATGAGTGGCCTTGCTTTCCGGGTTCCGATAATCCGAATTCCGCGGATTGCTCGCAGATCGCGGCGGGGGGAGTGGTGGTTGGCGCACCCGCGTATACCTGGTCGCTGGCGAACTGCGATGCCAGCAGCGACACGAGCGCGAACTGCGGCCAGCTGTATTGGTTCTACGAAGACGATACGGGCGATAACACAGACGATCTGATCGTATCGCTGGCGGTGAAGCAAGGGACGGAGTACATCCTCGACACAGGGAATGTTGACCTAGGTCAAAACACGTTTCCGGCTGGCTCTGTCGTCGTTATCTATGACGATACTGCTTTCGGCACGCTGGGAGGGACGGGGAAGAACAATGGATTTTGCGCAGGCAGCAAGAAGGTTTGCGTGAACCCAGTGGCGGGCGTTGCCACCGTGAGCTTTACAACCAAAGTAGGAGCGTCGAAGATCTCCGGCCACTTCAATATCAATTTGCAGTAGGCAGTCGCGGGTTCATCTCGGCGACGAGGCCTCATCGCGTATATCTTCTGACCCGCCAATCTGCTGGTCTAAGACGAAGATATGCGGCGGATGGGGCCTGGTTGTATCACTCCCGCCCGCTCAGCAAATGTTAAGTCCCGTAACGGGGGCCGGAGGACTCGATCGGCAACACGGGCGAGAGCGCGGCGGCGCGAATGTCTTTGCTCTCGAGGATGCGTTTGGGATAGCCGCGGCGGGCGACGTTCAGCATGGCTTGACCGATTTGTTTGGTGGTCAAGACATGATTGGGAAAGGTCGAACGGAGAAACGGCAGCAGGTATTTCGCGAACTTGTAAAAGGTCCGATAGGACTTGGTTTTGGATTGGATTGCGTCGAGCGGCTGAATGATGCCGGGCCGAAACATGTAGGCTCCGGCGAAGAGCATGTTGAGGATGGTGTTTTCGGTTTTTCCTTTTACGCGGGCCCACATCATGCGGCCGTGCTCAGAGCTGTCGGTGCCGGCTCCGGAGACATAGATGAAGGTCATCTTCGGATTAAGGCGGCAGAGGACATCGGCGGCCGCGGAGGCGATTCCGTAGGTGAGGCGTTTGTATTCTACTTCGTTCATTCCGCTGGACGAGACCCCGAGACAGAAAAAGCAGGCATCGAAGCCGGAGAGCTGCGTTTCAATCGGCTTGTAATTCCAAAGATCGCTGTGGACGACTTCGCGGATTTTTGGATGCAACTCTCCGGTAGCGGCGCGTCCGACGGTCTGGACGAGTTGCACATCGTCCGCGAGGAGCGATTCGCGCAACACACCCTGGCCGACCATCCCGGTTGCGCCGAAGATCACGACGTTCATAGGGCAATCCTCAGGCTGCTTGGATGTCGGGGGCGCAGAAAAAGCAGCTTATTTTCGGGAGATGAAGTTTGGCGAGACCAGCCCGTGACGGGGCATCCTTATCAGTCGCGAGTTTTGGTCGCCGCGAATCGCAGTCGTACGTAGTCGGCCACCCAGGTTCCGCCCGCATCGCGAAGTTGAGGCTCCAGAATCATTCGAACTTCGTGCAGATATGCGCTGCGCGCTTCATCAGAGAAGCCCTGAAAAAAGTCGACAGCAAAAGTTTCTAACCAACCGATGATGTCGCCAGGCAACGGAGTTGGGCGCGGGATGAGCGCAATGCTATCGACGCGAAACCCCGCGCGCTCCAGTCTGGTGGCGTAGTCGCCGGGTGTGGGGAAATACCACGGAACGCGAGACTCGCCATCGATCCCACGGCGATCCAATGCTTGAACGAGGGCAGTCCGGATCTTGCGAACGCAACCGTGGCCTCCGCATTCGGCAACAAATCGGCCACCTGGTTTCAAAGAACGATAGACTCCGGCAAGCATCCCATCTGCGCGTTGAATCCAGTGCAGCACGGCATTACTGAACACTGCATCGAATTCTTCGTTGTATGGCAGCTCTTCGCCGCTGATCGCAAATGCATTCAAGCCGAGTTTTCTTGCGGCTTCAATCTGCGGAAGGCTGGAATCCACCGCAACCACTTCGCAGCCCAGATCCGCTAACTTTTTCGTTAGAACGCCGTCTCCGCAACCGAGATCGAGGATTTTTTCGCCCGGCTTCGGTGCGAGCATGTCCACGACGGGCGATCCCAGGTCGGACACAAATCTCGCGTTTCGCGCATAAGAGGCTGGGTCCCAAGTTTGTGCCACCGACATGGGCGAAATGATAGCAGCTTAGAGTTCGACTGCGCGAAACAGCTGCGGTCGCGTGGTTTTTTGTAACGGAGCTGAGGACTTGCTTTTCGCGTTCGTCCTCGAACATAGTTCGTGGGTGGCGCAAGACGGGGCAAGCCCCGTCTCTACGCGACCTAGGCGGTCAGCGTCTGATCTTCTTTTTCTTTCGAGGAGCTATCGGGTTTGGGTAAAGCGGGGGGCAGGCGTAGGCGGAAGGTGGTTCCCGCTCCTACGACAGAATCGAAGTCGACGGAGCCGTAGTGCCATTGCATGATCTGATAGGTTTGGGCGAGGCCGATGCCGCTGCCGCCCTTGTCGCCCTTGGTGGTGAAGTAGAGTTCGAAGATTTTCTCCTGTGCTTCGGACGGGATGCCGCATCCCTGGTCGACAACTTCGGCGATGATGGCATCGTCGTCGCGGCGTGCTTTGAGAGTTAGAGTTCCTCCCTCGGCCATCGCCTGCACGCCATTCAATACAAGGTTGAGAATTGCCTGCTTCATCAGGTCGATGTCGACGCACACATTCAGCGGCAGCTCGGCAAACTCCTGCACGATGCGGACGTTGTGTTTGGCGGCGTCGGGAGCGGCGAGGATGGAGACATTTTCGAGAATCTTGCGGAGATCGACTTCTTCGAGGCGCAGGTCTTGCGGACGGGTGAAATCGACGAGGATTTGCACCACGCGGTCGAGGCGGTGAATCTCGCTGCCGATGATGTCCATGTGACGGCGGGTTTCGGGATCGTCCTGCTGCAGTTTGTTTTGCAATAACTGCAGATGCAGGACGATGGCGTTGATAGGATTCTTGACCTCGTGAGCGACGCCGCGAGTCATGCGTCCGCTGGCGGAAAGGCGGCGGGAAATTTCAATTTCGTTTTCGATGCGGCGGACCGATTCGGCGTCGCGCATGGTGAGCAGAGCGCCGATCGGCGTGCCTTTTTCCTGGATGAAGTCGAGCGAGACCTGGACGCGGCGGCCATCGACGGTTTCGAATTCGTATTGCACGAGCGGGCGCTGCTTCTGGAATGCGGGCAGAACGACGGCGCCGAGGACGGTTCCATCGGAAAAGATTTCTTCGGCGGTGCGTCCCAGGATTTCGCGGCGGGGACGGCCGAGAAATTTTTCGGCGGAGGCGCTGACCAGCACGACGCGAGTGTCGCGGGTGAACAGCATGAGGCCGTCTTGCAGTTTGGTCATCACCTGCTCGACGTTATCTTTCAAGGCGGAAAAAATTTCGTTGGTGTCGCGAATCTGACGGCCGAGGTGGGCAATCTTGAGCGAGACGAGGCCAACCTCATCGTCTCGACTGGTTTCATCGTCGGGAAGAACGTCTCCGGCGCTGGCGCTGTCGAGGTTGCGGCTGATGGTCTTGAGCGGGCCGAGAGCCAGGTTCGAGACCACGGCAGCCAGTACGAGGGAACAAAAAACCGCGACGACGGAGAAGAAAGCGGCCTGCTGCAGTTTCGGCGTCAGCTCATTGCGCAGAAAAACGGTGGAGACGCCGACGCGTACGCTGCCAAATGCCTGGCCGTCGAGTTCGAGCCCAACGCGCACGTCGTAGACGATCGAGGGTCCGTAGATGAGACGTAATTGACGGCGGAAACTGGCGTCAGACAACACGCTTAAAGAAGGACGCTCGGGGACCATTTTGCCGTTGAAGGAGGGATTTGTGTCAAGAATCGCGGCTCCGTAGGGATCGACAACGGCCGCATCGTAGATGATGCGCGAGTTGCCGACGACGGATTCCAAGGTGTCATTCAAAGCGGGATCGGTCTGCAGATAGTCGGTGATGGACGTGCGCATGGCTTTGGGATTCTGAGTGTCGATGCGCGTGCTGGTTAAATCGGGAACGGCTTTGGAGGCGGAGTACTCCAACTGGTTGGTGAGTTGAGAAGCGGTTTCATCGGCCCAAAGCAGGCGCTGACGGAGTAACTGGGAAAGGTAGATCCAGGAAAAAGCGACGACGAGCGCCGTGAAGAGCGTGGTGATTACGAGCACGATGATGAATTTGCGGCTCATGGAGAGCAGTTCTCAGTTGTCAGTTCTCAGTTCTCAGTTCTCAGTAAAAGCAAAAGCCGAACCTTTTCCACGAACCGACCGAGAACTGGAACCGAGACTGAGAACCTTTACAGCTCCTCTTCTATCTGCTCTGCGCGTCTGTTTCAGCTGACCTTTTTACAGTTCCTCTTCCGCTCCCACTTCGTCTGGGGGACGGCCGTATTCTTTTAGTTTGTTGTGCAAGGTCTTCAAACTGATGCCCAGGATTTCGGCGGCGCGGGTTTTATTGTTGTTCGTGGCCTGCAGAGTTTTGAGGATGAGCAGCTTTTCGGCTTCTCCGACAGTGGTGCCCACTCCGAGATGGACAGCGTCGGGATCGTTGACGACCGGGCGAACGGTCTGGCCGAAGCCGGGCGGCAAGTGCTTGGTTTCGATCAGTCCGCTTTCGCAGACGATAACGGCGCGTTCGAGAGTATTGCGCAGTTCGCGGACATTGCCGGGCCAGGAGTAAGTCTGGAACATATTAAGAACGGCCTCGCTGACGTCGGCGACTTTGCGGCCGTGCTTTTCGTTCATATCCGCGAGCAGGCTTTTGACGAGGTCGCGAATATCGTCTTTATGCTCGCGGAGCGCGGGCATGTGGATGTTAAAGACGTTGAGACGGTAATAGAGGTCCTGGCGAAGTTCTCCGTTGGCGACGGCGTCATCGGGAACCTTGTTGGTGGCGGCGAGGACGCGCACATCTACGGAGGTTTCGACCTTGCTGCCGAGACGGCGGAGTTTGTGGTCTTCGAGCACGCGCAGAAGTTTGGCCTGCGTGCCTACTGGCATCTCGCCGATCTCATCGAGCAGCAGCGTGCCTCCTTCGGCAAGTTCGAAGCAGCCGGTGCGGCGCTCCATGGCTCCGGTGAAGGCTCCCTTTTCGTGGCCGAAGATTTCGCTTTCGATCAGGGTCTCAGGGATGGCCGCGCAATTGATCGGGACAAAAGGTTTATTGCGCCGGGGACTGAGATCGTGGATGGTGCGCGCCACGAGTTCTTTGCCGGTTCCGCTCGCTCCGGTAATTAATACCGAGGCGGTACTCGGAGCCACCTGCTCGATCAGACGGAAGATGCCTTGCATTTCGGAGGAGGCGCCGACGAGGCGGCCCATGGCTCCCTTGTCGCGCAAAGTTCGGCGGAGGGATTCGTTTTCGGTGCGGGTGTTTACGATCTCGCCGATGTTGTTGAGGATCGAGCGCAAGCGGCGAAAGTCGATGGGCTTCTCGATGTAGTCCTGCACGCCGAGGCGGCCGGCATGGAATGCGGTGTCGGTTGCTTTTTGGGCGGTGACCATCACGACCGCGATCGACTGCGTCATGTCGGCGAGTTTCTCGACCAATTCCATACCGCCCATGCGGGGCATTTTGACGTCGGTAATCACGATGGAGGGGGCGAAGATGGGAATTTTTTCCAGAGCATCGACGCCATCGAAGGCGGTGTCGGTGCGATATCCCCAACCGGAAACCAGTTCGGCCAGCCCAGTGCGCTCGTTCTCTTCGTCTTCAACAATCAGCACGCGTTCCTGTGTCATAGTCCTCGACTAAGGGGTTAATCGATCATTATTCAGGGAAGTGCTGTAGCCCGCAACCTGTCATTGCAAGCGGGGAAATATCAAATTGAGATCGACGGAAGCTATCCTACAAGAAAATGGAGTGACGGCCAGCTAAATCGATAAAAATAAGCATGCTTCCATTGTTAGTCTATTGCACTTGCTGTAGAATTTGTTGTTTCCACGGTGCTGCCTTTCTCTGCGTGATGTATGGCTTCGCGCGCCGTAAAGATTTTATTGCTCCCTGGGTTTTCAAAATAGTTTTGTAGTGGATTTGATTTCGGAGGAATTCAATGTCACTTTGTTACAAGAATTACAGGAGATACGCGAGTGTCGCGCTCGTCCTGGCCATCGTTACGATTGCGTTGCCGGTTTTGCTGAACGCACAAGCGGCACCCGCTCCCGCTCCCAAAGCGGCACCCATGTCAGCGGATGACTTTCCCAAGGTCGAATTGTTCCTCGGCTACCAGTGGTTGAACCCGGGTGGCAACATTCCGGATCAGAGCGTCCCGCCCAACGCCTTCAAGTTGCCGGCAATCGCTCAGGGCTTCGGCACCAACGTTTCTTACAACTTCACCAAGCTTTGGTCTTTGGAAGGCAATTACGGTGGAGATTGGAATCGTAATGCCAGCATCAGCACGGTTGCTGTCGGTCCTAAATTGACGTGGCGCGGGGATGGTGTCGACTTCTTCGTGCACACGCTGCTCGGCTTCGAGCGCCTCTCTTCGAGAGGAATCGATTCCAACAACGGCATCGCCGCGGTACTCGGCGGCGGTATGGATCTCAAGATCTGGAAGCCGATTTCGCTGCGTTTGTTTGAAGCGGACTACCAGTTGCAGCGGGAGAATTTCTCGGGTGAGGTTCCACCGGACAATCCAGGATTGCGCCGTCAGACTTTTAACGGAGAGCGCCTGTCGACCGGTCTGGTGTTCAATTTCGGCGGAGCGCCCGAAGCTCCCGTCGCGGCGTCTTGCTCGGTGCAGAATCCCGACGTGATGGTCGGGGAGCCGGTGCATGCGACAGTAGTGGCGACCAACTTCAACCCCAAGCACACGGTGACGTATACGTGGGCGAGCAGCGGCGGCAAAATTGAAGGTAAGGACACGGGCGCCACGATCGATACCAACGGCGTCGCGGGCGGAAGCTACACCGTGACCGCTACCGCGACCGACGCGAAAGCCAAGAAGAACAACACGGCGAGCTGCACCGCGAACTTCGCGGTGAAGGAACCGCCAAAGAACCCGCCGCAGATCTCATGCTCGGCAAGTCCTTCTACTGTTCAGACCGGTACCCCGGCGACCATCTCTTGTTCCTGCACCAGCCCCGACAATGTTCCGGTTACGGTCGGTGGATGGACGGCGAGCGGTGGCAGCATCTCGGGTAGCGGCAATACGGGAACGCTGAGCACCAACGGAGCCTCTTCGGGTCCGATTACAATCAGCGCGACTTGTACCGACTCGCGCGGGTTGACGGCGTCGACGACGAGCACAGTGACGGTGGAAAATCCGCCGCCCCCGCCGCCGCAAGCAACGAAGGTGAACGAGTGCCAGTATCCCAACGAGAAGAAGCCATGGCGCGTGGATAACACCTGCAAGGCGGCGCTGGACGATGTTGCCCTCAAACTGCAACAAGATCCGGATGCCAAGCTGGTCGTCGTCGGGAACGCTGATCCGAAGGAAAAGCGGAAGAACCTGGCGGGCGAACGCGCGGAGGACGTGAAGTTCTACATCTCGGAGGGCGAGGCGCAACAGCACATCGACGCTAGCCGTATCGAGACTCGAACTGGAAATGCCGGCACCATGACGTCGGAACAGTGGATCATTCCGTCGGGTGCAACCTTCCCCAACGCCGACAGCACCACGCCGGTGGATGAGATGAAGGTGAAGGCCATTCCGGATCATCCGAAACCGGGAGCCAAGAAGAAAGCGGCGAAAAAGGCCGAATAAGGCAGTCGTTTGGGGTAGCCGGGCGGAGACGCCCGGCGCTCGCCTTGGGCACGAACGCCGCAGCATAGGACGAGTGCGCGGGATGCGGGAGGCACACAGGTTGCGTTGCGGCGTTGCAGTGGCCGTAGTTGGTGCGATTGTTGTTCTCAACAGTTAAAGCCAAACGACCGATCTGAACCTGCTAAACTCTCTGCCCATGTCGACGTTTGTCCTCGTCCACGGCGCATGGCAGTCAAACGGCACGTGGGACCTGTTAGTTCCCTTACTGGAAAAACGCGGCCATCGGGTGATCACCCCGGTCCTCAGCGGCCTTGGCACAGATCAAGGTCGTCTGTCTCGCGACATTACTCTCCTACAACATGTCGAGGACGTTTCGGTCGAGGTATCAAAGTGCCCAGACCAAGTGATCCTGGTTGGCCACAGTTACGCCGGCATGATTATCAGCGGCGTGGTGGAGACAAATCCAGCGCAAGTGCAGCGACTGATTTTCCTGGATGCGTTTATCCCTGAAGATGGGCAAAGCGCGCTGGAGTTGCTTCCGCCGGAGATTGGCAGCTACTTTCGCGACGTCGCGCGAGACCATGGAGACGGCTGGCGGTTACCGGGCGGGGAGGGGCAACTTGACCTCTGGGGACTTAAGCCGGGCGAGGCACGTGATTTTGTGCGTGCGAGGTTGTGCGATTTCAGTCTGCGTTGCTTTGAGGAGCAGCTCCGCCTTCCGGCCAATCGCAAAGCCGGCATTCCCGCTAGCTATGTTGCCAGCGTTGCGGAAGAATATCCGGCGAGACGGTTCTTCGCGCCGTTCGCAGCAAAGGCTCATGCTTCGGGATGGGAGGTCGCCGAACTAAAGACGGGCCACGACAGCCATGTCGAATGTCCCGACGCCGTCGCGAACATCCTACTGTCGGCTGCGCTGTCTCAATGAGTAAACATCCTCGTATGGTTGACGTAATATCGCCACGTCAGCAACTACGCCCGTAATTCTCGGCTAGTGCTATGGCCTGCTTGCGACAGTTGACTCGCTACCTGCTCAAAATGAAATATCGAAGGGTTTTGTATACCCGTCTGGCCACCGGAACCTTGAATGTACGTCCAGTCTCGGCTGGAAACAGTTTAGGCCGAATCCAGTTGATGTCTTAACGAGTTTGAGTGGCGGCTGGCAGGTCTGATCCGTCATGGTTTCTTTTTTTCCCCATAGCAGACCGTCGTGTTCCCAGACAACCACCTGTATTGTTCTTCCGTCGAAAACCAGCCCGATCTCTGCTTGAGTGTCAAACCCCTGTGCATCGTATGCTTCGTAACGGGCATAGAAACTCTCGGCTGATTTATATGCGTTCAGGGCACAATCCGTAACAGGCCGGGGAACTCTTTGTAAACGCACACCGCCGCAGTTTATAGCTCCCTTTCCTGCCATATCTCGCAAGCGACGAGTTAAAACTGAATACCCCCAATCATCGGGTAGTCTGTGCAACCTGAGAACAGGGGCCTCGACCTGTTGTGCCCAAGTGATCGAACACCCCAGAGTGAAGATGAAACCAACGACGGATCGTCCGATGCCATTCATTGTTGATTGACGAATTTTACATCTCGAAATGTAGTTGGCGTAACATCGCCATGTCCCCAACAACCCGGGCCAAAATTTCGGTTAGCGCTACGGCCTTGTTAACAGCAATCAGCTATTGAGTGGGACAAGAAAGATCGAACCGGATAGTGGTCGCCGTCGGTGGGGTGTCGCCCAACGGAAGCTTGAACCGCCACTGCTGCACAGCTTCTATCGCGGCCTGACGAAGCATCGGATGACCTTCCGACACGCCCACGTCATCCGCCTTTCCCGTGCTCGGATTCGCGTGGAATGTAAGTCTCACGTCGCCGCTGATTCGCGATTGGCGTGCAAGGGGTGGGTAGACAGCAGAGACGTAGTGATCCACTCCCAACGCATCTTTATTTTGCGCGTCGCCTTTTACGCTCGGTCGCGTCGCGAGCACACCGTGGTAGTCCTCGAACACTGCGCTCCATGGCTGGGAAGCCAGGGAAGGGTCACTTTCCGAAAAGCCTTTATCGAAAGCGCCCGAACGCAATTCTGCGAGGAAGGGCTCGGCTGCGCGCTGAGGCTCTACATCCGGCTCGCGGTAATCGGCTTCAAGGGGGTTTCCGTGGAACGCAACGTCAAAAAGACTCGACGCGACATTCCACAGATTTGCGATGTCGGGGTGAGCCCGCCGCATCTTTTCTTCATCAATGGTTTCGGGCAACGGAAGGCGAATGACTTCCTCTCGTTGGCTGCATTTCTCAACAATGCCAAATGATGTCGAGTCGAAGACGCTTTGCAGAGTGTCAGGTTTTGCTTCGGCAATCGCACGCTCGACTTGTTCGCGGCGAATCGAACACAAGCCCTTTGTCACGCGGTTCACGTTTGCTGCGGGTATCGTTGTTTCTGTAGCACCTACGGTGATGCGGCCCCTACACCCATCTACGGGTGCGACTCGGATGAGTCTTATTCGTGACTTATCGTTGGCGGTGGCGACATCAAGCACGTAATCGAACCAAAACGGTGAGGCGTCGGAAACCGCGTGAATTGCGATGTAAAACGAACGCGGTGACGAATCCAGCCCGCTCGCGTTAGTGCCGGAATCGGTCGCGTGTTTTGAGTGTTGGGACTGGCCACCGGCGGCCCTGAGGGTACACAAGGTTACCGCTAGTATCCAGCACCAGATGCGGGATTTCATCGTTCGTAAATATCACAAAACAAGTTCGGTATAAAGCGGTTCACGAACTTAACTGTTGAAAAATCCCATGTCACCAACTACGGGCCGTCCGGGTCAATTTGGTACTAATGCTGGTTTCGCCAGTTACTATCGTTACGCGGCGGTTCAAGCCCCTTCGGTGTCTAATCGTGCGTTGGAACCTTTATTGAAAGACACTTCCGTCCCCTTTTGGGTTAGAGGACGAGTGCCAGTCTTTTCTTTGGCAGTTCTGCAAAGGTATTGCGATGATTTCCAACGATCCTGATTTAATAGCTTTCTTGGCGACAGTTGGCGTGATTGTTTTTGGCAGCCTTCCCGCGCTGCGGCGAAACTCGGTCCCGGTCCCAAAGCAGTACGAATTCCAGGATCTCTCCTCCACCGGATTGACCGAATCGCAGGCCGCGTTCTTCTCACCCTACGACGACAGCCTCGCGGCGATGAACTATTTTCCGACATGCACTTATCGCGTTACCAATTACGGACACAATCTAATGCGGAGTTACTACAACGCGGCCGAGACTGCCCGCTGCGTCGTCATGGTGGTGGAAGTGACTTCCCAAGTAGGAAATGTCCGATCTCTTGGAGCCACGTCGCTGCTTTCGTTCCATACGCAGTACGCCGATGGAACGTTGTTTACGACGAGGAATATGAAGTTGAAATCTGTCTTAGACCGGCCGCCTTATCAGATTGTCCAGGACTGCCCCAATATCTCAGACCCCGCGCGGTTGAAGGCTCGCCATGACTTGCGTGCTCCTGAGTTCGGCTGTCCGGTACCGCCGCCCGCCAGCGCCACCGCAGTCTTCAAGGATGTGCAGGACGAACATCAACGTTTTACGGCATTCCAACTCGCACAAGGAACGTATCAACCGCTTCCCGGAGGCAACTCTTACAAGCTAGCGGACAAGGCGTTCTGGCGCGGCATCTATAACTTTCTCAATCCGTTCGTTCATCGCATCTCTCTATTAAAGCTGGTACCAGCATCATTGCTGGGCGCGGCCTTGCCGGTGTTTGGGATCATATGGCTTGCTCCGGCGCTCGCTCACGCCGCCCGAAACACTGGCTTCGGACCCGCCGCCGCGGTGCAAGTAGTAATCCTGGCATGTTATCTCGTGGCCGGTGCACTGATCGGCTACGTCATAGAGCAGCATTGTTTTGTTTGGGTATTCCTAATCACTTACATGGCTGTGCATCTGGTGGCCGGGTTAAGCCCTGGGGGACTTCCCTACAGCGCGTTTGCCGGCGCCATGGCGCACGGGGTGGGACAGGCAATGAACCGCAAGCGGGCGATTCTGATTCCGCAAGCTTCAAAGGCTCGCGCCGCGAGCGTCGGGTGCTGACCGCCACCGGAATAGCTGGCACTATGGCCGAGTTAGCCGCCTAACGGAGCTACTTGTGACCGTTTGGATCATCATGCGCATGTGGCTGGCCCGGTAGCTGGCGAAAAATCGCCATCGCACCCACTACGGGTTCCCTCGTCTGCGATGGCCTGGATGCACCCGCGATCGACTGACGTTCTTGGCCGCCTCATCCCGCTGGCTGGCAACTGATTCAGCCGATTCCAGCGACCCGCTCGCACGAAATCCCAGTTATGATGAAGAAAAGAAAACCGCTTGACTTGTCCTTCGGTAACCTTGCCGCGGGCATGCTAGCCTATCTAAGGTGGAACGCAGGCGAATATCGTTCGCCCGGGGGTCAATCTACGCGCATGGATTTCACAGGGAAACGAAGGATTCTTCGCACAGGGTTATTGCTGGCTGCGGTCAGCTTGTTGAGCACCGCCCTGCTGGCCGCGGGGCCATGGCAGGTATTGGGTCCGGACGGCGGCGACGCGCGCAGCCTGGCCTACGACACGCATAACCCGGATCACATTCTGCTCGGCACCAGCACGGGGCAGATGTTCTCGTCCGATGATGGTGGACGAAACTGGTCGCGCCTGGCGAAACTGGGCAGCGACGAGTACGTTTTAGACCACATCTCGATCGATCCGCAGGATTCGAATCGCATTTACGTATCGGCGTGGAGCGTAGCCAGTCGATTCGCGCGATGGCGATGTACAAGGCTGACCCGAAGATCCTGGTAGCCGGCGCTCTCGACGGTGTTTACCGCACCAAGGATGGCGGCGACACCTGGCAGCGTTTGTCGAATTCTCCCGAAATCAAAAATATCGAGTCGATCGCAGTTGATCCCAAGGATCCCAACACGGTGTACGCGGGAACCTGGCACCTGGCCTGGAAGACTTCGGATGCGGGCGCGAACTGGCAGCATATTAATAAAGGAATGATCGACGACTCTGACGTGTTTTCGGTGATCGTCGACCATGACAATCCATCGATCGTCTTCGCCAGCGCCTGCTCGGGGATTTACAAGAGCGAGACGGGCGGCGATCTCTTCGCGAAGATTCAAGGTATCCCATTCACAGCGCGCCGCACCCGGGTACTGAAGCAGGATCCGACGAACGAAAACATTGTTTTCGCTGGAACCACAGAAGGCCTGTGGAAGACAGTCGATCTCGGCAAAGTCTGGAAGCGGGTGAGCGGTCCGGATGTTGTGGTCAACGACGTGATGATCGATCCGCGGGATTCGAATCGCGTTTTGCTGGCTACGGATCGCAGCGGCGTGATGGCCTCTTCGGATGGCGCCTCGAGTTGGAGCGCCTCCAACAAAGGCTACGCGCACCGTTACGTATCGGCCGTGATGGGTGACAACAAAGATGAGAACACGATTTACGTTGGTGTCGTGAATGACCGCGAATTCGGCGGCGTTTTTTATTCTCATGATGCAGGGCAGCACTGGCAGCAGAAGGCGCAGGGCTTAGGCGGAAAAGACGTGTTTGCGCTGAAGCAGGCTTCCAGCGGGACGCTGGTTGCCGGTACGAATCATGGGATGTACTCGCTCGACCGCAATGCCAGCGAATGGCGTCCAATGAACGTCGTAGTCGTCGAGCACACGGTGAAGACACCGAAGAGAGGTACGCGCAAGGCGGTTACGAAGACGACCTACGATAAGTCAAAGCTGGAATCGCGAGTCAACGATCTGGAACTCAGTTCCGATGGCTGGCTGGCCGCAACCACGACTGGAATCTACTCGAGCACCGATCAGGGTAAAACCTGGAAGGGCGGGCAGGTTGTCGGCCAGTCGGATTTTGTCTCGGTACGCGCGAGCGGCACCACGCTGGTCGCGGCCACCCATTCCACCGTGCTGGTTTCGAACGACAGCGGAAAGACCTGGCAACAGGCCGGCCTGCCGTCTTACGTAGCGAGCATACGAAACGTAGCGATTGTTTCCGACAGCCAGATTCTAGTTGCGTCGCGCGAAGGCGCATTCCGCAGCGGGGATGGCGGAGCGACCTGGGAACATGTAGTGAACGGACTGCCGGGGAAAGACATCACCTCGGTCAGCTTCGATTCCGGGTCTAAGCGTTTACTCGCCACCAGCGACTCCACGGGCGTGATCTTTGAGAGCCGCGACGGTGGACGTTCCTGGCAACGTGGTCCGGACAGCGGATTCCCGCTGCGCCGGGTCAGCATCATCGGCGGGCGACTGGTGGGTGCGACTCCGTTTGATGGCGTGATTCTGCAGCCGGAGAACGAGTCGATCAGCGCTGCTGCTGGAGTAGGCGGCAACGAGTAGTCGACTGCAAACGCTTTGCGTTTGCAATCTAGGATGTTTAGAACCCCGTTCAAGCTCGACTTGGACGGGGTTTTTTGTTTGGATCCCACCACCGAGGGCCGAGCACCAGGAACTCAGCACCTAGCGTCGGTTGCGCGTGAGCGATTTACTCTCCCTCCTTGCGTTCCGAGCCATGCTGCGAAAGAATCGCTTCTTGGGCGTCTATGAAACTTGGCTATGGGATCGCGGTGCTGTTGGGTCTGAGTCTGACTCACGTTGGAATCGCTGCCTGCCAGATTTCGCCGACGGCGCCCGTTGCGCCCACCGGTGAACAATCGATTCAGCCGGCTGCCCAGGAAAGCGTGCCGGCAGCGCCATCTCATGGGAAGGCTGCAGAAGCGGCGGCAAAGCCGCCGCCGGTGAAGCCAACTCCGAAGCGCCACAAACCTGCTTCGACAAAAACTCAACCGTCCGATGGTCCCAAGAAGGTTGTGGTTCGCGAAGGCGGAGCACGCGAACCTGCGGAGCAAATGGCCCCGGATATTACTCCCGCCGAAGCTCTGCGACAGCGACAGAACGCGGAACAGTGGCTCGGCTCGGCGGACGACCGGCTGAAACAACTCGCCAGAGCAGGAGACGGTGGGGCAGATTCGCAACTACGTCCAGGGCGCGCGTTCGGCGCTGAAAGAGGGAGATGTGCGCCGGGCCAGCACGCTGGCGGAGAAGGCCCATTTACTGGCGGAAGATCTAATAGGGCGCTGACTTTCGACGAAAACTGTCCCGTGGTCAACGGATAATTGTGATGCTAAAATGTATCACATGACGAAGGCTTCGGTTCGAGACCTGCGCTACGATTTCAAGAAGATCGAACGCCTCTTGCTGAAGGGCGAGGAAATCCAAATCACCAAGCACCGGCGGGTGATCGGCAGACTGGTGCCGGAGAGCGCGGAGGCGCCGAAAGGCGTGAAAGAATTCCCCGATTTTATGGGGCGGTTGCGCAAAATCTATGGCGACAAAGTTTTGGCAGTGAGTGGCGCGGAACTGATCTCTAAGGATCGAGACCGGTATTGAAGATCTACGCCGACACCAGCTTCCTGGTATCGCTATACAGCTTGGACGCTAATTCCCCTGTGGCGGTGCAGACGATGCAGGCATTCCAAGGAGAGCGTCTCCTGACCACTTTAGGGGAACTCGAAGTCGTCAATGAGTTGGAGTTGCGAGTTTTTCGAAAAGACATTTCTCCTGCGCAAGCACAGTCTTCGTTGGACGACTTCGAGAAGCATTTGCGCGAAGGATTTTTTCAAATCCGTGGGTTCGTGGACGCGTTTTTTGAGCGGGCGCGCCAACTGTCTCGACAAACAACCGCCAAACTGGGCACCCGGACCGCGGACTTGTTGCATGTAGCCGCAGCGCTTGAACTGGGCGCGGATTACTTCTACAGCTTCGACCGACAGCAGAGGAAGCTCGCCCAATCCGTGCGACTCAAGCTGAACTAGGGCGCCTCGCTCTTAAGGACTTTGGCGTTCCGAGCGGGCCCTCCCCGGTGCGAACCCTTCCGCGCAACTCTACTTTCTTCCTTCCCGCTTCTGCGCCACAACCAGGCCACGCGGCGTTGGCAGCAGCACAGCTGAGATCAGGCCATCCTGTTCGAGTTTAAGTGCGGCGTCGCGCACGATTTTCAGATGAGAGCTGGCATCGTGCATCAGGATCAGCCCATAAGGATTGATTTGCGGCAGAAAGCGGCGGATTTCCTCTTCGCGGATGGGCATGTCGCTGTCGCTGAAGAACAGGTCGATGGTGCCTTCGATTTCCATTTCGAGGCTTGATGTATTCCGTAG
>JBEKPH010000089.1:0-16345 GCA_049520915.1 Terriglobales bacterium
CCCACTCGCTCCATCGGATTCTGGCATCCCGCCGCGAATCACGGCCCCGGCCCTGGCTATTATCCCTACGTCGCTTACAACACGACAAAGCAACCCCAGGTAGGCTGCAAAGGATGGGCCGTGCGCCCCGGCGAGATTGCCATGGAAGCCAGCAACACTGGCCAATTCAGCCTGGTTCGCTTTACGGTGCCCGCGTCTGGAACCTACAAAGTAAGCGCCCAGTTTGAGGGCATCCACTACGGACTCTCAACCACCGACGTGCATGTTCTCCATAACGCCACGTCTTTATTCGACGCCGACATCGACGGCTACGGCGGAGACCCAGCCTTCCACAAGGTCGAAGGAGCAAGTCCGACCGCGAGCTATTCCGGCCAACTTGAATTGAAAGCCAACGACACCGTGACCTTCGCCGTAGGATACGGAAAAGACAAAACGAATTCCGGGGATACAACCGGACTCTTCGCTCAAATCGTCTTGCAAGCTGGCCCACCCGACCACAAGCGGTAAACGCCTCGCTTGTCCCCCGCCCCGGCTGCTACTTTGATCGTGCCCTTCCCCATGGCTGCGCTCCTTTAGGCTTTGATTAAATCGGTCGCACAGACCGGAGCGGACGCTAAGGTGCCTTGGAAAGTGGGATCGCCGGTGTACCGGTGCAGTGGAGATTTTGCCTTTTCCATAGGCCAAATGTGCTCGTTATGACCCAACGTGTACAAAGCAAAGGAATGGTACTGCCCGTGCTCTAGCGTAGGTGGAATAATGCTGGTACGGAACCACGCTAGAAAGGAATTTATGTTAAATGTAGCCGTTGAGAACATAGGCGAAATGGCTGTCGTTGAATGCGAGGGCAGGCTTGTACAGAGCGAATCCGCACATAAGTTGCGGGAGGTCGTGACTTCGCACGCGGATGCCCAGATTGTCGTCCTTGACCTGTCGGAGGTGAGTGCCTTGGGAGGCGTCGGTTTCGGCATGCTTGTGTTCCTGCGACGATGGGCGCGAGAACATAACATTCGGTTCCTCCTGTTCGATCCCTCCAAGTCCGTCCAGAAAAAACTAAACGGTGCCAGATCCACCGCAGAGTTCTACATTCCTTCGTTCGAAGAAATGATGGCTCTTCTGGCATGTGCCAACAGCCGATACGCTCTTGCGGCTTGAGGCGATAACCCTGATGGCGGCAAACTGCTTACCTTTTGATCTCACCCACGGCAAGTCTGGAACCAACAGGCATCTGCAAGTCGTCCATTTCGGCAACGGGAATATTGTTCGCGTCCTCCGCTTCTACTAGGTTCTAGAAACTTGCCGAGTTCGCGCTCGCTGATGCCGTCGAATGCCTTCGCGGCTGTGCCCAGAGGAGCAGTCATCGTCATTCCTTGCCGCGGCGGTGCTGGCGCTCAAGTCTGGTCCATAAACTGGACGGGTGATTGAATGACGGGTGATCGAGTGAAAGAACAGCGGGTTCCGAGGCAACTCCCTAGAACTGCCGGAGCAAGTGGCGTTCAGGATGTCGTTAACTTCGGGGCTCTGTGCACATTTGAACAGCTTTCTCGTTCAAATTGCCCCATTATCGACGAGAAGTGAAGACGAAGAAACCTGCTCTCGAGAAGATAGACACCTTGCATTGTCCGACCTGCGGCGCGGGACGGGGCGAGAAGTGCGAACTCAACACGGGACAACCCCGATCAGAGCCACATCTAGACCGACGCTTGGTAGCAGCGGGACTTAGTCCCTATCGTAACGGGCTGTCATGATGAGCACCTACCCGGTACACCTCCCCAAGTACTATCTCATTTGTGGTAGGGACTCGATTCGGTCCGTTACGGGGAAAATTGTCCTTTAATCTATTTCGGTGTGTACAGCAGCATTACTTCACTTTCGACTCATTGCCGACGGAACCTAAAGACGAAGACGAGAGTTGGTAAACCGAGAACGGAAGAAACGGCAGAGCGCGCCTTCACTATAGCGATAATCTCAAAGAACTGGTCTGTTTGATACATTTCCAGAATTGAACTTAGGTCATACTCACCCCAGTTCAGAGGAGTAGTGTTCATGCCGCAGTTCAAAACCAGCGTTTCTCATAAAGTTCTGCTCGTGGACGACGACGAAGCCGTTCGCGAGATGATGGGAATGACGCTCCAAAGCAAGGGATTTAACGTGACCCCGGCCGCTAGCGTGACCGCGGCCCTGAAACTCATCGCGACCGAACCCTTCGATGTGCTGATTACCGACCTCCATATGCCGAACGCCAGCGACGGCTTCGCGGTGGTCGCTGCAATGCGCCAGACCCAACCGGAGGCTCTTACGCTTCTGGTCAGCGGTTACCCCGATGTGCGGAGCGCGATGGATGCCATTATTCTCCAAGCCGACGACATCCTCGTGAAACCCTTCGATGTCCGGGGGCTCGCGGAACTCCTCCGCGAGAAAATCGAGAATCGTCAACCCGCTATCCGGTCGGAAAAGGAAAGAGTCGCGTCGATCTTGCAGCGTTGCACGAGCGAGATCGTTCAAGACTGGTTAGGACGGGTAAAAAAGAACAAAGCACTCAGAGTTATTTCGCTAACCGACACCGAGCGCACCCGCTATCTACCGAAGCTGATCGAAGACCTGATTATTCGCCTGCGAAAACCGAACGTTCCGGGGGCAGAAGACGATTCCCCCTGTTCCGCCGCCGCCGTCGGCCATGGCAAGATGCGAAAATCACAGGGCTACACTCCGGGGATGCTTGTGCACGACTCGCGGATACTCCAAGTGACTCTTTTCGAAACCCTGCAGCATAATCTCGGCCTGATTGATTTCAGCCTGCTGTTGCCCGACATTATGACGATTGCGGATGAGGTCGATTCCCAGTTGACGCAGGCAATGGATAGTTACATGAACGTGATCGGGAAGCCAGCGGCAGCGTGACAGGCGATAAGGTCGTATCTATAAACTTGTCGGTGCGGCAAAGTCATAAACATGCGACGAAGTGCTTCGGAGTCCTCACCTTTCGCTTTCTACTTTCTGCGGATTTGTGGGCGGGTGGGCCACGTCTCCGCCCCGAACACCACTCGCTTTGTCCTTCAATGTCGCCCCAGCAATAACCGGAGTGCGCCACTTCTCGCGTTTGAGAAGTGGCCTTCCACTGCAGCCGCTCAGAGGGTTCTTCATCACCGCCCGGACCGCGTTCATCGTTAGCGCGCCCATCCGTGCCCCGCCCTTTACTCTGTTTCCATCCGCCGCAATCCAAATCGCGATTACTGCGCTGGACACCTTCATCTCATCACCTGCAGTTCCGAACCAACCTCTCCTTTTTTAGATCACAAACCCACGGTGTGTCCCCCATCACAGACCCGAACTAGAACCTATGCAAAACCAGTCTTCTGCTTGGAGTATCGAAGCGCGTGCTTGTTCCCATCCACCACCACCGTCGCGTCCCCCAATAAAATCCGTTGACGTAAGCCCCAATCCGCCCGACCATTAGAAATGCTGACTTTCGGAGGCCGATCCGAGAACGGTCCGTTCCCGACAATTCCCGAATCCCCAAAAGTATTTCAGCGGCGGGGGGAAAGAGAGCTAAGTCCTTATTTCGGAATATTTTACATATAAGTCATTTAAAGTCAAAGATTTGACGTGAATTGTCTCCCTAAAGGCAATAAATCACTTGACGCACATGATTCTAAAACACCGCATATTAAAAAAACGGGGCAACGAGACTCCATTTTGGTCGGACTTGTACCCGCGCAACCAAGGAAATGGCAACGTCGCGGGAAGGTTTTCGACCATCGGCGAGATGGGTCTCATACGCCACCCCCAGCGCAAATGAGAGATGGCTTATTTTGGTTCGGAGCTCAACTGTGTTTCGGGAATTCGCCCCGGTTGCGGCGGTTCCGCGCCAGGAGGCAGTCCCTTCGTGATGAAGTAAAGCGATTTTGGATCTTCCACTTCAATTCGTCCGTCCGGCATCAGTTTGTAAGGATGCCCTTTCGGATCGGTCGGCGTTCCGTGAATAAATCCGGCGCGATCCAGGTCACCCATGGAAGTAGGCAAATGCCCGGTTTGTGTGCGATATTTTTCGATTACTTGTTCGAGCCGCGTAACGTCTTCGTCCACTTGCAGTGCTAGCAGGTGTTCGACGGCGTTCTCCCGAATCTGCGCCTCTTTCGTGCTCTGGTAGGTGGTGAACCACAGCATACGCGCCGTATCGAATTCGCCCGCATGTTGCGCCATGCGTGCCGCGAGAATCGGCATGTACTCGTTAGTCACAGGAAGCTTCGATCCCTGGGTGAAAGCGTCCGCGGCGCGGCGATAATCTTTGAACTCGGTGAAGTAGAGAAATCCCAGGTTGTAATAGAGCCGCCACTGGTCGGGGTTGTGCGCCACACCGTATTGGATCAGCGAAAGTGCCGCACCCGGCAATCCCGCCCCGCTCGGCGGCTTCGGCGCTAGAAAATTTGCCCCAAACTGATACGCTGGCAGAAGCCGCGGATCAAGTTCCGTGGTCACTTCGAGCAGCGGCGCAAGCAGTCGAAAATCACCCGAGCCGTTATGATGCTGTTCGCCAAAGTATTGCACCGCGCGCGTCCAGTAGATGTCGGCGAGCAAGCCGGTGTAGCCGAGGCTCATCCGGCGCAGCACGGTAGACGAACGCAGATACAGCACTTCTTGCGCTACGGTTTTCGTCGGCACACGGTCGATGGCGTGAACGGTTGCAATCGCGCCCGCCATGCACAGCACGAGCACAGCCGTTGCTATTAGATTCACACGGCGTGTCGCGCTCATTTCAAGTTTCGGCGCTGGAAGATCAACACCGCTCCCGAGATCGCCATTGCCGAATAGAGCAGAGCGTACAAAGTGTTGTAGAGAATCAAACGCCCGGCTATGGGATCCCCGTGCGCGACCTGGCTGATCACATTCAAGGCGGAAAAATTCGGCACTAGATAGGCGATTGCCGTTGCGATCCACCCGCCGACTCCCTGCGTCATTCTCGCGAAACCACGCAAGTCTTCCGAAAGGCTTCCGATCACAAACGACGCGAAGGTGAAAATTGCCGCCATCAACGGCGTAGAAAACGATGAGAAGAACAGCGACAGGGCGCAGACAATCAGAAACTGCAACACAATAAAGTAGAGTGCGACAAGCACCCAAACGTCCATTTTCTCGAACTTGTGGGCTACGTACAGCAGTGCCAGGAAAACGCCCAGCGCCATGAAGAACGTGTTGACCACCAGCGTGCCTGTCAGTCCAAAAAACTTGCCGACCACGAACTCCCACCGGCGAACCGGACGCGACAGTACCGTGTAGAGCGTGCGTTTGTCGATCTCTTTTGAAACCAGGCCGATGCCGATGAAAATCGCGATCACCACGCCAAACAACGAGACCGCCGTGAGGCCAAGATTTACCACCACCAATCGCTCGATGTCGATCGAGATTTCCCCGACCAGAATCGCCGCGCCCGAAAGCAGCAGCGCGAAGGCGATCAGGTTATACAGAACCCGGTCGCGCACTGCCTCGCGAAACGTATTGAAGGCGATATAAGCGACGCGTGTGTTCATACGCCGGCCCCTTTCCGGTTTTCCGCGGGGCGTAATTTCTGGATGTAGTATTCCTCGAGCGAACTGCGCACTGGCGTAAGGGAAATGAGTTTGATCCGCTCACGCCGCAAAAGCTCTAACGCTGCATCCTGCTGCTCTTCGGGCAAGATGGCGTTGATCATGTCGCCGCTGACTCGCGCGTCGGCTCCGAGGCTTGCCAGACCTGCGGGCATCTTCTGAGCGTAAAAGATGATCTCGACTTTGCCCTGCTTCTGCGAGGTCAAGTCCGCAACCGCTCCCACGCCGCGCAGTTCGCCTTGGTGGATCACGGCAACACGGTCACACAAGGCCTCCGCGTCCGACAGAATATGGGTTGAAAAGAAAACCGTTTTGCCTTCGGAACGAAGTTGCTGAATCAGATCGCGGACTTCGCGCCGCCCCATGGGATCCAATCCCGACATGGGCTCGTCGAGGAACACGAGTTTCGGGTCGTGCAAGATAGCCTGAGCCAGGCCCACTCGTTGCAACATTCCCTTTGAGAATTTCCTCAGCTGCACGGTGGCTGAATCGCTCAGACCTACGCGAGCCAGCATCTGTTCCACACGTGCCGTTCGTCCTTTAGCCGGAACGCCCGACAGTTGTGCGTAATAGTTCAAGAGCTCTCGAGCATTCAGATGATCGTAGAAGTAGGGTTGTTCTGGCAGAAAACCAATCTGTGACTTCACTCGCGGATCATCAATGTCGAAGCCCAGGATGCGCGCGCTTCCAGCCGTCGGAAACACGAGGCCCATCAGCAATTTCAGCGTGGTGGTCTTGCCCGCGCCGTTCGGCCCGAGGAATCCAAAAACCTCGCCCTCCTCGATTGTGAGGCGGAGCGGCCGCAGCGCCAGTTTTGGCCGCTTGCGCCAAAATCCAACGAGGTAGCTTTTTTCGAGGTCTAGAATTTCGATGGCAGCCATGGCTGTGCGCGAGCGCCCAAGCTCCCTGTGGAAACTTTGGCGCGGAATTCCCTCTACTGAAAGGAATTATATGCAAAGGCCGACTGAACATGCGGCTGGGAAGCCGTCTGAGCGGTTACGAAAGTAAACCGCTCCAACTTCAAATCAAGTGCTCAAAACGCAACTACAAACATCTGCTGTTGCCGATCGCCAGCAGCGCTGGCCTTAGTTCTGCGGCGTCACCGTGTTGTCGCAAGTCGTGATCGCAGTCATGCTGACGCGAATCACGGCATCGGCATACGAACAAAAATTGCGGATTCCGGAGTAGTTCGATAATACTGGCGCGGCTACGAAACTGTAGCTTGAGTTCGGCGTTCCACTCGCACCGCTCAGGGTGAAATTGTAACCCGTCTTCTGACCCGACGACAGCGCGCTGTCAATCAGGCAAGCGCCAGTTGATGTTGGCGGGTTGCAACTCGTGCCGCTCAGCGCGACAAGCGTGCTCGCGAACCCTACTGACGGATAAGCCGAGTTATAGGAGATCTGCGCCGTGTTCAAAGTTCGTAGCGAACCCACGGCTGCGGATTCGTTCGCCGCCATTCGCGAACGCAGAAAACTCGGTATGGCAATCGCAGCAATAATCAGGATGATCGCAACAACGATCAATAACTCGATGAGGGAAAAACCTTTCGTTTTTCGCATTGCTTCTCCCAAGGTCGCGGGTAAAGCTCGCCGACCGGATTCAAGCACAACTGTTGCACTTTACGGGCCGCGCGGATTCACTCCGTAGCAACTTGTAAGTGTCTGAAAATGCGACTCTGAGCTTTCGTTTTGCCGTCTGTTCGATTAGAAGTGACATTTTCTGTCAAACGATCTCGCAGTTTGTGCTGGAATGCAGTTATGAAAACGTCCTCATCGAACCCCTCAAAGTAGAAAAGGCAGAGGATTTCTCCTCTGCCTTCCTTGGCTTGTACCCTCCCCCAGGCACTTTGCCAAACTTGAGACTTATTGCAACGGCGAAACGCTCGTCGTGCACGTGCTAATCGACGCCGAGTTGTATCGCACAACAGCGTCGCCGAACGAACAGAAGTACCGCACACCGGTTTGGTTCGGGGCCAGCGGCGAAGCAATGAAAGTGTAGGTTGAATTCGGTGTCCCGCTGGTGCCAGACAGCGCGAACGAATATCCGCTCTTGGTGCCCGAGGCGAGCTGGGTGTCGATGATGCAGGCGCCTACACTTCCTGGCGGCGTGCAACTGGTTCCTGAGAGCGAAGCCAACGAGGTCGCGAAGCCGATTGTTGGATAGCTTGAGTTATAGGAAATCTGAGCTGTGTTTAACGTGCGGAGCGACGCCACCGCCGACGACTCGTTCGCCGCTATGCGTGCCCGCAGCAGGTTCGGGATCGCAATTGCCGCAATAATCAAAATAATGGCCACTACAATTAACAGTTCGATCAGTGAAAAACCCTTATCTTTACGCATTCCGCCAGCACTCCCCCCAGACAACGTTCTCGATTGAACGACTAACCCTATTAGATGAATTGCACTTGATGGGCCGCTCCGACCTCGGAGCACTGATGGTCCACTCGGCCCCGCCGTCCGCCTCTTCTCCCCGCCAATCGACCATGCTGCGTATGCTGAACGAGTGATGCTGGCGTGAGCGGAGATGTCTGTGCCAGAATTTGGCAGTATTTTCGCGGACTTAGCTGACAAATTCTGTCGTTGGGAAAAGGCGCTTTTCTCAGGATCGAATGCGCCGAAAAATAAAAAAAGCAGAGGATTTCTCCTCTGCTTCTTTCCGGCTTGTACCCTCCCCCAGGTACTTTGCCAAACCAAGACTACTGAAGCGGGGATTCGGTTCCAGCGCAGCTCGTCAGAGCAGCCGAGCTGTAGCGAACAACCGCATCCGCGATCGAGCAGAACGAGCGTACGCCCGTCTGATTGGCCGCCAAGGGCGATCCGGCAATCTGATACGTCGAGTTCGGAGTTCCGCTAGCGCCGCCGAGCGTGAAAGCATAGCCGCTCTTGGTGCCAGAAGAAAGCTGGGTATCGATCAAGCATGCGCCAGCCGAAGTTGGCGGCGTGCAAGCTGTGCCAGCCAGAGAGGCCAAGGTGCTGGCGAAACCGACTGTCGGGTAGGCAGAGTTATAGGAAATCTCTGCGGTGTTCAGTGTGCGAACTGATGCGACCGCGGACGACTCGTTCGCCGCAATACGTGCACGCAACAGGTTCGGGATAGCAATCGCGGCGATGATCAGAATGATCGCCACCACGATCAGCAGTTCGATCAGTGAGAAGCCCTTTTGTTTACGCATTTAAATTATCCTCGTCTCCGTTTAACTGTGTTTGGTTGGATGACCAACTCGCATGTACTATCGCACTCTGAGTGCCACGGACCCAAGTGACCTAAGTCAGATGTCCTTCCGGACAAAAACTCTATGTTTTCAGTTGCATCGTGCAAACTAGTCACCTTCTCCATCATCCTCGATAGCTCCAGTATGCCACTTTCAGGGAGGTGAATTGACAAATTTTGCCAGTGGCCCAACTTCTCATCATCCCCCGAACGGCCTGCCTGAAGCGGGTTCCATTCCGGAACGATCCAATTTGCCTTTATTGCGTCATCATCCAAGGGTCGACCAAATTATGATTGGCCAGTCTGATTTCACCGAGAAGATGACGCGTGCTTCAAATACAGAAAGTGGACACCGGCGACGGCCCTGCAACGCATCATCGCTGAAGCCCGGATTACGGGCTGCGCTCTACTTCCCGGAGAGCAGCGCCTGGGCTTCGTGTTGCGCCTCGGCAAAATCCGGCGACGTAGCGGCTAAACGCTGATAGATCGCCTTTGCTTCGTCCATGCGTCCCTGGCGCTGAAGAGCGTTTGCCAACAAGACGTAGGTTACGTCGCTGGCTTCGGCGGACAACGCGAGAGAGTACTGGCGAACAGCCTCTGCCAAATCGCCCTTATCCTGGGCGATGAGACCCAGTCCGACTATGGCGCGGGACCGGCCGGGCGCCACTTGCAGCGCGGTTTCGAAGGACTGTTTGGCCTTCTCGGACTGCCCCATCTGGCGGTAGACAAACCCTAGACTGCCGTAGGCTGTTGCTCGCATTCCCGAGTCACCCGCCTTTTGGGCAACTAGCTGATATCGCTCGATCGCTGCGGCGAGGTTGCCTCGGTGATCCTCGTAGGCCCCAAGATTGAGACTTGCGGTGAGTCCCTCGGGGCGGATTCTAACGGCCTCTCGGAAGTGCTCAGCCGCTTCGTCCCCTTTGTCCACACCCATCAGGAACTCGCCCAAATTGACTTGGGCCACATAGTTTTCGGGAGAAACCGCCAACGTCCGACGCCACATCGATTCCGTGTCATGCCAGTAGCCAACCTGCCGATAGGTGCCGATCCCGAGTACGAGCAGACAAGCGATCGCCGGAAGGGCAAGCCATTTCCCGGAAATGTGATTTGCCTGAGCCCAATTGCCCACGAACCAGATTGTCATCAGGAACAAGCCGATGAATGAGGTGTAGGCATAGCGATCCGCCATTGCTTGATTTCCCACCTGAACGAGGCCGATCATGGGGACCAGACTGCCAAGGAACCAGAACCAGCCGACAGCTAAGTACCGTTGGTCGCGGGCGCGTAAGACCCAAGCCGTAACAAGGAGCAGGCCGACGACAGCCGCCAGGGCCTGCCAAGCTGGATAGAGTTGGGTCGGATGGGGATAGAGCGCTTCCAGTTGGGTGGGCCAAAACGCTTTTCCGATATATCGGACATAGGAGACAACGGCCGTTTCCAGTCGCACGGGCATGTTGAACTGGGTAAAGGTCTGAATCGCGCCTCCAGCCTTTTGAGCTTTCATCGTGATTACGGCGCTTGCGGCAGACAGAAGCAGAAGAGGAACCTTTTCGAGTACGAGTCGCCAGTCCCACAATTTCGGGAAAGCCCAGCCACGGACCGCGCCTTCCGCAGAGCCGATGGCTCCCATTCGGCCTAACGGCCAGTAATCCCAAAGCAAGAGCAGAAGCGGAAATGTGATCACCTGCGGCTTCGTGAGCAGGGCCAGCGCAAAGAACCCGGCGACCGCACTATATTTCCATACGCCGGGCCGGCGGACGTATTCGCCATAGGCATACAGGGCCAGCAGAAAGAACAGCGTACTCAAGACATTCTTCCGTTCGGCTGCCCAGGCCACGGATTCCACATTGATAGGATGAAGCGCGAACAAGGCGGCAACTATGAAGCTGCGCCAGCGAAATCCGGTGGCGCTCTGAAGCAGGAGAAAGAGAAGGATCGCGTTGACCGCGTGGAGCAAGACATTTACGTAGTGAGGGCCGGCAGGATTCAGCCCGAAAAGTTCGCAATCCAGAGCGTGCGAGAGCCAGGTGAGCGGATGCCAGTTTGCTTGCTGATAAGTGGTGAAAGACCATTTGACGGTTTCCCAAGTCAGGCCCGCTCGTACCTCAGGATTGTCTGTGATGTATCCGTCATCGTCGAAGCGAATGAATCGGTTGTGAGTTACGGGGTTGTAGAAGGCCAGCACAAAGACGGTCAACAACAGGCAGAGCAGCAGCGTGCGTTGCCGCGGCGAGCGAAAGAGCGCCGGCGCCGAGGACGGAGGTGCGTCCATACGTTTGGGTGCAGCCGCGGCTGACGAAAACGAAGTCATCGATTCAACTATTCTGAAGCAGCGATTCACGGACGCGGGCAACAACCGCGAGGCGCGGGTTCCGTTGGTAACCGCTGGATCGCGTCTCGAGCGCGTAGACTCTGCGCTAGAATAGCTCTCGCGGAGCGCCCATGCCCAACCTCGAACTCCACGCTGTTCGTGACATCGCACGCGCTTCCACGCTGCCTGCTCCTCTCTATTTTAGTCCCCAGACTTTTGAGGAAGAGAAGACGAAACTGTTCGCTTCCACGTGGCAGGTGGTGGGTCATGTTCGGCAAGTTGAAAATCCTGGCGATTACTTCACTTTCGATTTGATCGGCGAACCGCTGGTTATCGTTCGCGGTGACGACGGGTCCCTGCGATGCTTCCATAACGTGTGCCGGCATCGCGCCGGCAATCCCGCGACGGGTTGCGGGAATCGCAAGCTTTTCCGCTGCGGCTACCATGGCTGGACCTACCGTCTTGACGGGGCTTTGCTGGTCACCCCGGAATTCGATGGCGTCGAGGACTTTGATCCGTCCGATTTCGGACTCGTGCCCGTACGTTTGGAGGAGTGGTTCAATCTCATCTTCGTCAACCTTGATGCCGAAGCGGGCGCGCTCCAAGAATCGCTGGGAGAATTGGCTGCGCAGGCCGAGAAGTTCGACTTCCGCAGCATGAAGTTTTCTGAGCGCCGAACCTACGAGATGAACTGCAACTGGAAGACCTATATTGACAATTATCTCGAGGGCTATCACGTTCCGAGCGTCCACCCGGCACTGAATCGCGAGATCAATTACAACGAATACACAGTTGAGCCGTATTCGCAGCATGTGCGACAGTGGACTCCGATCCGGGGGAACCAGCCGGGCGACGCCAGTCCGCGTCGCTACCAGCAGGCGGGCGAAGATCTTACGGCTGATTATTTCTGGATCTTTCCAAACTGGATGCTCAACTGCTATCCCGACAATGTTTCGCTCAACATTATTCTGCCGCTCGGCCCGGAGCGCACGCTCGCCATTTTTGAATGGTATGTGCCGGAAGCGGAATTGGGCGGCGAAGGCGCCGCGAAAGCTTTAGCCTTCAGCGACGAGATTCAGGCGGAAGATGTGAAGATTTGCGAGATTGTTCAGAAAAACCTTCATTCTCGGAGTTACCACAGCGGGCGGTATAGCGTGAAACAGGAAAAGGGTGTTCACGCGTTTCATCAGATGTACCGCGAGCTCATGCCCACGTAACGGCGCGTAACGCCGAACCAGCCCTAACCCCTTCTCTCTCTATATATATGTCTCACCACCGAGAATGCTTCAAGTTGATGGAGCGGTGTCTGTTACCGATGATTTCTTCCCAACCCCAAAAGCATCGAATCTACTGTCGGGCGCGACTAGAATCGGCTTCGACGGGAGGCGTACAAAACTTTGCCGGTTGAGACTTTGCCATGCATTCAGGGGGACGTTCGTCCCTCGCGACCAGCCGAGGCTCCAGCGCCTGTGGATCCGTCCGCGTCGGGCGAAAGCCGTATTCTCATCTTCTGTCTTTTGTTGATCGTGGTTACCCTCGCCTTCTATAACCCCATCGTTCATAACCAGTTCACGGGTTTCGATGACTGGTCGTACATTCTCAAGAATGCGCACGTTCAGAGCGGATTGACCTGGAACACGGTGAAGTGGTCGTTTACTACTTTTCATGAGGGGAACTGGCATCCCTTGACGTGGCTTTCACACGCATTGGATTGCCAAATTTTTCATCTCAATCCGGTCGGTCATCACTATACGAACGTCCTGTTCCACGCAATCAATGCTGTGCTTCTGTTTCTACTGTTGCGGCGGGCCACCGGAGCAGTCTGGCCGAGTCTCTTGGTCGCCGCGCTTTTTGCACTGCATCCGATTAACGTTGAGTCGGTAGCGTGGGCTTCGGAGCGCAAGAATGTGCTCAGCATGTTCTTCTTCTTGCTTGCTCTGGGTGCATACGACCGGTATGCGCGCACCGATCGGCGCGGTATTTATTTGTGGGTGTTGGCTCTATTTGCTCTCGGTTTGATGGCGAAGCCGCAAATCGTAACTCTACCGTTCGTTCTGCTGCTTTGGGATTATTGGCCGTTACAGCGCATGGGCGTGGGCAGCCCGGCGCAGGGCGTTTCGAGCACGTTGGCACCACGCTCTCTGCGGTTTCTAGTCTGGGAGAAACTGCCTTTGTTCGTGCTTGCCGCTGCGGATTCGGTCGTGACCGCGATTGCCCAGCGTTCGGGGAATGCGGTCCGCAGCATTTCGGAGTTTTCCATCCCGGCTCGACTGGAGAATGCCGTCGTCTGCTACGTTCGCTATCTCGGAAAGGCATTTTGGCCGTCGCGCCTTGCTCCCATGTACCCCAGGCCACAAGGCTTGCTGCCCGTCTGGACGGTGGTTGGGTCGGCAGTCCTGCTGCTTATGCTTTCCGCGCTTGTCTATCACTGGCGCGACCGGCGCTATCTGGTGATGGGATGGCTGTGGTTCCTGGGAACTTTAGTCCCCATGATCGGAATCATGACCGTCGGCGACCAAGCGATGGCGGATCGCTACGCCTACCTTCCTTTTATCGGATTATTCGTGGCCGTTGTTTGGGCGTTAGACGCGTTCTCCAATACGTGGCGCATTTCGAACACAGCGCGCCTCTGTGCAGTAGTGGTTCTGCTGCTCGTTCTGGGTTGCCTCACCTATCGGCAGGTCGGTTTCTGGAAAGATGACGACACGCTGTGGCACTACACTCTGCGAGTCACCGAAGGAAATTATGTAGCGCACAATAATCTCGCCCTCATGTTGGCCAAGGAGGGCCGCTCGGAAGAAGCGCTGGTGGAGTTTCGAGCAGCTAAGTCGCTGCACAAATATCCATCGAATCAGATTCTGGCGCTCGCCTTTTACGAGTTGCGCATCGGACATCCTCGGGAAGCGATCGAGGAGTGCGATTCGGTGCTGGATTCGTCCGATCCTGTCGATCCTAAAACTCAGACGGTGGCCTGGGCCGAACTCGGTCAAGCGTATTTGTATTTGCGTCAATACCCGCAGGCTTCCGCGAGCTACCAGAAGGCTCTGCTCCTGGACACGGAGAACGAAATGGCTTTGGTTGGGTCCGGCTTGATGGCGCTGCGCGAAGGACAAACGGACCAGGCGACCCAACAATTGGCGCACGCGGCGAAAGTCAATCCAAGCGCAACGAATTACTTATTGTTGACGGAGGCGCTACGCCATGCCGGGCTATGGGAGCACGCTGATGCGGCCATTGCACAAGCCCAAAAGACCGCGCCCGATTTAAGCGACGCCGAGAACGAGGCGGGGCAGTTGCTTTCGGCTGCTGCCGTGCCACCAGCATCGGTCCGGGCCGCCCAGACTTCCCCAAGGCGTTAAGAAGACCTGATCCCAGCGCCAAGATTCCAGAGCGAAGACCGACAGTCTATCCGATCCTCTTTACCCTCGCTTCAGCAACAGACAAGTGATGTCATCGTGTTGCGGAGTGTTTCCGACGTGCCGCTCGATATCTGCAAGCAGGTTGCGAAGCAGTTCGGCGGGAACTGAAGAAGCGTTGCGCTCCACCAGAGCGATCAACTGCGGTTCGCTATATTCCTCGTCTTTGGTGTTGACCGCTTCGACCACACCATCCGTAAAAATGACCAGCCAGTCGCCAGGTTCGAGACGCGTCGTTCCGGTCTGGTAGCCGGATTCGGCAAAAATTCCTACTGGCAGACCTCCTGCTTCCAGTCGCTCGATTGCTCCCGATCGTTTCCTCAGGATCGGGACATTATGGCCGGCGTTAACATACGTGATCTCTCCGGTTGCGGGATCCAGTTCGGCAAAGAACGCGGTCGTGAAGCGCACTCCACCTTGGCTGTTCGAGCAGGCGTAGTGATTCACTCCGGATACGAGTTCCGACAACGCCACGCCGCTCGTGGATAACGTGCGCAGACTGGCCTGGAAGGTTGCCATCAACATGGCCGCGGGAATACTCTTCCCGGCCACATCGGCTACAACAAAGAGAACGCGGTCTTTCGTGCGATTTTCCCCCGTCTGGTCGTCGCTAAATTTCTGGGCCGGCCTGAGGATAACGTCGTAGTAATCGCCCGCTACCGTGTTCGCCGGACGCGTCGCGTAGGCGATCTGATACCCGGGAATCTGGAGCGGCGCACCGGGCAATAGCCAGGCTTGAATGTCTTTCGCGATCTCGAGATCGCGCTTCATGACCACACGGTCGGCCAGTTCGAGCAACAGCACCAGCAAAAGAAGCACTCCGCCCCAGACGTGCAGGTCCAGTTGAAAGCTCTCGACGTGTCCCGCTTGATTGGTGTAAGTCATCCCCCCGGAAGGAAAGATGAAGAAACCCAGAGCAATCACCAGAAGAACGCGGCGGGCGGGGGTTAGTTTTTCGAGGATGGCCCAGAAGATTGCCGTGGCCATTCTTAGACCGCGACGGCGGCGGGACGGTTCTTCTTGCAGGTTGTCGAGTCCTGCGGAGTACAGCCGGTAACTCGATCGCGCGTCCTTTTCAAACTGCGCCCAGAGTTGGTGCAGGGCCATCCCTTCGCTCAAGCGAAACCAGAATCTTCGGATTCGACCCTTTCGCTGGCTTGGAGGAATGGTTCGGTCTGGGGAAGGCGGCATAGGAGAGCCTCCAATTATAGGGCAAGGCGATCATGGCCCGGCTTTGTGAGTGGGCCACTGGAGTAGGCCACCAAAACTCATCGGAATAACTCGAGCTGCGGGTCCGACTGTTGCAAAGCGTGCGTGCGCTCGGCTCTGCTGGCATAGCTTCCACCGAATCCATACTTGCGGCGTAAAGCTGCCATGAGCTGGGACAGCCTTTGCCCGTATCCCGGAGGCAGAAAAGCGCGCTCCGCATAACGTTTTTTGTAAATTTCAACCAGGGCGGGGAACTGCTCTTCAAGGAACGGAAAGAAAACTGCCGCCGAACACGGTTTGAGGAAGAGCGGATTGGCATAGATATACTTCGCTTCCGCCTCACTTGCGGCCTTCACCAAGGCTTCCAAATCGCGCGGGTGGTCCGTAATTTCGGGCAGCACCGGAGCGCAAATCACACCCGAGTCCACACCAGCGAGATTTAACTGGCGAACGGCTTCCAGTCGCAGGTCGGGACGTGGCGCGCGGGGCTCCAACTTGCGCGCCAGTTCTACATCGACGGTGGTGACGGTCATATTCACGAAAATTTGGTTCCGTTCGCCAATCCGGCGCAGGATCTCGGCGTCTCGGGTCACCATGTTTGACTTGGTTACGAT
>JBEKPH010000090.1:0-15280 GCA_049520915.1 Terriglobales bacterium
CCTCCGTTGACGACTTCGCATTCCACATCGTCGCCATGCACTGTGCGCACCCTAAGCTCGATGCGGCCATCGGACAGTAACACGCGCGCCCCAGGCTCGACTTCCCGCGCCAGGCCGGCGAAGTCCGTGGAGATAAGCTTGGAGGTTCCCGCCACTTTGCGCGAGGTGATCGTCAGGACGGCGCCAGTTTCCAGCAGCACGGCTTCTCCATCCTTGAGCCGGCCGGTGCGAATCTTGGGGCCTTGCAGGTCCTGCAGGATGCAGATGGTACGGTTCAAATGATGGGCGGCGCTGCGCAGGCGCTCGATCCTTCCTGCGTGTTCAGCATGCGATCCATGAGAAAAGTTGAGCCGCGCCACATCCATGCCTGTGCGCATCAACTCGCGAATCATCTCTTCCGAATCACAGGCGGGGCCGATGGTGCAGACGATTTTGGCTCGGCGCATCCGGTGTGGGGTTTTTTCTGGAGTCGACGTCGCCAGATCCGCTTCAATCAAATTAAGATTGCGTTTTGTCAATTACCGGTCCTTTCGTGAGCGGTCTTCAGAGCATTCATCCGAAAGAGAAATCAAGAAGAAAAAGAAAGCTTCGTAGTTCCTGTTTTCAGAGCTTAGCCTATGTGTGAAGATCGACCGTCCGGCTGCTTCGCGTGAGCCAAGCTCAACGGATTTCCGCCACTTCGCGGCTCTTGGGCACTTTCGTCAACCCTCTCGGAAACAACATGGCGTTGAACTCCGCTCCGATCAGCACGACCAGTGAGATCAGGTACATCCAGACCAGCAGAGCGATACCCACGCCCAGCGAGCCGTAGATCACGCTGTAGTCCGCGTAGTGCTGCAGGTACCAGCCGAAGAGCGCGGTCGAAATCAACCACATCGCGGTGGCAAGGACGGCGCCGGGCAAAACGCTGTGCCAGGGCTGCGTACGCGGCACGGCATTGTGATAGATCAGTTGAATAACGGCGATGCTCGTGAGGATAGCAATGCCCCAACGGATGGCGCCCCATGCCAGCAGAATCAGCGGACCAAACTCGTGGCCCATCAGAAACAGGATCCGCAACTCAATACGGCTGCCGAAAGCGACCAGGATCGTCGCGAACGTGAGCGGCAAGCCCGCCATCAAGACCAGCGAAATCGAAATGAGGCGCTCCTGGACAATTCCCCAGGTTTTTGGCAGCTGGTAGGCTCGGCGAAAACCATCCATCCAGGAGATGATGACGCCGGAAGCGCTCCAAACTGTGAGTAGTGATGAGGAGATGAGAAGTCCTACAGGACGGTCCGCGCTGCCGCGCAGATAGGCGAGCACTGTGGAACTGCCCGCGGGCAGGATGGTGCCGAGCGCATAGGAGACTTCGCGCAGGTAAACTTCGCCGCGATTCAGAGTGGCCAGCACCGCGCCCAAGACCAGCAAGGCCGGGAAAAAAGTGAAGATGGAGGAGTAAGCCGAGGCCTTCGCGGTTCCGAAAGCATCATGTTCGAAAGCGCGCCAGATCGAGAGGCGAAACAGACGCCAGAAGCGCCCCAGCGCCGGGGCCACCACTAGCCCGCCAGGAATCGGTTCCGGCGCGGCATTGCGGTCCGGAGGGGGTCCTGTGATGCGTTGTGGCTCCAATGCTAAGACCATCGGGTTAACGGGATTCTATTCAAAACCGTATCCAAACCATAGTGCTAAAGAAAGCGCTCGACAAAAGTCAGGTGCAAGAAAATCAGGGGCGACTGTTCGTCGCCCCTGTGTTGATTTCGTACACTCTTACTCCGCAGCAAGCTCTTCGGTCTCGCCTTCGTGACGCATGAGCTCGAGCGCGCGCTCGGCATCTTCGTACGCCTGCGAAACTTCCTCTTGCACCTTGCTCGCCGCCTCTTCCATTTCTGGAGAGAGCCGGACGTTGCGGTAGTACTCCATGCCCGTGCCGGCCGGAATCAGGCGGCCGACGATGACGTTTTCTTTCAGCCCGCGGAGATGATCGACCGCTCCCTGAATGGAAGCTTCGGTCAGCACACGCGTTGTCTCCTGGAAGGAGGCAGCCGAGATGAACGAATCGGTGGAGAGCGACGCCTTGGTGATACCGAGTAGCAACGGGCGTCCAGTGGCCGGTTTGCCACCATTCGCGATTGCACGCTCGTTCTCCTCGTGGAAGCGGAACTTGTCCACTTGCTGTTCGAGAAGGAACTGGGTGTCGCCCACGTCCTCGACCTTAACCCAGCGCATCATCTGACGGACGATCACTTCGATGTGTTTATCCGAAATGTTCACGCCCTGTAAGCGGTAGACTTCCTGGATTTCGTTGACCAGGTAAGACTGCAGCTCTTTTTCACCGAGCACGGCCAGAATGTCGTGCGGGTTGAGCGGGCCGTCCATCAAAGGTTCGCCAGCTTTCACGCGCTCGCCTTCTTGCACGTTGATGTGAACGCCGCGCGGTACGGAGTATTCCTTTTCCGTGCCGTTGTCGGCTGCCACGTAGAGTTTGCGTTGTCCCTTGGCCACTTCGCCGAATCGAACCACGCCATCGATTTCGCTGATGACTGCGGTCTCGCGCGGTTTGCGAGCCTCGAACAATTCCACCACTCGCGGCAGGCCGCCTGTGATGTCCTTGGTCTTGGTCGTTTCGCGCGGGATCTTCGCCAGCACGTCGCCCGGGAACACCGTGTCTCCGTCCTGCACCATAAGGTGAGCACGCGAGGGCATCAAGTACCGCTTGCTCGCCTTGCCCTTGATGACAATCGCTGGTTGGCGCTTCTCGTCGGGCGAATCCGCCACAACGTGTCGCGACAATCCAGTGACTTCATCGACTTCTTCGTGCAGCGTGATGCCTTCCTGCAAGTCTTTGAACTGCGCCGTGCCGCCGATTTCGGTAAGGATGGCGAAGGTGTAAGGATCCCACTCGACCAGTGCTTCGCCGAGCGCAACCGGACCGCCTTCTGTGACCTTGACCTTGGCGCCGTACACGACTGCGTAGCGCTCGCGTTCGCGGCCCTTTTCGTCCACGATTGCGATTGAACCCTGGCGATTCATAACAACCAAGTCGCCAGTTTTCGATTTCACGGTCTGCAGGTTGATGAAGCGCACGGTGCCGTTGCTCTTCGCATCGAGCCGCGACTGTTCCGAAACTCGCGATGCCGTACCACCAATGTGGAAGGTACGCATGGTGAGCTGCGTTCCAGGTTCGCCGATCGACTGCGCCGCGATGACTCCGGTTGCTTCGCCGAGTTCGACGAGACGTCCGGAAGCCAGGTTGCGTCCGTAGCACATGACGCAAACGCCGCGCTTCGATTCGCAGGTGAGCACCGAGCGAATCTTCACTCGCTCAATTCCGGCAGCCTGAATTGCGCCCGCCAGATCTTCGGTGATCTCCTGGTTGATGTCGACGACCACCTGGCCTTCGTAGTCTTTGATCTTCTCGAGCGAAACGCGGCCCACGATGCGGTCGCGCAAGGGCTCGATGATCTCGCCGGCTTCCACGATACCGGAGACGAAAATTCCGTCCACGGTGCCGCAGTCGTATTCGCTGATGATCACGTCCTGCGCCACGTCGACCAAACGCCGTGTCAGGTAACCCGAGTCAGCGGTCTTGAGAGCCGTGTCAGCCAGGCCCTTACGAGCGCCGTGCGTCGAGATGAAGTATTCGAGAACGGTTAATCCTTCACGGAAGTTCGCCGTGATCGGCGTCTCGATAATTTCACCCGTCGGCTTCGCCATCAGTCCGCGCATACCGGAGAGCTGACGAATCTGCTGTTTCGATCCTCGAGCGCCGGAATCGGCCATGACGTAAATCGGATTCAACTGGCCTTCTTTATCCCGCCGCTGCATCTGGCCGAACATTTCGTCGGCAACTTTTTCCGTGATCGCCGACCAGATTTCAATGACCTTGTTGTAGCGTTCGCCGTTGGTGATCGCGCCGTCCAGATATTGCTGCTGGACCGCGATGACCAACTTGTCGGCATCCTTTACCAGGGTCTTCTTGTTGTCAGGAATGACCATGTCGTCGATGCCGATCGACAGACCAGAGCGCGTGGCATAACGGAAGCCCAGCGACTTGATCTCGTCCAGCATCTTGACCGTGACTTCAAGCCCAAACCGCAGGTAGCAATAATTGACCAGCTGTCCAATGCCCTTCTTCTTCAGCAGACCGTTGATGTACGGCATGCTCATATTGACGCCCGGCACCGCTTTCGGCAGATGATCGTTCAGGATGGCGCGCCCAACGGTCGTGTTCAGATACTCGCGCACGACGTGGATGGGCTCGGTGTGGTTGACGTCCTGATCGTCGTAAGCATGCGTCAGATCGATCACTTCGCCGGTGTAGCGCAGGCGAATCGGACTCAGCGTTTCCACTTCGCCCATTTCGAGTGCGATTACGACTTCGTCGATGTTGGCAAACGACCGTCCTTCGCCCTTTGCGCCCGGCTTCGCTTTGGTCAGGTAATACAGGCCCAGCACCATGTCCTGTGTAGGCACGGTGATCGGCTGTCCTGACGCGGGCGACAGGATGTTGTGCGAAGACAGCATGAGAACGCTGGCTTCCACCTGCGCCTCAGGCGACAGCGGAATGTGCACGGCCATCTGATCGCCGTCGAAGTCCGCGTTGAAGGCGGTGCAGACGAGCGGGTGAATCTTGATTGCCTTGCCTTCCACGAGCACGGGCTCAAATGCCTGAATACCGAGGCGATGGAGCGTGGGCGCGCGGTTCAACATCACGGGATGGTCTTTGATGACCTCTTCCAGAATGTCCCAGACGATCGGATCCTGCTGCTCGACCATTTCTTTGGCTTGCTTAATGGTCGTGCAATTTCCCGTCTGTTCCAGCCGGTGATAGATGAACGGCTTGAACAGTTCGAGCGCCATCTTCTTCGGCAAGCCGCACTGGTGCAGCTTGAGTTCGGGACCGACAACGATCACCGAACGTCCCGAGTAGTCGACGCGCTTACCGAGCAGGTTCTGACGGAAACGTCCTTGCTTGCCCTTCAGCGTATCGGAGAGCGACTTCAGCGGACGATTGTTCGCGCCGCGCAGAACACGGCCACGGCGTCCGTTATCGAATAGCGCGTCGACCGCTTCCTGCAACATGCGCTTTTCGTTGCGCACGATGACTTCGGGAGCATGCAAGTCCATCAGCTTCTTCAACCGGTTGTTACGGTTGATGACGCGACGGTACAAATCGTTCAAATCGGAGGTGGCGAAACGTCCGCCGTCCAATGGAACGAGGGGGCGCAACTCGGGTGGAATCACCGGGAGCACGTCGAGGATCATCCACTGCGGCTTGTTGCCGCTCTTGCGGAAAGCCTCAACTACTTTCAGCCGCTTGGCATACTTCAGCCGCTTCTGCAGCGAAGTCTCGTGCTTCATCTTCTCGCGCAGTTCGACCGAGAGCGAATCGACTTCAATGCGCTTGAGAAGTTCTTTGATCGCTTCCGCGCCCATCATCGCCTTGAAGCCAGCGGGACGGAACTGCTGATCGAGTTCGCGATACTTCGCTTCGTCTTTAATGACTTCGCGTTCTTTGGCTGTCGAGTCGCCCGGGTCGACGACTACGTAGGCTTCGAAGTAGAGGATCGCTTCCAGATCGCGCAGAGAAATATCGAGCAGATGCCCGATGCGGCTCGGCAGTCCTTTAAAGAACCATACGTGCGAACACGGCGACGCGAGTTCGATGTGTCCGAGGCGCTCGCGGCGAACTTTCGACAAGGTGACTTCGACGCCGCACTTGTCGCAGATCACTCCGCGATGCTTCATGCGCTTGTATTTGCCGCAGAGGCATTCCCAGTCGGTGACCGGACCAAAGATGCGCGCGCAAAACAAGCCATCGCGCTCCGGCTTAAAAGTGCGGTAATTGATGGTTTCCGGCTTGGTCACTTCACCATGCGACCAGCTCCGGATCTTTTCCGGGGATGCGAGGCTGATGCGAATGGCATCGAAATCAGCCACGGGATTTGCCATATCAAACGGGCTCGCTCGAAACATGTTCCTCCGCTTTCCTGCTCTCAGTGGCCAGTGATCGGTGGTCAGTGGCCGGTTCTTGTGTTTCGCAGCAACCGAGAGCTAAATCCTGCGAAACGTTCTCTTTAAGTCTTCAAAAAAAAGTAATAGTGCGCGCTGTCAGCGGCTGTGGCCGAGCCAGCTGTGTTTCGCTGGCCACCGACCACTGCTCACTGACCACTAGTCTGCGGCTACGGCCACCGGCTTTTTCTCCGTGGCCTTGATCAATTCCACATCCAGGCAAAGCGCCTGCAATTCGCGAATCAGCACGTTGAACGATTCCGGAACGCCCGGCTCCATCGCGGCCTCACCTTTGACGATGGCCTCGTAGATTTTGGTGCGCCCGTATACGTCGTCCGACTTCGCCGTCAGCAACTCTTGCAGGATGAACGCCGCGCCGTAGGCTTCCAGAGCCCAGACTTCCATTTCTCCGAAGCGCTGGCCTCCAAACTGCGCCTTGCCACCCAGCGGCTGCTGCGTGATCAGCGAGTACGGCCCGATGGAACGCGCGTGAATCTTGTCGTCCACCAAGTGCGACAGCTTCAACATGTAGATATAGCCGACGGTGACTGGCTGTTCGAAAATCTCGCCCGTCATGCCGTCGCGCAAACTGGTCTTGCCCGACGTGGGCAGGCCCGCGCTCAACAGCAACGCCTTGATCTCTTCCTCACGCGCGCCGTCGAATACGGCGGAGCCCATGAAGACACCTTTTTTCAGCGTGGGAGCGACGGCTTCGAGCTCATCTTCGCTCATCTCGCTGATTGTGTCGGCGAGGACCGTGTCTTTGAACAGAGCTTTCAGATCGCGGCGGATTGCTTCCGAACGAGTGTTGTTCTTGAGCAACTCCGTGATCTTCTTACCCAGTTCCGCGCCTGCCCATCCGAGGTGAGTTTCGAGAATCTGTCCGACGTTCATACGACTCGGCACGCCCAGTGGGTTTAGGACGATCTCGACTGGCGTTCCATCCTCGAGGTACGGCATATCCTCTTCGGGCAGAATGCGCGCGATCACTCCCTTATTACCGTGGCGTCCGGCCATCTTGTCGCCGACGCTCAGCTTGCGCTTCATTGCGATGTAAACCTTCACCAGCTTGATCACGCCCGGTGGCAGCTCGTCGCCCTTGGTCAACTTGTCTTTCCTCTCGTTGACGATCTTCTTGAGCACGTCGATCTGGCGCGAGGTCATTTCCTCGATCTCGTCGATCTGCTCATTCACCCGCGGATCCTTATCGGCATACTTGATGCGCTTCAGGTTACGGGTCGAGATGCGCTCGATCGCGTCGCGGTCAAGAATCGTGTCCTTGGTCAGCAACCGCTTGTTGGTGCGCTCGTCGTGCAGATCGGCTTGCACTTCCTTGCCACCCAGCAGGCCTTCCAAACGCTTCAACCGCTCGTCGGTCAGAATTCGGATTTCGTCCGAAAGGTTCTTCTCGAGCTTCGCGATCTGATTGCCTTCGATCGCCTTCGCGCGTTCGTCCTTTTCCTGGCCTTTGCGCGAGAAAATCTTGACATCGACTACGATGCCTTCAATTCCAGGCGGGCAGTAGAGGGAAGCGTCGCGAACGTCGCCGGCTTTTTCTCCGAAAATCGCACGCAACAGTTTTTCTTCCGGCGTCAGCTGAGTTTCACCCTTCGGCGTCACTTTGCCGACGATTATGTCGCCCTGCTTGATTCCGGCGCCGATGCGGATGACACCCGCCTCGTCCAGATTGCGCAGAGTCGACTCGCTGACGTTCGGAATGTCGCGCGTCACTTCCTCAGGACCAAGCTTCGTGTCTCGCGCTTCCAGTTCGAACTCTTCGATGTGGACGGAGGTGTAGTAGTCCTCTTTCACCATCTTTTCCGAAACCAGAATTGCGTCTTCGAAGTTGTAACCGCGCCACGGCATGAATGCGACCAGCACATTGCGTCCCAGGGCCAACTCGCCAAAGTCCGTGCAAGGACCGTCGGCGATGACCTGCCCCTTGATCACCCGCTGGCCTTTCTTCACGATCGGCTTCTGGTTGATGCAGGTGTTCTGGTTCGAGCGCTTGAATTTCGTGAGCTGATAGATGTCGCTGCCCACTTCACGCGAAAGCTGCATCGGATGATGCTCGCCTTCCACGCGAACGATGATGCGTTCCGAGTCGACGGAATCGATGATTCCGTTACGCTTGGCCAGGATCACCGCACCTGAATCGCGAGCGGTGACGCCTTCCATGCCGGTTCCAACAATTGGAGCCTGAGCACGGAGCAACGGCACCGACTGACGTTGCATGTTCGCACCCATCAACGCGCGGTTCGCGTCGTCGTGCTCGAGGAACGGCACGAGCGATGCAGCCACCGAGACGAGTTGCTTCGGGCTGACGTCGACGTAATCGACTTCATCGCGATTCACGAGAACAAAGTTGCCCGCCTTACGAGCGTTGACTAGCTCGCCAGCGATGCGTCCCTTGTCGTCGAGTTCGATATTCGCCTGGGCAATCGTGTGACGGTCTTCTTCCCACGCCGACAGATAGAAGGAGAACGGCTCAACCTCGACGAGCTTCTTCTTGCGCTCTTTGAGGTCGGCGTTGATCTTCTCCATCTCGCTCTTTTCGGCATAGTCGCCGACTTTGAACGTGCTGTCGCCCGCGTTGACCACAATGACGTAGTCGACCACGCGCGCGCCCTTGACCTTGCGGTAGGGCGACTCGATGAATCCATAGTCGTTGATACGCGCAAAGCAGCTCAACGACGAGATCAGTCCAATGTTTGGACCTTCCGGTGTTTCAATCGGGCAGATACGTCCGTAGTGCGTCGGGTGAACGTCGCGGACTTCGAATCCAGCACGTTCTCGCGACAAACCGCCCGGCCCAAGGGCCGACAGACGCCGCTTGTGCGTGATTTCCGACAACGGATTCGTCTGATCCATGAACTGCGACAGCTGCGACGATCCGAAGAATTCGCGGATCGCGGCCATCACCGGCTTGGCATTGACCAAGTCGTGCGGCATCGCCGTCGACATTTCCTGATAGACGGACATTTTTTCTTTAATTGCCCGTTCCATGCGGACGAGTCCGATGCGGAACTGGTTTTCGAGCAGCTCGCCAACTGCGCGTACGCGGCGATTGCCCAGGTGATCGATGTCGTCTACGGCGCCAATGTTCTTGCGCAGCTTGAGCAGGTACTTGATTGTCGCGTAGAAATCGTTCGGATCCAGCGTCCTCTGCTCGAGACTCGTCGCTTCCTGATTCTCAAACAGCTTGATGTTGAACTTCAGACGGCCGACGCGCGAGAAGTCGTATTTGCGCGGATCGAAGAACATGCCCTGGAATAGAGCAGTCGCCGTATCCAACGTCGGCGGATCGCCCGGACGCAGCTTGCGGTAAATTTCGATCAGCGCTTCCGAAGGGCTGACAACCGAATCGCGTCGGAGCGTCTGGCTGATGACCGTGCCCACGTCGTCGCGCTCAGGGAAGAACACGCTCAACTCGACCACGCCCGATTCCAGAATCTTGGAAACTTTGTCGGCCGTGATTTCCGAATTCGCTTCGAGCAGCACTTCGCCGGTCGTGGTGTCGACGATGTCGCCCGCCGCCCACGCGCCTTCGAGATCGGTCATGTCGATCTCGATTTCGCTGATCTTCGCCTTCTGAATTTCTTTCAGCGTCGCAGCGGTGATCTTGCGGCCGGAGTGCGCCACTTCGTCTCCCGACTTCGACTTGATGCTGTGCGCCAGCTTCATGCCCAGCAGGTTCGTGGGCTTTTCGCTCGCCGGATCCAGCGTCCAGAAGAGCTTCTTGTCGCGGACTACCAGGCGATCCGTCGTGTAGAAGGTCTTCAGAATGTCTTCGCCGGAACGCAGGCCAAGGGCGCGCAGGAAAATCGTGCCCAGGAATTTGCGCTTGCGGTCGATGCGCACGTACAGAACGTTCTTCTGGTCGTATTCGAATTCCACCCACGATCCGCGGTAGGGAATGATCTTTCCCAGGAAATACGTGCGGTTCGCGGCGGTTTCGAAGAACACGCCAGGCGAGCGGTGCAACTGGCTGACAATGACGCGCTCTGTACCATTGATGATGAAGGTGCCATTCTGCGTCATCAAGGGAACGTCGCCAAAGAAAACTTCCTGCTCCTTGATGTCGCGGATGGAACGGTTGCCGGCTTCATCCTTATCCCAGATGGTGAGCCGCATCGTGACTTTGAGCGGCGCGGAATAAGTCATGCCGCGCTCTTCGCACTCGGCGACGTCGTACTTCAGTTGCAATCCGACCGGGTCGCCGCACTTGTTGCAGAAGTCGGGAGTGTTCGCGTTGTAGGTTCCGCACTTGTGGCACAGAACTTCGCCGGGATGAAACGGGTCGGTGATCACCGTCGATCCGCAGTTCTTACAAGTGGTGCGCAAGTGATGCAGCCCTTTCAGGTGGCCGCATTTGCACTCCCAGTTGCCGATTGCGAAGTCGACAAACTCCAGCTGCGAAACGTTGCGGAAGTCGGTAATCGGAAACACCGACTGAAACACGGCTTGTAGCCCGCCGTCTTCGCGCTCGCTGGGCAGCTTGTCCATCTGCAGAAAGCGGTCGTAGGATCGCTTCTGCACTTCAATCAGGTTCGGGATCTGGATGGTTGCTGGAATTTTGGAAAAATCAAAACGTTTGCGGTGGATAATTTGCTTTGCCATTCTCGGAGACTCCTGCTTTCAGGCAGCCTGGGGCTGCGTACAGCGCGGAATGAGGGCGCAAAAATGCCGCGCCGAAATTACTGCGATGCTTGCCAAACTCGGGCGGGGTACGCGAAGAAAACAGACAGGCACCCGCAAGGACATGTTTGTCCGCGGGCGCCGTACGCGACGCTTACTCTTGAGTAACTTGTAAAATTTCGTGCCAGTTCAAAAGGCCTGTTCCATCCCGCCGCCCGCGGGATCGGATGCCAAACTTCAGTTCCAGCGACTCTGTTCCATCCGCTTCCTGGGAATATTTGGAGGACTCGAGTCGCTGTCGCCTCGCAGTGAAGCCAGGATAGCGGGTTATTTGTTAGATATTAACACCACTCAATAAGATTCAGCTAGTGTTCGGTCAAATAATTGCAGGCGGGATGGCCTTTTGTGTGGAAAACTTGTGGAAAGACAACCGGCCCTTCCTCAGCGGGAGACTGCCCGCCGCCACAAAATCCACCCCGCACTGCCCAAACTATTTGACTTCGACCACTGCGCCAGCTTCCGTGAACTTCTTTTTGATGGTTTCGGCTTCGTCCTTCGAGACACCTTCTTTGATGCTCTTGGGAGCGCCGTCCACCAAGTCTTTCGCCTCTTTCAAACCCAGGCTCGTGACTTCGCGCACTGCCTTGATTACATTGATCTTGTTCGCGCCGACTTCTTTGAGGACGACCGTGAATTCAGTCTTCTCTTCTGCCGGAGCCGCCGCTGCGCCTGCACCGCCGCCGGCCACCATCACCGGGGCCGCCGCCGCCGCCGAAACGCCAAGACGCGATTCTAGTTTCTTTACCAGCTCTGCCGCTTCCAGCAACGACAGGGCAACGATTGATTCTTCCAACTGCTGTAGGTCCGCCATGTGAAACTCTCCGCTTTTATGTAAGATTTACGATTTTGCCATCGCTCCGCCAGGTTTCCAGTGCGACCAGGTCTTCCATTCCAGCGCCAGACAACGCCCGAATTTCCGACCGCGCCACCCCTGCCTTTGCGACAACTCAATCTTTTTTCGAGCAGACTCGCTGCTCAGAAACTTGTGTTGGCTCCTGGCCTCTGGCCACTAGCCTTTACCTAGAAGCCAGTAGCCAACAGCGTTTTTATGCTTCTTTGAACTTTTTCTGTTCCACGCCCTGGCCAATCACCACCGCCAGATCGCGTCCCACCGCATTCATCGTCGTAACCAGACGCTGCGCCGGAGCGTTCAACAGGAACAGCAGCTTCGAATAGAGCTCTTCTTTCGACGGCATCGTCGCGAGCGACTCGATCTCTTTGACCGAAATCAGTTTGCCTTCGACAATCCCTGACTTGAAGCTAAATTGGGGATTCTCTTTCACGTACTTCGCGAGCGCCTTCGCCAACGCGACCGGATCGCCTTCCGTGTACGCGATCGAAGTTACGCCCTGTAGATTCTTCAGCGCCTCTTCCACCTTCGTACCCTTGCCGGCGCGTTCGGCCAGCGTGTTCTTGACGACGCGATATTTCGCCCCCGTCGGACGCAACGCCTTGCGCAACTCAAAATCCTGCGTCACCGTCAGCTTCGAATACGTAGCGACAATCATGCTGGACGCGTTCTTCAGCTCGCCGCCCAACTTCTCAACCTGCGAAACTTTCTTAGCTCGAGTAACCGCCATGTTCAACCCTTTCAGAGTCTCGTGTGGTGACGGGGCTCTGCCCCGTCCGCCGGGTCAAGCCCGGCAACTTCAATGCCTACGCCTTCGACGCGGCCTCAATCGGAGCCGTATCCAGCGAGATTCCCGGACCCATGCTCGAACTCAGGAAGCATCCTTTGATGTACTTGCCCTTGGCCACCGACGGCTTGGCCTTGATCACGCTCGTGATCACGGTCGTCGCGTTGTCGATCAACTTGTCAGGCGTAAACGAAATTTTTCCCACCGGCACATGCACAAGCGCTGTCTTGTCCGTGCGGAACTCGACCTTACCGGCCTTCACTTCCTGCACTGCCTTGGCGACATCCATCGTGACCGTGCCCGTCTTCGGATTCGGCATCAGCCCCTTCGGACCGAGCACCTTACCCAGACGGCCCACCGACTTCATCATGTCGGGAGTCGCAATCAGCGCGTCAAAGTCGGTCCAGTTCTCTTTCGTGATCTTCTCGACCATATCTTCGCCGCCCACGAAATCCGCACCAGCCGCCTCGGCTTCGCGAACTTTTTCGCCGCTCGCGATCACCAAAACTTTTTTGGACTTGCCCAGCCCATGCGGAAGCACAACCGTACCGCGCACCATCTGGTCGGCATGCTTCGGATCGACGCCTAACCGCATCGTGATCTCCACGGTCTCGTCAAATTTTGCGAATTTCACTTTCTGCAGGAGTGGAACGGCTTCCTGCAGCGTATACGGCCGCGGCTCAACTGCCTTCCGCGACTTCTCAATATTCTTCCCTGACTTCTTCATTTTTCCCTCAGTCTCCCACCGCGATTCGTTACTCTGAAAAGCCGTGGTGTTTGTGACAAATCATTCACTATGTTGTGTGGTATCGGGCCTCTGGCCCGTAAACGGGGCATAGCCCCGTCACCACACACAAACCAAAACCTAGCCAACCACTTCAATGCCCATCGAGCGCGCCGTACCGCGGATACTTTTGATGGCTGCATCGACCGACGCCGCATTCAAATCCGGCATTTTCTGCTTAGCAATGTCTTCAACCTGCTTCACCGTGACCTTGCCAACCTTGTCTTTATTGGGAGCGCCCGATCCCTTGGCAATTCCGGCCGCGCGCTTCAGCAATACCGATGCCGGCGGCGTCTTCGTAATAAATGTGAACGTGCGGTCACTGTAAACCGTGATCACAACCGGAACAATCAGACCTTCCAATTCCTTCTGTGAAGTTCGCGCATTGAACTGCTTGCAGAACTCCATGATGTTGACCTGCGCTTGACCGAGCGCTGGACCAACCGGGGGCGCGGGTGTCGCCTTGCCCGCCGCAATCTGCAGCTTTACCGACCCTGTCGCTTTCTTAGCCATGATGCCTTTCCAATACCTATTTTAAATTCGCCGAGTCTAGGATTTTCGGCTCAGCGTTTGACAACCTACGCTACTTTTTCAACCTGCCCAAATTCCAATTCCACGGGAGTCGAGCGGCCGAAGATCGTCACCATGACTTTCAGCGTCTCGCGGTCTTCATTCACGTCGTCAACCACGCCGGTAAAGGTAGCGAACGGCCCCTCGCCAATCCGCACCGTTTCGCCCTTTTCAAACTTGACCTTGAGCTTCGGCTTCTCGCGGCTGTCCGCAACTTTATAAACGATGTGGTTGACTTCCTCATCCGATAGCGGAGTCGGCTGCTGTCCCGTACCGACAAATCCCGTAACGCGCGGCGTCGACTTCACCACGTGCCATACGTGATCGTCCATGTCCATTTCGACCAGCACATAGCCGGGATAGAACATGCGCTCCGAGGTGTACTTCTTTCCGCCCCGAACTTCCGTTACCGACTCGGTTGGAATCAGCACCTTGCCGATTTTGTCCTGCAGCCCGAAAGCCTGCACGCGCGATTCGAGCGACTCTCGCACTTTGCGCTCAAAACCCGAATAGGCGTGGATGATGTACCACTTCATATTCGGATTGCGCGGCGTCTCGCCCGCAACCGCTTCCGCGGGCGCTGCCGGTGGAGCCTCAGAGCCCCCAGCCGCCGCAGCGCTCTCGATCTTTTCTTTTTCCGCCATTCAATTGCTTCTTTCGCTCCGCCTTAATGGCGCGAGAAATAATGCAGCATCCGCTCCAGGCTGTTGCTGATCGCAAGATCCACCAGCCAGAAGTAAAGCGCGAACAGGAATACAGTAATGATCACGACCGTCGTCGTTGCCTGCACTTCCTTCAGCGACGGAGACGTGACTTTCTTCATCTCCGTGCGCACGTCGCCGTAAAATGTCTTGATTCGATCGGGCCACGATCTGAGCCGATTGCCGAAGTCGCCGCTCGTTGTTGCGATTGAGTTCGCCATTTTCTTCGTTTCTACTCCCATCACAGACCTGGCCTTTTCCTTCCGTCTCAAAACTCTGGCAGGGGCGGAGGGATTCGAACCCCCAAGTTCGGTTTTGGAGACCGACAGTTTAACCGTTGAGCTTACGCCCCTGTAAACAGCCGTCAGCCATCAGCCGTCAGCTATCAGTTAAAACCTGCTACTACTGGCCACCTACTTCACTTCTTTATGCGTTGTTTGCTTGCGGCATCGACTGCAGAACTTCTTCAGTTCCAGACGATCCGGAGTCGTTTTGCGGTTCTTCGTCTTCGAATAGTTCCGCTCTTTGCAATCACCACACTGCAACGTAATAATCTCTCGGGGCATTTCAAACAGCTCCTGGCTTCTGGCTATTAGCCTCTAGCAACCTGATTCATCTCTTGACAGCTGATCTAGCTACTAGCTGACAGCTAGTAGCTAGAAGCTGTTTTACTGAATAATTTCCGCAATCGTGCCGGCGCCGACCGTGTGGCCGCCTTCGCGAATCGCGAAACGCAATCCCTTTTCCATCGCTACCGGAGTGATCAATTCAATCACCAGGCTCACGTTGTCTCCCGGCATCACCATCTCCGTGCCCGCCGGCAACTCCGCAATCCCCGTCACGTCCGTTGTCCGCAAATAAAACTGTGGACGATAGCCCTTGAAGAACGGCGTATG
>JBEKPH010000091.1:0-23604 GCA_049520915.1 Terriglobales bacterium
GTCTGAATTCCCTGCAAGAACAAGAACCCGTTGAAAGGAGACAGCGTGGCGCCGGTATTTCTTTGGCAGACCGTTCGACAGCGTGCGACGAATGCCGCTTCTCCGAAATGATCGACATAGACCACTCCGTGATAAGCGATCTCCGGCTGATTGAACATGTAGAACTTTTCGGGATATTTCCGCCAGGGGAATTTGCCACCATCCACGATCATCCCGCCAATGCTGGTGCCACCGCCACCGATGAACTTCGTCATGGAGTGCACCACCACATCGGCGCCATACTCGATCGGTCGGAGCAATATCGGGGTTGCCACCGTGTTATCAACAACAAGCGGCACACCATGCTTGTGCGCCACGCGCGCTAACCCCTCGATGTCGGCGACGTTGCCCGCCGGATTTCCCACACTCTCGCAATACACCGCGCGTGTATTCTCATCGATCAGTTTTTCAACATCTTCCGGACGATCTGTCGTCGCGAAACGCGAAGATATTCCTCGCTTGGGGAAGATGTGCGCGAGCAGTGTGTACGTGGCACCATAGAGCTGAGGAGTGGAAACGACATTTGTTCCCGCTTCGGCAACATTGATCAGCGCATATTCGATCGCGGCCATTCCGGAGCTGACACTGAGCCCATCAACTCCGCCCTCCATAGCCGCCACCCGCTGCTCCAAAACGGTGTTGGTGGGATTGCCGATGCGAGTATAGATATTTCCTTCGACTTCGAGATTGAACAGCGCCGCGCCGTGCGCCGCGCTATCAAATTCGAAGGCGACCGTCTGGTAGATCGGCACAGCCACTGCCTTCGTGGTCGGATCTCCGTCGTACCCGACGTGAATCGCGATCGTTTCAAGCTTCATGCGTTTCCATCAGCCTTTCGAATAACGGACGATTCTTATTTCGTCGTGGCAGCGGCCCGCGCGACCTGGACTGAAGCCGGACTTTGGTCAACGACTCGTGCCATGGTCTGAGTCAGTCGTTGCGCAGCGAATCCGGCCCCGAACGCAAAACGCATAACCGGCCCAAAAGTGTTCGAAGCAGCGATCCCCACAAAATAGAGACTTGGGACCGAAGATTCGAATCTCGAGGAAAGCACCGGCGCACCTGCAACGGATTTGAGCTGCGAGCGGATTTCAGAACTAAGGAAGCCGAGCCGGGTCAAGTCTACTTTGTATCCGGTTGCACAGATGATGTGCTCGGTAAGAATGTCGCGCTCCGAGCCATCCACTGACCGAAGGTGCAGACGCACTTTGCTATTCTCGACCTCGGCACTCTCAGGGGTGTAACCGAGATGCAACGGAACTTTTCCCGTCACTTTGTCACGAATGAACCACCCTCCGGATGGGCCGAGGGCTTTGCGAACAATCTCCAGTCGAAGATTTTCCGGTAGATAGCGAAAGGCCCAAGGAGCGTCCGAAAAGAACCGAGACCGAAGGCCCGGGCCCAATCCCGACTTCGGATGCCGAATCTCCTGCCACCATGTGCGTCCCTTACCGGAAGGAGCTGTGTGGAACTTCAGTTCTTTTTGACGACCAACCAACTGAACGTCGGCGCCAGCCTCATGCAGCAATCCCGCCATGTCGAGGCCGGAAGCCCCGCCTCCAACAACCACCACGCTTCGCCCACTCCAGGGCGCAACTTCGCTGTGGCGGGCGCTGTGCGAGAGAAATTCGGCTGGCAAACTAGCCAGACCGCTCGGAATATGCTCGAAGTGGGTAATACCGATCGCGAGCACGACGCGTTCTGCGGCGAAAGTCTCGCCATCTTCCAACGTAAGGCGAAACCCTCGCGGCAGTCGTTCGACGCCGGTGACAGTTTTCTTCTCCAATTCGGGGACCATGCGCGACTGGAATGCGAGACCGTACGCGCTGAAAGTGTCCAGTTGCACCGGGATGCCGGTGTCGGCATACTGGATTCCCCGTTCGGCACAAAAATGGCCAAGCGTGTATTCGCTGTCCGGGTCGTAGAGGTTCGAGGCGAAACCATCGGACTTCAGCATCATGCCCTTCGGCATGTGATTCAGCCAGGTATCCATCGGGCGTCCGAAAATACGGAAAGGAATGCCTTTACGCCGGAAGTGCGCGGCGATAGAAAGACCGTACGGGCCTGCACCAATGATCGCAGTGTTCACCATGATCTGGTTGGAAACTCCTTGAGAATTAGGTCGCAAAATTGGTTCGAACGGTACGGCTCACGTACAAGGGGAGTTTGTAACGGGGATGTTTGATGATAGCAGGTAAGGTCTGCTGAGGGAATGCAATAAAGGGTCCGAGCTCCCGCCGCCAAGCCGGCTGTGGCGGCGGGAGAAAGCGCTAGCGTTCCAGCCCGCAAGGGAAGTAAGTCTTTATTTATCATTGGCTTGGCGTTGATGTTTTGGCTCTTACGCTAGCCTTGCGGGAAAGGATCGCGGCCTCTGTTGTCCAAGGCCAATTTCAGAGTACATGCCGGTGAGTTCCTCGGCGATTTTCTGGCAGTCCAGCTCAGCGATCGCCTTAGCGCGCAACTGACTACCCAGCGAGACTAAATCGACTTCACCCGTTTCGGTCTTCATGATGGCCTGCGCAATTGATTCCGCGGTGCCGTCCACGTAAATGCCAAGATCGCCGAGATATTCCGGAATGTCTACCGCTCGCGTGGCAATCACCGGCGTCGCGTTGACCATAGCAGAGCTCAGAGGATGCCTCGCGGACCCTCCCGTAAATGGGATGAGGCAGGCCTTACTGCGTTGATAGACTTCCGCCAGTTCGTTGCCCGAATAAAACTCGCGCCACTCGATCATGTCGGAGACGCCCTCGCGATCGGCGGAATCATGTGCCTCGGAGACACCGTTGCATCCGTGCCCAACATATATCGTCAGCGGAATTCGAGTGCCGTTTGCTTTAAGAATCGCCAAGGCTCGCAGCAGTTCTTCATAACCCTTACCTCGGCAGATATTGTGTCCACCGAAATAGATATATTTCGTGCGCTCGACTGGGACCAGTTCAGAAATTACCGATCCGTAGCGGATGGTCCTGATCTTTTCGGAATCGACTCCCAGAGCGACGATCTGTTGCTTCATATCTTCGCTGTAAACTAATACTTCCGCGCACTTGTTGTAAAAGCGATTGAGATTCTTGTGTTCCCGTTGAAAAGGATCAATCTCGTGGACAGTGACCACTACTTTCTTGCCCGCCCGACCAGCGAGAGCCACCAAAACAAAAAATGGGATGCAGCCGAAAGCCTCCAGCACCTGGTCGAAGTGGATGATGTTCGCGCGCCGTGCTCGTTTGTAATAAAGCCAACCACGAAGTACGGCCAGCGGAAGATCCAAACGTAGTATTTTGACGGCGAGATACTTCATCATTCCTTGAGACTTGCCAGGATTTCGCGGGGCGTGCGGGATGGCAATTGCTGCGCAATTCGTGTTGATCAGGTCATCTTCGGAAATTGCAAACCTCTGCGCCGATTTAAAGCATCGGCAATTTGAGGTAATTACGTCAACCTGCATACCGCAATGACGAAGCGAGTCCACCATTTTGCTGCAGTTATGCGAGTACATATCGTTCTTGTACCAGCATCCGATATACGACAACTTCACCGGCGGCGCGATAGCGGTGTTTACGGTCACAGTAGTTGCTCCTTGAGCCGCCCGGCTGCGCAAAGGTTCCCTCGTATGTGCTCACATGTAGCGATAAAGCATATCTCCGAGGAAGGTCGTGGCTTTCTCAGGCAAAATACGCCACAATTTTCGCGTTGCATTCATCAACGCCCCGCCGGTGTCTGCACGGTTCTCGGCTGCCGGGTAGTAATAACGAAAAAGAGGGACCGGCTCGGTTCCCCATTTTCCTTTGAACTGCGCCAACGATTCGTTGTCTTCGCTCACCTCGCCAAAGTCATACAAGCGAAATCCGCCCTTGCAAGCATCGCGAATCGCTTCGATCTGAATGAGGTCGTGGGGATGCAGATGAAAATCTCGAGGATCGCATCCCGTGAAAGCATAGAACACTGTCTGACCGAACTTTAGGAAAATCGATCCAGCCACGAGCCTTGCGGGCTGATTTTCTGCCGCGTCGGTAACCTTTTGCTCGGCAAGCACCAAGCGCATCTGTCCCTGGGGCCGAAGTGTCGACCAGAGACTCTTAAAGAAGCGGTACGATCGCGGAGGAATCGCCTTATGTTGCATCGTCCGCAAATAGATGCTGTACCACTGCGCGAGATCTTCTTGACTGTCCGCCTCGCGAACGTCGAGGCCCAGTTTGATTGCCTTGTTCACGGCCCAATTCACTCGATGCTGCTGCTTCGCGTTGCCAAAACGAAGACGACGGCATCCCTTGCACGAGCTACAGGTTCTGGGCACGCGGGTCGCCTCACAGAACTTAGACCACGACGTACCTTCGACTGAGGTAGGAAGTTCCTCGACGTAACTACATCGCCAGGGTACACACCCTAAACCTTCGGCCAGATCTTCAAGACCAGCGACATGGGTTTTGATTTCAAGTTGCACGCCCCTGTCCTGCGCGATTTTCATCGCAGCGCGAACCATTTCTGAAGCTGTAACAGGATCGCTGGCCAGTAAGCCAGCGTCCGGAGTCCGAGGCAACGAGGAAAGCCTTCGTCCAGTGGCGTGACGGCCCACCGCAAAGGGCAGGCCCTTCGTTGGAAATAACGGAAGCAGCGCACGCACTTGCTCGTCAGAGTCAACGCACGCCAGACTCACGCATTTCTGGCCGTATTCCTCTTCGAGAGCGATCAGCCAACTGGAGTGGTGATAGATAAGGGCGTCTTCATGCGACGACACAAATTCATCCCACCGCGTGTCGTTCCGAAAATCCAACTCAATGGTTCGCAAGACGCTCCCGAACGGCTGCAATTTGTAGACAATCATTGATTTCCCACAATCCCTGTCCAGTGGAGAAATCTTGATTTATGGCGCAGCGGGGGAGAAAAGACATCAATCGGGGGTAGATACAAATCCAGCTAATGATGGAAAAGGTTACCTTGTCGGGCAGCCAATAAGATGTGATTGGAATCACATTACCAATAAATCTATAACCCTGTCTGATGAGTCATTGTCAGTTTCAATCCACCTAAGACTTTCTCTCGTCATCAGGCCGCGACCGGTGTTCCTTCGGACTGCCGCATCCGCGCTTCGAAGTAGCTCTTCAGTCTTAGAAATGGTTTTTCGAGGAGATTCCACGACAAGGTCGCCAGAGCAAATGTGGCTGCTGCTGTAAGCGGTAACGCTAAGAATCCGTACTGGTCAAGATGAAAAGACTTTATGAAGTCCAGAGGTATTTTTTCCAGCAGATAGATTCCGTAGCTGATCATTCCGGTATATAGAAGGAATCGGCTGGCCAGCAGCTTTTGCAGCCATTTCTGCGGCGAGAACAATGCAAGATAGATAAACGAAACGGAAGCCATTGCAGTAAACGAGAATACGATCCATCTGGCGTGATAGGTTTCGAGTGTGAGTGCGAGCGTGACTGAGACGAGAAGCGCGATCCATGCTCGAGTTAGATAAATTCCAGGGCGGAAATCTGCTGATCGAACAACCGTCGCGAGCAGCGCTCCAGCCATGAGACCATCCAACCGGCAAAACGTGTTGGAATAAATGTTGACTTGGTGAACGAACAGATAGTAACGAAGGGCCGGAGAGACGCAAATCACTGCAAGGGCAATTTGGCGGAGCCGAACTTCGCTAAAGAACCGAACCACCAAAGGCCAAACAAGGTAGAACTGTTCTTCGACCGCCAGCGACCAAGTGACGCCGAGAGCTCCCGTCGCCATGGTAGGAACGGGAACCAGGAAATTCTGGAGAAAAATCAGATAGCCCCACCACGGCGCGGACCGTGCTTCGAAGATCACATGCGCTTCGGAAGGACGCAGAAATGGAACGATGACGAACATGAAAAGCAGAACCGAATAATAAAGTGGCCAGATGCGGAGGCAGCGCCGGGCATAGAAGTTCTTGAAATAGCCCTCGGATTTATTGTCGTCAAGCAAGATCCCCGTGATCAGGAATCCCGAAAGGACAAAGAAGAGATCGACCCCCATCCATCCGTTAGACGATATGAAGTTCAGATGCAGAGACGGATAGATATCCGTGTTATGCAGTAGCACCAGCAGCACGGCAATCCCGCGGATGGCATCCAGTTGGGGAATCTTCTGCATCGCGAGAATCATTTTTTCGTGTTGGGACCAAAGAGGCCTTTGGGTATTTGGCCTCTAGCGCGCGCAAACACGCTAATTATCATTGGTTGCGCTCGACAGCTTCACAACTCCAGAACCTCAAGCCTCAAGGCCAACCGGGAAAAACCACCTCTTTGTGATCTATATCACTGATCACTGTTTAGGATTTTAGTAGTCTTTTGCGAACGAGGTGGCATGCTTTCACCCATCCTACTGATCGTAGCGGCGATTTCGACCGTATTCACCGTGGCAGCGGTCAGACGCCTGTGGAAACCAACCTGTCGAGTGTGCCTCTACCGCCAGTTCTGCCCGAACCGCGAATCGGAATACTCCTCTAAATCGGCCAACCCTTGTTGGAGTTGCGGCCAGAACGCTCCATATCCTGGACCGAACCAGACTTCGAAGCCGTAAAGCTCTTCCCGGCAGAGACAGCCGGCCATTCGACTCCTACTCATTCGTTCGTCGAACAAGTAGAGACACCCGATCGTTAATTACGTCTTCGAGAGGAGTGTGCTGGGGACTCCAAGTCGCCCGAACCAGCCGCGCTTCATCGACCAAACGAAGAGAACCGCTCCGAGGGCAGTCCCAAGTGTATTCGTAAAGAGGTCGGTGGTCCCCGAGTCGCGAGTGGGCAGAAACGACTGCAGCACTTCAATCGTGAGACTGGTGGCTAAGCCCAAAGCGATCGTGAAACCGGTAGCACGCCTTATCTTCTTGACAATGGACAAATACGCATTGAAGAAAAATCCCAGCGGAACAAGGCCGAATACGTTGATTGCCACATCTTTGCAGTAGGCCCAATCCGGATGAAATTCATTCCAGGGTCGTTCAAGGAAGGGCTCGCGCAACACGAAGAAATGTTCTGGGATGCTAAGGTCGGGTGCCGACCCAGATTGATTGTGAGCGACGCTTCCCTTCCCCTCATCAAAACGATAGAGTGCACGAACGCCATCGGTTTCGGACGAGTTCACTATCCGACCATGCGTCCATTCCTCATAGCGAAGAGAGACATCGGCTGGCGAGAGTTCGTGATCGTAGATCGCCACTCCCCTCAATTGCCCTGACCAACTGTCGGTGGTAGTGGGTGCATTGCCAATGATAAGTTGTCCCGTCAGGTTTTGACTTGAAAACGATGGCCCAGAAGATTTTCTAACGCGGTTGCCGTTTACATAAACGCTCAGGCCGGCTGGACCTGAGGTGATCGTCACAAAAACTGGTTTCAAGTCGCGAAATGTTTCCACGTACAACTTGCTTTTTCTGGGAGTGCGATGCGGACTAATTCTCTGTATAACCAAGTCCCCCAGAGACTGACGAAGTGAAAAGGAGACGGTTTCTGTTATGGGCTGGTAGAACGAGAGAATCGTCCCGGCGGAGTCCACGCGAGTCGGTGCGAGCCAGATCTCGAGACTACAAGGGTTCCCTTCCGACACGTTTCGAGCTTCGAACATGCCCGCACTAACAAGGCTTCCATGTCGACCAAGAGAGATGCCGTTGCCGCTCAACCAACTTACTGCATTTTTCGGAGCGTGGAAGGGCCAGAGTCCCGCCACCAGAACGCATCCTAACACCAGGATGCAGATCGTTCCCAAAACATAAGGGGGTTTTCCTGAAGAAGGACCGCTCGAAACATTCACTCACCTATTCTCGCTGCCGGAGAGAGAAAAAACGAAGACGATTCCAAATCAAAAGCCCCGCTTAAGCGCAAGGTAAGGAATGAGGGCAATTTCTGCGATACCGGGTAGTGGATCGGAAGCGCTGAACACTGCCTCCACATTACAATCCCTCAAGGATCGCAAATAACTCATCACACTCGTGTCACCGTTGAGAATCGAAACCAGGGCCGCGGGGATGTCAGTGGTGTTGCGAACCCACGCGCACCCTGTACGACCTCGGCAAGCCTCGACCGGAAGGCCGACCTGATCGGCGTAGAGCATGTAACTGAAGTCAACACCGGCCTTGGCGCCAAGACTGTGATAACCCCAGGTTCGAGCGTTGACATCGAGGAGTTTGTATTGGGAATCCCTGGGATCGAGCTTGTATTCGACTTCGACCAGGCCGTAGTAGTTAATTGCGCGCAAGAACCGTTCTGACAATTCTTCAAGAATCGGCACATCCACCGTTTCGACATAAGTGCTGGCACGACCGAACTCCAATGGATGTTGACGCCGGCGACGCACGACCATTTTGCCAACGGCCTGCCGATCACGAAAGAATGCGCAATAGGAGAACTGCTGGCTCCCGCCACCGGGGATCAACTCCTGCACCATGATTTCTCCACTACCGGCTAGGGCCGCGGCTTTTTGAAACAGGGCTCTTAGCTCGACATGATTATTTGCGCGCCACGCTTTCGCTTTGGTGGCATAAAAGAAATGCTCCTTGATAGCTGGCTTGATCGCAAACGGTGGTTCGAGGCGCGTTACCGGTATCGGGATGCCAAGTTCTTGCGCCAAGCGATACGTGTTTCTTTTGTCCCAAGCCCATTTGACGGTCTCCCAGTCGGCTGTAGGAACTCGAAATACTTCCGACAGTTCTCCTCGGTGGTGCGAAATAGCGGCCACGAGTTCTTCCCGGGTCGGATAGAGCACCCATCCTTGCAGCCCGAGCCTCTTGCCAATCGCGAGCAGACTGTCCACCGTCTTCCTGGCATCGTGTAACTCGGAAACACTGACGAACTTCTTTGCGTACCGAGAGTAGCGTGAAATGGAATGTTCATCGTCGACTACGCAGACAGGAATTCCGTGCCGCCCGAGGCTACGCACTATGCCTAACCCCTGATAGTCGCCACCGATTACCACCGCCCCGACGGTTGGGCGCGACAGAGGAACGATTGGAGGCGCTAGAACGATTTGAGGCAGGGCGCTCACAGACTAGTGATTGCTATTGTTGCTCTTCGAAATGGAACGAAGTAACTCCGTCGAGGCGAATTCCGCACCCGAAACGAACCCCAGCAGAGGACCAAAGCTCCACGCGGCGGGCTTGCCTAGAAAATGCAATCCTGGTATCGAAGACTCGAGTCCACGGCCAAGTACAGGATATCCCTGCACGGTCTCTAGTTGCTGCAACAGTGGCTGAGATAAGAATGGATACTTTGAAACATCGACCTTAAAACCCGTCGCGAGAAGGGCGTGGTCGACGACACGTTCGGTCCCATCATCGAGCCGCAAGCGAAGTTGGCTGCCCATTTCGTCAGCGGCGACTACTTTACATCCCAGCGTGATAGGCACTCCTTCGATTCTCGACCGCAGCCAACTGGCCCCCGCCGGGCGAATCGCCCTATAAGCGGTGCGCTCTTGAAAGCTGCGCGGAAATCGGCGGAACAGATGTGGAGCCGCGACCAGTCGGCTAATTCCCGCCGGACCTACGTCTCGTGTCGAGTAGAGGATCTTCGAAATCGCACCAAGATGATGCAACCTCGGATGCATCCCTACCCAATTAAGACTAGTGGTGCGTGCAATCACTTCGACCGGAATTCCGGTCTCGCGAAACAATGCGGCGGACTCTAGGGCGCTTTGGCCACCGCCAATCACAACAACTCGCTGTCCACGAAACTTCCGAAGATCGTTATGCTCGCTGGTATGGGAGGCCAAGGCAGGAGGAAGATTGGCTAACTCCGCTGGGCGGGTGGCAAAAGCACTAATTCCTCCTGCAACCACGACTCGTCGTGCGTTGAATTCTTCTCCATCCGAAAGAACAAGTTTGAAACCGCGCGAGCCTGACTCCACGGAGTTAACGAGACGCGTATCCAGGTCTGGGACCGCCTTGCGTTGATACCAGTTTCCGTAATCAACGAACCGGTCAAGCGGAATAGGCTTCGAAACGTGATTGCCGTTTTCACGGCAGTAGGAGTCCAACGTAAACTCCTGTTTGGGATCAGCGATATGGGACGCTCCCCAATTCGAGCGCAAACACATGCCGACCGGCATTTGTTTCTGCCAGAACGACATGGGTTCGCCAAAAACGCGCGCCTCCATGCCAGACGCCCGTAGATAGGCCGCCGCGGAAAGCCCGTACGGACCTGCTCCAATCACAACGATGCGGCAATCGGTTGAATTCACTTTCACAATCCTTATCTCAGTTTCTGCGATTCTAGGTTTCTGTGTTCTTGGCTCACAGCTCTGCAGAACAAAGTCTCGTTAACAGTTGAGAAGAAGAATCAGCGGATCGGCGATCGTCTGGTTGGAGAGTCGAAAAGCCATTTCTCAACATCATTACGCGGTCGAATCGCAATGCGGTCTCGGCCCAACGGCAAACTACGAGCGCTTCGTGGCACTCGCAGAAAGTTCGATCGCCGACGAATGCTCCACCGTAAAAGCCAGGTTCCCATCTTTTTCGGTTGCGTAGGCAACGGATGCTCGTTCGCGGCCGGGGCCTTCAATTTTCCATCCGTCACCGTCCCTGACCAGTTCCATCTTCGATCTCTGCCGCCACCACCGATCGATCTCGCCAGGAGCCGCTATCCAGACGCCTCTTTTATCACGAAGCGATGCCAGATGTGCGAGCAGTTGCTCATAGATCCGGTTTTCCCGTTCTTTCATGATGTAATCCGGATGCACAATGAAACTCATCAGTCCGTTTTGCTCAAGGATCAGATCCGTCTCCTGCCTCCAGAGGTCAATGGAGAAACTCCGTAGATAGTTGAACAGAGAGTAATCCTGAGTAGTCGTAACCGGGATTTCCAGCAGTTTCCCCACAAAGTATGGCATGACTGTACAACACCCTCCGCGCTGGGGCTCCAAGTGTGCGGCGTTGGGAACGGACATGTCGTAGGAGAAATCGAGCTCGGAATACCATTCCTGCCTGCGGTATAAGATAGCGGAGCGAAAGCCCGTCGCCTGAAATCGTCGCCCGTACTCATTGATTTTCGCCACCCGCCGGGTAAACTCGTCCCGATCGTTGTACAAGCGGCCGTCGTGGTTTAAGTCCTGAACATTGACTTCGAAACCTCGCCTGCGAATCGAATCCAGGAATTTATCGCTCACTCCGTACCGTTCTTCGGGAACGATCTGAAAAGAAGCGTTGACACCGAAACGCTCATTGAGGCTCATCAGAGACTCGCAGAAGTCGCGTCCCTCGGTGGTTTCCACGTCGTGGGTCATTGCCACGGCGCCAGACGCACCGTCCGGCCAGAACCAGATGAACGGAATCTTGTCGACCTTCTGCGCCCGAAGCAGTAATCGCATAGTACTGCGTACGATCGTATCGACCGTATGGTCCACCGGCCAGTTTGGGAAAGTTATTTTGTTCCAATCTCCCAGATAAAGTCGCTGCAAATGGCTCCGCACCGCTACGGGAAGTAATGGCCGAACGGCGTAATACATCCATGCGACAAGACTGTTCTCCGAACTGCCATACTGACAGTTCCTGGTGTAGCGTTCTAATCGCAGATTCTGGAGGACTTCTTCTAAGTCAAACGGCAGAACTACGGAATCCGACCTATAACCCACCTCTTCCCACGCATCGCGAAGCGGGCCGCGGGGAGACTCCGCTGGCCTACAACCCGAATACTTTCCATAGCCGAGCACCCCTTCCCCGAAGCCAAAAAAACCACTCTCTTCGGAGAGACTATCCTTCGCAGACAAGTGCACGAAGCACTCCGGACAGCGAAAGTACTCTAAAAATGCTTGGTTCATAAGGCGGTGGCTTCGACCCTAATTCACGCTTTACTAATACTTTCGCCCATCGAGATTTCGGTCAATCCCCCCAACGTGCCAAGACCGAATCAGCCAATATGTTTGTAGAAGGCGCGACCCGATGCAATCAGTAACCCGTCCGGGGCACCATCTACGAACCGTTGAGCAATCTTTCTTTTCCACGAACGCTCGTGCGCTCGAGGATGATTCGGATATCGCCAATAGGAGAGACTAGACCCCACCCCGCCCCAGTGCTCCTTGAAAACCACCAAACCCCGATTGCTGATTTCACTTCGCCCGAGGTCGAGAGTTTCATAACCATCGGCTTTCGCTTGCCGGATCGTACTCCAAAAGAGCATCCCAACCCCACCCATCGCATGCATTCGCGCGTCGCTACAACCGTACTTATACGTAACAGTTGTTTTGTGACTTAAAGTCACGATACTCGCAATCGGCACTTCCTGCTTGAACGCCACTCGGATTTTGAGATTAGTTCCGAAGCTTGTGATCAAACTCCGAAACCATTTGATCGGTTGCGGCGGCAAATGCTGCCGTCGGCGAGTCGTCACCAGCAACTTGTAGAAGTATCCCAGCAAGCGATCCGAATTGCCTTCTTCATACGTCAGCCCCTCGCGTTCCGAACGCCGGATCTTCCGCTGCTCGGACGTATGAAACTGGTGAAAAAGTTTGTCGATACCCGGACGTAAGTCGACCGCGTGCCAAACGTAACGATCGCTTTTTCCAAACCCTGTAGCCGCATTCGGCTCGAAGCGCAGGGGACGGACCTCGCAATAATCCTGTGTTCCATCGCACACACTTTGCGCGACCCGCGTTAGGAGTTCATCAGATTCGGTCGACCTATCGGCCAGTGGCTCGCAGTGGTCCGAGAAAGGCACAGACACCAGACGACGCCCAGTGAGCCAGCTGCGCACCTTGCAAAACACGATCCCGGAAGTTAGAGGAGTAAATGGTTCATTCAGCGTGTAGACGACCGGTTCGTAACCGTAGGCCGTGCGCAAGGCGGACAGCCATTCTTTGGAATGAAAAACCGAAGACGCGGGGTGCCTTTCAACTAGCTCAGACCATCGTTCATCTTGCAGCGGATCAAGTGTCACCAGATGATTCGACTCCCAAGGCACCGGACAGAAAGAACGAGTTCCAGGAAGCCTTCGCCATCTACAGTTTCAAACCTCACCATCGTATTGTGAATCTGAAGCGAGGGTCGTTTCACACGGCTACCAGACTTCTATCGAACCATGGAGCGTGGCGCGGACGGCTGTCGTTCTCCGCCGGAGATATATCGGCTCTTGAACGCCCGCATTTTGCGTTTCATCGAAAAGATTGCTGGCAACCACCAATAGGCTCCAGCCAGTTTAAGACGGAACTCGAGGAGCCAATCCGTGGGATCCACTCGTACTCTTCCTACTACGAACTCTTCTGGACTTTCGAAAGCAAATGCCGGCAGCGTGGAATAAACGCGACGATAGCCAGCTTCGCGACAAAGGTCGACCATCGCTTCGTTGTAATCGCCGAATGGAAAGCTGAACTCGGCCACGTCGCGGTTCAGCATTTCTTTTATCTTATCGCGGGAGTCCCGTATTTCGGTGCGTGCCTGGGACAACTCCAGTCTCGTCAGCATGGGATGACTAACCGTATGAGATCCGATGGCGATCAGTTCCGACGGCAAACTTCGCACCTGTTCCAGAGACAGTAACTTCTCGGCATGGCCTTTGGGACCAAAGGTTCGATTCATGCCCTCCGCAATCACGAACACAGTCGCTGGGAGTTGACGTTTCTGAAGTTCAGGCAACGCCTCAGTCAAGAAGTTCTCAAAACCGTCGTCAAACGTAATCGCTACGCTGTGCTCGATTAGATCGGAATTGCAACCGTCGCTCGTACGAACCACTTTCCCATGACGAAGAATCACGTCCAGTTGTTCCGCAAATAATTCCCTTTGTTGAGAGGGCACCGAGTGGTAGTACAGCACCACACATCTGCCTTTCGGCTTTCGCCCGACAACTCGCCCAAGCATTGTCACCGCCTCGGTGCAGCCAAACACGGCGAGACTGATGCCGCACTTGAGAGATCGTTTCCATCGAGGCTCGCTTGTCTGTTCCATTCTCATGCTGCGACCTTAGTCGACAGGTAAGCCAGAATTTTTTCGAAGGAAACCAAGCCAGGCAGATCTTCGAGATCAAGCTCCAACCCAAATTCTTCCTCAATCGTCGCGAACAGCGTTACACTCGCGACCGAGTCCCATCGAGCGAGATTGTAATGGTCAACCTTCGGAATGTCCTCTTTGGAACAATCCGGAAATACCGCTGCAAAACAGTCCATGAGTCGCTCGCGGATATCAGCCATGAGCGACCTCCGTAACTTTGGGCAGACAGTTCGAGAGGAACTCGTTAATTCTGTTACGACTTACGGTGCAGGTGGAGCTGGGCGGTGAATCGAGCAGATCCGCAAGAAATTCTCGAAGGGGACCGTTCTTCGGTGTCGCTTCAAAGTCCAGAGTGACTTCGTCCGCGCCGAATCGGCGAACTAACTCTTCGATGGAACGATGCTCGATCCGGCGGCTGAATGCGCGGCAACTCATTACCCAATTTTCAATCACAATGGTCTTCCCGCGCTCTCGACCGGCGATAACGGAGATCTTCCCCAATGGGCCATACTTGTCGCGATAGGTCGTTACGAGGAGAAATGTATCTTGCTGCTTTAGAAAATTCTGCCATCCAGCTTCACTGATCCGTCTTCCATTCAGATTGAATTGATTTGTTTTGTTGATCAGTTCTACAGCCCGGTCGTCCACCGGAGATTTCGAGAAATCAAAACTAAATTCGGCCTCTGCTTGTTCCAGAAAGACTTCCAGTGATTTGCCTGAACTCTGCGGTGTCCCCTCGTGAGCTCGCCGGATGCTGTCGCGACGAAGAGAATCTTCCTCTGAGATCGAGGATTTGCCGAAGAGGTCCCGAAGGCTGTACAGCAGCTCATTTAGGGCTTGGTAGTCATTTTTAGGAAATAGTTTCGTTTCGATTCCCGCATGCCGCGCCTGCACTTCGGCGAGTTCCATCGGGCTATCGTCAACGAATACAACATCGTCCGCGGAAATATTCCATGCTCTCAGAATGCGCTCAACCGCTTCAGACTTGGGTCCCCAGCTCGCTTCTACGGGAAATAGCGACCGTCCTGGCAGAATCAAATCGTCCCGCAATAGGGCCTGCGTCACAAATTCCGGATCGTTCTTGCTGGCAACACCAATCAAAATTCCAGATTCGGAGAACGCATGAAGAAGCCGTTGATAGGCTCCATGCATGTGGCTGTTGTGTTCGAGGTCCCAGTTCACTCCGTGCAAACCAACCTCTCCTAAAATCCCACTCCAGAGTGTGTCATCCAAATCGGTGATCAGGCCTTTCTTCGGGGTCGGCAAGGCGGTAAGACGAGTTAGCAACTCTGCCAATATTGATGCGTGTGCGACTTTATACGGAAAACCGGAAAACACCTCGGTTTTTGGATCAAAGCGCTCTGCGAGCGGAGAAAGCATATCCAGACGCTGCGTATCGAGAACCTTCACATTGCGGATCCGCGATACATCGAGGCCCATAGATGCCATCGTCGCTCGAATTTCCAGTGACAACGAACTGCCTTGCCATCCTGGCACAAATGAGACAGGCGGCAGCGGCAGGGTTGGAAAGCAAACCGCAACGGGCACCGAATTCGCGATTCTTCCGATCGATGCCCGCAGCTCGCTCGCACGCAATTGCACATTCTTCAGAATGCCGGGGAGGGCCGTGGGCGACCAACTGCCCAGTCCGCGCAGCCCGAGACGGGCGTCCAGATCGCTCCATTCCAGGATTACGACTGCTATATCCGTGTCTTCTTCGTTCAGTTTCCCAATCGTCCCCCAAATGTCTCCGTAAATACCGGATGTAATCTCGACTCGATGGTCCGGGCGCGATCGACGCAAGTGCGCCTGCAGAAACGTTTGAAAATGCATAGGAGTGAAGCCACAAACCACGCGGACACGGAGTGTCGGCAGTTCAGGGTTTTGCTTCTCTCCTACGATTCGCAAAGCTTCGATGAGCTTCATATCCGGATTGACCGTCTTCCTATTCAAATTCGGCATGGGAGACACACGCTGACGTTGCGGACCTTCCGGCTTAAGGCCAGAGTGTGGCGTCTCCATCAAAGGGACAGGCGTACCAGAGATCTTCATTCGACAATCGTTCGTGTAGTAAGCGATCCCGCGATTTGTAAAAGTATGGGTTCGAGGGATATTGCCGCGTGAGGGGTTCCCACTCTTCCATCGCTCGTCGAATCGTTCGGGGAAAACCGCTCACTTCGAGGACATGGCTGCTCGAACGTTTTGCGCTGGCATGAGCAGCAGCCATCAAGGCCTGCACAACCTTCGGATCGTCATCCGCGGCGATCAGGTCGGCTACAACACTGCGTACAAGGCCAAACTCTTTGTCGCGTTCCTGACGGGTAACTGCGTATCCTGTGATTCGACCTCCGCTCCGGCAAATGAATACGCGACAGACCTTTTGACTGCCGGGAGGAGTAAAGTGCCACCGCAGAATCTCTGAACTACGCTTCCCGAGTAATCTCTTACTTGCAGCAACCTGTTCCCCGCAGAAAGTGTCGAAATCCAGCGGCAGTTCGTCGAGACTGCATTCTGACACCTGGCCGTCGCCCGTCAAGGTTCGCGGAAACCTGCGGCGCAACTGCGCTTCTCCCCACATCGCGATGGATCCGCTAAAACTTCCGATCTTTGCGAGCGCGGGGCGAGCCTCCAGCTTTTTCAAAACCGCTTCGGTAAATCGCCGATAATGGAGAATCCAAAAAAATACCGTGCCATAGTCCGGTTGCGGCACTGGAGAAGCCTTCAGGGCCTCCATCATCTTGCCCGCTGCCGGTGTCGCCGTCGTGTTCAGAAACAAATCCACGTCTTTTTGGCGGAGAAACGAGGATACGAGTAGATGAGACGAGGAGCGAAACTCCGCATCCACTGCAAACCGGCACGTTGCTGCGGCGATCAGTTGTGTGCCTTGAAACTCGCAGAGTAGAGGGATTGTTCCGAAAAATCCCACAACCGAGCCTGCTGATTCGAGGAGCCATCCGATCCTCGGTGCTACGTCGCGGCTCCTTAGAGCTGGGTTGTCCACCCAGAGCCGTTTCCAATTTTCAACCGAGTCTGCTCCCTGCCCTAACCGTTTGTGCAACAGGGCGACTTTTTCAAAGTCAGAAAACGCGGCTGCCCGCAGCGAAATCGCCGCCTGGTTGCGGAACAACGGCGATTGCGCTGCCTCTCGATCGGCCCTCCGCGTCCGTATGGTCGCGAGAACGGCATCCGTCAATCTCTCTTGTACCGAAGGCATAAGTTCTTTAGGCCCTGCTAGTTAAAGGAACCAGTGCCGGACTGTCACCTTCGGGAGCGCTCGGAATCTTGGACGTATTTTGCAAGAATGCCCGATGCCATAATTCGAGAGAAACCAAAGAAAGAATTTCTTTGGGATGGCTGTGCAGACGGATGTCCTCATCGATCAATTGCTCGATACATGCACGGTTGAAGTATCCTCGCGAAACAGTTTTGCTATCCAAAAGAATGTCGCGCACCCAGTCTTTAAGGTCTGTCCTCATCCAACGCTCGTAAGGTACCGGGAAACCGACTTTCTTGCGGTGCAGAATCTCGTGGGGAACGCGATGCTTGAGCGCGGTCTTGGCAATATACTTTGTCGTGAAATTATGCACCTTGAAGTTTTCGGGTAACGCGGCCGCAAACTCTAGAAACTTGTGATCTAGGAAAGGGACGCGAAGTTCGATGGAGTTTGCCATCGTCATTTTGTCGGCTTTTAGCAGCAAGTCATCCGGAAGTGAACTCTTGGTATCCGCATAGAGCATCGTGTTGACCGGCCCACCTTTGTTGCCAGTCATAAGTCTTTGCACTGCCTGTTGCGAAAAAGTCCGATTTACGTTCTTAGCGAAAGAACTGGAGTATAGGCTACCGCTATTAAGATTAAAGAACCGGCTTGGGCTCGATGTCCGACTGTAATAATAGGATGGGAATGGTAGTTTAAACAAAGGTGAATACTTCGCGATTCTAGGTGAGTGCAAGGTTCGATTCGCCGCCGTCAGCGCCGATGAAAGCATGCCGTTAAGCGGGCCAAGAACTTTCTTCAAGCGCTCAAGCCAGAGCACATTTCGGTAAATCGGATATCCCGCAAACGCTTCGTCTCCGCCTTCTCCCGAAATGAGAACCTTCACATAGTCCTTCGCCATGCGCGTCACGTAATAGAGTGCGATCGCTTGTGGCTCACAGACCGGCTCTTCCATATACCAGGCAAATTGCGGGACAAAATCCGCGAACTGCCGCGCGGTGATGGTCATCTCATGATGTTCCGACCCGTAGGTTTTCGCCGCCAATCGGGCGTACGGCCGTTCGTCCGCCAGACCAGGCTCGGAAAATCCCAGCGTAAAGCTGCTAAGCTTGCGCTCGGTCTTGCCTCCCGCCATCCCCAACATGGCAGTGGAATCGACACCACCGCTCAACAAGAATCCGACGGGCACGTCGCTCACCATGTGCATGCGAACGCATTCGTCCAGCAGAGTGAGCAATTCGTCTTCGGCATCTACCAGCTTGCGCGGCTGTGAAGAAAAAGCGAGATCCCAATACTGCTTGATCTCAGCTTTGCCGTCTCTCACTATCATGTACGAACCCGGCGCAAGCTTGAAAATGTTGCGGAGCAACGTCTCCTCGCCAGGAACGTAGTAAAAGGTGAGAAACCGATCAATCATCTCCGGCACGAGTTCCGGTTCGACCTCGGGATCAGCCAGTAGAGCCTTAATCTCTGAAGCAAAAATCAGTGAACGATCCGAAAGCCAATAATACAACGGCTTAATTCCCACACGGTCTCGGGCAATGAACAGGGTCTTGTTGCGATTGTCCCAGATGGCAAAAGCGAACATGCCTCTGAGTTTTTCCACGCATTTCTCGCCCATCTCCTCATAAAGATGGACAATAACTTCGGTGTCGGTCTGCGTCTTGAAAATGTGACCTCTGCCCAGCAGGAAAGTGCGGAGTTCCTGGTAGTTATAGATTTCGCCATTGAAGACGATCCAGACACTCCCATCTTCATTCGAAAGAGGCTGGTGACCGGTCTGCAGATCGATAATCGAAAGACGACGGAACCCGAGGCCGATGGGGCCAGACACAAAAAAGCCTTCGTCGTCTGGTCCGCGATGCTGGATCATATCCGCCATCGCCTTAACCACGTCCGGAGAAACTCGATTGTCCCGATCGAAGTTAAACTTGCCGCAAATACCGCACACAAGGTCCTCGTTTCTACTTACGATTTAGAGGTTACCGGTTGCTCGAGTCTTAGCGACCATCGCAAGACGGTATACCATTTTTCAGTCTTCAGTCGAATCTCTTCTTTGTTTCCGAATGGAAATAGAACTGCCAAAAGCGCAAGATGAACCAAGGCCGATAATCCCATCGTGACACGATAGAGAAGGCCATACACGGGGCCGCCGATCATCCGGTAATACATCAGCATCGCTCGATGTTTCATTAGGATCGACCAGTGGCTCACAGGTTGGCGCGAACTACTGGTCCCCCCGTGGTGGACGATTTGTGCGGTGCCAACGTAGTAACTCGACAATCCTAGGTTTCTAACTTTGTAATTGAGATCGATATCCTCGGCATACATAAAGTAATCTTCGGTCAGCAAGCCGACTCTTTCGAACACTTCCCTCTTCAAGAGCATGCATGCGCCAGGAATCACTTCCACTTTGATTGGCTGAGGCGTATCTAGAAAAAGAGGACTGATATCCCAGAGTGGACACCCAGGCCACTTCATTCGCAGATATTCGACATTGGTGAGCTGATTGAGAAGGGTTGGAAATTTCTGAACCGACGCGGTCTGAATCGACGAATCAGTATTCAACAACTTGCCACCGACAATCCCGGCGTCGGGCAAGGACCTAATCTGTTGGAGCAAAATGTTGATCGCGGGCCCAATTAGTTTTGTGTCCGGATTCAGCAGCAGAACATGGCTGCCATGGGAATGGCGAAATCCGAGGTTGCTAGCTCCAGCGAATCCCAGATTATTTTCGCTTTTGACTACCGTAATCTCAGGAAACTCTTGCTCAAGAGTCTCTCCGCCTCGATCCGGCGAAGCATTGTCCACAACTATAATCTCGAAATTTATTCCCGAGGTATTCTGATAAATACTCTCAATGCACTCGCGCAGATAGGCGAGCGAATTCCAATTCACGCATACGATGGAGAGTTCAATCGTGTCAGTAGTTCGCATTATTGGATCTAAAACCTGATCGTGCATACTTTTTCTGTCCACTACTTCCAAATTGTTTCTCTCCCGCATAGCTTCGCTAGTTGTTGCTGACGAAGATAGCGGATCAGCGCAGGATCGTCGACCCGCGGCGTTCTCTGCAAATGGGCCGAAATATATCCGTAGACCAGAGCGAACGAGCCGATGAAAAAGGGCCGGCGAGGCAAACGCACGATCGACTTTACGGTTAGAAACAACGGGTGGTAGCCAGAAACGTAGTCGATCTTTCCGTCCTTGACCAAGCCTCCCCAACGTCCCCATGATGCTCCAGTGAAACGGTGGTGAATCATGTGGATATCGAAAAAGCTAGTCGTGGTCCATCCCAGCATGTTGGCTTTGACTTCGTCGACCGTGTCGGATCCGGGCCCCACCCACAGTCCCCCGATTGCCTCCCAACAGGCGCGCCGGTAAATCTTCACGCCTCCACGCACGTGAAATTTCGGATGGTTCTCGAGTACCTTTTCGCCGCCGTCGTAATGGTAAAGAACGCCGCCGCCAATGCCAATTTTCGCGTCGCCGCGAAACTTTGCGAATGTCCTTTCAAAGTAGTCCGGCTCAAACGACAAATCGCCATCGAGCTTACTCATGAACTCCCAATCTTTGCAGTCGAGCGCATGATAGCCATCGTAAAAAGCCTCGATGATGCCGGCTCCCCACTTGCGGAAGCCGCGGTCAGTACGATGCACGCCCCTTATCCACGGATGTCGCCGTGCCGCCTCGTCAATGATTTCCCCCGTACGATCCTTCGAGCCATCATTCACGATCACCCACTGTTGCGGACGAATCGTCTGCCGCACCATGCTTTCAATGGTCAGCGGCAGGTATTCCTCCTCGTCCCGCACCGGCGTAACGACCACGTACCGCGTCTGCATCGGATTGATCGACGGCTCAGTCAAGCAGATACCTGTTCGTGGACCGCCCAATCTCCACTTCCGCGTCGGAAGGCTCCGACTCCCGCCTCACTGGCACCGACGCTTCCTGCAACGCGACCACTCCCTCCGCTGCCTTGAACCGAACGCCAGAATTTGCCAACGGAATCGTGCACGCCGAGATCATCGAGATCAGCGCAAACCACGCCATCCTGGATTGATCGAAGTAGTTGACTCCGAAGAACGCGACCACGTTCGCGAAGAGCGCAGCGCCCAGAAACCACAGAAACCACTGCTGCTGCTTGTTCCTGGCACGCTTCCGAGCCTCCCCAATCCGGGCAAAACTGCGGGAGATGACCAAAATATAGAAGACCAGCGCCGCCAACCCTCCCGCTTCTCCGACGGACACGTACATATTCTGCGCGTCCCACATATCCCATCCCCACGTGGCAGCGTCTTTGGTGCCAATCAGCCACCAACTGCTGAAGTGGTTGATGAACTGATCGATCAGCTCGGCCCGATGGTAACTGGACGACGATCCCGTCAGGTCGATGCGGGCGATCAGAAACCACACCGGCGCCTTCATCACCAGATGCAAGCTGATGAGCGCGACCACGATCGCGGTCCGCACCTTCTTCATCTTCTTGCGCAGCGGCCAGGCAAATACCGCGAGGATCCCCGCCGCATACGTTAGTAGCGACGTGCTCGTCTGCGTCGTTACCGTCATCACCGTCGCGCCAACAATTCCGACGATGGAGAGCAGTTTGGCCTTGCCGTTTTTCCATAACAAGAAAAACAGCGGGATCGCCGTCGCCGCGAACGTCCCCGCCGTCAAGGAATGCTGAAACACCGCTTGGGACCGAATCTTGCCGTCCCGAACCTCCGGAACCGCATTCACTCCTCCGAGCAGGCCGAAGAGGTTCACCATCTTCATCTGCTCGTAAATCATCGCCGCGCCGAGGATGACCATCAGTCCGGCAAAACATTTGATGACCAGAAAACTGTCTTCTTCACTCTGGATCAGGCTGCGCAACAGCAGGTACCCAAGCAGAAAATCCCAGAGATAGCCAATCTGGTTGACCAAGGCTCCAGCGTCCGGATACTGCGCCATCGTAGCGGCTGCCGAGATCACCACATAGAAGGTGAACGCCGTATCGATGGAATTCCAGCCTCCGGCATAAACGTGCTTCTGGTTCGGACCCTTCATAAAGCGCGCCCGAATGAAGCCCACCAAAATCAGGATGCGCTGAACGAAGAGATGAATCCCGGCAATGTAGAATTGCTGGCCGGCTGGAACGAGGAACATCGTGAGTAGGACGGGTACGATTACGTATTTGCGTGGCAAAACAAAAAATAGCACCAGTCCCAACAGCATCAATATCAGGACAAGCGGGTGCAGAACGGTTTCGTTGGCCCCGCCGCCAAACTTTGGAGTCCGAGCTTCCATTGGCTAACGATGCCGACGATCAGAGGGGAAAGGACTTCGACCCCAATGCTCGGCACCCTTTCTTAGAAACTTTTGGTTGTCCGGCTCGCCTTCGTGTCTACGAGCGAGGATGATGATGTGATACGGCTTGAGGTTGTCGACACGTATGACCTCGAATTTCGCGTGATCCACCGTGCGGATGGCGGTCAGGGTATCAAAAACGTGTTGGTGCATTGCTCGGTTGGAGTGATTTTCCAAACAGCGCTGGCGAAACTCCTCTCGCGTCCCCGCCGCGATGTCCTTTCGCAGATCGTGGAGCTCCAGCACTTCCGGCAAATGCGTGAGATCGTCTTCGCTCACGCCATCGGCGTGGTCCTGGATCATGTGATCGAGGGAGGTTGCGGGTCGACGCCAATCGAAAGTGCCGTCACGATGAGGCAGGAGCAGTAGCAAAAGCCCGTTCTCCTTCAGAACTCGCCTCCACTCAGTCAATGCCCGGAAAGGATTGGCGACGTGCTCTAGACAATGCGAAGCAAGAACGCAGTCATAACTGGAGTTCGCCACCGGTTCCAAATCTGTCGCCTCGCAGATGAATTGCTCTCCGGCTGACTTCAGAGGATGGTACTTGAACGTGCTTCCGTCTTTTACTTCACCGGCCCAGATCGTCCGCGAGGAGTAGAGACAATTATCCAAGGACGCGAGAACAGAATAGACAGGTAGGGGGCCTTCATCTCCCAGGATTCCGCTAGGTCCGCCGATCTCCAGACCTCGCTTATCAGTGAGATAAGAACGATAAACGTCGAGTCCGCCGACGGTCCCTTGGCGATACCTCCGCACGCTACGGATCATTTGGGGGCCCAGAATCCGACCAACCGCCTTACGAATTGTTTTTGGGAGTTCCATTTGTCAGAGCAACCCTCCGAGGCATAGCAGCTCGGCGATCACACTAGGAGTTTTTCTTTGCCTCGCGATAGGATCATGGCCGCGAACAGGTAAGCGAGGAGGCAACCCGCAACTCCAAAAAGAACGTTCGAGAGCGGATGCTGCATCGCGACAAAGTAACGCGCTCCCAGACAAACCGCAATCGCACTCAGCGATATTCCAGTTCCAACCAGAAAAACACCCGCGTAACTGGAGAGATTTAGTCGGGTTAGAGAGTGCACCCT
>JBEKPH010000092.1:0-17259 GCA_049520915.1 Terriglobales bacterium
AGTGAAAGCCCGTCGTGGCGCCGGCAGAGCCATCATCGCGCTGGCGCGTAAGTTTCTCGGCATCATCTATCGAACCCTCAATAACAAATGGGTGTTCGAAGATTTCCCCAATTTTGTTCTGGCGGAGGGCGCATGACACCGCTCTGGGCCCACCTTCCAGGAATCCAGGCATCTGGTTCCCGCTGCGCCGCCCGTCCAGTGGCTGAGATCGCAGAACGGTGCTCGGCGGCAAGGGTTCGCTGCGCCGCGCAACCCCGGCGCGCCCTTGCCTCCTCCGCGCCGTTCTGCAGCAGGAGAATGCGTGACGGGCGGCTCCGCCGGGAACCAGATGCAGCACGGTTTCTTCGTCTTACAAAGACGAGAACAGATGGAAGTAGACAAACATCATAGGAGTCGGTTTTAATGTCCCGGACGTTGCCAGAAAACTTCGTGACATAGTCCAGAAGATTGGCGTGCAAATGGCCTGGGTCTTGGCCTTTCAGGCTTTTGAATGTGAAGGCGCTAAGGTTATAAACCTTGAGGTTACCGCCAGCCGCCCCGAAGAGAATCAGGTCCTTCGTAGCGTCGTCCACTCCGTCCGGCAGGCCCTTGGCGGCTTTAAGAACGGCATCTTTTGAGGCTTCGAGGATGCAATCGAGGCGGCGCATTACGACGAAAGGAAGAATGACCTTACCGTATTCGGATTGCTTAAAGTCACCGCGAAGAAGGATGATCGGCATTGTGTTTGAGACCGCCACGCCGTTCGACACACCGGTACGGCTGTCTCGATAACGTCGATAATGGAATCCTCGGTCACGTCCGATATGACTTCAAGGACAGCCGGCCGGCCGGGTCTTTTTGCCCACCGTGAAAGCGGCTTGTTGGGATCAGCGTCAATCATCGACACCCCTGCCCCAAAGCCCGCAAGTTCGGTCGCCAGGAGTACGGCGGCGGTAGACTTGCCCACCCCTCCCTTCGGACTTGCGAATACTATGGTCGGCATGTCAGAACACAAAATGTTGTATATGGTGGGCGGACAATAGCCGAGATGTTGTCGATACTCAAGAGAATTCAGGTAGCGGTCTGGAGACTAACGGGAAGCCTACGAAGGGCAGACCGGTTTCTGATGGTTATCCAATAGTATTCCGATGGTCTTCGGATGACTATCCGTTACCTGTTAGCGGTCTGTTGACCGCCGGTCGGCCTTCCGACGGCGAACAGTTATCCATTGGGGTTCGGCCAGTTTGGTAGGAAACGTGGTTTATGAAATACCCGCTGCAAAGAGAGGGCAGGGGCCTGCCAGCTGAATTTTCCAACCCACAACCCAACCCACAAAAGCTGATGTCTTAGACGACTTCCGCGAACTTTGGCAGTCCCCGCGGTTCTGTTAAGTCGTTGAAAAGCTTATTCACGCAGCGCTGTCACGGCAGCGTTCTGAGAACACACTACCCGAATGGCCGACTGACTGTTTGAATGCTAAGTCCAAGAGGAGCACGTGGTGTACAAAAGCTGAACTCAGCGGTGACGCTGATTCAGAGAACAACCACGGAGGCTCCTCAGGGACATATGTATTACATCGGACTGGATGTTCACAAGAAGACGATCAGCTACTGCGTCAAGGATGTGAGTGGTCGAGTTCACCAGGAAGGAAAGCTCGGAGCAACGCGCTGCGAGTTGGACCTCTGGATGAGGACTCTTCCGCAACCTTGGACGGTTGCGATGGAAGCAACGATTTTTACCGGGTGGATCTACGATCACCTCCATCCGCATGCGACACAGGTCAAAGTGGCACATCCCCTAATGCTTCGCGCAATCGCAGCTGCCAAGAAAAAGAACGATCGGGTCGACGCGAGTAAGATCGCCGATTGCTTGCGCTGTGACTTCCTGCCTGAGTGCCACATGGCTTCGACTGAGATTCGGGACAGACGGCGAACGCTGCGCTACCGCGGTTTGCTGGTGCGGCAGATGGTGCAGACGAAAAATCGGATCTCAGGTCTGCTCATGGAAACTGGGGTGACGTACAACAAGCAGCGGCTTCACAAAGTGGGATATTTTCGCGAACTGCTCGCGAGCAACGAAGAAGTGAACGAGAGTATCCGACCTCTGCTCCGGCTGAGCCGGGATACGATCGCGCGACTGCAGAAGACGGAACGGGCTCTCGTAAGCTCGCTGCAGCGGGATCCGCTCCTGACCGAGAGAATCAAGCGACTTAGAACTGTTCCCGGAGTTGGGCCCATCACTGCACTGACCTGGGCTCTGGAGATGGGTGAGATTTCGCGCTTCCGATCGATCCGACAAGCGATCAGTTATTGCGGGCTCTGCGGTGACGAAAGAAGCTCAGCCGAGAAGTCGATTCGCACACCGATTTCCAAACAGCGCAACAAGAATATCCAATTTGTGCTGATCGAGGCTGCGAAGTTGGCGCCGCGACAGGATCACGATCTTGCATTGCTCTATGAAAGAGAGAAACAGAAAGGGAACGCCAATCGAGCGACGCTTGCGGTAGCGCGCAAGATGGTCGCATATCTTCTCGCCGTGGATCGAGGACAACGGGATTTCGTGACTGCAGAAGATGGCAGATGCGACGCGGCCTGAAAACCAGGCCAACGAAAGGAAAAAGCACCAGGATCACACAGCGCGCAGACTGCCAGGTCCCGCCTCTGACCGACTGAGCAACGGAGATGAAACTCCCGCGGCTCCCTTCTGACTGTTTCGGGACTGGCAGAGAACACACACTCAATCTTCTGTGACGGCCTTTGGGCCCGAGACAGTGAATGGATGTCTGGTTCTGCGAAGGCAGGAACCACCGCCGAGAGGCAAAATGCGAGCTGAGCGGTTCTGCATCCGAAAAATGCGCGCTCTCCCGAGCGCGCCTGAGCACCCGTGTTTTTCCTTGACAGAAGACTTACATGGATGTCGGTCAGCCACACTATGCACTCTTCAGGCGTTTGGAAAGGATTGTGTGTGCTGCATGTGGGCCGTATCAGCCCCGAACATTCCTAAGGTCAAGGTAGATTGGACTCGTGCAAAGCCTCAGCCATTTGCAGCTATGTACCCGCGCTCAAGACCCTCGTCAATCTTCAGCTCCCCAGCCTGAATCGCTGCCTCGATCGCAGACTCCTGCGTGGCAAAAGTATTTGGAACGTAGAACTGAGTCTCGGTCACACCACGAGCATCATGTTCCTCGACGGAGAACTCCGCCGAGAATCCGCCATCTCTTAGCTCGTTGGCGCGTGCCTCAATGACGTACCCCTTATAGCCCAGCCTGCGCTTCATTCCGAAAACCTCGTGCCACGATTATCGCATTCTGGGGTTGGGACGCTCGTCCGCAGCGCCGTCCGCTTGCATGAAACCCTGGCCCACCGGGTCAGCGGATTCTGCCGCGCTTCGCTTACTGGGCGCGAGTTTTCCCTCGAACTCGAGTGGACTCGACTTCTTCCTCGCGCCCGGCTGTTGTTTGGCGGTTTTTCTGCCGGACCGTCCCGCCGCTTTCGACTGGGCTCGTTTTACTTCACGCCAGAAGGCTGCCCGGGCTGCAACGTCTGTCATCTGAAGGACACCAGCAATTTCCTTCCAGTCGAAACCACTCCGGCGCAAGTCGAGCATCCTGCGACTCTTATCGTTGAGATTGCGGGTCAATCTCTCCAAATCCAACCGGAGTTCCACAAGAGCCGTCCAGTTGGGAGCAATTCGCCGTTCTGACAATTCGGTGCTTCCACCCACAAGTTCCAATCGATTGAGTTTCCGCGCATAGCGTCGAAGTGATCGGCAAATGGCACACATAAGAATTCCTGCCGTGTTCTGCGTGAAGAGTTTGGCGCCGCTTCGATCAAGATACCGGGACACTTGCGCCACGGCAGTCTCCATCAGTTCAGGCGCTTCGCTCGCGTCGCCCAGAAGGTGTTGAGCCTGTCTGCGGGCGGCGTCCCAGATCTGGTGTGCAGCCGTACGCACGTCCAGCCGGATTGGCCTGCCTGCGGCATCGACTTCTTTGTCCCACCAAACCGGAGCTTGGCTACCAGGGTCAGTCATAGACGAACTCGCCAGTCAACAGCAATCTGGGAAACACATCAGGCATCGGGCGTATATCCAATACAGGAACCTCCGGAAGGGAGAAAGCAGCAAAAAAAGAAGTAGGGGGTCGGCGGAGGGAAAATCTGGCTTTCGCAAATATTCTGATGCTTTTCGCCATCAAAATGTTCCTGAGTTAGTGTTGGGCAAATCTCGATGAAATCTGTCCCAGTTTCCAATTTCGATTGGGAACCTACGTGTAAAGTCACCCTGTTCCGATTCTGTTAATGTCGGAGCAATGTGAGGTGTTCATGCCAAGAACGAGGCTGGAAGTGAATTTGTTACTGATCGGACGCACGGTCCTTCCGCGGAGAGCAGGGGAAGACGACGCGACCCTTCGAATTTCGCGGGCCCGCGCGTCAACGAGTCGAACCCTCCGCCTCATTGTGGTCTCGGGTCTACTGTTTGCGGCATCAGCTTCTGCGGTTCGGGCGGATGATGGTGCCGATACGCTTCTACAGCGAGCTCTCTATTTCTCCGATCTATACAACTGGCACGCTGCGCGTCCGTATTTCATAAAGGCTCAACAGATGTATGAAGCAACTGGTGACAAAAGAAACGCGCTATACGCTCGGTTGGGAGCAATCAGGGCGGGAGCGGAGCCGGCCCCCGTCCCAAAACTTTCATACATGCTTGATCAGGAACTCGCCGCGAATCCGCTCTTGCAATCTGACAAAGAGCTTCGAATGTTCTGTCTCATCGTTAAAGGTGATTTCGACGGGGAAAGCGATACTCCGTCGATGCGCCGCGATTGGATGGAGGTAGCCTCCCACGGTTAGCCGTCGTAACCTGCCTCCCGACCAGCATAACGTCGATGAAGACGGTCAGAATGGGAAGAGAGACAACACAGGCGATAATTCGGGGAACGACAAAGAGCTTGAATGAATCGATAGAAAAGGCCTCAATGGCGTCAATCTGTTCCGTTACTTGCATATCGGCAAGTGAGGCGCCAATTCCCGCTCCTACACGTCCGGCAACCAGGAGTCCCACGACAAGAGGACCGATCTCATTGAAGAATGCAACCGCCTGAAACGTAGGGATCATCGCCTCGGCGCCAAACCTTACCAGGGAACTCCGCGTATGGAGAGTCAGTACCACGCCGAGAGCAAAACCCGAGGCAAGAACAAGGGGCAACGATTTCCAACCCACCTCCTCGATTCCCCTCCAGATCATGACCCCCTCAAAAGGAGGCACTACCGCTCGACGTGCGGCACGCACGGCAAAGAGCCCGACCTTGCCTGCAAAATCTAGATAGCCCTTGAACTGCCGTATTGGATCGTAAGTCATGGTTGTCCTGTCGACCTTTTTCTAACCACGTAGGAGCCGCATCGGCGACACTCTTTGTGCCTCACTTGGATTCACCGTCATTTTCGATGCACCTGTCCCGTAATGGATAATCTCAGGTGATTTGAATCTTGTATCGCATGATTGCCTCTTCTGAAGAGACCAGATTATGAGTTACAGGAAACCCCTGATCGCGCCATGCGTTGAGACCGCCTGCGAGAACCTCAATGTTCCGGACGCCATGCCTCTTTAGGTTGAGGGCCACACGACAGCTTCTGAAATGGCCGGGAGAGGCACAATAGAGAACAATATCCAGGTCCGAAGGAAACAGGACATGGCGAGCCTCGCGAACTCTGCTGAGGTCCAAGCGAACGGAAGTCGGAACTCCTTGGGCTCCTTCGGTCCCTTCCTCGTAGCTCAGGAGATCGAGGATAAGGACTTTTTCGCCACTGTTGATCTTCTGCCACAGGCGACCTGGCTCAATGCGGTGGAGACGAAGACTTCGGCTAACCGGGATGAACTTCAACACAGTCAGGATCATATAGACGGCTAAGGGTATGCCGAGTGCAGCTGCGAGAAAGCCGGCGAATCGGCTTACTTCAACAGCAATGCCATTGAGTTGCCGACTGAAGAGTAGACCAACTCCCGCATAGGTTGCCGCCCAAATCGCCGAACCAGCGCTATCGTAGACTAAGAAACGGGAAATGCTGCTACCCGACGTTCCAGCTAAAGGTGGCGCCACTGCGTTGATTCCGGGAACGAACTTGGCGATGAGCAAACAGCGAAGGCCATACTTCTCAAAGGTGCGCTTGGTTTTACGAATCTGCTCATTGGGGTCGGCGGAGAAGGCGGCTAAAAAACGGAGCACGCGCCCGCCATGTTTCCGTCCAATGAGGAACCATGCTGTGTCGCCGAGCAAGCAAGCTCCGATTGCAAGCGTCAGGACAGCCGGCAAGCCAAGCTGTCCGGTGTGACAGAGTGCTCCGGCCGCAAGTAGAAAAAATACCCCGGGAACTGGCATAGAAAGCTGGTTCGCAAGAACTGCGAAGAAGAGCACGGGATATGTCGTAAGAAGAAGATAGTGACTCATGTATCGAAAACCCACTAGCTTTCGCAAGATCTAGAAATGCACTGTTGGCTCGACAGACATCCCTGGCCGAACCTTCTCTATCCCGTCCTGACGCGGGTCTAGCCGGATGCGGACCGAAAGACGCTGGATGACCTTTACGTAGTTTCCCGTCGCGTTTTCTGCGGGGAGAACGCTGGCACGATCGCCTGTTGCGGCCGATAGGCTCTCTACATATCCAGTGAACGAGCGGTTGAGGGCATCGATTTTCACGGTGACTTTCTGGCCCACATGCATCTTGCGAAGCTGTGTTTCTTTGAAGTTTGCCGTGATCCACGGAGCCTCGACTTGAGCAACGATTAACAACTGCGATCCCGCGGCGATCCGCTGTCCAAGCTCCGCGCCCCGCTGCATCACGATACCCGAGACAGGCGCTACGATATGGCAATACGCGACATTGAGCTTTGCCTGTTCCAGTTGGGCCTTGCTGGACTCTACGCTGGCTTGGCGAGTAGCCAGGTCGGCTTTCTTGATCTCCAGCTGACGGGGAGCATTGGCGGCGGTTTGGCTTAGCTTGGTCTGCTGCTGAGCCAGTTGCGCCTTTCGCTGATCGATAGTCTTCGCTGCAGAATCCGCGCCCGCAATGGCGGCGTTCACGACGGCCTGCTGCGAACGCGCATTGGCAAGGTACTGGTCGTAGTCCGATTGAGCGATCTCTCGTTTGTCGAGGAGCTGCTGATACCGGGCCAGATCGGATTTGCTTTTCGCGTTGTTGGCTTCGGCTTGCCGCACCTTGGCCATAGCCGTCTCATAGTCACTCTGCGCCCCGCTTAAAGATGCCTCGGCAGTCAATACCTCAGCTCGCTGTGACGAGATGTCGCTGGCGTTTGTCGTTCGAGTGATGGGCATATTCGGATCTTCGGCATGCAATTGCGCCACGGCTTGATCGTAGTTTGCCTGGGCTTGAGCGAGCGATACCTCCAGATCTCTGGTGTCGAGATCCACGAGAGGTTGCCCCGCCTGCACAGCCTGATCGTCTTCAACATAAACAGCGGAGACGGTACCTTGAACCCGGGCAGCGATCGGATTCAGGTGGGCGTCGACCTGTGCATCATCCGTCGATTCGTATGTCCCAGAGTGAATCCACCAGGCAATGCAGCCGAGAACAAGAATAAGAACAATCACAGCGCCAATGGCAATATTGCGCCGCCGCTTAACGGGATCGACCGGCGGCCTTTCAACATGCTCTTGCCCTGATTCCGAGGGGGAAACGGATTTATTCGACGCTCGTTGCTCGTCCTGCTTCGCGTCAGCTTGTGACGACATGATGTATCCCTTTCTGAGCTAGCAACTTTCGCTACGAACTACTTGAGAAGATCTGGAACGGTTTGTTCGGCCAGGCCGATTGCGCGTGCGTACTTGATTCGCCCGACATTGAGCGAAAAGAGGCTGTTGACGTAGTCAAGCTCAGCCGAAGCCAAGCTTTCCTGCGACTGGACTACTTCGACCGAGGTGGCGACCCCCGCCGTGTAGCGATCCTGCGATTGTTTGAGGGTGCTAAGCGCCAGTTGCCGGTTGCTGTCCGCAACCTTCAGCTGTTGCGCGGAGACCTGAAGGTCCAGGATGGCAGTGCGGATATCGTTTTCGACAGCTCCCTTTTCGTCCTCGAGTTCCGCCGTGCGCTGAGAGACCGTCGCCTCCGCTTGCTGCACCTGTGACCGCGTGCGTCCGCTCGACCATATGGGAACGTTCAGGGTTGCGGAGGCCTGAAAGACGTTTGCCCCCTTGTTGGGATTGACGCCCTCAACCCCATAGGAGCCATTGACACTCAGGGAAGGCAGGTATTGAGCATGCGAGGCACGTAACGACTGCTGCGCTGCTTTGAGCTGAAGTCCGGCGGCCTGGAGATCGGCGCGGTGCTCCTGACCCTCTTTGAGGGCCTGCTCCGCAATCGGCATTTCAGATACGTTCGCCGGTAGCGTCTCCGAGAGCAAGAGCGGTCGATCGAGAGGCAGGCCAACAAGGCGCGAAAGCGACATCCGATCCTTGAGGAGCTGTGCCTTCTGTGAGCTCAGGCGTTGTTGCTGGGTCTGCAGCTCGACCAAGCTGCGGCTGGCGTCGATCTCCGCTTTCGTGCCAGCCTCAAATTGAGCTTTAGCCTGGTTGTACGAAGCTTCGGAGTATCGCACCTGTGCCTCCTGCGAAGCCACCAGCGCCTGGGTTGCGAGAACGCGCAGGTAGGAGCCGCCGACGGCCAGGATGATCAACTCGCGGGCATCCCGCGCGCTCAAGAGCGCCGCCTTGCTGAGACTCTCGGCAGACCGCAGATTTTGCAGGCCAGTGAGGCTCAGCTGTTCCGATACGTTCGCTTGAGCGCTGTAATAGTGGTAGGGGCCTACGGTCACTGGAAGAGCTATGTTGCCGCCGAAAGTTGCGCTACTGAGACCAAGCGTTTGAAGATCTGTCTTGGCACCTGTCTCAGAGAGCGTTGCGTAGATGTTGGGCAGAAGTTGGCTAAGAGCGCTCAATCGTTGGGCACGGACCTGCTTTACCGAAGCGGCAGAGTCAAAACTCCCGAGGTTGTATTGGAGACCGCGCTGTAGCGCCTCCGGAAAGGTCAGGGGAATGGGCCCATCTCCCGGAACAGCCCCCACGATGCTGCCCTGATACGAACCCTGTACCTGGATTGTTGTGTTGACGGTATTGACGCTCGAGCTGGAGCTTCCCGAAGCAGTCTGCGGCGCTGAGACAGACGCGCCGCCTTGCGGTCGGCCTGACAGCGGCAACTGCTGCGCTTGCGGAGTTTGCCCGGAACCGGAAGAAGAGCTCTGGGCAAACCCGGCAAGAGGGAGGCAGAGAGCGACGGAACCGGCGAAGATGCGTGATCGAATTGAGAAACTCTGTAGCATGGGAACCTCTCTTAGTGCATGACAACTTCGCCGCCTTTAGGGGCTTTTTTCATCAAGAAGGCGATGGGAGCCATGCACAAGCAAGCGAACGCGAAGAAAGAGATGATGTCGAGATAGGAAAGCAGGCTGGCCTGAAGCTGGACTCGTTGATAGATCTGCGCCAGGGCTTGATGACTCCCGTGCTGTTGGGTGAGCGTGTTCAGTTGGTTCCTGAAGAAGAGATTGCTCTGTACCGTATGCCTGACCAACACATCCTGATGGGTTTGCCCATGACGCAAAAGCATCGTGGTGAACAAAGCCGTGCCGCAGGAACCGCCAACGTTCCGCGCAAGGTTGGTCATGCCTGCCACGTCGTTGTTTTTGGAACCGGGAACACCGACATAGGACATGGTGGAGATGGGAACAAACAGCAGTCCCAGGCCGAGACACTGGAAGAAACGAAGCTCGGCCGCATAGCCCATGCTCATCTGCAGATTGAGTCCGCTCATGTAGAACAGCGCCCCGGCGGTCATGATGTACCCAAGCGCAATCAGCTTGCGAGGGTCCATCTTGCCCACCGCAAGGCCAACAATCGGCATCGCAAGCAAGGTGGCCAAGCCGCCTGTCGACAAAGTCAATCCGGCTTGTTCGGCCGAGTAACCCATCAGGCGCTGCAAAAGCTGGGGAAGCAGCGTGTTGATTCCGTAAAGTGCCGACCCCAGAACAAACATCAGCAGCACGGAGACGCCGAAGGTTCGATTTCTGAAGAGGTTCAAATCCAATATCGGACGTTCCTTGGTCTTTGCGAGATGAAGCTCCCAGAAGATCACCGCGATCAGGCAGACCGCGAAGATGACCATGAAGGTCACGATGAAACTCGATCCGAACCAATCTTCCTGCTGTCCTTTATCCAATACGACTTCGAGACTCCCGAAAGCCAGAGCCAAGAGGCCGAAGCCGAGATAATCCACGCGGAAGTTCCCACTTCGGGCCTGCTTCACTTCCTGCAGAATGGCCGGAGGGTCTTCTACCAGGCGATGGGTGAGAAAAAGCGACAAGGCCACGATCGGGAGGTTGATGAAGAAGATCCAGCGCCAGTCGAAATTGTCGGTAATCCAGCCGCCAATCGTAGGTCCAAGGGTGGGCGCCAGAACGACCGCCAAGCCATAAAGCGCGAACGCCTGGCCCCGCTTCTCCGGAGGAAAGGTATCGGCAAGGATGGCTTGTTCCGAAGGGCCGAGACCGCCGCCCCCTGCGCCCTGAAGAACGCGGAAGAAGAGCATGAGCGGAAGTGTGGGAGCGATCCCGCAAAGAAACGAGCTTAACCCGAAGAGCAGCACGCAGGTCATGTAGAAGCGCTTGCGTCCCAGCAGAGTGGACATATATGCAGCGATGGGCAGGACGACCGCATTTGAGATCAAATAGCAGGTAATCACCCAGGTCGATTCATCTTGGCTTGCTCCAAACGATCCCGCGATGTGTGGCAGGGAGACGTTGGCAACTGAAGTATCAAGCACCTCCATGAACGTCGCCATGCTCACGGTGATAGCAATTAGCCACGGGTTGTGTTTTGGGACCCAGGGTCGTTCGTTCAAGAGAAACCTTCCCTTCTCCATGATGATACTGTACCGTATCGTATAGATGAATGCAAAGGAGACGGGATGCAAGAAATTGTGCAATGCTCAGAAAGAGGAGTGAACTTGGCGAAGAAAACTGCAAAATCTGCTCCGTCCGGACAGGATCGGCTCAAGGAACGCCTTCTCAAAGCTGCAACGGAAGTCTTTCTTGAGAAGGGTTTTGCGGCCACCAGCGTCGATGAGATTGCATCGCGTGCCAAAGCCTCGAAGCTCACCTTCTACAATCATTTCGGAAACAAGGAAAAGCTCTTTGAGGCCATCGTGATGCGTCTGAACTCGACGATGTTCAAAGGATTCGTGAACGCACTTGAGGCCGACGTTCCGATGGAACAGGCTTTGTATTCCTTTGTGAAGCAGCTGGCGGAGATGCTCTACCGCGATCAAGCCGTCAAGCTGGTCCGTGTGCTTCATGCGGAAGCTGCTCGATTTCCGGAACTCGCTGAAATTTTCGACAAAGCAGGGCCTCGGCGGGCACATGCTCTCCTCGCCGCATATTTCAAACAGCAGATACGCCAGGGCCTCCTCGTTGGCGTCGATCCTCTCATCGCCGCAGATCACCTCATCCACATGGCTCTCGGTGAAGCATTCCGCCGTGTCCTTTTGGGATTGGCTTCAACTCCCTCACCAAGGGAGGTGGAGAGCAGAATCAATGCAGCTCTCAAAGCTTTCATGAGGGCCTATGCAACCTAAACACCTACGTGGCGGAATGATTGTATCCGGCGGCATCCTCAGGCCATTCGCCGAACAGCTCTAAAACGAAGCTCCTCTCCATTGACAAGGAAACCCTCAAACAGCCGCAGCAACGGCAAACCGCCAAAGACATCATCGCCGCCAACATCAAGAACCTTATTTGAACAGCTATAGTGCGGCTTCACGAGCAATCGTGCAAATTGCGCCTCTCCGAACTTCTGCGCCAATGTAGCTACACTGGGCCGGGAGGACATCCCCATGATTGAATGCAAGGATCTCGCCGGAAAAGTCGTGCGGTCGCTCACACTGTTTGAAGAAGGAAGCTATGGTCCCGAAGTTTCCATCGATTTCGATGATGGCTCTAATTTCAATGCGTGTCTCGGCGTGAAGATGCCCCTCGAAGCAAAATGGACACGGATACGGGCGGACAGCCACAGGTGCTCATGGACTACACCGCCCCAGCCAGTCTCGAATAAGCAACCATCTTTATGGTTACGCCTAGTAGGGAGAAGGGCTCCTCCCTGTCTACGGCCGCTTTGCGTTCTGCGCCACCACCTCAGCGGACCTCAGCGGGCCTGTTCGAGATCGTTACGAACCTCCGCATCCCGCAAAAAATGCTTTGACATATAGTATCCACGGAAACCATAATAGTTTCTATGGAAACTACACCCCAACCCAAATGCTCCATTTCCGGGCTAGAGAGCCATCTGGGATATTGGCTGCGGCGTGTTTCCAATACGGTCTCGGGTGAATTTGCCCGGTCCCTGTATGCGAGGCAAACGTCTGTCGCCGAATGGGTCTTCTTACGTCATCTCGATGAGCGAGCGCAAGCAGCTCCAGGCGAGCTTGCCGAAGCTTTGACAATGACCCGTGGAGCGATCTCGAAAATTATTGACAAGCTCCAGGAAAAGGGCTGGATCAGGAGCAAGGTGAACCCCGAAGATAATCGTGGCCAATTGTTGTCCTTGACGCCCGTGGGGCGGCGCAATCTCCCCGTACTTGCTGAGATCGCCGATCAGAACGACAAACAGTTCTTTACTTGTCTCGCCGCCGACGAAAGGGCTGCTCTGAAAAGTTTGCTCTCCAAACTTGCCGAACATCATCACATCCGAAACATCCCGGTCAAATGACATGTCCTTGACAAAATTTCGACCTATCCCAAAGAACACCACACCGAAAGGAAACTCCCATGAGCAAAGCAATTGAGAATCTAATGAGGGCGATGAAACAAGCGGCCGCAGGCCGTCCCAAGGTAGGCGGATTTCCCTATCTGGCCGAGAGCCTGCGACTAGCAGGGGCCACCCGCAACATCTGGTCCCTACCAGCTTGCCAAAGTCTGTTCCTCACTGACGAAGGGCCAGTCGTGATTCAGGGTGAGCCCTTAGTCTCCGGTGTTGTGGACGTGCCGGCATTTGACCAAGATGCCCTGATCGCAGCACTACGGATCGATCAGGCCGGAGAAAGCACATTTCCAGAATTTCTCGAAGGCAGTTGGCGCGCGGGAGTTGTCCGCTATGACGTGGACTTTGCTGCCCGTACCGTCGCCTACCTTGGCTGCAATGGCGAGAAGTACATCGAAGCATATCCGGCGGTTCAAATCAGTTAGGGCAAATTGCAGAACCTCGCGGACACTCTCTGTCAGCTCTTTCCAGCAATTGGAGGCATTGTTCAAAATGAGCTATATCCAAGGTGAAGGACGACACCAGGGAACATTGTTTCCGGTGCTGTTGGATGATCTTGCTCCGGGCGATCATGTATGTCGAGTGGTCGATGCCTTCGTGAATGCGCTGAAAATGGCGCCGCTTGGTTTCGAACGGGCAGAGGCCGCGGATACAGGCCGGCCCGGTTATGATCCGCGCGATCTGCTGAAGCTCTATTTGTACGGCTACCTGAATCAAATTCGTTCATCACGGCGCTTAGAAGCGGAGTGCCACCGGAATGTGGAGCTGATGTGGCTGCTTGGCAGGCTGTGTCCAGACCATAAGTCTATCGCCGAATTCCGGCGGGTACATCGCGAAGCGATATCGGCGGCAGGCGCGGAACTTATTCGCTTTGCACGCAACTGCGGTTTAATCCGTGGCGAGTGGATTGCCATTGATGGCTCAAAATTTCGCGCTGTGGCGAGCATCGATAGCACTCGCGAACGACTCGCCTTGCAACGCTATCTTGACAGCATCGAAAAAGCCGATGAAGAACAAAGGGAAAGCATCGATCCGTCTGCCGTCCAGGCTGCGCTAGAGAAGCTGAAGCAGCATCCTGAACCCGACGCGAATTTTATGCTGGTGCGCCAGATGGCCCTTCCGGCTTACAACGTGCAGACTGCAGTCGATGCAGAACATGCCATCATTGTCGCTCATTCCGTCACTCTTGATGCCTCGGATATTCGTTGTCTTAAGCCAATGGCCGAGGCCGCGAAAGAAGCTCTGGGAGTTGAGACTCTTCAAGTGGTTGCTGACGCGGGATATTCCAATGGAGAACAGATTGCTCAGTGCGAAGAGGCAGGTATCACGCCTTTCGTTCCGGTCATGCGCACGGTCAACAACCAGGGAGATGGCAAACTCTTTGGCCGCACTGACTTCAAGTACGACGCGGAGACGGATAGCTACACCTGTCCCGGTGAGAAAAAACTGCTACGCAAACACACGAACCTGAAAGACCGCTACACCATGTACAAAGCTTCCAGCGCCGACTGCGGGGCTTGCCCTTTAAAATCGAGTTGTACGCTCGCCTCTAGGCGGGGCTTGGCGCGACATCTCTATGAAGATGCTCTGAACCGGATGGAAGAGCGCGTCACGCCGGAAGCAATGAGGATCAGGCGTCAAACCGTAGAACATCCATTTGCGACTATCAAGTACCGAATCTTCGGACACCCTCGTCTCTTGGTTCGTGGATTGACTGGCGCGAGGAGCGAAATTGCCATCGCAACGATGGCGTACAACCTCAAACGGATCACAAAAGTGCTTGGTGCAGCCACCCTGGCCGCACAGCTCCAAATCTGCTGACAGAATCGTGCCACAAACTCGACCTCTCCCTCCAGAGAGTTGAGTCGTCTTATTCTCCTCTTCTTTCCATTTCGAGTTTCGTAACGGTCTCACTACGCGTCATACTCTGTGCCAAAGTGCGCGCGGGCAGGATTTCAGGGCTATTGAATTCGCCCTTTTTGCCGCAAGTCTTTCAGCTCATCAAAGCAGGGAGCGCATTGTCGGATGTGAGCGAGCAGGGGGGCGAACTGAGCGTCCGCGGGCCGTTGCGCGAGTTTCAGCAGGACATCGCCCCCTGGGCAGTCGATGCGCTGAGGGTTGGGAAAGTCCTCATGCACTACCCTGTCAAATGCGTCGAGCAGTTCTTTTTCCGAATCCATTCTGCACGCCCCAGTTGAGCACGGAGTCCAAGCCCAACTGCCATGTTGCCCTCAGCAGAATCCCACGATCCATGATCGGTGTCGATGAAAATCTTTGTGTGCATTCGCCTATCGTGTCCGAACTTGGCGATGAGTATGACGGCGACCGCGCCCATCTAGTGTCTGTGCTGTTGCCTCCAGATCAAGTGAAAAATGCCGATTAACGCCCCGACATCCGGCTCAGCGTCCTCCTCGTTCCCTTAAGGAGCACATCCAACCAACACCACAATCGCACGATGCCAAAAAAGTGTAATCCCAGGTGAGACACACTCCCGTTTCGAAGCCATATATAAGTAGGAGGGGATGTGGGGTCCGGCTTCCACAGTCTTTGCTGAACATGGGGGAATCGAATCAATCAGCCCGCCGTCGTACCTTCCGCTGGCCTGGGGCGGCGCGAGAGATGGTGAGGACATATGTGAGTACCAAATCATCCGAGGTATCGGGCCAAGATCGGCACAACACGCGAATGGCGTTGCAGGGGCTAATCACAAGAATTGCGGCAGTGTCGGGAAACCCGCGTGCAGCCTGTTGGAGGTTCGTCCGCCAGATGGGAATCACCTCGAAGCGAAGCTACCGGCCATGGACAAAAACCGAGCAACAGAAGCTAGTTGACTTGACCGCGTCACACTCTCTCGAGGAAGTTACGGTGCTGCTCCGGCGCTCGCGAACCTCGGTGCAGGCCATGTTGCATCGGCTCGGGGCCAGCGCGCGCATGGGACAGGATTGGTTTACGAAACATAGTCTGGCTCGGGCTTTGCATGTTCGTGCAGAAGAAGTGCAAAGATGGATTGATCGGGGACTCTTGCAGTGCCGAATCGTCGAGGCGACGGGAGTTCAGAGACAGGTCATTGACGCAGAAGCCTTTTGTGAATTCTGCAAGGAACATAGCCGGGAGATTGTCGGACGAAGGTTGAACCCCGAGCGACTGAGCTTTGTCCAGACGTTCGTATTTCCTCCGAGCCATATGCAACTTCTGCCCGTGAGAGAAGCGAAGAAGGAGCAGGCAGCTTACGCGGCACAGATGAGGAACGGAGCAGAATCAGAGACGGATGATGACGACGATCTGGGCGCCACTGCGTAGGGTCGTCAGCCGCACCCGATCTGGAGATGGAGATCCGCGAGTTTCCTGGTCATCGGCGGCGGACGTCGGAAGGCCACCTGATTCTCTCCATCTCACGCCAGAAACTGTTACGGATGGCCGCCGGCGATTTTCCCAATATTTGCGCAACGTCCTTCCACTCGTATCCGGCAGCCCTGAGCATCAGAACGGTGCCATTCTTATCGCTGAGTTTTCGGACCATCCTCGCGAGTTCCAGACGCGCGTTCACCTGGGCAATCCAACCCTCGCCTAAGGTGCGGCTTGACAGTTCGCCGGACCCCCCGACCAATTCAAGGCGGTTTAACTTGGTCGCATAGCGCCGTAGCCGGCGGCAGAAGGCCACCATGAGAAGCGCATGCTTTTGTGAGGATTCAGGAGCCCCAATGCGGTCGAGGTAACGCGACACCTGCGCAATCGTGTTTTCCATTAGCTCGGCAGCGGGACCTTGATCGTCAAGAAGAGCTTGCGTCCGCCGACACGCCTGCTTCCAGATCTCATGGCCGGCCAATCTCACATCCGCACGAATCGGTCTTCCCGCCTGATCGGCGTCCCGGTCCCACCACAGAAGTATTCTCCCCGCACGCGCCATACTGCACCCCACCCTTGAGCAAAGACTAAAGATCGAAGTTGGGAATCACATCCGGGCCAGGCGGAGGTGTTGAACTCACGAGATGAGAAATGTGGGGAATGTCCTCACGCGCCAGAGGCATTTGCCTAGGTCGCCGATCGTGTGCCCCCACAAAGGCGATCGGACCGGAAATTGGACGTTGTGAGAAAGATGGAGTCGTGATGGTCGGAAAACCGGACAAAATGGCCGCCCGGAGCGCCGCGCGATTGCACTGTCGCGCCATTACGAGTCTCCGGGACCACCCCGAGCTTAGGCTGCAGATCGCGCGACCAAGGTACAGCACACTCCCAGCGGGATTACCGTCACGGCGCAAGTGCTGTTTCGTGGTCAGCCAAGTCCTGCCTTTGTTAAGGGTTGTGGACGACGCACGCTCGGGTGCCTGACCTCCTCTCGGTTGGACTGGTTGAACTACCGGCTTCCGACCTACCCCACTTCTCTTGTGCACAGCGGCTTCTCGCGGAAAGGATGATCACTATCGTGGCGTATTTCCGCGCAGAGGTGGTGAATTTTATTTTTG
>JBEKPH010000093.1:0-19203 GCA_049520915.1 Terriglobales bacterium
ATGATGTCGGCGTTCTTTACGGCTTCGGAGTTGTCCGTGCTGGCATGCACCTTCAACTTCTGTTTGAGAGCGCGAGCGCGATCGGCGTGGGCGACCGTCGCCCAGGTTTGAGTAGGAGACATTAATCCGTCGCGCAAGAAAGATTGAAGCAGAATTGTGCCCATCTTCCCGGCACCTAAAACTGCAAATTTCTTTTTCGAGCTCGGACGTTGCGCCATGCGATTTTTCTCCAAATCAGCAATAAATGGGATGGGTCTAGATTACACGGTCCTTGCGCAGGTTCCGCGTCTCAATTCTTTAGGATTTCGGCCGGGACCATTTTCAGAATCTCGCGGCCAATGGGCAGGGAAGCGGTGGCCGCAGGAGAGGGGACGTTGAGGACGTGCAAGAATCGCTCCCGCGCTACAAAGCGGAAGTCGTCTACCAGGGAGCCATCCGGCGCTACGGCTTGCGCTCGCACGCCGGATCCACCGCGCGTCATATCTTCCATACGCACTTCCGGAAGGAGGCGTTGGCAGGAGCGAACAAACTCTTTCTTGCGGAGCGAGCGGCGAAACTCTTGAAGGCCATTTTTCCAGTGGATCCGAGACATGGCACGGAATCCGGCGTCGGAGAGTAGCTCTATGGCTTCACCCAGTTTGAAATTGCGGAAGCGGTAGCCCTCGCGGCGAAAGGCGAGGACGGCGTTCGGACCGGCATCGATCTTGCCGTGAATTCGCCGGGTGAAGTGGACGCCGAGAAACGGATATCGCGGATCGGGGACCGGGTAGATCAGATTTCGCACGAGCGAATGTCGGGCTGGCGCCAGGTCGTAATATTCACCGCGAAAGGGGACGACGATCATTCCGGGATCGTCGCCAGCCAGTCGCGCGACCCGATCGCTGTACAGGCCGGCGCAGTTCACGACATAGCGGGCGGAGAATTCTCCGGCGGCGGTTTGCACGACCAAGCTATCGGGCGCGCTGCCCGAAGGACGAAATCCAATGACTGCCGCGCCTGTTTTGACCTCGGCGCCATTGCGCGTGGCAATGTCCGCATATTTTGCGGTGACGGCGGCGTAATCGGTGATGCCGGTGGAGGGCACATGCATGGCGCGAACTCCGCCGACATGCGGCTCAAATTCGAGCATCTCGTCACGGGAGAGCAAACGCACGCCGGTAAGGCCATTCTCGATGCCGCGCGCGAGTAGGGCATCCAAGCGCGACGCTTCTTCGGGGTTCGTTGCGACGATTAGCTTTCCGCAGACCTCGTGCGGAATCGCATGGGTCGAGCAGAACTCCACCATTTCGCGGGCGCCCGCGACGCAGAGGCGCGCCTTCATGGAGCCGGGCTTGTAATAGACGCCGCTGTGAATGACTCCACTGTTGTGGCCGGTCTGATGGCGTGCAAGGCCCGCTTCTTTTTCGAGGACGACGACGCGGAGACCGGGGAAGGTCTGGCTCGCGTGCATGGCGAAGGAGAGGCCGACGATTCCGCCGCCGATTACGGCAAGGTCATAGGTCATGGGTCATGGGCTAGGGGCCAATTGCGGCGCTCACATTGCCGCGCTCTCAATCAAGTGTGCGCTCTCTACGAAAGAAGACCAACGTCAAAAGCTGCGGGCGAGGGCGGCCGCGCCACACGGGCGGTTCAGGAGCTGCCGATCCAGATACCGACTGCGAAGACCAGCACTCCTCCGACTACTACCTGAAAGGCTGCCGAGAGGAGGGGGGTATCCATGTAGCGGTTGCGGATCCAGGCAATCGTGGCGAGTTCGAGAGCGACGATGATGACTGCTGCGGTAAATGCTACGTGGAAATTGGTCAGCAGGAAGGGGAGCGTGTGGCCGATTCCGCCAGCTGCCGTCATTAGACCCGTCACTGCGCCGCGCAGCATCGGGCGGCCGCGTCCGGTCATGGATCCGTCATCGGAAAGGGCTTCGGCGAAGGCCATCGAGATGCCGGCGCCGATCGAGGCAGCGAGGCCCACGAGAAAAGCGTCGTGGCTGCTCTTCGTGGCGAACGCTGCGGCAAATACGGGGGCCAGGGTTGACACCGAACCATCCATGAGTCCCGCGAGGCCGGGTTGGACGATCTGGAGGACAAACAACCGGCGCTGTGCCTCTTCTTCGGTTTTTTTTACCGTTGCGCCCATGTTCTCGGACATGGCCTCGGCCGCGACCTGATGCTTGCGCTCGATCTCCTCGAGATCGCCTAGGAGTTTGCGGATGCCGGCATCGGTCACCTGTCCCATGGCTTTCAGATAGAACTGGCGCGTCTCCATCTCCATCAGTTCTGCCTGTTTGCGGGCGTCGGCAATCTTTAGAGGGCGGGTCAGCCACATCGGACGCCGCCGGATGAATCCTTGCACGTCTTCGCGCCGGATGAGAGGAATGTGCTCTCCGAAGCGCGCGCGGTAGGTTTCGAAGAGAGAGGCGCGATGTTCTGATTCTTCGGCGCCCATGTCGTCGAACAATTTTGCGGTCGCCGGATAGGTCTCGCGCAAGCCCTCGGCGAAGTCGGCATAGACGCGCCCATCTTCTTCTTCGAGCGAGATTGCCAGCGCGAGGATCTCACGCTCCGACAGATCTTTGAATTTTCGTGCCATGGGGATAAGTGTACTGTCTCTGAATTTGGTTGCAATGTTTTCTAGTGTGGTGCGGAGTTCGGCTGGAATAAGCGGGCGAACCCGGCAATCTTTGCCGAGTTCGCGCGCTGCATCTTTTGCCGGATAGCGCTGGAAGAAGGCGGGGCGGTACCCATGATGCTCGTAAGTGCGGCAAATGGCAGGCTTGTGGTTTCAGTTGCAGGTTGAGTTGGGATGGAATTTGTCGTGCTTGTCTAGGAGAGGGTGCAACGCGGATTTCGCAGGCCGCAAGCCCTGCCGTCCATTTGCCGAAGGATCTTCGAGCGAGTGGCGCGGCTTAATCTCACAGCGAGGTATATGAATGTCGATTTCGGGGATTCCCAGCAGCATCTTCAGTCCGTCGCAGTCAACTTCGGCCAGCAACCCGATCCAACAGCAGTTTCAGCAACTCGGTCAATCGTTGCAGTCGGGCAATCTTTCGTCCGCGCAATCGGAGTTTGCCAGTTTGCAGCAGGCGTTTTCGCAGTCGGTTTCGAACAGCGCGGCTAGTTCGACCTCGGGCTCGACGACAGCGGCGTCTGCCGCCACTAGCTCTAATTCAGTCGCGCAAACCTTCAATCAGCTTGCGTCCGATCTTAAGTCGGGCAATCTGAACGCTGCGCAGAAGGATTACTCCAGCATTCAGCAGGATTTCAAAGCTAAGGGTGGCCCGGTAAAGAATCATCTGCACGATCACCATCGCATCAGCACGGGAGGGTTGGGCAGTTACCCGACGACGGGAACCGATGCCACGAGTGGAACCGATACGACGGGTCAGAATTCTCTGACGAAGGATTTCAGCCTGGTGAGCCAGTCTGCTTCGGCGGGCACGCCGGCGGTGGCGCAGCAGGCCTACGCCACACTGCAGCAAGAGTTGCAGCAGTTTGCTCTGGGAGGAAATCTGAGCGCGCAGGCTAGTGTTCTTTCGGCACAATCGGCCGTCTCGCTCGAGGCCTAGTGACATAGGTTCAACTGCAAGGTCAAAGGCCGCGGGCGAGGGCGCCCGCGCCACATAACCGAAAAGGCCATCCGCCGTCCGAAAGGCATGACGGCCGGATGGCCGACCTTCAATGGCGGTGCAATCTGCTGAGTCTCTGGCGTGACCTGGATCACAGCGTCTTGTCCATATTGTTCGCTATCGTAGTTTCAGGCTTATGGACGCTTTTTCGATTCTCAGCAACCGCAAGCGCGCTATCGTCGCTCTGATGCATTCCGCGATCTTTCTGGTGATCGCGATCCGCCAGATGATCGGAGCCAGTCCCGCAACTGGCCTTTGGGTTACACCCGTGTCGACGAGCACCTGGGTTCTCTGCGGGATTTTCACGGTAGTGTCGTCGATTCTTTTGTGGCTGTATTTGATTTCGGGCGGGTGGATGGAAAAAGGGTATTTCGGACTATGCACGGTGAGCGCCACCTCGGGGCTGCTTCGAACCGCCGTCGGAGATCAGGCATTTCATGCCGGGATCTATATCAGAGTGGTCATGCTGCTGAGCGCGGTTCTGGTTGGCCTTCTGATCGTGCGGGTGCATTCGCGAGAAGCGAGGTCTGCGAGCGAAACGACCTGCGCGGGAACTACGTAGAAACGTGTAGAACATCTGCGTTTTTCTCCGCCAGCGATCTGAAGCCAAAGCTAGCTGAGCTGTGCCCATTCTCTTCCGCAACGATAACGAACTAAATCCTCTTATCCCGCAAACACGTGAAATTCATAAAGGAACCGCGTTGCGGTTTTCCGCGAAGCATTCGAGCGGGCAAACCGGGACTGTTTGCTGTTGAAAACGGCAACCAGGCCGCATACGGAGGCATCTGAGACGCAACGTTGGCTTGTCGATAGGAGTGTCCCCGATGTTTAGAATCCCCCGCATGTTCGCCCTGGCAATGTTGTGCGCCGCTCTGGCCGTCTCCGCTGTTGCCGCAACCGCTAGCACTGAAGTCCTCTACGTAGATGAAACGCAGTCCGGAACCAGTTCGCTTATTACCTACAATGTGAATTCCACGACCGCCATCGCGAGGCAGGTGGGAAGTCCGTTAACCGTGGGCGGCAACAATGTCATTCCCGTGACGGTCGATGGCAAGAACTACATTTACGTTTGGGACGGGACAGATGTGTGGGTGTATGCGACGAATGGGCAGGGTGAGCCGAGTTCGACATTCTCTCAGCATCTGACGTTTAACATCGCCTATCCCGTGAATACATTTCTAGTTGATCCAGATGGTAAGTTTGCCTATGCAGCGGTCACATGGATGGATCAGGAGGATAATTCGGATGCGGCGATCAGCCTCTTTACGATCGATCAATCCAACGGGACGCTAACCGACACGCAGAAGGTTGTCGCGTCTTATTCCAGCTATTACTTCCCCCTCACGAGTTTTAGTTTTGGGCTGGCGGGGAACCGAATGTTCGTAGGGATCCTTGATGACGGCCCTCACACTTGCAATCCGGGGTTTGATTACTACAACGTAAATCAAAAAACAGGCGCTCTGGGAAAGATCACTCCGTTGATTGAGGTCAATACCGATTGCGGGGGAACCTCGTCGGTTGCCGTTACCGACCGGCTGATTGGCGTTGAAAACGACTGTTGCGGCGCCGGAAGCGGTACCCTGCAGATTTTCAAGGAAACTGATCCGAATCAGGCCGTGATTACTTGCCAGTCTGCAAATATACCGTTCTGCGGAGACGATGCGTTTGGGCTAAGCTTCGATCCTCCGAGCGACAACATAGTCTTTCCCGATGAGGACGCGAACCAGACGGACATTGGACACATTAATCTGGGCGCATCTGAAATCGTCGCCAGTCCTTCGACGCTGCAGGGAATGCCTTCGGTCTATTTCAGTCCGGATGACAAACTGCTGTATGCGTTGTATCCGTCGATACGTACTTTGACCCAGACGAACGTTCTCATTAACTCGTTTCACGTAGGGACTGGGAAAATCACCGATAGCACCTCGGTTCCGCTGCAGGGAGCGGTAACCGTAGCGGCGACGACGTTGAAGAATTAGGGGTAGAGACCGAATTTGCGACAGCGTTAACCGCGAAGGGCACGAAGGTACACAAAGGAAAAGTGGTGATACCAAGGCCCGCGTGATCGTTTGTCCTTTGCTCAGAGTAACGGTCGCCAGACGGCTACGGTGACTCAGTGAACGGGTAAACCTGCGTTCGAGGTGACGACACGATTCCGACCTTGATTTTTCGCTTGAAACATTCGATCGTCGGCCAAGGCGAAGAGTTCGGATGTGGTTTCTCCGTCTTGGGGGAAACTGGCCAAGCCTGCGCTGATCGTCACTTGAACCTTTTGGCCACGCTTGGGCAATTCGAACGAGGTATGCGCCACTAACTCGCGCACGGATTCCAGCTTCTGCTGGGCCGTTTCAAGTTCTGTCTCGGGCAGGATGACGACGAACTCCTCGCCACCGTAGCGTCCTGCGGTATCACTCTGGCGGAAGGATTCGCGAAATATCTCTCCCAGTTTGCGAAGCACCAGGTCGCCCATGGGATGGCCGTAGGTATCGTTCAGGAACTTGAAGCGATCGGCGTCGATCACAGCGATGGTGAGGGGAGTTCGGTAGCGGCGGGCACGGCTGAGTTCAATGGCGAAGCGATCGTCGACATAGCCGCGATTCAAGAGGCCGGTTAACGGGTCACTGGTCGCGAGTTGGAGCAGCGTCTGGCTGCGAGCTACGAGCGCCACGCTGAGGGCCGCTGCGATCAGCATGATGATCAACCTCGAGATCTGCGCCGACCATCCGAAGATTCCATAGTAATAGGGGGAATAGATCGGACTATTGAGATCCCAGTGTCTCGAGGCGAAATAAACGATGCCGAAGTATTCCGTACAGGCCAACAAGCCGGCGGTGATGCAGACTCGTTTGTCGTAGCGCAGACTGGTGCTCGCAATCGCCAGAAAATAACCTTCAAACACAACTTTGCTGTTGACGGCCGTGTGCGGTTCGTTCATGAGGAGAAAAAGCACCAACGCGCCGCTGATCAGGGTGACGTCAAACGCGCTGCTGGCAAAGCTCAGCCAAGAGGGGTTGTACTCTCGGGACAGCAAGAAGTAGACGATGATGGAAACGACGAAAGTCGTGATGGTAAGGCTGAGGCCGACGATGCTTTCAGTTCGATCCACCGGAAAGAAGGTAGAGTTGATCGCGGGGATGAGCAGGAGAAGGGTCGCCAGCGACAGACGCACTTTGGCCACCAATAATTCGCCCGCCAGACCTGCTCCAGCAAGAACCGGGTCAGGTTTTGACCACAAGGACGCCAAAAAAGTCTTCAGACTGGAATTCATAGCTGGATTTGTAGCGATGCCCCGTTCCGTTCAGCGTTTCTGAAAATAAGCAAAGTTCGTGCGGACTCGGGGAAGGAGTCCCTGTGTCAGACAAGCTTTGTCACACAGGATAGAGAAGTTGCATGGCCGACGCAATAGCTTTTCGGAGTCGCTAGCGAATGAAACAATCGAGCGGATTCCGCCCCCAGACTCGGTTTGATACGACAACGCCGATCCGCCAGGGATCGGTATTGTGAGAGGAAATCTCGAGGATTCTAGCTTTCAGTTGCCTTTACGCCCGCATCCACTTCGGACTGGGCGAAGACCTGATTAGCTCCCATGTGAGCGGGGGCTGGGGCCAGCATTTGCTCTTTGCGATAGACAAGATTGCTGGCGTTGAAGGTGGCCAGCTCAAATCCATGCCCGTGCGTAATCGCGTCGGTGGGGCAAGCTTCTACGCAATAGCCACAGAAGATGCACCGATTGTAGTCAATGTTGTAGACCTGCGCGTAGCGTTCCGCTCCGGAAACGCGTTTTTCTTCGGTGTTTTCTGCCGCTTCGATGTAAATGCAATTCGCCGGGCAGGCGGCCGCGCAGAGGAAGCATGCGACGCACTTTTCGAGTCCGTTTTCGTCGCGCTGCAAGACGTGCATGCCGCGAAAACGCTCCTGAAACATCGCTCCCTTGGTGGGGCCGGGACCGTCGGGATAATTTTCGACGATGGACGGTTGAAACATTTCGCGCAGGGTGATGCTCATGCCCTGGGCAATCGCTCCGATGTTCTTGATCACGGACATACCCGAACAGTATAGCGGATGGGTGGTTTTTCGGGTGAGGGCCAGGGGAATGCGTCGGGCTCAACTGGCAAAGTTCGCTACCACCAAGGCCACGAAGGAAATCGTGATTAGCAAAAGTCCGGGAAAGCTACCACGAGGGCTTCCGGCCGACGCTTACTACCCAAACATTTTATGGAGTGCCGCGGAATCTACTAAGGGTGGGGAGCCTTTCGTGGACGTGGAAATCCTGCGTGAATGCTTGAAACTTATCGGTTACGCCGGTTCGCTGAGGCGCGACAAAGTGGCGTTGCAAATTTTATGTTCGGGCGCAGTTTTCCTTTAACGATTCTCGAGCTCTGCTTTCCGATTGTCCTGGGCGTAGTTGTGTCTGGCGGACTTTCAGGACGTGCACTCGGTCAGCAGCCGTCTAACGGCTGGCCGTCAGTACATCAGAGCGCGGACGATCAGGGTCCTGATCATCGAGATAACTTGAATTGGAACTGGAACCAGCGTGGTCGAAGTCTGCCTTCGGGGGAGTCGGCGGCGAAACTTCGGCTCCGCGCCTACCGTCAAAAGATGGCGATGCGAGCCGCGCGGGCGGCCTACGCGAATGCGATGCCAGCCACGCAAAATCGCGCTTTGGAGGGTTCTACATTCGGCTTACCCGCGACCTCAACTCCGTGGGTGTCGGTTGGGCCTGCTCCGCTCGCCTCGGACGCAACTGGGGATGGAGGGCAGGATTACAACTGGGTGGCAGGGCGGGCGACGTCGGTGGTTGTTGACCCGGCTGACACCTCAGGCAATACGGTCCTGCTGGGCGGTGCTTATGGCGGCTTGTGGAAGTCGACAAACGCCGGAAGTTTGAATTCCAATCCCGCGGCGGTGACTTGGCAGCCATTGATCGACGATCAACCTACACTCGCGGTTGGGGCAATTGCGCTTCAGCCTGGTAACAGCAGCGTAATCCTGGTGGGAACGGGAGAGACCAACAGCTCGGCCGATTCTTATTACGGTTTGGGAATCTTGCGGTCTGCTGACGGTGGTGCGACATGGACGCAAATCCAGACTGCGGGCACGGGTCAGTCTTTTCTGGGGGTGGGGTTCAGCAAGATCGCGTTCAGCACGGTGCTGCCTAATGTGGTGGTCGCAGCGACCGCCGGGGACAACGGGTTGGATCTCGGCTTGGAAGAGGATGGCAATTCGACGGCGCGAGGGGTCTACTTCTCGCAGGACGCAGGAGTTACTTGGAATCGCGTCATACTGTCGGATGGAGCGGTTCCTGCGTCGGCGACGTCCGTGTTTTACAACGCGAACCAGGGCAACGCGGGGACTTTTTACGCCTCTATTCGGCGTCATGGACTTTACTCGTCGACTGATGGCCAGCACTTCACGCGGGTCACTACGCAACCAACGGCTGGGCTTGCCTCGGGGAACTGCCCAGCGGGTACGAATTCTTCCTCATGCCTTATTTATCGGGGTGAGTTTACGGTGGTGCCGGGGCGCAACGAGATGTACGTGTGGGTTGTCGATGTGCAACCCGACTTGGAGGGGAATCCGGCGGCAGTCGACGAGGGCATCTGGTTGTCGCTGGACGGCGGCGCAACCTGGAATCCGATTCCCGACAATGGCATCACTAATTGCGGAGATGATGCGTTTGGTCCGGAAGACAGCGGTTGCGGCGTCGAGCAGGGTTGGTACAACCTGGGACTGGCTGCGATTCCCAATGGGACGGGAGCGACCGATCTCTACGCCGGAGCGATCAATCTTTATAAGTGCACGCTGACCGGAGGGACGGTCTGCTCGCAGGGCGACTGGATCAATCTGACCCACGTTTATGGTTGCAGCCCGCTGGCGGCGCCGGCGCATGTGCATCCTGACCAGCACGGCATCGCGTTCATGGTGGCGAACGGCAAATCGCCGGGATACTTTGCGCACGACGGCGGAATCAGCCGAACTCTCGACGGTTACGCCGATCTTAGTAGTGGTAGTTGCTCGGGTACTAACGAATTCGACAGCCTGAGCCAAAGCTTGGGTTCGATGACGGAATTTGTTTCGGTATCAATCCACCCAACCAGCGCCGATATTCTGCTGGGAGGGACGCAGGACAACGGGTCTCCGAAGACCAGTACGGCAACCAGCAGTAGCACGTGGCAAAATGCGCTCGGCGGGGATGGCGGATTCAATGCCATTAATCCCGCGAATCCGAACGAGTGGTTCGCTTCCAATCCGTACCTCGCGATTCTGAAGTGTGAACTCGGAACGGCCTGCAATGACAGCGGATTTGTGGAAGTCGTGAGCCCGGCCAACTTGGGCGGAGACCAGGGTGCGTTCTACACGCCGTACATATTGGATCCGCAAAATAGCGGCGAACTTCTGGTGGGAACCTGCCGGGTGTGGCGCATCACGACCAGCGGAAGCGCGCCGCTCGCTCTGAGCGAAGATTTCGACACGTTAGGGACGGGCGCGTGTACGGGGGAAGAGATCAACCTGGTGAATGCGCTGGCCGCAGGTGGACCGAACGAAGTTCCCAGCAACTCGTCGGTCGTTTATGCGGTCACGAATGGTTACGGGCCGCTGAGCGGAAGCCCGGGCGGAGAAGTTTGGGTCACGACCAACGCTGGTGTCGCACCGATGACGAATGTGACGCAGAATGTGAATCCGAACGGGTATGCCATTTCTTCGGTGGCGATGGATCAATCCGACACGAGCGGCAACACGGCGTACGTCGGGATCATGGGATTCAGCACCTCGCTCTATCCGACGTCGCACGTCTGGAAAACGACGAGTTCGGGATCGGTCGCGTGGACGGACTGGACGGGGGCTGGGGCTACGGCGCTGCCGGACGCTCCGGTGAACGCGCTGCTCGTGGATGCGGAGGCGGGATTGGTCTATGCGGGCACTGACGTCGGCGTCTTTGTGAGTTCGACGACCGCGGCTCCGAGTTGGACAGAGGTTGGTCCAGCGGGAGGGCCCGGAGTGACTGGATTTCTACCGAACGCGCCGGTGACGGCGCTGCAGATGTTCCATCCGGACGCAGGGACGAAAACGCTGGTGGCGTCGACTTATGGGCGTGGCATTTGGAATTATGCGCTGGCAACCGCGCCGAACTATACGAATGTGATCTCGAATTCGCCGCAAACAATTTTTCCCACGCAGACCGCTACTTTCAATGGCACCCTGACTGCGCAAGGGGGATATGCAAGCCTGGTGAATCTGAGTTGCAGCGGAGCGATCCCAAACACCTGTACGTTGCAGCCGACGAGCGCCATCCCGACCGCGGCGTACACGTTGAGCGCTGGAGGACTTGTGGGCGATTACGGTTTCAACGCACACGCGGTTGGAACCGATGGGCAGATGATTACGCGCGATGCATCGATCACACTGCATGTCGTCGATTTCAATCTCACAGCACCTAGCCCCAATTCGTTAACTGTCGGCCAGGGGGGAACCTCATCGGCGACCACTTTTGAAGTCACGGCCTCGGGCAGTTTTGCCGGGACGGTCGCGCTGAGCTGTTCTTCGGGACTACCTAGCGGAACGGCGTGCGCTTTTTCGCCATCGAGTTCGGTGAGCCCTACCTCGGCCAATCCGGTTACGGCGACTTTGATCGTGACCGCGGATGCCGGAGCGGCAGTGGGAGGGCCAAAGATTGTAACAATTTCGGCAACGACGGCGGGCGCGCCGGCGGCCAAGACACAGACGTTCGACTTAACTGTGACGGAGGCTGTGGCGGACTTTGGCATCGCTGTTACGGCAAATCCGAATGTCGCGGTGGCGAATCAGACAGTGACCTGGAACGGGACGCTGACTGCGCTGAACGGTTACAACGGGAGCGTCTCGTTGACTTGCAGTGGAGCGTCGCCGGCGATGTGCGCCACGGCGCCGCCGACATTGGTTCCAACGGCGAGCGGCGCTGCGTTTACGGTGACGCTGGCGAATGCGACGACCGGGGCGTTTAACTTCGTGATTCAGGGGTCGGACGGCACTATCACCCACACAACGGCGACGGAGACACTGACGGTCGGCACCGACGTGGCGTGGAGCAACCCTGGGAATTCCACAGAAACGGTGGGGGCTGGACAGACGGCAACCTATACGTTTTCGGCGGCTCCGGTAGGGGGATCGGCTTTTAGCGCGCCGGTGAATTTCGCGTGCGGCAATACGACGTTCGCTTGCCAATTTAGTCCGGCTTCGATCGCGGCCGGGGCGGGCGCGACGACCGTGACCTTAACGATCCCGACACAGGGTCCGAATCAAAACAGCCAGTCGAGGCCGCGGCTGCATGCCGAAGGATCAGTTAGTTTTAGTCAACTCCTTATGCTAGCTTGCGTGCTGGCCGGGACATTCGTCGGTATTCGAGGGAGGAGGATTGGTCTTCTTGGCCTCGCTCTCGCGGTCATGATCGAGCTTTCGTGTGGTGGATTAAGCGGTGGGAGCGGTGGCGGTCCGCCGGCGATAATTGTCAGTGTCGCGCCGGGTGTTCCATCGAGCGTGTATGACAATTCCCCGGGATGGCCCAACCAAACGGCACAGTTTACTGCTACTGTCTCGAACACTAGCAACACGAGCGTGACCTGGGCCGTGGCCACAGCCAACGGGGGGACAATAGATGCTAACGGCTTGTACACGGCCCCGAACGTGGGAAGTGGACTTCCAGCGAGCGTTACTATTACCGCAACTTCTCAGGCCGATCCCAGCAAATCGGGTTCGCGCCAGGAAACTCTTGAACCATCGACCGTTCCCGGAACCTATGGTGGCATCCTGGTGACTGCTACGGAGGGATCGTCCGCACACTCTAATTCCGTGACTTTGGTCGTCCAGTAATCTTCGAAGAACCGTCCGACGGGTTGAATCGAAAAAGTCTGCGTCTTCTCGGGGCGTGGCGTTATCTATTTTCTATGGATGCTACGCCTCGCCCAGAGAAGTGGAAGACTCTGTTGGCCTTTGCCATCATCTATTTAGTCTGGGGCTCGACCTTTTTGGCGATCCGGGTCGGTGTGCGCGAAGCCCCGCCCTTTCTTTTAGCCGGCATGCGTTTTTTCACGGCGGGCATCGTGATGTACGGATGGCTGCGCCTGCGAGGGACACCCTCGCCATCGCGTCGGGAATGGCTGGGCGCTACCGGTCTTGCCGTGTGTATTTTCGTGGTCGACTACGGACTGCTCTTCTGGGCCGAGAAACGAGTGCCTTCGGGAATCGCCGCGGTCATGCTGGCCACGATCCCAGTGTTCATGGCGCTTTCGGAAATTGTGATCCTTCGTACGCAGCAACTGACTTTTCGGCTCGCCGTGGCGCTTCTGGTCGGCATCGGAGGTGTCTCTGTTCTGATGAGTAGCGGACTGAGTCTCGGCGAAGTCCCGATCGATCGCCGTGGAGCCTTCGCGCTGGTGGTTGCGGCCATGAGTTGGTCGGTCGCCTCGGCGCTGACTCGTAAGCTACCGTTGCCTGCTTCCAAACCCATGAGTGCCGGAGCTCAAATGCTTGCGGGAGGAATAATGCTGGCGGTGTTGGCCGCGGTAACTGGCGAGTTTCGCGGATTTCAGATCGAAGCCGTCTCGCGCACGGCGTGGTTCGCTCTTGTCTATTTGATCGTGGCTGGCTCCATCGTCGGCTTTACGGCGTACGTGTGGCTCATCCATCACGAGTCGCCGACGAAGGTCGGCACGTATGCTTACGTTAATCCAGTCGTCGCTGTTATCGTGGGGTACTTTCTTGGCGGAGAGACGGTTGGTCCGAGGACATTGCTGGGGACGTTCTTGGTGCTTGTGAGCGTCGTCGTGATTACGACCACCCGCGCAAAGAAGCCGGTCGCGGCAACATCGACGAATCAACTCCAAACGGAACTGGCGGAGCAGTAGTCGGGGCGGTCTATCGGCGAACGGGGTCAAAAGGCAAAGCCTGCCTGTTCCATTCACAGCTTTTTCATCGGCTATTCACACGACGTTAACCAGTCCGATGCGAGGAGGACGAATACTAGTCTTCGTAGTATTCAAGGAGGCTAACTTTGTCCGCTCGTCGCTTTCTCCCCCTCGCAGTGTTTTCTCTGGTGCTGGCAGGCCTGTCTTCAATGCCGGCCGTCGCGCAAGGAAACAGCAAGATTCAACATGTTCTCCTCATCAGCATTGACGGGATGCACTCGCTGGACTTCGCGAATTGTGCCAAGGGTGTTCCGCTCTATGAGAATCAAACCTACTGTCCACATCTGGCATCGCTTTCCGCAACTGGAGTGCATTATCTGCAGGCGTTGACACCGAAGCCATCAGATTCTTTCCCCGGCCTCGTCGCTCAGATCACGGGCGGGACGCCCCGTTCGGCGGGTATGTATTACGACGTGAGCTATGATCGAGCACTTTCTCCTCCGGCTAAGACGACGCCTTACGGCATTGTGGGCGGAGCCAAACTTTGTCCGAGCGTGATTGGCACGCAAGTTGGATTCGACGAAGAAGTTGACTACAACTACTTGAAACTCGACTCAGGAAAACCGGACGGCAGTTCGGGCATCAACGGAATCAATCCTGACTACCTGCCGCGCGATCCGAAGAATGGTTGTGCGCCAGTCTATCCGCACAGTTTCATTCGCGCGAATACGATTTTCAACGTGGTCAAGAATGCTGGAGGATATACGGCATGGTCGGACAAACATCCTTCGTATGATTTCACCAACGGGCCGAGCGGCGATGGCGTCAATGATTTGTGGTCGCCTGAGATCAATTCGATTCCAGTGCCGATTCCCTCGGTGCAAGGCTGCAATCCGCTTCCTGATCCTGGCGCGGCACAACCGAGCAATGCCTGGACGGACAGTTTCCAGAACATACGTTGCTATGACCAATACAAGGTGCAAGCCGTGCTGAACTGGATCGACGGCAAGACGCACGATGGCAGCGCTACGGCTCCGGTGCCCAATGTATTTGGTATGAACTTTCAAGCGGTGAGCGTGGGGGAGAAACTGGTTGAGCCTTCGCTCAGTTTGACGGGCGGCTACGTGGATTGCGGAGATTCAGTACGTGGATGGCGCGATCGGACAGTTTGTCTCGGAGTTAAGCAAGCAGGGGTTGCTAGACTCTACCCTGATCATCATCTCGGCAAAGCACGGACAATCACCGATTGATCCGAATCGGGTGCTGCGGATTCCGGCGGATGATGCCTCGGACGAGCCGCCATCGCAGGTGCTTTCTCCGAACGGAGTTGGGCCCGGTCTGCCGGTTGCTCAAGCAGATGAGGACGATGTCTCGCTGCTGTGGCTCACGGATCAGAGCCAGACGGCTGCGGCAGTGGCTACATTGAACGCCAATGAAAATATCTTTGGGCAGGGTGAAATCTTTTCCGGCCCTTCACTCACACTGCAGTTCAACGATCCGCTAACCGATTCGCGGACACCGGACATCATTGTGGCTCCGAATGTTGGGGTCGTTTACACGGGCGGAAAGAAGAAAGTTGCCGAGCATGGCGGCTTTGCTTATGACGACCGGAATGTCCTGCTGATTGTTTCGAACCCGAAGTACAAAGCTGCAACTTTTGTGGATCAGGTTGAGACGCGTCAGATCGCTCCAACGATCGTGAAGGCGCTGGGCCTTGATCCGAATCTGCTGAGCGCGGTCAAGTCGGAGCACACGGAGACGTTGCCAGGATTGCCCTTTACACAAAAGTAAAAGGCACTCTAGCAACTAGTCAAAATAAAACCCCACCCAAATGAAATCGGGTGGGGTTTTATTATTGGTTGCGGTCTATCAGGCGGAGTGCTTAAGCGTTTACTTCACGCTAATTTGATCGTGGTCATAATACTCGTAGGCTGACATCGGCTTCGATCCGCCTTTCTTCCAGATACGGCTTTCGGCGGGAAGTTTGCCTAGGACCTTCGCCATCTCACGGACGTGCATCGCTACAGATCCGCAGCAAGAACCGATGTAATTGATGCCTATTTCTTTGGCCTGCCGAGCGTAGTCTCCCATTTGCTTCCGAGTCAGTTGCAGGGGGTCGAGAGCGTAGGGAAATTCTGGAAGACTGGTGAAATCGGGCTTGTCGGCCGGAGTGGTATAAGCGACGGGCTGGCAGGCAAGATATCCATCGACGGCTTTTCGCATCTGCTCCATGGGGCGGAGAATGTGCTGCGGCGGACGCAGGCAGTTCATGCCGACGATATCGGCTCCGGCGTCGAGGAGAGTCTTGGCGGCTGTGGCTGCGTCGGTGCCCTCCGCCGTTTCGTCTTTGTTCTCGAAGCAGATCGTGACCATGACGGGAAGTCCCGTCTTTTTGGCACGTTCGACACAGAGTAGCGCCTCACCGAGCCAGGAAAATGTTTCGCCGACGATGAAGTCGACTCCTTCGTCGCACTGAACCTTGAGTTGCTCGTCGAAGGTCTGACGAACGCGATCGGAAGATGTAGGGCTGTTGGGCTCGTACATCCAAGTGAGGCTCAGATTGCCGGCGACGAGGCACTGATCGCCCGCGACTTCTTTGGCGACGCGTACTGCGTTGCGGTTGATGTCTTCCACGCGATCTTCGAGGCCGACCGTGGCTAACTTGTCGCGGCTGGCGTAAAACGTGAGAGCCTGCAGGACCTCGGCTCCCGCTTCGCGGAATTCGATGTGCAGCTCGCGGAGAGCGTCCGGATAGACAATCGCGACCTCCGGCGTAAACGGTCCGGGACGCACCCACCCGCGCTTCTCCAGTTCGAGCAGATACCCTCCGTCGCCGAGGACGGGGCCGTTCTTCAATCTTTCCAGAATTCCTTGCTTGGCCATAGTTTGCTCCTGTTGATTTCGCTAAAACTCGAGAATGGAAGAACTAACTAATCATCCTTGTACTCAAACTGCGCTTTGATCGGCGCGCCCTCCGCGAATCGCGTCGGACGAAACGGTGTTATATCGACCGATTTTGCGCCGCCATCCAAAATCAGTTCGGACATGACCAGACCGATTGCCGGGGAGATCTTGAACCCCATGCCCGAGAAGCCGGCGCAGAGATATAAGTTGTCGATGCCGGGGACGCGGCCGAGTAAGGGGCGGGAATCGGGAGTTACATCATAGACGCCCGTTACTCCTCGCATGACCTCGGCGTTGGCGACTTTCGGAACGCGCTGCGCGGTTCGTTCGATGATGTCCTCAAGATCGGTTTCAGAAGGACGCTGAGGAAAGTGATCAGGATCCACGGGGCGCTTACCGTAGAAATCGCCGATGAGAAATTTGTCGCTCGCGTCTGGGCGAAAATAAGTGGAGGTTACTGAGTCGACACAAGCGGCTCCCGGCTTCATTGAGGCTGAGTTCTTTAAGATCGCCACCTGATGAAATTCGGTCTCAATCGGGGGGGCGAATCCCGTGGGTTGAAAGAGCGGACGCGTCCACGGGCCTGTGGCGGCGATCACTACAGGCGCATGAATTTCGCCTTGATCGGTCTGGACGCCGCGAATACGACCTGAGTCGATCAGAAAATTGGTCGCGCGAGTCTTCGAAAGATAGGTTGCACCTGACTCTCGCGCCTGGCTCAGAAAGTCGTTTGCCACGACGTTGCCATCGCCATAACCCGAGTCGGGTTCGTAGGCGGCTAACTCCACTTCGTCGACTTGCCAATCCGGTTCGAGCTGTTTGAGTTGCCGGCGATCGAGCAATTCGACGTTTGCGCCGAGCTTTTTCTGCATGGATACGTTTTGCTTGAGCAACGCGGTTTCGTGGGGATGAACGATGCGCACGAAACCAGTCTTGCGGAATTCCCCGGGCTCTCCTACTATCTCGCGCCAGTGCTGAAACATCTTCAGGCTGATCAGGGCGAGTTGAACCTCTGGCGCAAAGCTGTAGTGCATGCGAACCAGCGCTGAGGATCGGCCACTGCCGCCGCTTCCAGCGTGTTCCTTGTCGATCACTGCGATGCGCCCGGCATTGCGGCGCGCGAGATGGAAGGCGATGGACGCTCCCATCACGCCTGCGCCGAGGATGATGAAGTCAGCGGTTTTAGGAAGGCCGTTTGTGCTCACGCTACGGCCTCCTTAAACTTGCCCTTCTTCAGATCGCGCAGGACCTGATGGGCGCAGTTATGCCCGGGTGCTCCGGTTACACCACCGCCGGGATGAGCGCCTGCGCCGCATAAATAGAGGCCAGCGATGGGGGTACGATACTGAGACCATCCCGCAACAGGACGATTGAAGAATAGCTGTTCAAGGTTGAGGTCACCGTGGAAGATATTGCCTTCCGTCAGCCCGTAAGTTCGTTCGAGGTCAAGCGGCGTTAGAGTCTGGCGGGCGACGATGGCGGCTGGAACGTTGGGAGCGTATTCGGCGATCTTTTTCACGACTCGATCGCCTAACAGTTCGCGATTCTCGTCCCATGTGCCTTGACGCAGTTTGTAAGGGACATACTGCACGAAGCAGGTCATGACGTGCTTGCCAGCGGGCGCCAGGGATGGGTCAGCATTGGAGGCGATCACGCAGTCAACCCAGAGTTCTTCGGGGATATCGCCAAACTTGGCGATGTCGTAGCAGCGTTCGGCGAATTCCAGCGACGGGATCAAGGTGAAGAGGGAGCGTTGTTGCGGGTCGTGATTGGTGGGTGTTCCGGTGAAGCGGGGTTCTTCCGCCAGCACCATGTTGACTTTCGCGCAGGGTCCCGCCATTTTTATGCCGCGAACAGCGTGTACAAAATCGCCGGGTAAATCGCGCTCGGGAACCATGCCAAGGAAAGTACGTTTGGGGTCAGCATTGGAGAGCACGACGCGAGCGCGGATTTCCTTGCCGTCTTCGAGGATTACGGCACGTACTCGCCCATCGCGTGATTCGATTTGCTCGACGGCAGCGCTGGTGCGAATTTCCGCGCCGAAGGAAGCCGCGGCTTTCGCCATTGCGCTGGTGATGGATCCCATGCCGCCCATGACATGTCCATAGAACCCTTGCTGGTCTTGATCGCCGCCACTTAGCAAGTGGAAGAGCAGGCCGAGAGCGGTGCCGGGCTGATAGGGGCCTCCATGCTTGCCGTAGACGTTGTTGGCGAGAAAGAGAGTTTTTATCTTTTCGGATTCGTAGTTGCGGTCGAGAAATTCGCCCAGACTGCCGGTCAAGAATGAGACAAGCTGCGAAATCTCGGTGGAGGAAATTCTGCGGAAGCGCTTTCCGGCGCGAAATAAATCTGACCATCCGTCGAACGATTGCGTGCCTGGTTCTGGAGGGGGCTCGAGAAAAAACGGCTGGAGATAACGTGCCAGTTTCTTAAGTTGGTCATCCACACGAACAAACGTTTCGGCATCCTTTGGCGAGATCTTACGGAGCTCCGTCACAACCTGATCGCGGTTCGACCACCAGGAGACTAATTGACCGTCGGGGAAGGGCACCTGGAGGGCGGGGTCGCACGGAACCATGCGGAGGCCGTGCTTGGCAAGGTGGAGATCACGGATGACCTCGGGCCGAAGCATGCTGGCGATATAAGAAGTGGTTGATGCGCGACAGCCGGGTGCAATCTCTTCGGTTACGCAGCAGCCACCGACAATGTCGCGGCGTTCGAGAACCAGCGTCGAGTGTCCCGCGCGCGCCAAGTACGCGGCGGCGGTTAGACCGTTGTGGCCACCGCCGATAATGA
>JBEKPH010000094.1:0-14015 GCA_049520915.1 Terriglobales bacterium
CGCTTCCTCACCGGCGGCTTCCTTCAAACAGCTGTATCGAACGCGCCCCGCACGACCTCCGGAACCTACCTGCCTACCTTCTTGGAATGGGGCGCGTCCGATACAGCACTAGCGTTTCTGGAAGTTTCCAGGTTGGCGACGATCCGCATATTCCTCAAGGAAGAAACCCGCCATTTTGGGGCAGTCGCTAACCAATCGACTCTGGCCTAGGCAGATTCTTGCTTATGACTTTTTCCAATAAGCTCTGATCTGTGCCAATCAGGGAATCGACTTCTGCAGACTGAGTGGGCTTGCGCGCAACGCTCCAGATAGCGACGGACAAAGCGGCATTCATGGACTCAACTCCTGGCGGTGATGCAGGCTTCATCAGCTAGTTCGCGATGCTATGTTCTCTTGAGAGAGTGCGCTGTTCCTGATAGTGCCGAAGTCTTTGGAGCGGCGGAAAGTTGCGATCTGCATCTTTCCATGCCAGTTCTACTTTCGCGTAAGCTCTGTTCGCGCTGGTTGAATCTCCCAGTACCTGGAAGGCATGCCCCATCTCAAGTTGTGAGAGAACAAGGTACAACGAAAAAGTCGGCGATAGAAATCTATGGTCGATAACCTGCTGAAACTCGCGGACGGCCAGTTCCGGTTGCTTGTTCTGCAGGTAGGCTAACCCCCGGTAGTAATCCGGCACCAGCAGCATGCATTCGCATAGATCAAAATCGCGCGATTCTTCAAGAGCCTGTAGAGCTTTCTCAGGATCGTTCTTTTGAATGTAGATGGCCGCGCGAACGGTTGGAAGCATCGCCGAATTAACAAGGTCATCGAGAGGCGACATGCTGGCTGCCTTCCTGGCAACGATAAGAGCAAGTGACGTGTCGCCGGATCGCGCCAGCGCACGCGCTGCATAAGCTTGCTCCCAGGCGCTTTCAAACGGAAGCTTCAGGACCTCTCGCGCGTTAATCCTTGCGCCGGGCAGCAAGCCTACTTCCCCATCGAGTGTGGCTCGATCGAGTTCAATGTCCGCTGCGAGCTCTGCGGATTTACTTTGCAGCGCACTCTCTTTCGCTCTGCCGAAAAGCATTTTCGCATCCGATATTCTGCCGCGATACATTGCCACCCACGCGGCATCGGAGAGGGCTTCGCCTTCTTCGGGGCTTCCGTGAGCCCATTGCAACTGTCTATCCATGGCAACTTCATCCTCTTGCGCGAATGCAGCCTGGAAGCAAGCGCGATGAAAACCCACTGAATTTATCTTTCCTTGCACTGGATCATCGCACAGTTTCTCGAGCTTCCCGTAGTCCCCAAGCCCGAGATAGGCCCGCGCGAGCAATTCATTTATGATGTCGTTTGGTTCCTGCCGAATGACCTGGCGGGCCAAGTCCAAAGCCCGCTGTGGCTGTCCGATCAATAGGTACTGCGTCGCGAGATTGTAAACAGGTACGATGTCCCGAGGATAGAGGGCGTGCCAGAGTTCGTAGTCCTCGATTGCGCGCTTAATCTCCCCGGTTGCAAACTCGTAATAATGGGCGACGATATAGAGTCTGTCTCGGTCACTGGTACGGCTGTTGCGAAGTTCAAAAGCTCGCTGGTAGGACTGTGCGCTGAGAGCAAGTTGCCCTCTGTTGTGATAGACGGTTCCAAGGCGAGCATATGCAAGCGCAAATTGCGGATCAAGATCGACAGCGAGCTTGTAGCTGGCAACCGCTCCCGCCTCGTCACCGTTGAAGCGCTTCTCTTCACCTAGATCAAAAGCTTTGAGTGCCGCGAAAGACGCTGTTGTGGCCAGCTCGGCAGGCACGTTGAATTTCTTCAGTGAGTCTTCCGGTTCACCCAGCCGCCGGCGCATGCGCTCCGTGGCCAGGCCGAGAGCAGAGAGAATTGTAGTTTGCGAGACGGCAGCAGCCTCTTCGGTAGTGAGTAATTGGCCGTTTGCGCACCGCCACGCAGTGAGGGCAACCTGATAACCTTGTGCCAGAGAAAAAATGTGGCCCTTCAGAAGAACCTGTCCATCAAGTACCTTGCAGGCGCGGAGTTCATCCTGGAGCGATGCTGATGCCGTGTTCTTGACCAAGGCGTGAAATTTCTGGTCCGGAATCAAGCTCAAGTATGGTGATTCCCGCAGCTCTGATTGAATGGCGGCGGAAAGGGTTCCGTCCAGATCGGGATTGCCCGTGCTGTTAGTGAAACCTGCTACAACCACTCTATCCTGGTCGCTCATGAGCGTGCGATTATTGTATTTATCTACCGCAAGGCCCATGCCCAATATGGCAACAATTGCTACCGCCGTGACTCGAAGAACGGTGCGCCTGGATGTGCGATCGGCGCGCGACGGGTGAATATGGTCCATCGGCGCGGTCGGCGGGGAGGGCAGGGACAACGGGACGGTCAGGTCTGTGGGAGCAAAAACTGGGGTTACTGAATCGATGAAGCGGTATCCTTTACCTGAAACAGTTCTAATGAAATGCGGTTGACTGGCATCGTCTCCCAGTACCTGGCGCAGCTTTCCCGCCATGACGTAGAGGCTCTGATCTACCTCGGTGAAAACTTCTTGGCCCCAGAGTCGTTCGGCGAGCTCCTCCTTCGTTACCAATTCGCCGGGTTTCTCCAGTAGGATAACGAGCATCTTGAATGGCAAGTCCTGCACTCTGAGCCGTTTTCCTCTTTGCAGCAGAGTGCCCTGCTTGAGTGACACCTCGAAGCAGTCGAACCTGTACGCCTCACACCTGGGCATCCGCGGTACTTGAGTCAGCATTCCGAAATTGTTTTCACGACTTTGTACTTCCAGAGGCCTTTGCATCGAACCGGCAAAGTTTACCATCACTTCCTCCAGAGCGTTTCGTTGGCCACCGCAGGTTGGCAGACGCAACATAATAGGTGACATCCCAAGCTCAAGACTGGTCAAAAGTGATCAAGCCTTTGCGGGCTTGTCCTCGGTGCAATTCTGGGGTTTTGGGCTCGACTTTCGAAGCACGCAAGAATCCGTCCATCCAGCCGAGGCGTTCCTGTTTGTCATTCAAAATATTTGTGACGAAATCATTGATTCCAGGTTAATTAGACAGTTAGATCAATTTAGAAAAATTTAGTTGACAGATACGAGAAGGGCGTTCTTACTCGCTTAGGATTCCGGCCCCGAAACAATGCAGGCTGGGGCCACGACGAGTGAGGAGAACAATGAGCAATTTGAGATCGTACACGAAGGCCTGCATTTTTTTTGTGCTCTGGGCACTGACAGTGGCTGCCCTTCCTGCACAGACATTCAAAACACTCCACAACTTTAAAGATACGGACGGTCTGTATCCCTGGGCGTCATTGGTCCAGGGTATCGATGGGAATTTCTATGGGACAACACAGAATGGCGGGAACACTGCCTGCGCCTCCGGCTGTGGCACGGTTTTTCAAATCACCCCGGGCGGCAAGCTGACCGACATACTGAGCTTCGACGGGACAAACGGCTCCGGGCCCTTCGCGGGGTTGATCCAAGCCGCCAACGGGGACTTTTACGGTGCCGCGACTGTCGGCGGGAGCGGCAACTTCGATGGAGACTGCCCCGATAACTGTGGCACGATCTTCACAGTCACCGCAAGCGGTATCCAAACCACGCTTTACAACTTCAGCTTCACGGACGGCTTCCAGCCCGCAGCAGCGCTGACTCTCGGTGCCGATGGGAATTACTACGGAACAACGAGCGGCGGCGGGGCGGCCGATGCCGGTACGTTCTTCGTAATCACTCCGAGTGGCACGCTGACCTCGTTGTACACCTTTACCGGCGGCAACGATGGCGCCAGTCCCTATGGGGCTCTGGTCCAGGCTCTGGATGGGAATTTCTACGGGACCACGTGGAATGGCGGGGCCAACGGTTTTGGCACGGTCTTCACATTCACCCCAAATGGCAGGATCACGACGCTCCATGCCTTTGACGGCTCGGACGGCTCCTATCCGTTCGCGGGGCTGGTTCAGGGCAATGGCGGGGACTTCTACGGTGTTACTGAGGAGGGTGGAGCATACGGTGTTTACCAGAGTTATGGTACCGTCTTCAAAATCACCCCTGCCGGCAAGTTGACCACGTTGTACTCCTTCACTGGGGGCGCGGATGGAGACACTCCGATATCCACGCTGATCCAGGCCACCGATGGGAATTTCTTCGGCACCACGTCCTATGGCGGCGGAGCGCACTATTCATGTGGCACCGCCTTCAAAATCACCCCAAGTGGCACGCTGACGACACTGCACAGCTTTGACCTCACGGACGGCTGCTCCGTCTACGCGGGGCTGATCCAGTCCACGGACGGGGGATTTTACGGGACAACCTTCTCGGGCGGCACCAGCAAAGCCTGCCGGTACGGCTGTGGCACTGTCTACAGCCTGTCCGTGGGTCTGGGCCCGTTCGTGGAAACGGTGCCTACCTCTGGCAACGTGGGAGCGGCCGTTAGAATCCTGGGAACGAATCTGAAAGGCGCGACCAGCGTCACCTTCAACGGCACGCCAGCGACTTTTCAGGTCATATCGAAATCGGAAATCGAGACCAGTGTACCGCTAGGGGCGACCGCCGGCCCGGTCAGGGTGACGACAACGGTGAAAGGAATCAAGAATACGCTCAAGAGCAACACGAGGTTCCAAGTGACGGAGTAATGCTCGCGCCGTCGGGAATTAAAGACGAAAGCCGTCCTTGAAGCATGCAACTCAAAGGAGAAATTGTGATTCGAAAATTAAGCGTGTCCTTGTTCACGCTCGTCGCGATGGTGGCGTCCGTGAGTATTATTTCCCATGCCCAGTCCCAGACCCTGCTGACGCGCCATGTGCGTGAAGCGGTTGCCAATGGGGAAGCAAAATTAGTCGGGCATCTTCCCGCAACCCAAACCATGCACTTCGACGTGATGTTGGCGCTGAGCCATCAGCCAGAGTTGGAAACTTTCCTGCAAGAGGTCTACGATCCTTCCAGTTCCTCCTACCGGCAATTTGTCACGGTGCCACAGTTTACCGCCAGGTTTGGTCCCAGCCAGGCGGATTATCATGCGCTAATGGCTTTCGCGAAAGCGAGCGCCTTTACGGTGGTTAGCGGCTCCAACAATCGCATGGACGTGATTCTCACGGCTCCGGTTTCGAGCATCGAGAAGGCGTTCCATGTGACCATGGGTGTTTACCAACACCCCACCGAGAACCGCACATTCTACGCTCCAGACCGCGAACCCACGTTGGACCTGCCGTTCCAGCTCTGGCACATCTCGGGTCTCGATAACTATTCGATCCCGCGTCCAAACCTTGTCCACAGAAGTGTGAAGGCGAAGTCCAACGCCACTACGGGCTCCGGCCCTGACCAATCTTTTCTCGGCAGCGACATGCGGACAGCGTACTACGGAACAGGTCCCCTCACCGGCGTGGGTCAGTCGCTCGGTTTGGTGGAGTATTACGGCACAGATTTGGCCGACCTGGAAACTTACTACGCGAACATTGGCCAGACGGAAATGGTCCCGATCACGCTCAAGTCGGTGGACTTGACCCCCGTGACCTGCTACGCATCGCAAGGCTGTGACGACACCGAACAGACCATAGACATGACGCAGGCGCTCGGCGTGGCTCCGGGCATGGCGAGCCTCGTAATGTACATCGGGTCTACTGATTCCGCCATCTTTAACGGCATGGCCACGGCCAAGCCGCTGAACGCGCAATTAAGCTGTTCGTGGTACTGGAGCCCGGCCGACCCCAAAACACTCAACCCGATTTTCATGGAGTTCGCGGCGCAGGGTCAGAATTTGTTTGACGCCGCCGGCGACGATTACAGTTGGCAAATCGGAGGTTCCATTTGGCCCGCGGATAATGCGTATCTGACGTCGGTCGGCGGCACGGACTTAGAGACGCAGAGCGCGGGCGGTCCCTGGGCTTCGGAAACCGCTTGGTTGAACGGGGGTGGCGGCTTTTCGCCGAACAACATTCCGATTCCTTACTGGCAGCTGGTCACGGCCGATCAATGCATCGATGTTTATTGTTCCACGACCTTGCGCAACGGCCCGGACGTTTCGGCAAACGCAAATTTCACTTTTTATGTCTGCGCCGACCAAGACGGGTGCACTGCCAACTATTATGGCGGAACCAGTTTCGCGGCGCCCATGTGGGCCGGCTACCTGGCTCTCGCCAATCAACAACTGCAAGCGAACGGCAGTGCGACGACGCTCGGATTCATCAACCCGATCCTCTATACGATTGGTTTGGGCTCGAGCTATGACACCGATTTCCACGACATCACCGTGGGCACGAATGGCTTTTCGGCAACCGAGGGCTTCGATTTGGCGACCGGATGGGGCAGCCCGAACGGGAGCGGCTTGATCACCGGACTTCTCGGGACCGTGGTCGGCAGCGGACCAGCTGCAGGCTACTCCCCAGTGTTGCTGAATTTTGGCACGAGGGGCGTGGGCAAAACAAGCGGGCCGAAGAAGGTCATTCTTACCAACGTCGGCAAGTCTACGTTGAACATCAGCTCCATCATCACCAGCGGTGACTTCGCGCTAAAGGCGTTCACCGCGACCAAGAAGTTAACGCCTTGCGTTAACGGTGGCACGGTTGCTGCCGGCGCCACCTGCGCGATTGAGGTCACCTTCACTCCGACCCAACCTGGAACGCGCACCGGTGACGTCACGTTTACCGACAATGCTAGCCCTACTACGCAGGAAGTAGCGCTGACTGGATTCGGCAGATACTAACCAGCAAACTGCACAAGCGGGCGGGACTTCGGTCCCGCCTTTTGCTTCGAAACCACGCCCTATTGTCCTGAAGATGAAGAAAGGTTCGAGTAGAGAAATCACGAGTAAACGCTGCTTTGATCGAAGATTGGTTGGTACGAACAAAGAAGACCCCCGAACTCGACCGTCTTCATCTTAGCGATGACGAGCGCACCGGACATCTTCCGAAGCTGATAGACGATTTGGTCGCACGTCTGAGCATCACCAAGTTGCCCGAGAAAGACAGCGATGCCATCGCCTCCGTCGCTGCCGTCGAACATGGCACGCTGCGACAGGAGCAGGGCTATTCCTCCGGCATGCTGATCCATGAATCACGAATTCTTCAAGTCGCCATCTTTGGAACCTTGCATAAGAATTTGACCATGCTGGATTTCAACTTGCTGCTGCCGGATGTCATGATCATCGCGGACGAGGTGGATGCACAGTTGACCCAGACGATGGACAGCTTCACCAATGCCACGCCGATATCAGCGAAGCCCCGGCATGTGAAAACGAAGCGGTGAGTCCGGCAATGTCGGCGCTGCCAATCACTTTTGAGCGCGCTACTCCGCGCACTCCGAGGAGCGCCCATCAAGAGTTCATTCGTAGGAGCCGACATTGTTATGGAATCAACCACGCCAACTGAGGTCCGAAACCCAAGTAGCGTAAATGTCTGTTTACGACATTTCGTCCAAAGATGAGAATGGGTTTATGAAACAACCGCTCATTCTGGCGCTGTTGTTTACGTGGCTTTCATTTGCCTTCGCCGTCGCCGCACCCGGTAAGGTCAAACTCCAGCCTTGCCGAGTGTTGGAAGTTTCAACACGGGCGATGTGCGGTACCTACGATGTATTCGAGAACCGATTGGCAAATGCGGGTCGAAAGATCAGCTTGAATATTGTTGTCCTTCCGGCTATCGGTACTCCGGTAGCACCGGACCCAGTGTTCTGGCTAGAAGGAGGCCCCGGCGGGGCAGCTACCGAGGCGGCGGGTCCAGTAAGCCAGAATTACTTGCGAGGGCTTCGAAAAGATCGTGACTTGGTATTCCTGGATGAGAGAGGCACGGGAAAATCCAACCCGCTCAAATCCGACGACATCGGCGAGGACCCCTCGAACCTCAACGGATACTTCGGAAAGCTTTTCCCTCCCGACCTGATTCGAGCCTGTCGAGAGAAACTTGAGAAAGAAGGCGACCTGACACTCTATACGACTCCTATCGCGGTGGATGATATGGATGAAGTGCGGAGCGCCCTCGGCTATGAACGAATCAATATCGCGGCCACATCGTATGGAACCCTTGCCGCGCAGGTTTACATACGGAAATATCCCCAACACGTCCGCTCTGCGTTTCTGGTTGGCGTTGTCACACCGGGGTTCAAACTACCGCTTCCCTTTGCGCGAGCCGCACAAAATGCACTGGACCACCTCTTCGAAGACTGTGGGGTTGATCACCGATGCCGCGATAAGTTTCCTAATCTGAAGGAGGAGTTCTACGCTGTACTCGCCCGCTTCGACCATGGCCCGCTGTATGTCAACATGGTTGGTCCGGCCACAGAACGGAAGAGGGTGGTAAGGCTTGAGCGCGAAAATTATGTCGAGCATCTCAGGGCGTTCCTATATTCGACCTCCACGGCTCGATTCGTTCCTTTCGTTGTGCACCAAGCCTTCCTAAACAATTTCGTTCCATTTGGAACGCTCGCTACTGAGATCAACCTCGGCGGATCACGGACCTCGCGAGGATTATATTTTTCCGTGACGTGTGCGGAGGCAATCCCCTTCATCGGCGAAAAGGAGATTGTTGACGAGACGAGCGGGACTTTTCTCGGTGATCGACGTGTGCGGGCTCACGTTGAGGCGTGCGCAAACTGGCCGCAGGGGAAGGTCCCCGAGGATTTCATCCAACCGATAAAAGCCGAGATTCCAGTGATTATGTTTTCTGGAGATGCCGATGCAGCCGCTCCTCCGTGGATTGCGGATGCTGCTGCGAAGCTCTGGCCAAACGGCCTACTGATCAGAGCACCACATACAGGGCACCAAGTAGACAGTCCGTGCACGTGGAACCTAATGCAGACTTTCATCCGAGCGGGTTCGGCGCGGCACATCGACGCCTCTTGTGTCGCGAGGGCAAAGCGCCCACCTTTCGCAAGCCAATTAGAATAGCTGGCGTAGCATCGCGACTGCCTTAATTGGACGGAGTTCCGAGACACCTCTGTTCACGTCAGGAGCGCACAGTCACGCCCGCGATAGCGCAACGCTGGCAACGTAGCAGGCTAAAGAAATGCTGATGCCCGTGAGCGGTGCGCTGAAAAAATAGAGCTTGCAGAGTACGACAAAGCCACCAAGCATTGCCAGACCGACAACCAGCAAGAAAGGTGATCGGAAGAGAATTTGGTCGTGGGCCAGCGCGAGAAAACCGAAAACCAAGCCGAACAAAATAAGTCCCATGCTGTGGCTGGCATTGAAGCCCAGCCAACATCGCCACATGGTTGTTTCTTTCGTAATCACAGGTGAAATCTGGCTCATGCTGATTTGCAGCGCGGGGTCACGGGGCGTGAGGTTTGACCCCCAGAAGGTATAGCCGAGGTGGAAGGCTCCGAGCGTAAAGACAATGCTCGCACTAACGATCATGAGGAGTTTTGCGATCACGATGTTCTCCCTATTTCCCGAGTCTAACGCCTTGCTAGGGTGCAGCGCCCTGCAAGCGAGGTGTTGAAAGCTCCATATACTCGTCGGCACCTACGATCCTCAAGACGAGCCGCACCGGAATCGGGAATCGCCGCCGCGTAGGATCACGCATGACATTCGGCGCGGAAAGCTGATATTTCTTTCCGCGAGTTTGCAGTTCGCACCCGCCTGCCGCGAGCACGTTCTTAACCCATTCGGATTGGCTGCTGTATGTGAGCGCGATGATGAAGCCGTTCGACGCTCGAAAGACGTTTATGGGTGTACGGTAGACATTGCCGGACTTTCGACCAACGTGGGTCAGGATTCCGAAGCCGGGAAGCCAGCCTGCGAACAGCCCGGTGATCCGATTCGTGAATGCAATATTGACCTTCGCGAGCCATCGTTTCCGAAACCGCATCATGAGAACGCCCGAGGCGGCGATGGCGATGACTATTATGGCTCCTACACCCACTTCTTTAGCTCTCCACGACGGCATCAGCCTCGATCTCAATCAGCCAGTCCGGGTCGATAAAGCGCACCACCTGCATGACCGTGCTCGCGGGGCGGATGCTGCCGAAGAACTCGCCATGTACTGTCGCGACCTGCTCCCAATCCTCTATGCGGGTCAGCAGAATTCTTGTTCGGGTCACGTCCGAGAGCTTGCCGCCCAATCCTTCGATGGCAGATTGGATGATCTCCAGACATCGCCGCGCTTGAGCCGGAGCATTACCTTCGGCGACCGTCTTGCCGTCTTTGCCGAGCGGGGCTGAGCCCGTAACCGCGATAATGTTTCCGCTGCGCACTGCTCGCGAAATGCCGACCTTCGACTCGAAAGGTGATCCCGTCGAGACATGTTGACGTTGACTGCCCAAAGTGCTCCTCCCGAAAAGGTGATTGTCGCAGAAGTGGGAGCGCGTTAGTCCTCATCTAGACGTTTTCATCCGCAGCGTCGAGTCATGACAACATCCACGAAAGAGTGAAGCTCCTCAAGGCGCGTTCCCTTTTGTAGCCACTCGTGTTGCTCATCGATGTTGATCTTGCTCCTGTTTTTCAGTTGCCCCGTCACGAACACGACATCGATTGCTGTGTTGTGTGAGTTCATTCCCGCCACAAGTGTGACCTGACGGCGTTCTTGGCTGGCTGCCTGCAAAATCCACATACGTCCCTTCCGAGCCAGATGAATGGATCGGCAGACACGGACGGCGACCTGCGGGCCATTCTTGAGTTTGAGAAAGGTTCTGCGCCTCACCCCTGAAACTATCGATATTCGTCCCGGAAACATCGCAACAAGTTGCTGCATCATTTCAGCTCGAACGCTTCGACTCTGGAGACGATGCTCGGACGTTTTCTTGTGGGGCGATTGATAACCAGCGAGTTCAAAGGCCCTAATCATCGACCCGAATCGATAGGCAATCCCGCCGCCCGAGAGACCGTACATCGTCAGTATCCGATGCGAAAGGCAACCATGAGTTTTCAAGATTGACTTTAGCTGCTCTAGCAGTTCTTCGTTCGACCGATTCCAATACTTCCGGCGCACCGTTTCTTGGACTGCTGCAAATAACTTGGCGTCCACCAACGGCTCAAAAGCGTTCGGGATCAGAATCCAATCTGACTCCGGCAGTCTGCGTACTTTCGAGTTCAATTTCTCGGTAGTTCGGTTGTAGACCGCCGTGCCTTTATATTTGGGATGAGTCAGGATTCGTTTTACCGCCCAATCGCTCCATCGTTTTCCCGAGGTAAACGGGACCCGCTTCTCGTTCAGTTCGACGGCGATATCCACAAAAGACTTGCCGTGCGTAAACATCCGATAGATTTCGCGCACCCAGAAGACCTCTTCCGAGGGTCCCGGAATCAGTATCACCCGATCTGTAGCAATGCTCTTGCGTTCCCCGGACGGAAGTTCCTGTTTGCGAGTCCCATCGGGGGAAACCAGCATTCGCCGAAATCCGTAGCCGGGAACTGCTCCCGACCGGAAGCCCTTCCTCACTAGCCGCACTAAACCAGCAGACACTTTTTGCGACAGTTCACGGCTGAACTCGCCCGCCATGACTCTTTTTAGTGTTTTCAGGATCATGCCGGACATCTCACCGTTGTTTGAAAAGAGTTCCGCGCAGTAGTGCACCTGCACGCCCGCAGCCCGGCACAGAAACTCGTAGTGAGCGCCTTCGTCTGGGTCTTGAAACCTTCCCCAACGACTCACGTCGTAAACCAGAACGGCTTTGTATCCTTGTTTGCCGCCGACAACATCCTGAAGCAGTTGAGACAATCCTTTTCTTCGCCCGATATCCAGACCGCTCTTAGCTTCGTCGCTATACGTCTGACAGACATCGAAGCCGTGTTTCAGGGCATAGATGGCGATTCCCGCGCTCTGGCAATCGAGCGAGTATTCCTGACGTTCCGTTGACATCCTGAGGTATTGGGCGGCGCGTATGCTCTCCATCCTGCTCTCCTCACACTCGATCAACCAAGAGTACACGCGATTACTCAGAATGCTCTGATCGCGGATTCCTGCTGGGAGAGAACCTTCAAGAGGCGTAGCCTGTTCGCACTCCATGCATCATGTTCTTTTGTGTCGCTACAGGAATGTCGCGACGAACCGCGAGACTAGGAGCAGATGACCCTCACCGGACCAGCCATTCCCGCTGCTCAATATCTTCGGATGTCCACTGACCATCAACGGTATTCATTCGACAATCAAAGCGCAGCCATCGGGGCTTACGCGACGAGAGCAGGCTTTGTAGTAACCCAAACTTATAGCGATGCAGGCAAGAGCGGACTCGTACTCAAAAAGCGCGAGGGTTTGCGGCAACTCCTCAACGACGTAATGACCGGAAAGCAGAACTACAAAGCCATCCTCGTCTACGACGTAAGCCGCTGGGGGAGGTTTCAAGATGCGGATGAGGCCGCGCACTACGAGTTTCTATGCAAATCAGCGGGAGTAAGCGTCCACTACTGCGCGGAGCAGTTCGCCAATGACAATTCGCTTACCAGTTCAATGATGAAAGCCCTAAAGAGGATTATGGCCGGCGAATTCAGTCGGGAGTTGTCAGTACAGGTCAACGAGGGCAGCAAAAGGGTGTCTCAAAACGGATTCAGGACCGGAGGAACGCCCGGCTACGGACTTCGCAGAATGCTTGTTACCGCGAACCGCGAACACAAATGTCTGCTTTCGACGCGTGAGAAAAAGTCGTTACAGTCCGACCATGTGATCTTGGTGCCCGGACCGGATCAGGAAGTCCGGTGTGTTCGAGACATCTTTCGAATGTTCACGGAAGAGCAAAAATGGCCTGCCGCCATCGCTGCGGAATTGAGGGCGAAGGGCGTGCCGTACAGCGGCAACACGAGGGTGGCGTGGTACGCCGGGGCGGTCAACCGCCTTCTCAAGAATCCAAAATACTGTGGCTGCAGTGTCTTTGGTCAAAGCATCCATCGTCTTCGTGCACGCAGGATCGTCAACCCCCGGAACCTCTGGATCATAACCAAAGGCGCATGGGAGCCCATCGTTGATGAGATCACGTTCAGTCGAGCGCAAGAACGATTCGCGGACCAAACCATTTACAAATCCGACGTGGATTTGCTGTCAGGACTGCGACGGCTACTCGAAGAACGGGGTAAACTCTCTGAGATTGGAATTAACGAATCGTTCTATCTCCCATCCATAGAACCCTATGTCCGCCGATTTGGCAGCCTGTCCGAAGCGTTTGAGAAAATCGGCTACGTCGGACCAAAGCTAATCGCGACGAAAACGAAACGCATCAAGCGGGCTTTGCGCGACGGAATCATCGCCCAAGCAGTCGCGGCCGATCCGAACCGGATTTCTCTCATTCAGAGCGATGGGCATTTTCGTCCAAGGCTACGTGTGTTGGGCCTATTGGTGTCGGTCTTCGTGTGCAAATGGTGGCAGGATGGGAGAAACAACCCTCGCTGGATTCTAAACCCAGTCCCCCGAGAGCGAAACTGTATCGCACTTCTTGTACTTCTCGATCCCGGAAACCAGACCGTCTTGGATTTATTCGTGGTGCCAGACACAAAGTCTCAAACCCGTTACACGCTCAGGGCCGATGATCCGTGGCTACGACGAGGCCAGCGACTAGGCTCGGTGGGTGACTTGCTGGAGGTTGTTCGTCTCATCAACGTTAAGCGGAAACATCATAACGCTTCATAAACTGATGAACATCCGCACTTGTTTGGAAAGTCGAGCACTGGTGGTTCTGCCCAACTGCCGTCGCGACCGCCGAAATATCGGCACAATGCGCCGCCCGAATGCTAGCTGAATAGACTCCCCCCGACGTGAAATCTTGGATTTAGGGGCGATCCCCTTTCGGTATCCGTATTGCTTCCCGATATCGTTGCGATTGGAGGCGACCACGTGGCAAGAGACATAGGGAAACTCGCGTCAGAGTTGTGGGCAATGGGAACATTCGACGAAGCCGTTCATCAGGGGAGTATCGAGGGAAAGCATGCGTTGCCGGGTTTGATAGCTCGTGCCTTACGGCGTCGGGAAATTCTTACGGAAGTAAAGGCGTGGATGTCGGATGCCGAGGAGTCGATGGAAAGGACGGATGCGGACCTTTGCTCCCAGTACCCGGAGATCGCTGACCTCTTTCTACATGGAATCACGGCGCAGCAAGGAAACAAGGACACCGAGCCATC
>JBEKPH010000095.1:0-13980 GCA_049520915.1 Terriglobales bacterium
GGATTATGCTTCGACAAAACCTTCGTGATCGCCGCCGTCAACGTCGTCTTCCCATGGTCAATGTGACCAATCGTCCCTACGTTGCAGTGCGGCTTATTCCGCTCAAACTTTTCTTTCGCCATTTTGCTCTGTCCTTTGTAGCGCCGGCCTGCTGCCGGCTGTTTCGCGAATCAATGGTCGTCCTGAGATCCACTCAGTAATACTGATACAGCTTCTGAAACTTCGCTCGCACCGCGGTGTCGACCTCTTCCAGCTTCGAGAGATAAAACTCACGAATCTGAGATTGGTCCGAAACCGGCAGCGAGCCGTACAAACTCCGGGCCGTTCCACTCGTGTCGCCGTTCGCGCGGTCGATCGCGTCTGCCGCAAAGGCAGCGTCCAGATCGCGCACTCGAATCCCGCGGCTGGCGAGCACTTTCAGGTACTTCACGACTCGGTCCGCCACAAACGCCTTCTCGATCGAGGACTTCAGTTCGCCAAACTCGCGCTCTTTCTCGACCTTCAGGACGCCTTGTTCGAAACTCACTGTTTCCACCTGAATACCATTTCTAACGCAACGCTCAAACTCTGGAGCGGGAGACGGGGATCGAACCCGCGACCAACAGCTTGGAAGGCTGTGACTCTACCACTGAGTTACTCCCGCCCAACCAGCTGTCAGCCATCAGCCGTCAGCCGTCAGCAAAACCTTACGGATCTCATGGAGCCGATGATCAGGATTGAACTGATGACCTCTCCCTTACCAAGGGAGTGCTCTACCAACTGAGCTACATCGGCCCATCTAAATTCTTACAACTTTCCAAACTTCAACTCTTGGATTCCAGCGTCTTCGCCCGCTCCTGCTCTTCTTCGATCCGTGTGCGCCAAAAATACAGCGCCCCGCGAAAAGCAAACAATCCCAGAATCATTAGCGTCGCGGTTCGCAATCGTACATTCGCGTTGAAAATCTGAATCGGATCGTCCGACAATGTGGTCCAGGCCAAAACGCCCAACACCGCATATGCGATCAAAGCCAGCACGAACTTCTTCTTGATCGTCACAACTGACTCATCACAACTTCAGCTCAACCACGATTCGCTCAAGTACGATCCGCTAACTCATCCGGCCGCTTCGGGCCAGCACTCACCGAAGCCCTGCCTTTCCCGCCTTACCTCACTCTGGTGCACAGGGGAGGATTCGAACCTCCGTACCTCCTGAGAGGGACAGATTTACAGTCTGTTGGCTTTAACCACTCACCCACCTGTGCAAATCCGAAAACGCCGCGCGCGCGAAAACCAACACCAAACTGCATTCGCACTTCGTCTCTCAGTTCGGGAAAACTGTATGCGAGAACTCCCGCCTGACAACCACACTCGCCGGAAAATAAACTGAAGGAGTGCCGTTCGAGCCGTGCCGCTAGCGCGCGTCGCCGCGCAAAACCTCTCTGTTTCCGGAATCTAATTTATCTGGAGCTGGCGAAGGGAATTGAACCCCCGACCCTCTGATTACAAATCAGATGCTCTACCAACTGAGCTACGCCAGCGGGTGGAAGCAAGTCCAAGCGGGCACAATACTTCCCCGATCCCATCCTGAAATCCGGGACAATTATTTAAGTTACCACAAGGGTTATTGACACGCAACCGCAGCCACTCGCCGATTCCGGTCCGCTGCAACCGCCGACATAAGCCGCAATCTGGTCAATGGCACCCGCAAACTCAGGAAGGCCAACCGATGCTATGATTGTGCGCTGACCGTGTTCCCTGCGGCCAGTCCGGCACCCGCCGAAATCGATGCGCATTCGACGCCGCCTCCCCATCCCCCTCGCTGTCTTGCTGATTGTGGCGGCGGTCGCGCTCATTATCACCCTCCGCAAACACGCCCCGCCGGAACCGGCCCGGCTACTCCCCGGCGCCGACGGCTTTTTGTACGTGAACCTCGAGTGGATTCGGACCTTCAACGCCAGCAGCCAACTGCCTTCCGTGTCGCACGATCCGGACTACCAGAAATTCGTCGAAGAGACCGGCTTTCAGTGGGAGCGTGATCTCGACAAGGCTGCTTTCGCCATTCACTATCCGCAAAGTTGGGGAGACGGCACTGCCGGATCGGCCACTGAGCCGCGCTTCTCCGAAGTCTTCGTCGGAAAATTCGATTCTGGACACCTCACGGCTTATCTCAAGAAGCTTTCTTCGTCCGTGGAAGACTACCGCGGCTTTGACATCTACAGTATTCCGCTCGAAGGACGCACCGTTCGAGTCGTGATCCTTTCTTACGACAGTGTGGCAGTCTCCAACCACCCCGATCCCGAAGTCATTCGCGGCATGCTCGACCGCTCCCGCAAACTGGCCTCTCCCTTCGGAGGCCCGCGCCTGCTGCGCCAGTTCTTTGGCAAGGTTCCTTTGGCGAGTCTCGCTTTTGCCGTGCTCCGCGTTCGGCCCGAGATGAGCTCGGTCGCCGGGATAGATAGCTGGAGTCTGCTCTTTCCGAAACCTGCCGTCGCCGTCATTTCCGCGCGCTATCTACGTGCCCTACATCTGCGGGTCGAAGCTTTCACCGATAGCGACGACGACGCCCACGCCGTCACCGAAAAAACCTCGACGTTCCTCAGCCTCTTTCACGCCACAGAAGTGAGCGTCGGCGCGCAGGGAACCGATGCCGACGTAAAGTCCTTCTTCGACAGCCTCAAAGTCGAACAGTCCGGAAATCGCGCCATCCTCACCGCGACCGTACCGCCAGGATTCATCAAGAAGGTCCTAACCGAAGCCCCGCCCGAAACCATCGCTCCAGCAGCACCGCCCACAGCGCAAGCTCCAGGCAAGCCATCCGAAGGACCATCCAAATCAAAACGCCCAGCGAAGCCCAAGTCCAAATAGCTCGCGGCGAACTACAGATCCCCTCGCTCCGGGATGACAAGAGTAAAAGATGACAAAAGCCAAGGGGAGTGCGTTGTTTTCCCACGCGCTACAATAGCTCGCTACAATAGAGGCCGCTGGAGTACAAACCAGAGTAAAAAACTATGACGAGTTTGCCCTTACCACTCGCCGTCTTCGTCGCAGGACTCATCTCCTTCCTGTCGCCCTGCGTCCTTCCGCTCGTTCCCGGATACGTTTCTTTGATCTCCGGCGTGGGCGTCGAACAGTTGAAGATGAAAGAAGGCGAACTCTTCCGCAAGGTGATGCTCAACTCGGCCGCATTTATCGTCGGCTTCAGCATCGTCTTCATCACTCTGGGCGCCATTTCGACCGAAGTTGGTCAGGTCCTGGTGCAGTACAAGTCTTTGCTCTCCCGGATCGCGGGCGTCATCATCATCTTGTTCGGCATTCACCTCACTGGACTTTTTCAGATCAAATGGCTTCTGGCGGACACGCGACTGCACAATCTCAAAGGCAGTAACTCCGCGTGGGGAGCTTTCGTCATTGGCTTTGCCTTCGCCTTTGGATGGACACCCTGCGTCGGCCCGATTCTCGCCGTGGTTCTGGGATTCGCCGCCGATCAAGATAAAGTCTGGAAAGGTATATTTCTTCTGGCCATTTATTCTGCCGGATTGGCCGTTCCGTTCCTGCTGACTTCGCTGGGCATTGAACGTTTTCTGAAGTTCTACAATCGCTTCAAATTCCACATGCACGCCGTGGAAGTTGCCAGCGGAGTTCTACTGATAGCACTGGGCATTCTGCTGGTGATGGGCCGCTTTACCCTCATTTCCGGCTATTTCTCGTTCCTGAACCGCTTTGCGCTCTAGCGCGTCTAACAAACGGTGGGGTACGCATCAAGACTAAGAATGGCAGCGTAGGCTGCCGGGGTTCACTCGTGAAAAGAAATCCGCTAATCCTCTTCTTCATCGCCGCCCTTGTTGCGGCCATGCTCTTCGCCGGAGTGCGCTTGACGCACAAAACTGCGGCCGACGGCGGCTCTCCCAAGGGAAAGCTTGTCGGCAATCTCGCGCCCGATTTCGAACTGGCCACGATTGACGGCAAAAATATCAAACTCTCCGACTTGCGAGGCAAAGCCGTCCTGCTGAATTTCTGGGCGACCTACTGCGGCCCTTGCAAGATCGAGATGCCCTGGTTTGTCGAACTGCAAAAAGAGTACGGACCCAACGGATTCCAGATCATCGGCGTTGCCATGGACGATGCCAGCACCGAAGACATCGCTAAATTCGCCAAAGATATGGGCGTCAATTACCCCATCCTGATCGGCAAAGATTCGGTCGCCGACAGCTACGGCGGGGTTAGCGTGCTGCCCACTACCTTTTTCCTGGATCGCGACGGCAAGATCATCTACCGCGAATTCGGCCTGCAAAGCCGCAGCGTCTTCGTCGACCATATCAAACAGGCTATGAACCAGGGCCATCCCGTACAGGCTCTGAAGTAACTACGAGCGAAGCCAGCCCCGGCGTAGTCTGAATGAAGTCGTTAGTCGTCGGAATCAATTGGGTTCGTATCAGGGACAGCGCTTGAGCGCTGCCACAAGCTTCAGCCAAATGCCCGTTTAGGGCCGGATACGTCATCCCGCGAAATGGGGTCCGCCATAATGAAAATTCTTCTAGCCAGCGCAGTCCTCCTGCTTTCCGCATTGGCTGTCGGCCAGGAAAACTTCGGCCCGCAAGGACCCGTCGTCAAGATGTCTCCCGCTCCGCTCATAACCGCCGTACAGGGGAAAGCCGCGACCATCCCGCTTACCTTCCACGTCGCCAGCGGATATCACATCAACTCGAACCAGCCGAAATCTGAATTCCTCATTCCGACCGTCCTCAAAGTCGAAGCCACCACCGACATCGTCATCGGCAAAACCAGTTACCCCGACGGACAAGACATGAGCTTCCCCTTTGCGCCCGACGAAAAACTGAATGTTTTTACGGGAGACTTCAACGTCGACGTGCTGGTTCGAGTGCTGCGCTCCGTGCAGCCCGGCAAATACATCGTTCGCGGAACTTTGAAATATCAAGCCTGCGATAACTCCGCCTGCTACCCGCCCAAGCAGCTACCCGTAAGCTTCGACGTGAAAGTCGCCAAGGCCCCTGCCGAAGCCCACAGCAATCCCGCCCAGAGCCCCCACGCCCACCAATAGCGGGTCTTACAACACCACGGCCCGCGCCTGATCGAGTTGCGCCGTCAGCGTGTCGATCTTCGCCTCCAATACGTGCCGTATCGAGAGCATCCCCAGCAACCGCCCGTCGTCATCGACAATCGGCAGGTGCCGGTAATGTCGCTCCACCATCGTCGCCAAGGCCTCGCCCGCCGTGGTCGCGCGTGTCGCCATCTCGACCGGCGTCGTCATAATCTCGCGCACCGATACCTTTCGCGGATCGTATTCGCCCAGCGCGAGCTTGCGCAGAACATCGCGCTCTGTGAAAATCCCCGCCACGCGATGGTTCTCGTCGATCACCACAACCGCGCCGACATGCCGGTCCAGCATCGTCCGTATTGCGAACTCGATCGTCGCTTCCAACGGAACCGCTGCCGCTTCCAAATCGCAAATCTCCAAAATATTCATGCCCGTCCCTTCATTTCTAAACCCCGAGGAGTGTCATCATTTCCCCGATGGCAGCTCGTTCTTGAAAACTTTCCCGTCCTTCATCACGAATCCAACACTCTCTAACACTTTGATATTCGCGATCGGATCGCCGTTCACTGCGACTAGATCCGCGTACGCCCCCGGCGCAATCACTCCCAACCGGCCGTTCATCTCCAGCAATTCCGCCGCCCGCGACGTCGCGCTCTGGATCGCCTGCATCGGTGTCATCCCAAACTCGACCATCCGCGGGAACTCCTGCGCAATCGGTTCCGTCCAGGGAATGCCGCCCATATCCGTGCCAAACGCGATCTTCACGCCCGCCTTCAATGCCTTGCGAAAGGACACTTCATGTTCCGACGCGCGCATACGGTCGCGTTTGCCCTCCGCCGTATCCGCGGGAGCCCAGTCGCCGTAGTAAACACTCAACGTCGCGCACAGCCACGTGCCTTGCCGGATCATCTGCGCCACCTGCGCGTCCGTCAACTGCAGCCCATGCTCAATCGAATCGCAACCTCCATCGAGCGCCCGCTGCAGCCCCTCGCCGCCATAAGCGTGGCATGCCACTTTCTTTCCCCAGCCATGCGCTTCCGACACAATTGCGCGCAGTTCTTCCACCGTCAACGTGGGTTGCGAAACCAACTCTGCATTTTTTCCCGGTCCGCCATCGCGAACCCAAGACCGGTGCGTCATGTAAACCTTGATCCAATCCGCGCCATGATCCAGTTGCTCGCGCGCCGCCTTCCGGGCCTCTACCGGTCCATCCACAATCTGGGCACCCTTCGGTACTTCGATCTCGGGTGCGTATCCATCCAGCGAATAGCCTCCCGTAGTCGAAATCGCGCGCGTCGATACAAACATCCGAGGGCCCGGAATGTATCCCCCTTCGATCGCCTCCTTGATTCCTACGTCGCCATAGCCCGCGCCTTCGGTTTCCATATCGCGCAACGTGGTGAATCCCTGTTCCAGCGCCCGGCGCGCCGAAACCGTTGCCCGCGCCGCCCGAAATGCCAGCGGATACTTCAGCAGTTGAATATCGTATCCGCCTTCGGACGGGACTTCGCCCTGCAGAAAAATGTGCGTGTGGACATCGATCAATCCCGGAAGCACCGTCGCCTGCGAGAGGTCGATGAACGTGACACCCGCGGGAATGTTCGCTGGAATCGCGACTGCGCCGTCGGCCACATCGGTAATCACGTTTCCGCGAACCGTGATCACCACATTGCGCCGCGGAGTGTTCGAAACGCCGTCAATCAGCACTCCCGCCCGAATCATCGTGACGGGACCAGGCACGGGCGGAGCATTCTCTGCCCAAGTCGCAGAGGCCCACATCAGAAAGCTCGCCGCTACCATCCACAAAAAGATTCCGTGCTTCACGGCCCACCTCCGGAAAGGCTGGATTGTACTCCTAGCCTGGTCGAAGAAGAACTCACGCAGAACGGCAACGCTCCAAGGCGACACAATAGCTCACCGCTGCGATGAAGTGCTTGTTTTGAAGGAGGCCTGGCCGGCGGTGGGCCAGCTTTTCGGTCAAGAATCATTCCCAAAGTTGGGACGCTAAGCGTTAGTCGAGAAGGGAGCTCACGCGCTGCGGAATTCGCAAAACGAAATCTCCTGCTCGGCCGCCGATCTCGATCGATTCTCCTGCTGCCTCAAACATTCGGGTGGCAATCGCAAGCCTCACTTGGGCCAGAGTCGAAATCGAGGCTGGGAGAAGTTCCCGTTCGTCTATCTGCGGGTCGTCTATGCGCGGACCCTCGCCCTCGACAGCCAGCTTTCCGGTATCACGGCCGCAATTTCTACCTTCGCCCTTAATTCCGAGCACAGTCGCCGTCGCACTTTCTTCGAGCCGCAGCGTGACCCTGCCGCCATGGGACTGCGCGTCGATCGCTGCCGCGATCAAGTATTGCAAAGCCCGCCGCAAATTAACTTCTGACATCGTTAACTTCGTTGAACAATGGCCGGCCAGTATTAGCTCAACCCCTCGCACCTCCGCAATCGACTCGAAGTCGTCAACAATACTTTGTAAGACGGACGAAAGCGCCGCACAACCGATTTGCGGCCCGGGATGCTCTGCCTCGAGATACTCCCGCATCAACTGGATCATGCCGATGACGCTTTCCGTCTGCTGCAAGGCATTCGCGACACCCTCCTGCTGACGCTCCGCAGCTCCGTCGATCGAGCTTTCCAACTCCATCTCCAAAGAACACCGCAAACTCGTCAAGGGCTGGCTCACCGAATGCAGCAACAACCCAAGCACATCCGGACCATGCGGCGCTCGCGGAAATAAATTCAGCCTAGTAGGCATGCGCGCACTCATGCGCGCGCTCCTTCGTGGCTCATCTGATAACCCACTCCGCGCACGGTGTGAATCAACGATGGCGTAAATCCATCGTCGACCTTGCGCCGCAGGTAGTTGATGTAGACATCGACCACGTTCGTCGTCGAATCAAAGTTCAAGTTCCAGACATGTTCGATGATCATGGCCCGTGTCAGCCGCCGCCCGGCATTCCGCATCAGATATTCGAGCAACGCAAATTCCTTGGTCGTCAACTCAATCTGGCGCCCAGCCCGCGCTACCTTGCGTTCTACCCGGTCCAGGCAAAGATCGCGGACCGTAAGCACCGACTCTGACGGCAGATGGCTGCGACGCAGCAACGCCCGCGCCCGCGCCGCCAACTCCAGATAAGAAAACGGCTTCACCAGATAATCGTCCGCCCCGGCATCCAGGCAGGCCACACGGTCTTCCACACGGCTGCGCGCCGTAAGGATCATCACGGGCAAATTCGCTTTACGCTGCCGTAAACTCTTCAGAACCGACAGCCCATCCGCCCCCGGCAGATTCAAATCCAGCACGACAAGGTCGTAATCGAACTCGACTGCCATGGAACGCCCGTGGTTTCCTTCCACAGCAACATCAACCGCGTGATATTCCGCTTCCAGGCCCTTCCGTATGAAACTCGCAAGCGCCGCATCGTCTTCCACAATCAGAATTCTCATGAGATTCGTCTCACCGCCAGTTTTCTGAATCGATTCTCATTCTCGGCTGGCACCCCTCCGCGCACAAGATAACCCGCTCGTACAAATGGACGTACTTCCGGAATTGAAACAAGAGGCAAGCTGTCTGCGGGAGATTTCACATGCGTAGGCGAAGGGTTTTGATTCCTAGAACGAGACGGGACATTAGACTTTCGTGGAAACGCGAAATTCTATGGCGGCAGGCGCCAAGATCACCTTCTAGAATATTTTCTTTTCGCTAGTAGAAATTCCCGCGAACGGTAGCACTCTCCCCGTTCGATTCGGTTACGCTCCCAGCGCCGCCCGAATCGCCGCCACAATCGACTCCGCCAGCCGATCCATCTGCTCTTTTGATTCCGCCTCGATCATCACCCGCGCCAGCGCCTCTGTGCCCGAGTACCGCACGACGACTCTGCCGATGCCATCGAGTTCGCGCTGCGCCGCCACGATCGCCGCTTGCACCGCCGGAATATCCGCAAAAGGAGTCTTCTTCGTCACCCGCACATTTCGAATGACCTGCGGAAACACCTTCAGATCGCTAACCAGTCCACCCAGAGGCATCCCCGTGTGCACCATGATCTCGAGCACACGCAATGCCGTCATCAAACCGTCGCCCGTCGTCGCGTCCCCATCGCGAAAGAGAATGTGTCCCGATTGTTCGCCACCGAGAGTCGCTCCTACGCGCTGCATTTCCTCCAGCACATACTTGTCGCCGACATTCGCGCGCAGCATCTGAATACCCGACCGCTTCAGCGCCAACTCCAACCCCATATTCGACATGGTGGTCGCGACCACCGTGTCATTCGTGAGCGTGCCGCGGGACTTCATTTCTCGTGCTGCCAGCAGCAGAACCCCATCTCCATTAACTACGTGGCCCTCGGCATCGCAAAACAGCGCCCGGTCGGCGTCGCCATCAAACGTAACGCCCACATCGAAATGCTCATCGGCCTTCCCGTACAGAGCGCGAGCCGCTACAAACTCCGAAACGGTTGCCGGATGGAGCGCCCCGCAATTCTCATTTATATTTTGCCCATCAGGCGACGCATGCAGGAACGTAGTCTGTACTTTCAGCGCGCGAAACAACTCCGGAGCTTCGGCCGCAGCCGCTCCATTGGCGCAATCGACCGCGACCCGCAAGTGCTTCAAGTCTGACGAGACATTGTCCGCCAGCCATCGCACATACGCCCGCCGCAAGCTCTCTTCGCCGGGCAAACTCGACACCTCGGCGGCCGAATCCGGCACCGGCACAGCGTCCGCTTGCAGCAACGCAAAAATCTCTTTCTCGATTGCGAGTTCGTGTGCGTCCGGCAGCTTGTAACCATCGCCGGAAAAAATCTTGATTCCATTATCCGTCCAGGGATTGTGCGACGCCGAAATCACCACCCCCGCGTCGTAGCCCTGCGAGCGCGCCAGAAACGCCACCCCCGGAGTCGTTATGACTCCGGCACTGCGCGCCTCCACGCCCACCGAGCCCAACCCTTGCAGAAATCGGTCCGCAATCCACCGACTGGACGACCGTGTGTCTTGCCCGATCACGACCCGCGCCTTGGCCTTTCCCCGCAGCAGATCGTGTCCGAGGGCCCGCCCGATCCAATACACGCTGTCGCGCGTCAGCGGAAACTCTCCCGCCACCCCGCGAATCCCGTCGGTTCCAAAAAGTTGTCTGATTTGTGTCATGGATTGGTGTTACCTGCCGGTCGCTCGTCGTTAGTCGTTCGTCGTTCGGTAGCCGCTTCCAAAGCCTCGAAGTTCGGGGACCGACTCGGTTACACGCACGCCAACGACCAACGACTATCGAGCATCGACAGTGCCCTTTCCCGAACTTTCCATGATAACCGTCACCCGAATCGGCGTGGGGTGAACAATTTGAATCAAAGGATCGGGCACATAGGCCTGCGTCACAAAAGACCCGTGGGTCATGGTCCCGCTCGCGTCCACCGGGTCTGTGGTCGCAGCTTCCACCGCCTCGACGCGGCGACTCGGCCCCGTGATGACCAGATTCGGCGGATCGGCCGTTACCTGCGCCACCCGCATGCCGCTGACAAACGTCCCCGTCACCCGCGGCCGCACATCCACAACACGCGTCGCGCGATTGTCGAACGAAAGATGGAACTGGCCGGGTATGATCTGCACCACTTCCAGATCCTGCGGTACGTGGATTTGCCGGCCGCTCAGATCGAACGTCCGCTCCCCCGGTCGAACGTCCGCCAGATTAATCTCCGCCCGCACATCGCCGGCCTCCAGGCGATGAATCACACGTTCCGGACCCCGCACTCGGATCTGCGCCTCCGTGAAGCTCGCCGAATCGATCTCCAGATTCTCGGGAAGATTCCTGAACTCGATCGGCACCCGCATTTCTATTTCCGCGATCGGATCCCGAGCCACAGCTCGCCAAAGCCCTACGGCCATGACCAACGCGACCAGCTTAAGCCAGAAATTGTGCAGGACGACCCGCTGGAAAAAACTGGGTTGCGCAGAACTGGGCATTAGTCGTCCTTCCCCGTTCGCAGTCCGACATCTTCGCGGCGCGAAAGTTGCGAACTCGGTGGCTCCTCTTCAACAAAGCTCTCTTCCACCGGATTCGGCAAGGACGGCGCGGGCGCATACCGCCGCAGCAGCACGCTCAATCGTTCCCGCAGCCGCTCAACCGACAAGTCGCGCTCAATGCTGCCCGCCACCGCGATACTGATCGTGCCCGTCTCTTCAGAAATGATCACAGCAACCGCATCGGTCTCTTCGGTAATCCCAATCGCCGCCCGGTGCCGCGTCCCTAACTGCGTCGAAAGCACCGGATTCATCGAAAGCGGCAAAAAACAAGCTGCCGCCGCAATCCGGTCCCGTTGCACGATCACCGCGCCGTCATGTAAAGGAGCGCTCGGCCGAAACAGCGTGGCCAGTAAATCGTAGGAAAGCCGCGCGTCGAGCGATACGCCGCTTTCAATGTAAGTGCGCAGCCCAATCTCGCGTTCGATTACGATCAGCGCACCCGTTTGATTTTGCGAGAAAAGATTGGCCGCCAGAACAATATCGTCGTAAACGTCGGCCACCGAACTCGAAGACCGCATCAGCGAAATCCGGCTTCCCAAATTCGCCAGCCCATGCCGGATCTCCACCTGAAAAACCACGATGAGCGCGAAGACAACATACGGCAGCAACGTGCTGAGCAGCCAGTTGAGAGTCCGCAGCTCGCCCAGCCGAGCGAAATAAAAAGCCAGCCCCAGCGCGGCGACGCCCACCAGCATGGGAGCCGCTCGCGTCCCCCGCACCAACGCCAGAAACTGGTAGATCAGGATCGCGACCAGCACAATATCGACCACCGATATGACCGATATCGTCGAGATGTGCGACCAAACCAGCGACGGCGTCACGCGACCCTCACGCCCAATTTGAATTTGGCTTCATTCTAATGCAAGGCGCTCGCTTCGACTTATTAAGTTGAGTAAAGTTCGGTCAAGCACCGGCTAAATACTTTCTCATTACTATCGAACGTCAGCGTCGCTCTCCTGCTGCCGTCATCCCTCTGTCGACGTTACCCGCGCCCGCACTCCTCCACGCGCAACCCGCGCCGACATCTCATCCCCATCCTTCAAAACCGCGGCATCCTTCACCAACTTACCTTCCGCGTCGAACACCAGTGCATACCCACGGTTCAAAATTGCCAGTGGAGACAAAGCCTCAAGGCTAGCTGTCTGCCGCTCGAGCGCTCCGCGGCTCGTCAGCAAGCGCCGTCGCGCAGCCGCCGTCAAGCTGGCCACCTGCGCCTCCAGTTGTTGCCGGATGCCCTCCAGCCGCCGCCGCGCATCATAATGGCGTACTGCGGCCGCCGCCGTCTCGCTTCGCCGATGGCAACGCTCCAACAGCGCGCGCTCCGCCTTCTCCAGCCGATATCGCAATTCATCCACTCTCTGCGACCGGCGGTGGATTCCGTCCATCATGCGCGCGAACGCTCCCGCCTGCGCCCGCTGCATCAATTCTTGCTGCGCCATCAACAGCCGGTACCGCACGGCCCGCTCGAGGCGCCGCCCCAACTCCTCGGCTTGCCCTTCAATCTCCTGCCGCGACCGGATCACCAACTCCGCAGCCGCCGACGGCGTCGGTGCCCGCAAATCGGCCACAAAATCCAGAATCGTAAAATCCGTCTCGTGCCCGATCGCGGAGATCACCGGAATCCGCGAATCGGCCACCGCCCGCGCCAGCCCTTCATGATTGAAACAAGCCAGATCCTCCACCGACCCGCCCCCGCGCGCAATGATGATCACCTCAACCGCTCCGCCCGACTTCGCCTGCTGAAAATAGCGCAGCCCCGCCATCACCTCGCCCGCCGCCGCGTCTCCCTGCACCTGCGCGGGATAAATCAACACATTCGCCGAATGATGCCGACGCGCCAGGATGTTCAAAATGTCGCGCAGCGCCGCCCCTTGCGGAGAGGTAATAATTCCAATCTTCATCGGCAGGGGCGGAATTGCCTTCTTCCGCGCCGGCTCAAACAATCCTTCCGCCGCCAGCCGCGCCTTCAACTGTTCAAACGCCAACTGCAGCGCGCCAGCGCCCTTCGGCTCCATGAACTCCGCCGAAACCTGCAACTCCCCACGATCTTCGTACACCGTGATGCGCCCACGCACCGTAACCTGCAACCCATTCTCGGGACGAAACCGCAGCAACTTCGCCGATGACCGGAACATTACCACCCGAATCTGCGCCGCCTCTTCCTTTAGCGTGAAGTACAAATGCCCCGAATCCGGAATCCGCAGGTTCGAGATCTCCCCCTCGACCCAGCAGTCGGAATATTCGCGCTCAATATGCGAGCGTACCGCCGACACCAGCGCCCGCACCGTCCAAACGCGCCGCTCTGGAGGTCGAAATTGAAACCCGAGTTGGTCCGACATTCCCATCAGGCTCGTATTTCCTCGCTCAGCTTAACCGGCACGATCCGTGCGACCCGCGCCATCACTTTCTTGTTCAGTTCAGATTTTTTCAGATCGTAGGCCGCTTGCAATCGCATCCAGACTTCCGGCGAACCGCCGAATAAACGCGCCACTTTCAGGCACATTACCGCCGACATGGGCTTCTGTCCCGCCAAAATGCCGTGCAGCATCTGGCGAGAAACACCCAAGGGTTACCGACATCCCTGCCGCCGGCAGGATATCGTGCTTGATAATTTCGCCCGGGTGGACGGGCGGAAGTCCGTTCTTTTTATCCATAGCCTGCTCTCTAGTGGTAGTCCTCAAAATCGACATCCAAAGCGTTCTCGCCCGACCAGCCGAATGTTATGCGGTAATTTCCACTGAGGCGCATTGACCAGCGTTTCGGTTCACCGTGCAGTCCGTGGAATCGCAAACCCACGATGTTCATGTCCTCCGGACGCCCCGCAACCGTTAGCAATTGCAGAAGGCGTATGCACTTTCCCATGTTCTCGGCCCCGATCCGGCGCGTTTTGCCCGCACGGTAAATCTCTTCCAGACCTTTGTGTCGGAAGCC
>JBEKPH010000096.1:0-13213 GCA_049520915.1 Terriglobales bacterium
AACAGAACACTGGCGGCGTAACCGACGGCGAAGGTGATACAGGTTCCGATCGCGACCCACCAGGTGAAGGCGATGGACGACCATCGCCACAGGTAGAGTTCCGTGGCGAGGCCGCAGATCATGCCGACGATGGCGCCGTTCTGATTCGCGCGGCGGGTCAAGACGCCGAGCAGGAATACACCGAGCAGGGCTCCATAGGCGATGGAGGCGATTTGCAGGCCGACCTCGATGACGCGTCCCACGCGGTGGAGCGCAAGCACGGCGAGGGCGAATAGCACGAGCGCCCAGGCAACGGTGGCGAGTCTCGCGAAAAGCAGGCGAGAGCGTTCGTCGATGCTGGGACGGAAACGGACGTAGAAATCCATGATTGAACTGGAAGAGAGCGAATTCAGGGCAGCGCTCAGGTTCGACATGGCGGCGGCGAGAATGGCGGCGATTAACAATCCGGCGATGCCGTGGGGCATGTGAGTGACGATGAAGGTGGGATAGATTCGGTCGGCGCGGCCAAATTGCGAGGATGGCGCCTGGTAGTAGGCGTAGAGCATGACGCCGGCAAAGAGAAATAATCCGAACTGAAAGAAGACCGCGATGCCGCTTGAAAGCAAAGCCAGCATGGATTGCCGCTGATTGCGGGCGGCGAGCAGGCGCTGCACGATGAGTTGATCGGTGCCGTGACTGGCGGTGGTGAGGAAAGCGCCACCGACAATTCCTGCCCAGAGGGTGTAAGGCTTGACGAAATTCAGGTAGGGCCAGTGGGCGAGCAGCGGGGTGTCGAACAGTTGGAACTTGTGTTGTTCGGTGGCGATGGCTGCGACCGACGACCATCCGCCGGGAACGAGATGCAGGATCGTGACGAGGCCGACCAGAGTTCCGCCAACATAGATGAAGGTCTGAACTACGTCGGTCCAGATGACCGCGGCAAGGCCGCCTTCGAAGGTGTAGATGAGAGTGAGCAGAGTGATGATGGCAATAGAGGCAACTTCTCCGGTGCCGAGAGCGATGGAAACTACGATGGATACGGCGTAGACACGGACGCCTTCGGCAGCGGCGCGCGTCAGCAGGAAAAGGCCCGCGGTGATGGTGCGGAGTTCGGGACCGAAGCGGCGTTCGATCAACTGGTAGGCGGTGTACAACTCGCCGCGGAAATACTGTGGCAAGAGCACGAAGCTGATGATGATGCGCCCTACGACGTATCCCATGACCACTTGGAGAAAAGTCAGATTTGAATCGTAGGCGAGGCCGGGGATGCTGATGATGGTGAGGGTGCTGGTTTCAGCCGCGACAATCGAAAGGGAAATGGCCCACCAGGGAATGTCGCGATCGGCGAGAAAGTAGTCGCGCATCGTACGCTGGCGCTTGCGAAAGCGCAGGCCGAAGAGCGTGATTCCCGCGAGGTAGAGCGCGATGATCAGCAGATCGATCCGGTTCAATCCCAAACGAACTCCAGTGTAGAGACGCGGCGAGCCGCGATTGCCGGGGCAAACTCAGTTCGCTGAATTGTACAAGGATGTTCCGCGTGGGATCGCGAGCCGATGATGGATACGAACCTGTGTTAGAACTAGCGCGATGGCCTTCTATTTGGGAATTGACGGCGGCGGCACAAAAACCCGTTGCGTGCTGGGCGACGAAACGACGGCGCTGGCCAGCGCGATGACTGGAGGCTGCAGCGTGATTCGCGTGGGCGAGCAAGCGGCGAGGGAGGCTTTGCATGGAGCGATCCGGCAGGTGTGCGAGGCCGCGAAGATCTCTCCCGCCGATGTGGGTGCGGTGTGCGTGGGAGCGACGGGCGCGGCGCGGCCGGAGATCGCGGAGAGGGTACGGCACATCATTCTGGAAATCGTTCCAGAAAAGGCGTCGGGAAAAATCGAGGTTGTGGGTGATACGGTGATTGCCCTTGAAGCTGCATTCGGCAAGAAGCCGGGCGTTGTCGTGATCGCGGGCACGGGGTCCATCGCATATGGACGCGACGGCGAGGGTCAAATTGCGCGGGCGGGAGGCTGGGGGTTTGCGATCTCGGATGAGGGTTCGGGCTATTGGATTGGCCGCGGCGCCGTATCTGCCATTCTGAGCGCGCAAGATCAACAACGCGACACGGCGTTGACCGGGTTGGTGTTCCACGAGTGGAGGATTGGGGGGATCGCTGAACTCGTGCAATTGGCGAACGCGACGCCACCGCCGGATTTCCCGCGACTGTTTCCGGTCGTGCTGAAAGCGGCTGCTGTCAGCGATGTCATGGCCAGCGCGTTGCTCGTGGAAGCTGGGGTCAAGTTGGCGGGGCTGGCGGCGACGGTTGTGCGGCGGCTGGCTTCTTCTGCCGTCACGAAGCCAAATTCGGACGCGATCCTGGCGGTGGCAACGACGGGGAGCGTGTTTCGCCAATCCCGCGATGTGCGACAGGTTTTCTGCGATAGGCTGCAGAAGAGTTTTCCGGGCATCGAGGTGCGGCAGGATGTTGCCGATCCGGTGGATGGAGCGCTGGCTCGAGCGCGCGCTTTGTAGCGGGGATTGGACTCGTGTGGGCGCGGACTGATCAGTGCTAGCGGGTTGGTCGCTCGCGGAATGTTGAATGAAGAACGAAGAAGACGCCGAAGAAAAAGCTAGTTCGCCGGGTGAGCCACAGACACCTGCCGCGGCAGCGTCGGAGGAGTTGCTGCGGACGGCGACCGATCCAGACTTGACTGAGGATCTCGCCCTGGCTTTGCTCAAACATGCTGAGCTTGCGCCGGAGGTTCTGGAGAGACTCGCCAAGAACGGGAACGCGCTCAAGAGCCGTAAAGTGAAAATCGCGCTGGCCAGTCATCCGCGCACACCGCGTCACGTTTCGGTCCCGCTGGCGCGGCAGTTGTATACATTCGAGATGATGAGGGTCGCGCTGTCACCCGTTGTGCCTGCAGATGTGAAGGTGGCGGTGGACGATCTGCTGATTTCGCGACTCAATACGGTCACGGTGGGGGAGCGGTTGACGTTGGCGCGGCGCGCATCGGGGAGGGTAGCGGCTGCGCTGCTGGTGGATGTGGATTCGGCGAGCGGGAAAATGAAGATAGATGATTTAGAGGACGAAGTTGCAGGGAAGAGACGGAAAGGCGCGGGAGCAGACACTCCGGAGTTGCGCGTGATGCGAACTGCGTTGGAAAATCCGCGGCTGACGGAGGCGCTTGTTATCAACGCGGTGTTGCGTCCGGGCGCAAGTGTCGCTTTGGTGCAGGCGGTGGCGGGGCACGAGAAGTGGTCGCTGCGCAAGGAAGTTCGCGCGGCCCTGTTACGGACGGAGCATCTTTCGCTGGCGCGCGCGCTTGAGTTCGGCCGCGAAATTCCGGCGGTGTTGCGGCGGGAGATATTGGCCAGTTCACGGCTGCCTGAAAAGATCAAAGAGCAACTGCTGCGGGAAAGTGGAAGTGTGGAGAAGCTGGATTAAGGCGAGAACGTGGTCGCGCGCATGATAACTTTATTTTCTGTTCGTCGTTACCAGTCCAACGTAGAGACGCCGCCACTGCGGCCTGAGAATCTTCTATGACCCGAATTTCCATGGCGCTTCTGCTTTTGTTATTCGCTGTTCCAACGTTTGCCAAGAAAGACAAGTCTGCGGAGGCATCCGATCTGTTGTTTCGGCTCGAGGCGCAGTTCGCGGCGGATGTGGCCCAGCATGGCCACGCGGCTTTCCTCACACACTTCGCCGACGAGGGTGTGGAAGTGGTGGACGGGGGCGGCTTCGACAACATAGACGCGATGCGTAAGCAGGCGCCTTGGCCCGATGGCACGACACTGACGTGGACACCGATCAAAGCCGATATGGCGGCGTCGGGCGATCTGGGTTACACGTACGGTACTTATGTCTTCACTTCGAAGAATAAGGAAGGGAAACTCGTCGCCAGTTATGGCAAGTACACATCGATCTGGAAAAAACAGAAAGACGGCCAGTGGAAGGTGGTTGTCGATATGGGGAACTCGAGTCCGGAGCCGACGACGGGGAAGTGATGTCCGGTCAGGACCTGGCAGATTAGTTTCTGTTGCAAGAGAGGACCGTTCAGACAGCTGCCTTAGCACGAATCGTGGCGATTACCTCTTCGGTTGTTGAAACATCAATTCCGAAGTGTTTCCCGCCCCGCACGATTGGGCCGCCGATGGCGTCGATTTCGAGTTTTCGTCCGGCTGCTAGATCTTTCTGCATCGAACTGCGCATTGCGGGCGGCGAGCTTTCGAAGACGGAGAGAATCTGCGCAGCGTCGATCTCGGCGCCGCTGGCATTGGCGACGGCGGATGCTTCGGCGACTAGAGAACTCAGTTTCTGTTTCCATTCTGCGTTGGTGAGAATCTCGCCAACGTTCCATCCGGAGGCCGAGGTTGCCAAGGCAAACGGTCCGAGGAAACAAAGCTTGCCCCAGAGCAGAGTCTGTTCGTTGGCAATGAACTGGCATTTGAATCCAAGATCGCCTAACTTGCCGATGATTGCGCCCAAGAGCGGCTCGCCGCTGGCCGCGACGTTGAGGCGAACGACGGGGGATCGTTGGATGAAATGGCCGGCGGCGGGCTTTTCGGCTTCGACGGCGATCGTTGCGGGAATGACGTGTTCCTTGCCGAAGCGGGCGCGGAGTACGGCAACGTGGTCCACTCCGTTGAGAAGGGGCACGACGTGAGCGGGCGGCGTTTTGATGGCCTCGAGCGCGTTTTCGAGTTGATAGGTTTTGGTGGCGATCCACAGAACGTCGGATGGTTCGGTGAGCGCGGCAACGGCCTTGGCACGCGCGGTGAGAGTGCCCGATGGACGCTCGAGCGATAAGTCAGCCGGATAATTTGGCAAGGTCTCGGGGCGAACAATTACGGTGACGTCTTCGCCGAGGGAGGCGAGCACGGTGCCGATGAGACCGCCGATTGATCCTGCACCTAAGATGGCATGTTTCATTTGCGGTAATGCTCCTTCGTTCTGCACCGGGTCCAGAAAACTATACGACAGATTTGGATGCTGCCTCGATGCACTTTGACCTGCCTTTACGCTGCGCACGAAAATCTGTCACACTGGCCGTTGAATAATAGTAGAATCGCCAGCCGCTGACCGCTGATTTCCAATGGGGAAAATTCACGTTCTTTCCGAAAGAGTTGCCAACCAGATCGCCGCCGGCGAGGTGGTCGAACGTCCTGCGTCGGTGGTGAAAGAGTTGCTGGAGAATGCGCTGGATGCAGGTTCGACGCGAATCAAGATTCAAGTCGAGGCGGGCGGGAAGAAGCTGATCCAAATCACCGACAACGGGTGCGGGATGGTACGGGACGACGCCATGCTCGCCTTCGAGCGGCACGCCACTTCGAAAATCAAAGAGACGGACGATCTGCTGAGCATCGCGACGCTCGGATTTCGCGGGGAAGCGCTGCCTTCGATCGCGTCGGTGGCTCGGCTGCATCTTGAAACGCGCGCTGAAGGGGAAGCGGCGGGGACGGTATTGGAGATCAACGGCGGAAAGATCATTCGTGTGGAAGAGGCCGGATTGCCGCTGGGGACGTCGATCACGATCCGCGATCTTTTTTTTAACACTCCCGCGCGGAAGAAATTTCTGAAATCGGAATCAACCGAGCTTTCGCACATTGCGTCGCTGGTGACGCACTACGCGCTGGCACACCCGGATAAGCATTTCGAACTGCACTCGGCAACAAATGCGTTGCTGGTCGCGCCTCCGGTGGCGGGGCATCGGGAGCGGGTCTATCAGGTTTTTGGGAGGGAGACGCTGGACCAGTTGATTCCGCTGGCGGCGGTGCAACCGCTGGAGAGAATTGGTTTGCCGCAGCCTCCGCCGTGGCGGCGAGCGGTTGAGGTTGCGCCTGCGTCGACGACGGACGGCGGAGATGACGCTTCGAGGCCGGGGGCGCCCGCGCCACAGGATTTTGGAGAGGTGCGGCTGCACGGGTTTGTTTCCAAGCCGGAGATCCAGAAGCTTAATCGAAATTCGATCTTTATTTTTATGAATGGACGGCTGATTCGGGACCGTCTGGTGCAACACGGGATCATCGAAGCGTACCGAAATATTCTGGCGCCGACGGTGTTTCCGGTGGTTTTGCTGTTCATTGAGATGCCCACGGCTGAGGTGGATGTGAATGTGCATCCGTCGAAGACGGAGGTGCGTTTTCGCCAACAGACGGTGATTCACGATTTCGTGCGGGAATCGGTGCGCGGCGCGTTGATGAAGGCGAGGCCGGTGCCGCAGTTTTTGGCCGAGATCGGGGCGCAGCCGACGGCAACACCGGGGCTGAGCAGTCCGGGTCAGACGAATCGTGCGTTTAACGATGGCGCGCGCGACGGGGATGAAGCGCAGCGCGCGCCGTGGCGGGATTTGCATGAACCGGCAGCGGCGGGGGGATTTGCGCTGCGGGCGCCGGAAGTTCCGGCGACGAATGCGCGGCTGGAATTTGAAGGAGGAATTGCGGTGGAGGCGAATGCGGCACTGTCATTGGAGCGCGCGCCGCAGGCAACGGCAGATCCACAACCGATTCCCGATCACGGCTGCACGCCTCCTGTCGAACAAGAGGCGCAGATTGCGCCGACACTTGAATCGCTGCGAACGTTGCGTCCGCTGGGGCAGATTCGCAACTCGTTCATACTCGCGGTGAACGAAGATGGGCTCTGGATCATCGATCAGCATGTGGCCCACGAGCGTGTTTTGTTCGAACGCGTGTTGAAGCAACGGGCGGCGCAAAGAGTAGAAAGCCAGCGATTGCTGATGCCGCTGATCATCGAACTGACACCGGCGCAGGGGGCGGTCTTCAGCGAGATTGCCGAAGAGCTAGCACGCAACGGGTTTGAGGCCGAGCCGTTTGGATCGCGCAGTGTCGCGGTAAAGGTGGCTCCGGCGGGCGTGGACGCAGCGCAAATCGAGCACATGCTCAACGAAATCTTTGAGCAACTTATGCGAGAAGATCAGGCGATCAATCTGGAAGCGATCCGCACGCGAATCGCGGCCTCGATTGCCTGCCACGCCGCGATCAAAGTGAATATGCCACTGGAGCAAAATAAAATGGAGTGGCTGCTACAAGAATTGGCGAAGACGGAGCATCCCATGACCTGTCCGCACGGGCGTCCGGTGGTGCTGCGGTATTCGATGCTGGAGATTCAGAAGGCGTTTAAGAGGATTTAGCGGGTCGCTGTTCGCTGATCGTCGTTCGCTATTCGCTGCTCGCGCTCGCCACGATACAAGTTGCGATTATGTGAAGTGAACAGCTAGGTGTGTTCTAATCAGAAAATCATGACTGACTCAGAACTCCTGCTGGCTCGCACGGAGAAGTGGCGCTTAAATGGCCAACCGGTGCGCACGCTTGAGGACGCACGAACGTTTCTCGAGTCGGTGGGATTCTGCCTGATGTATCCGATGCGGCCGGCGATTTTGGTGCCGACGTTCATTGGGGCGTGGGTTGGCGCGGATGAAAAGCTGCCGACGCAACAGCACGCGTATAACGATCCCCGAGCGAAAGAAGCGACGGAATTGATGGTGCGCACGCTGCGGGACCACGTCGCGTATGAGGCTCCGTTGATCGACGAGAACAATGCTTTTCTGCTGTCGGCGGCGGTGTTTCCGTATTTCTACGCGCTGGTGGGCGAGAGGAATCCAAAGCTGCCGCCGGCGTTGGGGCCGCGCTCTCCGTATTCTCCGCTGGCTTGTGACGCGTTTCAGATTATCCGCGATAAGGGGCCGATTTCGAAATCGAAGTTGGGTGAGATGCTGGGCGGCTCAGTGTCGACAGCGGGACTTGATCGCGCACTCGGCGAACTGTGGGCGAAGTTGCGAGTGACGCGAGTGGATTACACGGCGGCGGAAGGATCGGTGTGGGACGAATTGTCGCGCTGGGCGCCGGAAGTGGTGCGCGAAGGGGTTGGACTTTCCGTGCCGGAAGCACTCTCGGCGCTGGTGTCGAAATATCTGGAGTGCGTCGTGGCAGTTGACGAAGGCGACGTGGAGAAGTTTCTTGCCAATTTCGTTCCCCGAACGCGAGTGAAAGAAGCGATTCATGCGCTGCTGGCTGCGCGCGAGTTGAGCTTTGTGCATGTGGGAAGCAAGTCGCTGATCCAGGTGACGCCGCCGAAGCAGGTTTACATTCCGAAGAATCGGCGGCCGGAGCGGGTGAGCAGAAGTTGAACGCGGAGGTCGAGCGGAGCCGAGATTTGCTCGGCTTGGACGCTTCGACCTCGCTCAGGGCAGGCTCAAGAGGGCGCCCGTCTCCACACAGGCGTCCCCACCGGGGCGTGTACAATTCTTTTTCGCCTATCATGACCGACCCTTCGCGACGGAAACTCATTATTGCCATTGACGGCCCTGCAGGAGCGGGGAAGAGCACGATCGCTTCGCGGCTGGCGCGCAAACTCGGGTACGTCAACCTGGAGAGCGGAGCGATGTACCGCGCGCTTGCGCTGAAGGCGATTGAGTGGGACGCGTCGTTCGATGACGAAGCTGCTTTGTTGAAGATGGCGCAGGAGTCGCGGATTGCGCTGGAGCCGACGATCGGCGGCAACCGCGTTTTGCTGAATGGAAAAGATGTTTCCTCGCGGATACGGGAACGCGATGTGACTGAAGGGGCGTCGCGGGTTTCGGTGCATCCCAAAGTTCGCGAGTGGATGGTGGCGCGCCAGCGCGAAATGGGGATCGCGGGCGGCGTAGTGATGGAAGGGCGAGATATTGGAACGAAGGTTTTTCCGGACGCCGATCTGAAGATTTTTCTGGATGCTGACCCGGTCATCCGCGAGCAGCGCCGGTTGGACCAGCAGAGAGTCAAAGGCGCGCCAGCGCAGACAATCGCTGCTGAGCTTCGCGAGCGGGACCATCGGGATCGGACGCGCGCGAATTCTCCCCTGGAGGCTGCGGAGGATGCGGTGGTGCTGGATTCGACGAATATGACGGAGGACGAGGTCCTGGGTCGAATCGAGAAACTGGTGGAAGAACGAGTGGCGTCGCGGCGTTAGCTTTGAGACTTCATCTTTAAATCTTGGCCGCTTACGCTTGGCCGGGTTCCACGTCGAATCCACGAGGCTTTCCATGAAGTGTATCCGCTCGACTGTCGCCGTCGCTCTCCTGTCGCTTTGTTCAACTCTGGTAATTTCTCAAACCCAAACATCCGAAGTGTCTGATAGTCGCTGGACCACGATGTCCGCCAGTGAGGGCGGGCTTTCGGAGGCTCGTTTGCATGCACTCGATACGGCGATTCGCTCGGGTGAATTCAAGAAGATCGGCAGCGTTCTGGTTGGCCGCCACGGCAAACTGGCTTATGAGGGATATTTTGACGGCGATGCGGCCACGTTGCGGGACACGCGCTCGGCGACGAAGAGCATCACGGATGTGTTGATCGGAATTGCGATCGATGAACACAAGCTGAGTGGGGTCGACGCGAAAATTCTCGGGCTATTGCCGGAGCGTGCGAGCAAACTGCAAAATCCGGATCCGCGAAAGTCGGCCATTACAGTGGAAGATTTCCTGACCATGAGTTCTCCGCTGGAGTGCGACGATTGGAACGACGCTTCGCGGGGCAACGAAGAGCGTATGTACGTAGTGGAGGATTGGGCGCAGTTTATTCTCGACCTGCCGATTCGTGGGCACATGCACGTCGGAGAACAGGTGGAAGCGCCACCGTACGGCCGCTATTTCAGTTACTGCACGGGCGGAGTTTTCACGCTCAGCGAGGTGATCGAGAAAGCGACGGGGGAACGCACGGATCGCTATGCTCGCGAGAAGCTGTTTGAGCCGCTGGGCATCACCGATGCCGAATGGGTTTATTCGCCACTCAATACGCCGCAAACCGGTGGAGGCCTGCGACTTTCCGGCCGAGACCTGCTCACGGTCGCGCAACTGTACCTTGACGGGGGAACTTGGCGAGGGAAGCGCATCGTGAGCGAAAGCTGGGTACGTGCTTCGACGAAACCCCACGCACGAATCGACGACGCCACCGAGTATGGGTATTTGTGGTGGCTGAAGTCGTTCAAGTCGGGTGATAAGAGTTATCCGGCGTTTTTTATGTCGGGCAACGGAGGAAACAAGGTGGTGGTAATCCCGTCGCTCGATATGGCGGTGGTGATTACGAGCACGAATTACAACACGCATGGAATGCACGAGCAGACGGAAAAGATTTTGACCGACTATGTGCTGGCGGCGATAGAGAGGTGAGCTGGTTCGGAATCCGCTGCGATTGTCTTCCGCGAATCCACGTCACGACTGTATCCCGCCACTACACGTGCTTGACGAATTTTAGCGACGCCGAATTCATGCAATAGCGAAGGCCGGTCGGTTGCGGACCGTCGTCGAAGACGTGACCGAGATGCGCATCGCATTCAGTGCAGGAAACCTCATCGCGCGACATGCCAAAACTGGTGTCGGTTGAGGTCTTAACATTTTCTTTTGCAATCGGCGCCCAAAAACTGGGCCATCCCGTGCCAGACTCAAACTTCGTATCGGAGCTGAAGAGAGCATTGCCGCAGCAGATGCAGCGATAGAGGCCTTTGTCGTGAAGGTTGTAGGTGGCGCCGGTGAACGGAATCTCCGTGCCTTGCTGGCGCGTCACCTGAAACTGTAGAGAGGATAGTTGCTGCTTCCATTCGGCGTCGGTTTTGCGAACCTTCTTAATTTGGGCGGCGCCGATTTTCTCGCCGGCGTCATTGAAGCGAATGACCGTCACTGGACCCTGGTCTTTGTCGTGCGACGAGTCAGCGTCGGCCGCGCCCACGACGGGGCTCTTGAAACAGGCCACGAGCGCGGCACCTGTGAATGCCAGCAGGGAAGTGCCTAGAAAGCGTCGCCGACTGAACGCCGACTGCTTGATCTTCGATTGCTTGATCTTCGATTGCTTGAACAAGGAAGGAGTGTCCATCGAATTGCCCTCTCTCAGCCAGTTAGGATGCGCAGGCTCCGCGAAAGTTACAAGTCCGACGCGGATGGCTCAAATCCCGGCAGCAAGAAGGTGACAGGATGAGAAATCGCTTTCAACCCGACCTCTTTTAAGAAGCGACGCGCTTTGTCTTCTCCAATGTCGCGGGCGCGCACGGCGAGGAGGAAACTGAGGACAAAGGAGGTGACGATGTTGAAGACGCCCACGAGAAGGATTCCGGTGAAAGTGAGCACCAGGTCGGAAACGTGAAGCTCATGCTGGAGTTGAAGCGCGTCCAGAGCGTAGGTGAGGCTTGCGGCATTGAGGGTGACGTGGCGGACTTCGAGGGGAATGCCGAAGAGAGAGAAGAGAATTGGGACGGAGCCGAGGAGGAAGCCGAGGACGATGTATCCGACGGAACCTGCGGCATTGTGCTTCATCCAATGCGCGAGGGAATGGGCGCGGGCAGGCCCCAATCGGCGACGGATGCGCAGACTGTGGTCGATTGCGGATTCCATGCGTGTGATGGCGACGTAGTTGGCGGTCCAGCCGGTGGCGAGAGAAGAGAGCCAGAGAAAAACGCCAGTGATGATGGCAAAGGGAATGGTCAGCGAGTGCAAGGGCAACATCATCTGAACGCCGTGGGCTGCCTCTTCGGGCGAGAGGAAAGGATGCCCTTGCATTAAATTCCAGATGCGGTCGATGACGACGGAAAACAATGTGGCGCCAATCAGGTTGCCAATCGTAACGAGGGTTTGAGTCTGCGAGATGGCCTGAAGACTGGCCATGTGATCTTTCTCGGGATCTTCCATGGCGTCGACCAGCGTGGCCGCGGTCGCGGCGGGCATCTTGGATGCGAGCAAAAAACCGCCAGCCTGCATGAGGAGAAAGCTGATCGTGTAATTCAACGAGTGGCCGATGGCGACGAGAAAAGGGGCGTGAATCCGCGAAGAAATGGAATATTTGAATACAGCTGTGAAACAGGTAATCAATCCGGCGAGGATCGCTCCCCATCCCATTGTTTTCCATTGGGCGGTGTTCTTCGCGATGTAATGGATGCCGACGCGGCCGGTCTTTTCTACGATGCTGCGAGCGAGACGGCGAGTACTGGCGCTAACCACAGTGCGGATTTTTCTCTGGGCAGCAAAGCCATGGGCGATGGTAACGGCAAATTTGCGTGAATCGGTGTCTTTCCGCCGCAGGTTCAGCACCTGCTGAATACGCCACAACAAAGACCGCAGCAGCCGGACACGAAAGACCATGTTGGCCGAGGAGCCGCGTTCTTCGAGCAATTTCGTAATCTCGCGCAGTTGAGATTCGCAGGCCTCGCGACGCGTCTCCCATTGCGCGAGATCTTCGGGGTGGCGGACCACGTACTCGACCAGGGCAGGCAGATCGAAGAAGGGGGATTTTGTGACTCCCTCGTCACTCGCCATGGTCAGGAGGTCGCGGGCCAGGGCGATGTTTGTGGCGCGTAGCGCTAGAAGTTTGCAGGAGGCGAGAATCGAAGAGGGCGACGGGCTAAAAATGTCAGCCCACCAGTCGACGAACGAATCGGGAAGTGAGGCGACCCATTGCGCGTCCGCGTCGCGGAGGTTCAGGGAGTCGAGCAATACGTAGAGGTCTCCCTGGACTTCGTCGACGGGCATGAGATGGCGTACGGTGCGGGCAAGAAGTTCGCGCAACAGAAAGACTTCGTCGGGCAGGCCGGCCTCGGAAATGACGCGCGTGTAGGAGTGGTGCGACCAGAATTCGTGGAAGATTTCGCGGACTTCGGAGCGGCGGGGGTGGGAATCGATGGCGGCGGTAAATTGGACAAGGCTCTCGGTTCGAAGTGGTGCGGGTATGTCTAGAAAATAGCGAAGCGCGCCATACACCCAGGTCGCTCTGGGCCGTGATGCGTCGGCATCGAGAGCGAGTAAATCGTCGAGTTGCAAAGGCGTAGGCATATTTATGGTGTCGTCCGGTTGTAAGATGCAGCTCAAACCAATCGAAAGTCAGGATCGCGAATATGGGAGCGCCGGTAGCTCTTGAGAGATTTAGCGGAAAAGACAATTGTAAAGAATGCCGGCGTCTTGGGCGCCGGCACGGTGGTTGCGCAGATTCCTTCGTTGTTCTCGGCTAATGCTTACGGAAGGTCTTCACTTCTCTATTATTTGGCCATTACTTCTCGCCATTACTTGACCATTTTGAGCGACATGACGTGAACTTCCATTTTGTCAGGATACACGTGAGCCGTCAGAGTAACGTGATGTCCTTCGTGTCCTTTCACAGCATCGGGATTCACGATCGTCCAAGTTTTACCGTCCTCGCTTACGAAGGTCTTGCCGTCATCGCCAATTTTGCCCGTGACTTTGCTGGTTTTTTTCGCCATGTCAGACTTCAT
>JBEKPH010000097.1:0-12298 GCA_049520915.1 Terriglobales bacterium
GCGTCGTAGACCATGCGCAGCGCGATCGGCTTGATTGCCGGGCCCGACAGTCCGGCCGTCACATTCGCAATCCGCGGACGCCGCGTCTCCGCGTCAATCGCCATCGCCACAAATGTATTCACTAGCGACAGGCCGTCCGCGCCCGCCTCTTGCGCGACATAGGCCATCTGCGCAATCGAGGTCACATTCGGAGACAACTTCACGATAATAGGACGCGTCGCAATCCGCTTCGCCGTCCGCACCAACTCGTCGAGGAGCATGGGATCGCTGCCAAACTGAATTCCGCCGTGCGCCGTATTGGGGCACGACACGTTGATTTCGTAGGCGGCAATCCCTTCGCCCTGATTCAGAATCTCGATCGTCTTTTCGTAGTCCGCCCGCGTATATCCGAAAACGTTCGCAAAGACGACGACATTTTTCTTTTCGCGCAACGCCGGCAGTTTTTCCGTAAGGAAGGCTGGTGCGCCGATATTCTGCAGGCCGATGGCATTCAGCATCCCCGCAGCTGTCTCAAATAATCTCGGCGGAGGATTGCCCGTCATGGGCTCTTTCGACAAGCCCTTCACCACCAACCCGCCCAGCCGATCGAGATGCACGATGTCTTCGAACTCGATGCCATAACCGAACGTGCCCGAAGCCGCAATGATGGGATTTTTCAACTCGATGCCCATGACACTGACGCTTAAATCCGGCTGGGAGACGGGCGTCATTGCATCCCTCCGGGACCGGACGAAGGTTCGATTGGTGGCGGCGTGTGCGTGGGCGGAGAAGTTGGCGACATTTGAATTCCGGTGCGATGAAGCGGCGGCAACGCCTCGATCAAGACGCGCCCCGTTGCTCTCGCTGGCGCGTTGATTCCCAGCAAGGAAGCGAGAGTGGCGGCAAGATCGACCGGTTCGGCATGGGTTCGGTACGTTCCGGGCTGAAAAGCAAGCCCATAAAAAGCCAGCGGCACGTGGGTATCGTATGAAAAAGGTGTCGCGTGATCGGTACCCCTTGTGGTCCCGACCTGAAATGGAGTGGGTACGCCGATCACATACCACCCGCCCTCGGGCGAGTAGCTATGCGCGTAGCGTTTTCCAATTTCGGTCGCCGGAGTCTCTCCTCGGGCCAGCTGCGACTTCGTAAAATAACCGGTCATGCCGGCTTCCTTCATTGCTTCGCCTAGATCCGCTTCGGCGTCTGCTTCTTTTTTTCCGGCAAACGCATCTTCGTTCAGCCACGCCAGCGGATAGTCGAAGTCCCGCAGGTATTCCACTTTCTTCTTATATTTCTTGGAGAGCAGCGAATTGATCTGTTCGTGCAACGCTTTTGTATCCAGGTTCGCCGCAGGCATTCGCAGCGTCTTGGCAAATTCCGGCAGCGGCGCGACTCCGTGATCCGCCGAAAGAGCCATCCAAACATTAGCCATCCCCACCTGATGTCCAAGAAAAACGAAAAACTCCGACAGGCTCTTATCCAGATCCAACGCCATGCTGTGCATCTGCGGAGAATCGGGACCCACACCATGCCCCAGAATGTCGTTCGCCGACAGACTCACCACCAGCAGATCCGTCGCTGCGCCTGCTCCCAACTTCTCGTACAACACCAGTTCCTTGGCAAACTCCAACTCATAATCATTCGCAAACGGAGTCGACCCAACCACCTCGTAGAATCCGGCGGGAGCGCCATCGCGACCCGCGCGCGGAGCTGTCGAGCCCAGAGTGTTGCCGTCTCGATCCTTCCACTCCCGGTTCCAGAATTTCTCCGCCCGATGACTATTATTGAATTTGCTCACCCACTCGGGTAATTCGGGTCGATAGTAAGAAGAGGAAATCCAGTCGCCGGTCTTGCCATCGATCCAGTAAGCCGCGTCTCCCGCGAAGCCGCCGGGCAGAATCGCCGCGCGATCCTTCAGCGAAACTGCGAAGACGCGAGCCTTGCCGCCAGTTGCCAGCTTCAGTTCGTCGCCCAGCGTATCGCTCATCAAATTGTGAGGAGACGCGCCAGGACCACCCTTCACGATGCCGATAATTTTGGTTGTGTCGTCTTCGACCGAGGTGACTCGCTTCTTTTTCAGCGGATCCCACCATTCGTTTGCGACGATTCCATGTCCGCTCGTATAACTTCCGGTGAAAAGAGTAGCGTGCCCAGGCGCCGTGCGCGTATTCGCATAGTCGTAGTTGCAGTCAGTGAAGTAAGCGCCATGATCGAGAAACAGCCGAAATCCGCCCTCGCCGAACTCCTCGCGATATCGTTCCAGATAATCGCCGCGAAACTGATCGATCACGATCACCACAACCAGTTTGGGATGTGCGTTGTAAGCGGAAGAGAACGCGCCTGGGGCGAAACATAGCAACCACAATGCGACCGACAATGAACGGGGAAGTTTCATCGCCGCTAGTTTACAGGAGAACATCGCGTCCCAGACCGGACATTCGCATTCGTTTGTCCATCTCTGGGCCCGAGAAAATCTGGATTCGTGTCGCGTTTTGCTCGAGCCCCTTTGTGTCCTCTGGGGTGAACACGTTGCCTTGAATGGCACGAACCCCACTTTTTCAGCTAAAGTTAAGGCAGAATGCTCGATCTGAATTTCGTTCGTGACAACCTCCCGCAGGTGGAGGAAAAACTGCGCCAGCGGGGAATGAATCCAGCGGAGGTCTTGAAAGACTTCGTCACCATCGACGCCGAGCGCCGGAAAGTGATTGCAGCTGCAGAAACTCTACAGGCGCGCCGGAACCATGAGTCGGAAGAAATCGCCAAGCTCAAGAAAAACGGCCAAGATGCCTCCGCCCAGATCAACGCGACCAAAGAATTGCGCGGTCTGATTCAAGGCTGCGAAAAGGAAGTTGCCGAGCAGGAAGCGCGTTTGCGCGAACTTCTCACGGCAATTCCCAATCTTCCGAATGACAGCGTGCCCGTTGGTAAGTCGGCCGAAGACAACGTTGAAGCCCGCCGCTGGGGCACGCAACCTCAATTCGATTTCAAGCCCAAGCCCCATTGGGAACTGGGTGAACACCTCGGAATCCTCGATCTCGAACGCGCCGCGAAATTATCCGGCGCACGTTTCGCCGTCTACTGGGCCCTCGGCGCCCGACTTGAGCGGGCTCTCGCCAACTTCATGCTCGACCTGCACACCCGCGAGCATGGATACACGGAAGTTCTTCCCCCGTTTCTCGTAAACTCCGAATCGATGTACGGCACGGGCCAGTTGCCCAAGTTCGCGCAGGACTTGTTTCGCGTGCCTCACGGAGACAAAGATCTGTGGCTGATTCCCACCGCCGAAGTGCCCGTCACGAACCTCTATCGCGATGAAGTGCTGGACGCCGCGCGTTTACCCGTCAGCCTCACTGCGTATACCCCCTGCTTCCGCAGCGAAGCCGGATCCTACGGCAAAGACGTGCGCGGAATCATCCGCCAGCACCAGTTTCAAAAAGTCGAACTGGTGAAATTCGCGCGTCCGGAAACTTCTTACGACGAACTCGAAAAACTCACGGGCAACGCCGAAACTGTTCTTCAGAAACTGGGGCTGCACTATCGCGTCATGGCGCTCTGTACGGCCGACATGGGATTTTCTTCCGCCAAAACGTATGACATCGAAGTCTGGCTCCCGGGGCAGAACTTATTTCGCGAAATTTCCTCCTGCTCGAACTTCGAAAGCTTTCAGGCGCGACGCGCGAACATACGCTACCGTCCGGAAGGCAAGAACAAAACGGAATTTCTGCACACTCTGAATGGCAGCGCGCTCGCCGTCGGACGCACCTGGGTCGCGATCGTGGAAAACTATCAGCAAGCCGATGGCAGCATCCGAATTCCGGAGGCGCTACAACCTTACATGGGTACCGATAAAATTCCAGCAGTCCCGTAGAGACGACGCGAGCCCCGTCTCTACATTGCAATCATCGGAGATTTGCTATCACATGAATTCCCAAATAGACTGGCAACGTTCCGCAACAGCCTCGACGCCGCTCGAAAGCGGCGTCTCTCCCATGGGCGCGATCTGGCGTACAATCCGCGGTTACATTTTTTGGTCGTATGAACGGGGAAGCCTTCACTACGACATTATGGTCACCCTCATCCTCCTCTTTGTCTTTGTTTCCCCCTATTTCATCAACTTCAAAGACAAACCGGTCGAGCGCAATCCGCATCTTACGGGCGTGGTGATTATCCCCGGCGATAAGGGAGAATTCATTTATCAGATCCCGGCCGCCGCTGTGAACGCCACTGCAGGGCAAGACGTTCGTCGCCAACTGGAAGAGATCATCGAGCCTATTTCCGGTGCAGTCAGCATCACGCACTACGAACCGGAAAAAGATGCCCGCGGAAAATTGCAGAATTACAAAGTTTGGATCGAGAAAGAGTAGAGCCATGCGGCGCCTCCTCAACCAGTTGTGTCTCGCGATTGTTTGTGCTGGCTGCGTTCTCAGCGCCAGCGCCGCGCAAACTTCCAGTGACTCGACAGGACTCGATAAGGTTCTCGCCCAGATGGATGCCGCTGCCAAGAACTTCAAACCGATTGAAGCGAAAGTCGAGTGGGATCAATACGACAAAGTCATCAACGAAACCGAGATCCAAAAAGGAAAGATCTATTTCCGTCGCGAAAACGGCGGAGTCCAGATGGCCCTTGATCTGGTCGACCCTGACCAGAAATTCGTGCTCTACGCTGGCGGCAAAGTTCAAATTTATCAGCCAAAGATCGATCAAGTCACTGAATACAACGCGGGCAAGAATGTTGGCGATGTCGAGAGTTTTCTCGTGCTCGGCTTCGGCGGCAGCGGGCACGATCTGTATAAATCCTACGATGTGAAATTCCTGGGGCCGGAAACCGTCAATAACGTTGCCACCAGTCGACTTGAATTGACGCCAAAGTCAGTCCGTGTCCGGAGCAACATCGCAAAGGTCGTCCTCTGGATCGATTTGCGCGGAATCTCTGTGCAACAGCAATTCTTCGAGCCGAGCGGCAACTATCGGCTGGTGAAATATTCCGAAATCCAGGAGAATCCCAAACTCCCAGATAGTGACTTCAAGCTCAAAACCACTAAGAAAACGAAGTTCCTGTCACCGCAAGGCTAGGCTTTGTCGTCACTTTGTCGTCTCGTGGCTCTCACGGGATTGGTTTTGTCCGCCCGCATTGTAGGGGTTTGTAAATTGAGCCACCACCCCAGAGAAACAAGCTGAAAAACACGGCCCCGGGCTATATACTGCTCGGGAACCTCTGAAAGTTGAGTGCGCATGGCAAAAGTGTTTACCATCACCGTTCCGCCCGATTTGTCTCGCAAGAAGCGCATCCGCACGGATGACCCCCGCTACGTTGACGGTCAGAAGATGCTCGTGGAAGCGATGAAATATCTGGCGAAGGCCGATCCCGTATCCAATCGCGGAGCCATTGAACTTCTTTCGGAGCATGTGCGCACCCGCTTCCGCATGAGCGATTCGCCGCTCTCCTAGGCGACGAATTTTGAGGTTTGAATTCGTTCGATCATTTTTCTTTCTGACCCATTCGCGAATTTGCAAGCCAGCCGCGCCTTTTCGAATCGCGCTTGACTCTTGAGCAAGGCGAATCCGGCTCCGGGTTGATCGTGTCATTGCGAACACACTGAGGGATCTGCAGCTCCGTTCTTCGTCAACGCCGCCGCCAACACGATCACCGCCGGGTAACCCTCCAACGTGTACCGCGGCTCCGGATTCTCCAACGTCAATAAAAGCGCCGACCGTAACAGCAGGAAAAACACCAGCAATCCCATCCACTGCACCGCCGCTCGTCGCCAAAATAACGCCCACAAAGCCGCGCCCAAAAACGCCAGATTAAGCAAGCCAAATCCAACCGCTACCGCAGACCGTTTCCAATCGTCATTAAATTCCCACCACCGCACATCCGGAGGAAGAATCTCCGTCCGCGGCCGCAGCCACATATCCGTCATCCGCAACACCGGCAACACGACGTAATACCGCACGAGATGCGCCCGAATGCGCGCCGCCGCGATTTCCCCAAAACGCGCATCCAGTTCCGGCGTCAAATCCTGTGGGTCGTTGTAGTCTTCGATCACCGCCAGCGTGGCTTCCTTTTGTGCCGCATCGTAGAAGGCGCGTGATGGCAGTTTCGTCGCATCGATTTTGTCGCCGGGAACGTTCCAGTAAATTTCCTCCACCGATGCATAGTCGATCATCCATGTCTTGACCCAGCGATTGAAACCGCGCGGAACCAATTCATCCGACTCATTCGCGTATCGTGGCACCAACGGCTGAAAATGATGCAATGTTCGCAAATTTCGCATCGTCCACGGCGCCATCACGGCCAAGACAATTACCGCAACGACCGTGGCGGCAATAAACAACGATCCCCGCCCGAAAGCCAATGTTCCCTTGGCCGCCGCCATCGCGAGAAAAAGCAAATATAAGAGGACGGACGCCAACAACACTCCGCCATCCGGACGCAGCAAGATGCATCCGCAAATCGCCGCGCCGGTCCCTGCCCACAGCATGGTACCGACCGGGTCGATTTGCCCCACACCCCGCATGTGGTCCAACGCACCAGTGGCGCAGTCCAGAGCGAGCGCGGTAAAAAATACTTCCAAAGTTTCCGTTAGCACCGCGGCTGTGTAGTTCGCAAGAAATGGACACAACGCCGCCAGCAAGAAAGCAACCCGCGCTGCCCGATCCGACACCATTCGCCGCGCCAGATCGGCAATGATCACGCAGGTCGCCAGGTCGACCACGATTTGTGTAAGCAGTACCGCTTTGATGTTGCCAATTCCAAAAAGCCAGAGGATTGCGGCCAGAAAAGCTGGATATCCCGGCAAGCGCGAGTCGATCGGCACGATTCTTGTCTCAGGTTTTGTCTCAGGTGTGGCGTTTGTCTCAGGAGTGCTCTGCGAGTTCAGGGATGAGACTGCCTGCGTTTGCCCGTAGACACCGTGCTGCAGCCAGTTGGTCGCTAGATCGACGTACACGCGCGAGTCATCGGTCATCATCGGAAACCAAAAGAAGAAGAGCAGCCGCAATCCCAGGCCAGTCGCTAGAGTTCCGAGAAAAAAAAGGCGATGTTCGCGAATCAGACGCAGCACGTCTGAAATATATCCCAATCGAAGTTTTCTTCGTGTAATTCTCCGAAAGTGGCCGTCGGTCCAACCCACGCACCGTCAGACTGATACTTGATAAGTGATTACTGACGGCCGATATCTGGCCTCCGCCCGCAGCGTTTGACCCCCCGCCTTACTCACCTTAGGATGAAAGCACCACAACGCATGGCGAAACAGGTCTTTTACGATCCCAACCAAGCTCGCTGGAGGCGAATTCGCCGCGTCTTCGACGCGCTCGCGCTGTCCATCTCTTTGGTGGTCATCTTTTTCATCTACAGCGCGCTGCGTAGCGAACCGCTGCCCGATCTTTCTTGGCTGACCGAGAAAAAGCCCTACCACGCGCTGAAAGAAAACGAAAAGACGAAAGCGCGTGAAAAACGCCGCCTGGCAACTATCGCGCGCGCCGGACACCGCCATCAGGTTCGGAAAGCTCCCTCGCAAGTCACACTCAATTCGGAGCAGGGAATTCGTGCCGCTTTTTACGTCTCATGGGACCCTGCCAGCTTCTCATCACTGCGTGAGTACGCTCGTCAGGTGGACTTACTCTTTCCCACATGGCTGCAGGTGCTGAGCGCCGACGGCCATCTCGAAGCCTCCGATCCCGATGCCAACACCATGTTCGACGTGATCCAGGGGCAAAAAATCCGCCCCGTCGACGACAAGGTCATGTCGTTTCTCAAGGCTGAAGACACCGACATGGAAGTCTTTCCCGTCGTGCAGAATTTCGACGGCACCGATTTCGTCCCGGGCGTGGCTGATTTTCTGATGAATCCGCAGTCCCGCGCCACCTTCCGCCGCCAGATCTCGCAGTTTCTCGCCACGGACCACTATCACGGTCTGATGATCGATTTCGAATCCTTTCCGAAAAAAGCGCAGTCCGGATACGTTAATCTCCTGAGTGAACTCTCCTCGGATCTTCACGGCAAGGGCATGAAACTTTACGTGAGCGTCCAGGTGCGGAACGAGGATTTCGACTACAAAGCGATTTCCTCCGTTGCCGATGGGGTCGTCGTAATGAATTACGACGAGCATTTCCCTGGTGGCACTCCCGGCCCTATCGCTTCGCAGGATTGGTTCACCGACAACCTGCAGTCCGCCCTGAAAGAAATTCCAAAAGAGAAGCTGATCGTCGCCATTGGCAACTACGGATATGACTGGGCTGAGAAACCGCCAAAAGGGAAGCTCCCTCCCGGAGAAGCCGACAAGAGCGTTTCTGTGCAGGAAGCTTGGATTGGCTCGCGCGACTCCGAAGAAGACATCGACTTCGACGGCGATGCTCTCAATCCGCATTTCAGCTATCGCGACGACGACAGCTTTCTCCACGAGGTCTGGTTCCTCGACGCCGTCACTGCTCTGAACGAAATGCGTTCCGCCCAGACGCTTGGCATCCAAACCTTCGCTCTCTGGAGACTTGGTGCCGAGGATCGCTCCATCTGGCGTGTCTGGGATATGCCCGGCGAAGCCAATGCCTCCGATCGTTTGAAAGACGTTCCTCCCGGCCAGGACGTTGACATGGAAGGCGAAGGGGAAATTCTCCACATTGAGGCCAAGCCCGCCGACGGCTCTCGCGATCTGACCATCGACAAGGGCACTGGACTGATCGGCAACGAAGACTTCACCAGTCTTCCTGAGCCTTATCGCGTAGCCCGCTACGGCGCCAGCAAGAACCTACTCTCTTTGACCTTCGATGACGGGCCCGATCCGGAGTGGACTCCAAAAATCCTTGATGTCCTCAAACGGGAGGGCGCGCCAGGGACTTTCTTTCTCATCGGAATCCAGGCTGAAAAATTCAGCGGCCTGACCCAGCGCATCTACCATGAGAACCACGCGATTGGGAACCATACCTTCACCCATCCCGATATCAGTTCGATCGGCAACGGATACATGAAGGTCGAGCTCAATCTTACGGAGCAGCTCTTCGCCAGCCGTCTGGGCATTCGCACAACTCTTTTCCGTCCACCGTACTCGGTTGATGCTGAGCCCGACACGGAAGACCAAGTGAAGCCGCTCGAACTGACCCAGACGATGGGATACGTGACCATCGGCAACAAGATCGATACCAAAGACTGGGAGGTCGATCCCGCGCTCTCACCGAAACAGATCGCGGCGCGCGTGCTCGATCACTTGCCACCTTGCCAGCCCAACGATCAGCAGTGCGGCAATATCATCCTGATGCACGATGGCGGAGGCAATCGAGACCGCACTCTGCTCGCGCTGCCGATGATCATCGATGGCGCGCGTGCTCGCGGGTTCCAGTTCGTTCCCGTCTACCAGTTGATGGGCAAGACGAAGGCCGAAGTCATGCCGCCGCTTTCGCCTAACCAGTTCTGGTCGGCACGGCTGAACTGGATCGGCTTCTGGCTCTTCAGCGCCGTCATTACTGGCATTGCACTCATATTCTTCCTCGGCGACATCCTGATGACGGGACGACTGGTTTCCGTCGGCGTGCTGGCTATCTACGATCGTTTGCGTTCGCATGTCTACGGCACGCCTGAACAGATTGCCGCCTATCGGCCGCGCGTTGCGGTTCTCATTCCTGCATACAACGAAGAGAAGGTGATTGAGAGGACCATTCAAGGCGCACTCGATTGCGACTATCCCAATATGTGTGTCATCGTGATCGACGATGGCTCCAAAGATCGTACCCTCGAAATCGCCCGTCGTACTTTCGCGCCGGAAGTGGCCGATGGCAGAGTCCTTATCCTGACCAAACCCAATGGAGGCAAAGCGGAGGCTCTTAACTACGGACTGGAACACATCGGCGACGCGGAACTCTTCGTGGGCATTGATGCCGACACGATCATCGCTCCCGACGCGATTGCGCGCATGGTTCCACACTTCCTCAACCCGAAAGTGGCGGCTGTGGCGGGAAACGCCAAAGTGGGCAATCGCGTCAATCTATGGACGCGTTGGCAAGCGCTCGAATACATCACCAGCCAGAACTTCGAGCGTCGCGCGCTGAACACGATGGGCGCAGTCAGCGTCGTTCCGGGCGCAATCGGAGCCTGGCGCGTCTCATCCGTTCGCGAAGCGGGAGGCTATCACATTGATACGGTAGCGGAAGATGCCGATCTGACGATGGCGCTTCTGCGGAACGGATATCGCGTCGAGTACGAGGATCTCGCTCTGGCGTTTACCGAAGCACCGACGAGCGCCAACGCTCTCATGCGGCAGCGCTTTCGCTGGTCCTTTGGAATCCTGCAAGCGGTGTTCAAGCACAAGGGCGTCTTTGCGCGCAAAGGGGTCTTGGGATGGATCGCTCTTCCCAACATCCTGATCTTCCAGATATTGCTGCCGCTTGTCTCACCGTTTATCGACATCATGTTCGTTGTGGGCGTGATCTGGTATCGCGTCCAGATCTATTTCCATCCTGACTCGACTGATCCGGCGAGCTTCCAACGCCTGCTGATCTTCTTCGGAGCGTTTCTGGTTATTGACTTCCTCGCTTCGGCTTTGGCCTTTGCTCTCGAGCGTCGTCAACCCGAAGCCCGCGAAGACGCTTGGTTGCTGAGTCAAGTCTGGCTGCAACGCTTCGCTTATCGACAGGTCTTCTCGTTGGTCCTGTTTCGGACCGTGAAGCGCGCCATTCAAGGTCGTCCTTTCGCGTGGGACAAACTGGAGCGCACTGCGGCCGTAAACTACGTTCGAGCGGAACGGAAAGACTCGGTCAAAGTCTAGGACGTTTGGCGTCGGCGCGAGAGCTTCTCCATTTGACATCTTCTCTAGTTGACATCGTAAGCCTTCCAATGGGAGGGTAAGAATCGAGACCAAAATCATGACTCGCACAATCATCGAACCCTTTCGCATCAAGAGCGTCGAACCGATTCGCCGGACGACTCGCGCACAGCGCGAAGATCTGCTGCGGGCTGCTCACTACAACCTCTTTCTGCTGCCTGCGGACGATGTGCTCATTGATCTGCTTACCGATTCGGGTACAGGAGCGATGTCGACTCATCAATGGGCCGCGATGATGGAGGGCGACGAGAGTTACGCGGGAAGTCGCAGCTTCGATCAGTTCCGCGATTCTGTGCAGGATATCTTCGGATACAGTCACGTCATTCCGACGCATCAGGGACGCGCTGCTGAGCGCATTCTCTTCAGCGTGATGTGCAAGAAAGGCGATGTTGTTCCCAACAACACGCACTTCGACACCACGCGCGCGAACGTGGAATTTGTGGGAGCAGAAGCGGTTGATCTGGTCATTCCGGAGGGGCGTCAGCCAAGCCTGAAGCATCCCTTCAAAGGCAACATGGATGTGAACGCGCTGGAAGCGTTGATCCAGAACACAGGACGCGAACGCGTTCCGCTGGTCATGCTAACGGTTACGAATAATTCTGGAGGCGGTCAACCTGTCTCCATGGAAAACGTTAGAGCGGTGAGCAGCGTCTGCAAGAAGCACAATATTCCGCTCTACTTCGACGCTTGCCGCTTCGCGGAAAATTCTTACTTCATCAAGCTGCGCGAACCTGGCTACGAAGACAAATCGCCCAAAGAAATTGCGCAGGAGATGTTCTCCTACGGCGACGGCTGCACCATGTCGGCCAAGAAAGATGGCATGGCGAACATTGGCGGATTTCTCTGCACCAACGATGACGCGCTGGCGCAGCAGGAAAAAAATCTTCTTATCCTTACCGAGGGCTACACCACGTACGGCGGTCTTGCGGGACGTGATCTCGAAGCGATCGCGGTCGGGTTGCAAGAAGCGCTTCACAACGACTATCTCGAATACCGCATCGCCTCGACCGCGTATCTCGGCAACCACATCGCCGAGGCCGGAGTGCCCATCGTCCAACCGCCGGGCGGACACGCCGTCTACATCGATGCGCGGGCGTTTCTGCCACACATTGCGCCGGCACATTTTCCGGCGGTTGCGCTGGCTAACGAAATCTACCTGGAGGGCGGAATTCGCTCGGTGGAGATCGGCACGCTGATGTTCGGCAAAGATGCCAAGATGGACTTGGTGCGTCTGGCGATTCCGCGACGCGTTTACACGCAAAGCCACATTGATTACGCGGTGGAGATCATCCTCGAAGTGTGGAGGAAGCGTGCACTTATTCAGCCGATGAAGCTCACTTATGAAGCTCCGTTTCTACGGCACTTCACGGCGAAGCTGGAACCGGAACCGGTTGAAATGGCAAGCGGGGCGCGGCGTTGAGGGCGGTTGCTTGCGGTTCGTCGTTGGTCGTTCGCTTTCGGAGAAGCTCGACGCGATGCGTTTTCGCAGGGAGATAGGGTTTGGT
>JBEKPH010000098.1:0-12280 GCA_049520915.1 Terriglobales bacterium
ACGGTGGAGCGGTAGATGTTATATCCGACCGCGCCTCCGACACCATCCCACGAGAGATACACATTGTGGGACTGCGCAACTTCTCCGGTACCGGTCACCTGTTCGATGGTGGGAGAGCCGACAGCATTGCTGATGAATCCGACTTTGGCGGAGGCTACACCGCTGGCGTTTGGAGTGAATTGAACGCTGAATTGCAGGCTCTGTCCGGCCTGAATGGTTGCGGGCAAAGTTAATCCCAGGATTGCGTATTCGGAACTCGATGATTGATCGGAAGAGACGGTTACGGCGGCGCCTGATGCGGTGAGCGTACCTTGAAGTGTGGCGCTGGAGCCTACGGTGACATTGCCGAAACTCAGGGTCGCGGGGGAGACGGCCAGTGTTGCGCTGCTCGGATAGAAACCGGTGCCTGCGAAATGCATGCTAAGCGGAGAATCCGGATCGTTGCTGCCGAAGATGACTTTGGCGTCCGTGTAGCCCTTTGCAGTTGGCGTGAAAGTGATCGTGAGTTGGATACTCGCGCCGGGTTCGAGTTTCACGGGTAAAGCTAATTTGCTCAAAGAAAAGGCGCTGCCTTCTACCGATTTAGAGGTAATGCGCAGCATTTGATTTCCGGTGTTCGCGAGCTCGAAAGAAAAGGATTGGGAAGTTCCGATCTGAACGTCGTGAAAACTATGATTGCAGGGATTGCAGTGAAGGCGTTGGGCCCAGGCAGAAGACGCACAAAAGGGTAGCAAGGCGATCAGGAATAGGGGGAAGGCTCGCATGAACCCATCTTCTGGAACACGAGAGTATCGGAGCAAAATCAGAGGTACATTTAAAGAAATCACTAGTACGTGTTCGAACGGAAATGTCGGGGCGATTCGGCGACTGAGGTGTGCTATGCTGCGCGCAAATTGATTTGAGTTTCAGTTTGGTGATTTTCTAAGATTTATCGGCCATTTGAAGGTGCCAGGAATCAGGACTGAAGGGATACCGTGCTCGCCGAACTTCGTCTGGAAAATTACGCGGTGATCGACAACGTCGTGATCGAGTTCGCGGCCGGTCTGAATCTTTTGACGGGCGAGACGGGTGCGGGAAAGTCGATCCTGATTGACGCTCTGGGGTTGCTGCTGGGAGAAAAGGCATCGTCGGATGTGATTCGTAGCGGTGCAGAACGAGCGGTGGTGGCTGCGGTGTTTGAGAGTGAAGGAGCGGCTGCTCGCGCTATTGAAGGCATCCTTGAAACGAATGGTATTGACGCGGAAAACGGCTCGCTGATTTTGCGGCGCGAGATCGCCTCTGGCGGCAAGGGGCGTGTGTTTGTCAACAATCAGCCGGCGACGGTCGCGGTGTTGAAACAGATTGCGCCTCACCTGGCGGTGGTCCACGCGCAGAACGAATCTTTGGCGAGTTTCGATGCCGGTGCGCGACAGGAACTGCTCGACGCGTACGCCGGAGTCGATTTGAAGTATGTCTCGTCGGCCTTTTTACGCTGGAAGCAAATTCGTGCGCGCATTAGCGAACTGGAGAACGACGAGCAGGACCGCATGCGCCTTCTGGATCTGTGGAACTTCCAAGCGGGCGAGATCGTGGAGGCGCGGTTGCGAGCGGGAGAAGACGAGCAACTGGAGGCGGAGAAGCGCGTGCTGGCGAACGCGGAGAAGATCTACGGTTCGGCGATCAACGCCTTCGACTTACTCTACGAGGGCAACGCTTCGACTTCGTCGAGTTTGCGAGCCGCGCAAAAGCATGTCGAAGAGCTGGTTCGTTTTGAGCCAAAATTTCAGGAAGCGCTGGCGGCGCTGGAGTCGGCGCGGATCAGTATTGAGGATGTAGGAGCGACGCTGCGCGATTATGCGGGAGGAATTCAAGCTTCTCCCGAACGCCTGGCCGAAATCGAGGACCGGTTGGCAACGCTGGACCGGCTGAAGCGAAAGTATGGGCCCTCCCTAGAGCAAGTGATTAGTTTTGGCGAGGATATACTGCGCAAACTTGGAGAGATGGAAAATAAAGATCAGGTGTTACTTGAGCTCCGGGCGCAGTTGGCGGAAGTCGCGCAGGAGTATTCCGTCTCGGCGCGGCATGTATCTCGAAAGCGCGTGGAAGCTGCCCGGAAGCTGGAAAAATTGGTTGAGACGGAAATCAACGATCTGGCGATGCGCGCCAGTTTCCGGATTGCGGTCGAAGAAGGCGATGACGAAGCGCAATGGTCGGCGGCGGGTATCAATCAGGTCGTCTATCGTATTTCCACGAATGCGGGCGAGACGATGCGTCCGTTGGAGCAAATCGCCTCTGGCGGAGAATTGTCGCGCGTGATGTTGGCCTTGAAGGCGAGTGTCGAAGCAGGGACGAATACTGCCGGCAAGAAGAAGTCTCCCGCCGCGCAGCGCACACTGGTCTTCGACGAGATCGATACCGGCATCGGAGGCCGCGCGGCCGAAGCTGTGGGAAAGAAGCTCAAGGGGCTCTCCAAGGGCAACCAGGTCATCTGCGTGACGCACCTTCCGCAGATCGCGACTTTTGCCGATCATCACTACGTGATCGAGAAGCGCGAGGCCGGGGGGCGAGCCAAGACTACTGTGCGGCAGATCACGGGTGAGGAGCGGACCGAAGAAGTGGCGCGGATGTTGTCTGGGGCGAAGCTGACGGAGACCTCGCGAAAACATGCAGAGCAGATGATCCGGGCGAACGGCTGATGGCGCCGGCCGAAGTCGGATCTGGTTGGGGTTCGCGACTCGCGGCGGCCAGATCGTCGACAGGCACAAAGATCATCGATAAGAAAGCCCTGTTAAGAGAACCCTCTTCGGTAACATGTCGGCTCGGGGGGATGACGAATGCTATTGACTTTCGTGGGCGTGTTTTGCTGTACTTATGATGTTCGACGGTGAAGGAGTTCACCGCTAACCGCTGTTCTAACGCTTAAGCCGGAACAGCTGATGACTCCTGACAAGCGGATCGCTTTGTCACGGGGTCATGGAACCGGCGACGATCCGCAAAATAAATAGTTGTCGCATCACGGGTAGCGCGAGGGTGTTCGCTGCCGTCCGCGTGTCGACGCCTGTTGCCGGATACCGCTCCTGTGAGTGGTCCGTCGGTGGTCCTAGACAAGGCGCGGACTAACCCCGCAGTGGATGGATAGCTGACGGCGCGAGTTTTCAGCTGGTTAAGCTAGAAGGGGACGATAAGAGTTGCTCAAATATCTAATGGTCGGCGTTGGAGGCGGGTTGGGATCGATTGTGCGCTTCTGGCTGGGCAGTTATATCGGCAGCAAAATGGGAACCCGTTTTCCCTACGGAACGTTCGTGATCAATGTCACGGGTTCATTCTTGATTGGGCTTGTCTTTGCCTTGCTGACGGTGAGGACGCAGTGGAATCCCAACTGGCGATATTTGATTCCAATTGGATTCATCGGGGGCTACACGACGTTCTCGAGCTTCGAGTTTGAAACGCTACGCACAATGCAGGATGGCCAGATAGGGCTCGGACTTCTATACGTGGGAGCGAGCGTGATTGTTGGGTTTGTCGCCGTGTGGGGCGGTATGATCGCCGGGCGGGCCATCTCGTGATCGCGAGGCAGCGATTAATGTTGGGAGGACAGGATGCTTACAGCAGGACCCGGTAAGAAAGTCAGCATTTACGTGGCTGAGGATCAGCAGTATCACGGCAGTTCGTCCTACGCCGCGATTCTCGATTTTCTGTTCTTTCATGGCGTCGCAGGAGCGACGGTGACGCGGGGCATCGCCGGATTTGGCGCGGATCATCATCTTCATACGAGCAGCCTCGTGGACCTGGCAGTGCGCCTTCCGGTCAAAATCGAATTTATCGAAACGGCGGTAAAGGTAGAGGAGCTTTTGGATAAGTTGCAGGCGATGGCGGGCACGGGACTGATTGAAATGCAGGACACGACCATCGTCAAACCTGCCGAGAAGAAACAGAAACTTGCCGAGCCGGTGAAGCCCTCCTTAAAGCGCGAAGGCAAAGCCAAGATGATGCGCATTTACGTTGGCGAAAACGACAAGTGGAATGGCAAGCCGTTGTATGAGGCGATTATCAATGGCTTGCGCTCGAATGATATTGCGGGCGTAACCGTGTATCGGGGAATCTTGGGGTACGGCGCCAATCGCAGAATTCACAAAGACGCTTCGCTGAGCCTCTCTCACGATCGCCCCATCCTGCTGTCGGCGGTCGATACCGAGGACAAGCTGAAGGCATTCCTGCCGGTTCTCGATCAGATGGTGCAACAAGGCATGGTTGTGCTGTCGGACGTGGACATTATCAAGTACGCGCATAATTATGAGAAGGCCGAGAGGCGGCTGGAGGCGCGACCATGAGGCTCGAAGGAAAAGCCAAGCTGTTACGCATCCATTTCGGCGAGGATGACAAATGGCAAGGCAAGCCTCTCTACGAGGCGATCGTAGCCAAGTGTCGTGAACTGGATATCGCCGGCGCGTCGGTTTTTCGCGGAATCGAAGGCTATGGCGCAAGTTCGCTCATTCACAAGGCCCATCTGTTGCGATCGTCTGACAGACCGATCATGGTCTCGGTGATCGATACGGAAGAAAACATCAAGAGGCTTCTGCCAGCGCTGGATGAGATGGTCGATGAGGGATTGATCGCCACGTCAGAGGTCGAGGTGATTCGCTACGTGCATCAGGACGGAGTGCGGTCGGCAGCCGAGTAGTCCCGCCAGACAAAGTGGAGCGGGGATCCGACGCGGAGTTTACTAGAGCGAGTCTAGGCGACGGCTTTAAACAACTTCGCAAGGTTATCAATGTCGGCGGCGCTGGCGTCGCCGATTATGAAGAAGCGAAGGCCGTCCTGGCTCCAGGTTTCCACGTTGAATGGAACGCTCTTCGGCGATGAAGTGTTCTCTCCCCAAATGGACGGCAGGTTCAAGGATCGTTCCTGAAATATCAATACGGAAATGTGGTGCTTCCGCACATCGTAGATCAGGTGCGCGCCTGGAGCTTGGCCGAGATAGGTCATACGGCCGCCAAGCAGAGAGAACTCTGAGTTCTGAAGTTCCGGCAAATTGAAGGCGAAGGGAATCTTTCCCTGGAACCATGGCTTCACCGTGTGCCGGTCGGTCGAGAGCACATCGACGGGCGAGGAACTGGCAAGCGTCGCTACGTGCAGGTCCGCTACCTCACTGAATACATGCTCGCGATAAGCGGCGGCTTCGGCGGATCGAGTTCTCATGTAGGTTGTAGTGAGCGCTGCGACTACCAGGATGACGGAGACGGCGGCAAGTGACATCCATCCCAGACGGAAGCTCCGCTTCGGTTTGGTCGCCATGCTCTGCTGCATTTTTCTGCGGAAATCAGGAGTCGGAGTGAAGCGTTTCCCGGCGAACTGAATCGCGCGCTTCATCTGGACGCGGGGGAGCGCGTCAGCCGTGCAAGAGGGACAAGCGCGCAGGTGAGCGTCGAAGGAGCGCATCTCCGCCTCCGGAAGTTCACCGTCGAGATAGTTGTCGAGTTTTTCCTTCCACGATTCACAAACCATGATCGGTCCCCTTTGCTGGCGACGACGCGCTGAGTCCTTGTTGTGCTTGCGGACGCAGGCTGTCGCGTAAAGTACGGCGCGCCCGCGACAGACGCGACATTACGGTACCAATCGGAACCGCCAGCGTTTCAGAAATCTCCTGGTATGACATTTCTTCCACGTCACACAAGAGGAGAATCTCGCGAAAATAAACGGGAAGCTGATCGATCGCACGTTCGAGCCGTTCGCGACTGGAGCGCTCGAAGAGTAGCGTCTCTGGCGTGTCGCGCTCAATGGCTAGCTCAGGCGCACCTTCCTCGGTATCGAGAGGCACAGTCATCGTCGCTTTCAGGCCGGTGCGCGAGGTCAAGAATGTGTTTCGCAAGATGCGATAGATCCACGCACGAAAGTTGGTCCCCGAGCGAAACGACGAGAACCCTTTCAGGGCCTTGGCATAAGTTTCCTGCACTAGATCTTCGGCCTCATCTCGATTCTGTGTAAGCCACTGGGCGAAGTTGTAGAGCTGATCGAAGAGAGGCATGGCCAGTTCTTCGAAGGAAACGAGTTGAAGGTCCTCTTCAGACACGACCACATCATAAAACAGAGCGAGCGAGAATTTATTCCCCGAAAAACAAGTTTCTTTTGGGACGGGATCTAGCTGTGGGCGGGCGGAATAAAACAAGAAAGGACGAGTTATCCATGGTGAGACTTATTTTGCGGGAGGCGGACTTGTGGTGGCAGATGGTCGCTTCAGTCTCCGCGCAGGTCTCAGAAGAGGACCGGTGATGGTTAATCCTTTTGATTTAAAGACGGTTGTTCTGGCAAGGCACGCTCAGCACGTAGTGCTGATCCATTTTCCGATCGCACTCTTCATTACGGCGGTAGCCTTCGATCTGATAGCGCAAAGGACGAAGCGCAGCGGGCTTTTGGAAGTGGCGTATTTCAATGTGCTGGTGGCGGCGATGGCAACAGTTCCGGTTGTCATCACGGGTATTCTCGCGTGGCAGTTCCAACTCGAGGGGCAGAGATTGAAGGGCATTCTGCTCATGCATCTGGTGCTCGCGTGGGTGTCGACTGTTTTGATTTGGCTGGTGTGGTGGATCCATTTCCGCGCACGAAGGCGGAACGAATACTTGCCGAGTTATCGGCTGGCGATAGAGGTTCTTGGTGTCGCTGTCATCGCGCTGACCGCGCACTTGGGCGGCTTTCTGAGCGGCGTGAGCGGACCAGGATAGAAGCGAGCGCGATTTCCTGGAATGGATGGAATAAAAGCGGTACGGCGCGGTTATCAATGCAGAACGTCAAGAATCACGGAGGAAAAATGCAAAATAAGAAACAAGATGTGATTGATGAAAGTTTGCAGGCGTTAAATGACGATGGAGTGGATCGTCGAGGATTTCTGAAGTGCATGGCATGGGCTGGCACGGGTCTGGTCTGGACGATGAGTGGGGGAATTCCAGTGTCGCGGGCGTTCGCAAAGAACGGCGGCAAAGATCGCAAGCGTGGAGATTTTAGCTTTGTGCAGATCAGCGACAGCCACATCGGCTTCAACAAGCCCGCCAATCCGGATGTCACGATCACTCTGCAGACAGCGATCAACAAGATCAACGCCATGGAACACAAGCCCGATTTCATCATTCATACGGGCGATCTAAGTCAGCTCTCGAAGCCGAGTGAGTTCGACACATTGGATGAAGTGTTGAAGGGAGCGTCCGCGAAACAGATCTACCTTGTGCCGGGCGAGCACGACATGCTGAGCGACAACGGCGAGCAATACCTGGCGCGATATGGGAAAGGCACAAAGGGAACTGGGTGGTACAGCTTCGATCACAAGGGCGTGCATTTTGTCGGTCTGGTCAATGTCGCCAACTTGAAAGCTGGAGGCATGGGATCGCTCGGCCGGGAGCAGTTGGAGTGGCTGGAGGATGATCTCAAGGGGCGCTCGGCGAGCACTCCGATTGTGCTGTTCGCGCACATTCCGCTGTGGACGATTTATCCCGATTGGGGATGGGGAACGGACGATAGCGAGCAAGCGTTGTCGTACGTCAAGCGCTTCGGTTCGGTGACCGTGTTGAACGGGCATATTCACCAGATCATGCAGAAGGTCGAAGGGAAGGTTGCGTTTCATACAGCGATGTCGACGGCATTTCCGCAACCAGCGCCAGGAACGGCGCCATCGGCGGGACCGATGAAAGTACCGGCTGATCAGCTGTCGAAAGTGTTGGGCATCACGGACGTCAACTATGTGGTCAGCGGTCGAAGTCTAGCGGTTGTCGATGCGCCTCTTGGGGCGTGAGCTTTCTCTGGGCCAATGCGCTCAAAAAGAAATGCACGAAAAATACCTAGAAAAGGAAAACAAAAATGAACAGGAAAAATGTTTGGATCGCAGGTTTCGCGGCACCGATCTTGATGGCTTTGTTGTTGCTATTTGTGGGAGCGGCGAAGGTCGCGGCGAACGATCAGCCTTCGCAGGCAAGCGCAGCGGTGAAGATCGACACCTTTGTTTTTGGTCCGCAAACAGTAACAGTGCCTGTGGGAGCGACGGTGACGTGGACGAACAGTGACGATATTCCGCATACGGCGGTGAGCACAGAGGGCGCGTTCAAGTCGAAGGTGATGGATACCGACGAGAAGTTCTCCTACACATTTACCAAGGCGGGGACGTATTCCTATTACTGCTCGATCCATCCGAAGATGACGGGAACAGTTGTGGTGAAATAAAGGCGCGCGGGCAATTCTCGCCTAAGTAAAGAGCGTGGTTACTGGACTCCGATGCCCGCGAGCAGTCCGCCATCGACCAGGTAATCGCCGCCAGTACAGAATCCCGCTTTGTCGGATGCCAGGAAGGCTGCCAGTTCCGCGACCTCTTCGGGAGTGCCGATGCGTCCCAGAGGATGGGCGGCACCGAAGCGGGCGAATACTTCGTCGACAGGAAGGTCGGGCGCAAAGTACGCTGCGGAACGCGCAAGCATGGGAGTGCGGACGGAACCCGGGCTGATGGAGTTGACACGAATGTTATCGGCGGCATGGTCGAGGGCCAAGGCGCGAGTGAGGCTGTGGATGGCGCCCTTGGAGGCTGCATAGGCGGCGACACCGCGCTGGCAGGCGTGTCCTTGAACGGAGGCGAGATTGATGATGGATCCGCCTCCACGCTTTTTCATCTCGGGGATGCCGAGATGGGCCAGGACGTAGATGCTTCCGACATTCACCATGAGGCAGCGATTCCAAGTGGCAAGATCGGTTTCGAGGACGGTGCCGAAAGGATGAATCGCGGCGGCGTTGACGAGAATGTCGAATCCGCCAGACCGGCCGACGGTTTTCGAGAGGACGGCGTGGACCTGTTCGAGGTTGGTGGCGTCGCAGGTCTCGACTTGGAGACTGGCTCCGTGCTCGGTCAAATCGAGTTGGGCGGCGTCGCGGGTTAACTCTTCGTTGGCGGTGCCGTCGATCCCGAGGGCGAAGACTTGCGCGCCTCCGCTAGCGAGGCGGATCGCGATGGCGCGGCCGATTCCGGTCGTGCCGGTTACAACGGCTATTTTTCCTGTGAATTCTTTCATGGCGTTTTAAGGGAAGTCGCGATCGGCGGTTCTTCCTGGGCAAGCAACGATCGCATCTAGCCATCGCGCGCAAGTATCATTTTAAAAAACTTAGCCGCGATGGACTAGCTCTTGGAGTTACGGTTTCATTATAGGCCCGAGTGTCCTTTTTTTATGGAGGGTATCGGGTTCTGTGCAAAATTGACCAGTTTTCTCCTTCAAATTGTCACATGATCAACGGGCGTGGCGACGAACAAGCTTGGTCTCAAGAAGATAGAGACTGTATGTTGTCGGGATCTGCGTCGTCGGGCGGGGCGAGAAGTGCGGACTCAGCACGGGACAAGCCCGATCAGAACCCCATCTCGACCGACGCTTAGGCTGATAGGAATGAGGATCATCCATGACGAATTTAGAATGGCGAGAACCCCAGGGTTGGCGAGAGCTACGTGCCAAACTGCAAGCAGAGAATGATCCCAAGCAGTTCCAACGGTTGTTGAATGAGATCAACCTCGTGTTGTCAATAAACGAGGTTGACTACCCGGAAAAAGGCGCACGCCCCAGGCGCACAGTAACAGAAGGAACCAAATCCTGTTCGTGATTTTGGTTATCCCTAACGCCGACTGAACGCTTACAGCGATTCCATGCGGTTCGTGCACAGCCAGCAAATGGCCGCGGCAGAGCTTAGGGTGCGTCGATGGCGAGTTTCGATAGGATTTCCCCACTGCGCTCTGTCGCGTCGACGATTTTCTTCCTGGCATCGTGCCCCCCATCAGCAGAGGACATCCAAACGGAAAGACATGCGGCGGTGTGCTGCTATACCGGCCTGGGAGGTGTGGCGATACAATACTGGCGTGATTCCTTCTTTGCTTGAACGTTCCATCGACAAGCGTCCTGACAAAGTGCGGTTGCGGGGACGCATTCTTTTTCTTACCGAAGATCCGGAACTGATCAAACGACAACTGGCGGGATGGGATATGCCTTGGGATAGTTCGGACCCGGGGAAGAATCCCAAGCTGCGTGACGATATTTCGACGGATGAGATTACTCCGGCGCATTACTGTTTTTATTTTGACCGGACGCTGGGCGAGATTCCGTATGCGGGACTGCGTTGCGGGAACACGTTACCGATCGGGCGCGGCGAGGTGAAGAAGGGTGGATTTGTTTGTTCGGTGAGCGGGAAGCGGCGGGGGAAGGGATCGAGCCGGGAGCAGTCTCCTTATGCTGAGATGAGTGCGGGGATTGAGCTGGCCATGGCGGAGAATATTGAGCGGATCTACAAGCAAAATTGCCAGAATCTGGGGCTGCTGACTTCCACGGATTTTTCTTTGATCGATCGAATTCGTGCGGACGATGAAATCGCATTAACCGAATTTACCGCGGGCGAGGATGAGATTACGCGGCAGGTGATTGAGTACGGGGGACTGTTCCCGTTCAATGTGGCGCGGATGCAGGGGAAGGTATTTCTGCCGGCGATTACGACGGCCGCGCGTCCGATGACGCTGGCGGAGAAGATTTTTGCGGGGCATATGAAGAGCACCGGGCAGAGCCCCGTCTCCACACGGACCGGGATGGAGACTGGATATGTTAAGCCGGGGGATTCGGGATTTACTGCGGTCGATTTGCGTTTCAGCCACGAGTATGTAACTCCTATGGCTTCGATTTTTTATGAGCAGTATGTGGGCAAGGATGTTCCGGTTAATGATGCTTCGAGTATCCGGTTCTTTCGAGATCATCTTACTTTTTTGGATGAAGTGATTTCGGAAGAGAAGAAGAAGATGGGGCTGCTCGATTTGGCCACGCAATTGAAGGTGAAGCAGGAGGAGTTTGCTCGGGCGCAGGGAATCAAGTTGCATGGGGAATTGGCTGACCGGAAGGGGTCGGAGGGAATTTGCCATTCGGTGATGCTGGAGACTTATGCTTTGCCGGGGCAGGTGAATGTTGGGTCGGATTCGCATACTCCGCATGTTGGGGCGATCGGGTGCATTGCTTTTGGGATTGGGACCACTGACCTTTTCAATTCGTGGATCACGAAAGATGTACGAGTGAAGGTTCCGGAGTCGGTGAAGATCGTGATTCGTGGGAAGCGGCATGCGAATGTTACGGCCAAGGATTTTATCCTGAAAATTCTGGCGCTGGATTACGTGCGCAGCGGCAAGGCTCTGGCGAAGGTGATGGAATATGCGGGCGAGGCGGTCGAGGCGCTTTCGGTGGACGAGCGCGCCACGATGACGAATATGGCGGCGGAGATCGGCGGGTTTACAGGGATTGTCGCTCCGGATGAAAAGGTCGTGGAGTTTTTGATGGAGCGGCGGGGGATGCGGCGCGAAGATGCCGAAAAGATGATTGCGGGCCTGCATAGCGATGCTGACGCAGAATATGCGGCGGTGATCGAACTCGATGCGGCGGAGATTACTCCGATGGTGGCGACCCCGGGGGATCCGGGGAATGGAAAATATGTGCGCGAGTTGGGCCCGCGGGTTCCAATCGAAATTGCCTACGGCGGGACTTGCACGGCGGGCAAGAACGAAGACATGGATATGTACGCTGCGGTCTTGGCGGACGCGTTGGAGCACGGTCGGCGGGTGGCGAAGAATGTGGAGTTCTGGATTCAGTTTGGCTCGCAGGAGACGCGAGAGTACTCGAAGCGGCGTGGCTACATCGAAATTTTCGAGCGAGCGGGCGCGAGGCTGATCGAGCCAAGTTGCGGGGCTTGTATCAACGCGGGACCAGGAGTATCGACTCGTCCGGATCAGGTGGTGATTAGTGCGCAGAACCGGAATTTTCCGGGACGCAGCGGGCCGGGTCAGATGTATCTGGCGTCTCCGTTGACGGTGGCGGCGAGCGCGGTGGCTGGCTATATTGTCGAGTACGAACCGAGCGACGCGGCGGAGCTCGCGACCGTGTAAGGGTCCCGGAAAAAGTCATCGACGCGATAGCGGGCCCTCTGGCGCTAAGGGGCTACGGATTCGGAACGACTTAGGGGCACGAGTGAAATTCGTGCCGTTCCCAAAACTGCTTAAGCTGAGTTGTTCCCCCCCAGGTTGCTGACTAAGAGGCTCGCACTAAGATCCTCGCAATATTCTATAAGTGATTTCGGAAAAGCAATTAGGTTCGGCGCTACTTACTCTGACTTAGTCGTAGCCAGAAGGGTTCGATGGGCAAAAAGCCTTGACCGGTCCTTGCCGGTTGCAACTGGCGCGAACCCAAATACTGCGACTTGATAGGTGATTTCGCAGGTGTAGTGAAATGAGACACGCATAGGAGTGTGGTTTAGAGAAAAC
>JBEKPH010000099.1:0-11501 GCA_049520915.1 Terriglobales bacterium
GTCAGTGGAACTGGAGTGCACCGGCATGAAAGGCGGTCTTGAGTCCAGCGACAAACTTGCCGCGGAAGACACGGCTGAGGACTTTGACGGGAAGAAAGAAGGAGCGGCGCGAGGAGATCCAGCGGGATCGGTCAGGAGCGAGACCGCCGGCGGCTACCACGCAGTGAACATGGGGATGATGTTGCAATCGCTGGTCCCAAGTATGGAGTACGCTGAAGAAACCGATCTGTGCACCGAGGTGACGAGGATCGCTGGCGATCTCCAGCAAGGTCTGAGCACTGGCGTGAAAGAGTAGGTTGTAGATCAGCCGTTTATTCTGCAGCGCGAGTGGAGCCAGTTCCCGCGGCAGTGTGAAGACGACGTGCACGTAGCTGGTGGGCAGTAACTCTCGTTCCCGCGCCTGGAGCCAGTGCAGGCGTGCATTGCCCTGACACTTGGGACAGTGCCGATTGCGACACGAGTTGTAAGAGATGGCGGAATGTCCGCAGTCCGAGCAGTGATCGCGATGCCCGCCTAGCGCGGCGGTGCGGCAACGGGCAATGGCCAGCAAAATCTTCTGATGCTGCCAGGTGATCCAGCGGCGACTGCGCTCAACAAATAACTGTCCCGCAAAACGAACGATGTCGGCCACCTCCAGAGGAGGCCGGTTCATGCGCTCGGCGTCGGCTCTCCTTGTTCTCGGATGGTGAGTGCATCCAGCGGACTGCCAGTGGCGCTGAGATGTCGCCGGGAGAGATGCAGATAGATTGTCGTCTCCTCAAGGTCGCGATGCCCGAGCAGCATCTGAATGGTGCGCAGGTCGGCACCGGCTTCGAGCAAATGCGTGGCAAAGCAGTGGCGCAGGGTGTGGGGATGAATGTGCTTGTGTTCTAGCCCAGCGCGTTGGGCAGCGTTCTGACAGGCAGTCCACAGGACCTTGGTGGTGACCGGATAACTTGCGGTATGCCATCGGTTGCCGGGAAACAGCCAGTTCGTTGGCTTGTGCCTGAGCCCGCGCCAATAGACGCGTAGCGCATCGAGCAACTTCGGGCTGAGCATGACATCGCGGTCCTTGCGTCCCTTGCCACCCCGGATATGGATGACCATCCGCTGGCTGTCGATATCGCTGATCTTCAGGTGTGCCACTTCTGCGCGACGAGCGCCCGTGGCATAGAGCGTCATCAGCAGGATGCGGTGGAAGGGAAACTCTGCCGCATCAATCAGACGTGCGACCTCCTCCTGGCTGAGTATCTCGGGCAGGTGCAGAACTTTCTTCGGATACGGTGTCTCGGCAACGCTCCAGCCGCGCTTCAATACCTGTACATAGAAGAAGCGCAAAGCGGCCAAGCGCTGGATTACGGTGTTCGGCGCCAGCTTCCAGTGAGTGAACAACGCGGCCTGATACTGGCGAATATGCTCGGGGCCAAGCTGATCGGGTGAGCGATGGAAGTGCCGACTGAAATGCTCGACCGTGTGGATGTAAGTGTGGATGGTGGACTCGGCGTAGTTGCGGCGAGTCAGTTCTTCAAGCATGATCTGGCGTAGATGGGTCACAGAGAGTTCCTCCTCTGCGACAACAAACTAGCTCAGATCACCTCACAGTAGGCTCAACAACACGCGAATGCGTCTGCCGCTACGCGGCTTAGTTCAAGTCGGCTAGCGTTTATCGATGGAGAGAGGCGGCGATTGCTGCTTCGGCCCGGAGTCGCGGCGTAGCGGGATGCGATACCTGATTGGGGACTTCGACGCTGGCCCGAGGTCGGCTTCAAGGAAATTGCATTCTTCTCCTCGAATCCCGTTTCTGGATAATGTCGCTGCGGAAACTAGTTGCTTGCGTTACTGACCCGCGAATTCCAGCACGACGATAGCCTTTGTCTCCGTTGAAGCGGCTTCGAACCTCCATTGCTTCACGGCCTCAATCGCGTTGTTCTCAAAGACAGGATTTCCTCCGACCAGGTGGGCTGCCTTTACGGATCCTCCAGTTGTGATAATGACTTCCAGCCTGACTTTGCCAGCCAGGTGCATCCTCCTGGCAAGCTCGGGGTAGCTTGGAGCGGTCCTGGCAATTACTTTCCGCGAGGCTTCCTGCGCTGCTGCAGGCTGGAAAGAAACAGCGAACAGAGCGAGCAACAAGCCAGCCACATAAGGCGGGCGCCGGAGAAAGCGATTGAGCCAATTGCGGTCGAACGTAGGCATTTTCAGCCTTCCTTAGAATGCGTAGCGCAGAGAAAACTGCACTAACCTGGGTGTTCCAACTGTGTTCGTGATCTGCCCAAACGATGGATTCTCGATGTCGGTGATGGATGGTTTGTCGAACACGGGATGATTCCACGCGTTGAAGAAGTCTGCGGAGAACTTCAGATCTTGAGATTCCGTCAAGGTCCAAGACTTCGCGAGAGACATGTCCCAGTTCTGCTGAAATGGTCCGCGGAAAACATTGCGGCCCAAAGTGCCGAAGCCCGTTGAGCCGTCGATTCCGACGACCGGCGCCGGAACGAAGGCCGCAGGATTCAAATATCCCGTGAGGCGTTGCTCAATGGTCCCGGTGGTCAGCGCGCTGGAGAGCGTGTATCCGGGAGCAAGGCTCGGACTGGCAGTGTTTGGGATAGGGGTGCCATAGGCAGACGCTCCGAGGGAGTCGGTTACACGAAAAGGCAATCCGGACTGAAAAACGGTCACGCCCCCGACCGACCAGTGACCCAGGACTGCGCTTTGCAAGCCACGGGAGTAGGAGAAGAACGGTATTTCGTAGCGGTAACTGAGTACGAGACGGTGAGTACGATCAAAGTCAGACAGCGCCATAGAAGGAGCTAATGTCGTCTGATCGTTCATCGGGAACTGGTAAACACCAGCGCCAACCGACGCAACTGGATCGGTGGATTTGGACAATGTATAAGCGCCCTGGAAATGAAGGCCCTTGGCAAATTGGTGCGCCAGAGTTGCCTGCAGTGAGTTGTAGTGGGAAGTTGCCGAATTGACGAACTGAAAGTAGCCGCGCGGGTTGAGCCCGAGCTGTGGAGACCGGGCGCCGACGTTGAGCTGCGTATTCTGCGTGATGGTGTAGGAGTTGCCGTAAACATCCCGAACGGTGATAGGGTTCTGCGGACTGGCAAGCAGGGCCTGCATCGGATCGAGCATGGCAGAAAGGTGTGTCCCTTTGCTGCCGACGTAGCCGACCTCCATGATCCAGCTTTTGGGCAGGCTTCTCTGCACGCTGAGATTCCACTGCTGTGTGCTGGGCGAAACATAGTGAAGCGGTACCGACATGGCGGTCTCGCCATACGTAGAGCCGCTGAAGATGGGATACATATTTGGATTGGAAGTGGGAAGGCCTGTCGTCGGATCAACAAATCCAACTAAGTGCGACGGCTGCGGCACATAACTTGGATCAATGGTTCCGGCTGCCGGCAGCAGACCGTTGAAGATCGTTGCCAGCTGGTAAGGTGTTGTGCCAAAGGTAGTCACGCTCGGAGCGAAGGGCGCTTGACTCGCCAGTTGCTCGGCTACACCGATGTTCTCTCGTTCGTAGTAGATGGCATAGCCCGAGCGAATCGACATGATGTGCTTTCCCAAGAAGTCGTAGGCGAAGCCGATTCGCGGTCCCCAGTTGGATGCATAACTGTTGGCGCGGCCGGTTTCACTCGTTGTACCAACCAACCCGGGGATGTTCAAAGCATCGACAGACTTGGGATAAACAAAGGGACTCTCGCCTTGCGCCAGCAGGCTGGGAATGACGTTGGCCATGTGGTGCAAGGCGTCTTGTGGAGCGCTCATCAGGTCCCAACGCAATCCGAGGTTCGCGGTCAGGTTTCTGGTGACCTTGTAGTCGTCTTGAACGTAAGCTGCAGAATCGTTGAGCAGGAACCGGTGGTTGGAGACTCCGCTGGCGTCAAAGGCGTAGGCTGGAATTCCCAGCAGGAATGACTGGAAGCTGTTGAAACCCACCAATCCGTTGAAGTCTTGCGGGAAGTCGCGATCCATGCTGGTGTGGGTGAAGAGTCCACCGAAACGAAAGAAGTGTTTGCCAAGCGAATAGCTGATGGTATCGGACCAAGTGAAGCTGTGCTGCGCCTGGCTCAAGTCGTAACTGTCGTTGGGTCCGATGTTGAGGCCGAGAAGAGTGAAGCGGTAGATGTCATTCGTGACGTTGTTGCTGGGGCGCACGATGCCAAGTTGGTCGGCTGTGACCACCGGCTGATTCACGTTCTGAAACCGCAGATTCATGAATCCGAACCGCGCCTCGTTGACGACTCGCGGACCAAAGACGTGCGTTTCGGTCAGACTGAGGAAGCGGTTGCGCACCGGCAAATCCACCGGGAAACTCAGATCCCCATAGGTGAGTTGCTCCCCGGGAGTGCTCGGCACGTCGCCGGCGCCAAAGGGCAGGTAGGAACGGAAATTCGAGAAGAAGAATCGTCCTGAAACCTTGTCTCTGCCATCTTTGAACTGTCGATCGTAGTCCGTGGTGAACTGGTCGTCGTTGAACTGGCCGGGCTTGCTGAGATTGAATGCAGCGCCAGCAGCTGGGTTCGCAGGATTAGACGGGGCTAGCGAAGGAATCAGCCAGCCTCCGCCCGCTCCGCCGAACTGGTTACTCTTGACGTTGAGCAGCGCGAGCACGACGGGATCGATCGGGGTAAATGTGTTGCCGAATCCAGCCATTGAGAGCGAGGCGGCGGAGCGATCGCTGGGCAGCACGGGAAGCACGGTACTGATGATCGCCCCCGGCGAAAGGCCGCTGATCTGACGCGTGCCCTGGTAGTTGACGAACAAGTAGCCGGCTTCGGCGTCGTGTCCCAGGGGACCGCCGAGGCTGCCGCCAAAGAGATTCTGCTTCACGTCCGGGCGCGGCTGTCCCTCTCGTTCCTGAAAGTATTCGTTCGCGTTAAGGGCGTCATTGCGGAAGAATTCGAATGCGGAACCGTGCCAGTGGGAAGTGCCGCTTTTGAGAACCGCGTTGATGTTGCCGCCGCCATTGCGTCCCTCCGTAGCGTCATAGAGGCTGGTCTGAACCTTGAATTCCTGCACCGCGTCCGGGCTTGGCAAGGGAGTGTTGAACAACTCCGAGTTGCGGAGATCCGTGACGCTGATTCCGTCGAGAAGATAGTTGTTGTTGTCCTGGCGCTGACCGTTGACATCGATTTCGATATCGCCGCGGCCGAGTTGAGCGGAGGCGTTCAGCTCAGAGGTCGCGCCGGCGGAGAGGGTTAGAAGTTGATGGAAGTTCTGTGTGGCTAAAGGCAGAGCGCCGATCACGTCCGCCTGCACGCTGCGGCCGGTCGCCGGGTTGGCTGTTTCCACCGCAACCACAGGGGGAGTAGCGACCATTATTACGTCGTCCGCTTGCGCGGTTCCGGAAGTTCCATCAGTCTTTGCGGCACTCGAAGCGCCGAGAGATGGGTTCAGCCTCGTGGTCTCGGTTAATTGAACTGTGACACCGTTGTACTTGCTGGTCGAAAATCCGACAGCTTTGACTATGACGTCATACGCACCGACCGGAAGGGAAGGCACTGTGAAATTACCGCTGGCATCGGAAAAGACTTCGCGGGTTGCTGTGGTCCCAACGAAAGTGATGTCGATCTGGGCGTTGGATACCGGGCTGCCTTTGCTATCGACCACGAAGCCAGCGATCGCCCCTGTCGCCCCACTCTGTGCATAGCCACTGAACGGTAGAATCAATAATATGAGAGAAAGCAGTGCAAGACTTCGAGCTGTCATGTTGTCCCCGTCCCTTGGATTGCTTGTGAGCAGAGGCTTGAGACTATAAAGTTGCCTGCTCTCCGCATGAAGTTATGTCCGGTCCGCAACCGGGTACTACGTCGAAGCCTATTCGGTAACGGGAGTGCGGGGGAAGGTAACCAATGTAACGGCGTCCAGGGTTTCGTGGTTGCGGCGGCTACATTCGACCCAATTCTCAGCCTCACACGAGAGGCCGTTGCTACGGCTACTATGCAGTGGCAGTCGGGAAGGGCGAGTCCAAACCGTTGGTAATTAACGAGACTGAAGGAGTGGTAGTCAAAGAGATTTTCGAACTGTTCGCTGCGGCCGTATCGCTCAAGAAAATAGCGAAATGTCTGAATGAGAGATGCCTTCCGTCCCCCCGCTCCCGATCTAGTAATAGTGGAACGTGGTGCCCCACAGCGATTAGGGCGATACTGAAGCGAGAACTTTACAAGGGCGAAATTGTTTGGAATCGCTCGAAGTTTGTGAAGGTACCGGGTACCAATAAGCGCCGGAGCAGGCCGCGCCCTGAAAGCGAGCGCAAACGGTTTTCTGCCCCAGAACTGGCCATTGTGTCGGAAGACCTCTGGAATAAGGTTCAAAGCCGCTTCAAATTAGTCTGCGGTGATCGCAGGGGACAGAGCAAGCCGGGACTGTTTCCTCGTTCTCTCACGAGTCCCTATCTTTTTAGCGGACTACTGAAATGCGGTCTATGTGGAAGTAGTCTCATAATTGCGAGTGGAGGGGGCAAGAAGCCGAAATACGTGTGTTCCGGGTATTTCAACAGAGGCATCTGCACAAACAAGCTGTACATCCGCCAGGACGAGTTGGAAGAGCGCTTACTGGGCAAGCTACAGACCGAACTTTTGCAGCCCGAAGCGATAGAACTAGCAATCGAGAGCTTCGGGCGTCAGTTGCGTTCATCGCTCGCCAACGTGTCGAACGAATTGACGGAGATGCGTGCGCGGAAGGAGAAGTTGGAACGCGAGATTCGCAACTTTACCCAAGCCATTGCCGAGAGCGGCCACTCCAAATACATCCTCGAAGAAATCTCAGTTCGGGAGAAGGAGATTTCGGGCATCACCAACCGATTGCTTTCGTCCACCCCAGATTCAATACAGACCCAGATCGAAGAAATGAGGCGGTTGGTCGAAGGCGGCATCCAGAATTTGCAAAACTTGTTCCGCGAGGAATCACCCGCAGCAAAGCAAGAATTGCGCAGGCATTTGAGCGCCGTCCTGATGTTTCCCTTAGAAGATGGAGAGGGCTGGTACTTCAGCACCGGAGATGGTGTCGGAGCCGTCTTCGAGCTCAGCCTGTCGGGTGGCAGCTCGACCGAGCAAGTGATCTACACCTATGGCAATCAAAACCCCTGCGAATCAGGGTTGACCTTCGATGAATCCGGCAACATCTTTGGCACCACATGGGGGGAAGTATTCGAGCTGTCGCCGAACGGGCAGGAAGGTTGGAGTTCCACCGTGATCCACTCTTTTGCTGGTAGCCCCAAGGATGGTGACTTTGCCAACGGCACCCCCCCGTTGACCAAGCTGGAAACCTCTACGGCACGACAACATACGGTGGTGTCAAGAACTATGGAACCGTATACAAACTTACTCCGTAGTGAAGGGAAAAGAGAAGGGAGAATGGACAGAGAAGATTCTCCATTCTTTTAACAGCGGCAAGGATGGAAGTAGTCCTGTCGCGGGTGTTGTGCTGGACGCGGCTGGAGACATCTATGGAACCACTACCAGCTATGGCAAGTACGGCTACGGAACGCTCTTCGAGCTATTGGCCCCCGTTGGCGCTGGCGGCTACAAAGGGAAGATTCTCTGGAATTTCGACGGAACGGATGGATATCAGCCGTGCGGCAGTCTTATTTGGGACAGCAGCGGCAATCTTTATGGCTCAACTTCTGCGGGCGGCTTCGCGGGAGGACCTGACGGCTACGGATGTGGCTTCGAGGGCGAGGGATTCGGAGCAGGAAATGTCTTCGAACTGAATCTATCCCCTGCATCGACCACGACCGCACTTTCGTCTTCGCCGAATCCATCAGCCTATGGGCAAGCGGTGACGTTTACCGCAGTGGTCGCCCCTGCACCTCCCGATGGAGAGACCGTTTCGTTCGTGAAAGGCAAAACGGTTCTGGGAACAGGGGCATTGAGTGACGGCTCGGCTACCTTTACGACCTCGACGCTGAAGCTAGGCACAACTTCGGTCGCGGCGGTGTATGGCGGCGACTCGAACTTCGCTGGCAGCAAGTCGAATGTCGTGAAGCAGGTGGTGGAGAAAGCGGGGAACTGACGACATCGCGGAGTGTCACACGCCATGACGGTGACCACCTACCTTGCCGTCTTTCGAGAGGGCGGGCCAGATCGACGCCCGCTACGCGGACTGCTTTGCTGGCGCGAGCACGATCAGAGCGATGCCAACAATAATGAGGGCAGGTACGTCACCCTCAGATGCCCGCGTTCGCTCGCATTCTGGAATGCCTGCACTGCCAGTTAAGTTGAGGAGGAAGGCCAATCGCAATGGCGCTTGGCAGAGTCGCTATTGCAGCTTCGGGTATTTCGCCTTGCGTTCTTTCAGGATGGGGATGTCGGGGCCTTTCCAGAGAGTGAGAGGAATGCTCGCTTCGGAAATAGTTATGAGCCCGATACAGCGTCCACACTTGAACAGCACAGACTTCGCCAAACTCTCACTGGTCATTAGCAGGTTCCCCTGTTTGCTCTGAGCAGAGTGTCTCAACTTACCAGCGGAGACGCATGACAATTGGTGTTCTTCCAAGTCGCTTTTGGCTCGCTCCATATCGACGTTCTTCCGAGCCGCAAGCTCCGGAAAGCTGCATTTCACGAACGCTCCCATCCTGATCGAGTTTGAACAGCACCGAGAAGCTCGTCAACCCAAGATTTGGATCGGTGCCCATTCCACGGACAACTTGGATCGTCTCAAGTCCCGCCGACTCCCGGCGGACGCTTTAGAATCAACAACCCGACTGCGGGCTTGAGATGGTTGTTCGGTTGCAAGACCACTTCGATGCCACGAGAATTGCTCGCAAAAGCGCAAAGAGAACTTTTGCTGCTGCAATTCGCATTGGAGAACGTGTCCGATTGCGTTCAGTGGACGAACGCACAAGGTCGCATCCTCTATGTCAATCCGGCATCGTGCCGCTCTCTAGAACGTTCCTGCGAGCAACTCCTTACCCTGTCGATCCCAGATATCGACCCCGTGTTCCAGAAAGAACGTTGGCACTCATTCTGGAAGGAATTGACAGTGCGGGGCTCGATGACCTTTGAAACGCTGCACCGTACCCCACTGGGGCGGGACTTCCCCGTAGAAATCACAGCCAACTACATGCAGTTAGATGGGAGCGAGTACGCTTTTTGTTTTGCGCATGACATTTCCGAGCGCCAGCAGGCGGAAGAAGAGGTTCAATCGAGCAACGAACTGGTAAGGCTGGTGCTCGATTCAGTCCCCGAAGCGGTCTACGGTATCGACCTGCGAGGTAATTGTACGTTTTGCAATCCCTCCTGCCTCCGACTATTGGGTTATCAGAATCCTGCGGAACTGTATGGAAAGAATATGCATGATTTGATGCACCATACCCGGCCGGATGGAACGCCTTACCCCGTGGAGGAGTGCCACATTTACGAAGCTTTTCACCTCGGACACGGTACGCACGTCGATAACGAAGTCCTCTGGCGTCGCGACGGCACCAACTTCGCAGCCGAATACTGGTCGCAACCAATACTGCGGAAAAAAAATAAAATCGGTGCGGTGGTCACATTCGTGAACATCACAGAGCGTAAGCGGGACGAGGAAGCTATTCGCGATTCGGAAAGGCGCTACCGACTCCTTTTTGAGCGCAACTTAGCCGGGGTCTTTCGTACCTCGCTGGAAGGTCGCATCTTGGCGTGCAACCCGGCTGCGGCTCGCATGTTTGGCTACGACTCGCCCGAGGAAATCCTCGGGAATCCGATTACAAAGTTTTATCAGACGACATCGGAGCGGGTGACGTTCCTGCAAAAACTAAGATTCGAGAAAAATCTCACAAACCTCGAAACGAGGTTTCGGCGCAAAAATGGTGATTCCGCTTGGGCGATGTTGAATGCAACTGTCGTCGACGACGATTCAGGTATACCGAGTTCAATTGAGGGATCATTTGTCGACATTACCGAGCGCAAAAGTGCCGAGGAACGGGTTCAATCGCTAGCCTACTTCGATGCCCTGACGGGATTGCCGAATCGTGTGCTCCTGCAGGATCGATTATCACTAGCGCTCGCTAGTGCACGCCGAAGAAAGAGCAAGGTGGCTCTGTTTTTCCTCGACCTCGACCGATTCAAGAACATCAATGACTCGCTCGGGCACTCGTCGGGTGATCTGCTTCTGAAAAATGTCGCAGAACGACTTAAAGCATGGGTGCGAGCAGAGGACACTATTGCCCGGCTCGGAGGAGATGAATTCCTCGTCGTGGTGAACGATGTAAAGCAAATCGCCGATGCAGCGGTCGCCGCTCAGCGACTCATGGATGGGCTCACTGCTGAAATGGTGATCCAAGGCTATTCCCTCAGCGTTAGTTGCAGTCTCGGCATCAGCATCTATCCGGAGCACGGTACGGAAGGCGAAACCCTCATCAAGCACGCCGATGCCGCCATGTATACCGCCAAGGAAAGCGGACGGAACAACTTTCAATTCTTTACGTCGAACATGAACTCTCAGGCCGTTGAGCGGTTGGAGCTAGAAAACAACCTGCGGATGGCGCTCGACAGGAGAGAACTCTTTCTCATGTACCAACCGCAGATGGATATAAAGTCTCGGAAGATCATCGGCGTGGAGGCGCTTCTTCGGTGGCAACACCCGGAAAAGGGCCTTGTGCCACCCGATGAATTCATACGGATTGCAGAAAATAGCGGGCTCATCGTCCCAATAGGGGAATGGGTGCTCAGAACGGCATGCTCTCAAGCCCGAAAATGGCAAGATGAAGGGCTCGTCGCTGTGTCGGTGGCCGTGAATGTGTCTGCGGTCCAGTTTCGTCGGGCGGGCTTCTCTGAACTGATCAGGCAGGTGCTCGTCGATACTGGACTTGACCCGCAATACCTTGAACTGGAGGTCACAGAAAGTCTCTTGCTATCCAGCGCCGACGTAACGTTCTCAGTCCTTCAGGAATTGAAGAACATGGGATTATCCTTAGCGATTGACGACTTCGGGACGGGCTATTCCAGCCTCAGTTATCTGAAGCGGTTTCCGGTTAGCAAGTTGAAGGTCGACCGTTCGTTTGTTCGGGATGTCGCGTTGAATGCGGATGACGCGGCCATTACAACTGCGATCATCAGCATGGCAAAGAGCCTGAATCTCAAAGTGATTGCCGAAGGCGTCGAAGACGAGGCACAATTGTCATTCCTGCGAGCACTTCAGTGTGATGAAATTCAAGGTTATTACTTCAGCAAGCCTCTAATGGCCGACGCGCTTGCGGGCAAATTGCGAGCCGAACATTCCGATTTCGCGCCGCCGAGCGTGAAATAGAAAGTCGCGCCGCGATCCCGCTCGGCTTCGACCCAAACGCGACCTCCGTGTTTTTTGACAATTCGCTCCACCGTAGCCAGACCAATGCCATTGCCTTCAAACTCTTCAGCGAGATGCAAACGCTGGAATACGCCAAATAACTTGTCCGAATACTTCATGTCGAAACCCACTCCGTTGTCCTTCACAAAGATTGCTTTTTTTCCTTCTATTTCTATTTGGCCTATCTCGATCACGGCGGGAGACCGCGGCCGCGAATACTTCAATGCATTGCCGATCAGGTT
>JBEKPH010000100.1:0-12028 GCA_049520915.1 Terriglobales bacterium
GGCACGCGCGAGGCAAAACGCTCGACGACTTCCGTGGAAGGAGTGATGGGATAGCCGGCGGCGAAACGGCTTCCGGCGGCGAGCGCGCCTTCGCAGCAAGCGTGATCGCCGTCCATGAAGTGTGTGCCGGTGAGCACGCCGCGCGGGTCTGCCTTGACGGTGTCAGGCCTCATTTGTCACCTTCCTGGGCCGCATTGGCCTTGCTGGCCGCGTCGACAGATTTCTTGGGCAGAGCAGCCTTCGCTGCACCCGAAGACTCGGTCTTGGTGGCGCAGATGGCGAAGTCGGGGCAGTACATGCCGCATAGGTCGCAACCGCTGCATTTTTCCGGATGCACTACGTGCGGAGGATGGTAGCCCTTGGAATTAAAAGCGGAAGAGAGCGCGAGCACGTGGGAGGGACAAAACTCCACACAGAAGCCGCATGCTTTACAGCGCTCTACAACGATAGAAACGCGTCCTTTTGCCATGGAGACTCCACGCTGAAAGGCGGTCGACTGTGACCGCATAATCTCGCGTGATTATGACTTTGGCGGGTACATTGCGATGTGACAGTAGTCACCGACCTACGTGCGGACGCGCACATGGCAGCGGCCGTATGGACGGACGCCTTCGTCCGTCCCGCTCATGCAAGCCCGGCCGCGCAAGTGCATCTGTTTAGAAACAAGTTGAGCAAGATTGGGAATCATCCCAGGTACTGCCGAATCGCCAGCAGCAGAACCTGATCCTCGACTGGCTTTTCAAACAGGCGTTTGACGCCAGCATCGCGGCAGCGTTTTTCGTGGGTGAAGCGGTTTCTTGCGGTCAAGACCACGATCGGCACTTCAGCAAGTTCCGGGAAGGCCCGAAGACCTTCCATGACAAAGTAGCCGTCATAGTCGGGTAATCCAATGTCGAGGATGATCAGATCGGGCAACTCGGCCAGTGCCGTACGGATCGCGGACTCGGCGTTGTTCGCAAAACATACATCATAGTAGTTGGCGGCCAGGCGAATATTAAGTCCGAGGCACAAATCGGGATCGTCGTCGACAATGAGAATCTTGTTGCCACGAGCTTTGGTTGGTTTCTGCCGAACTAGTCTCAATTCATGATCCGTTTCGCACACGTCGGTTTCCGGCATACAACTTGTCAATGTCAGCATCTCAACTCCTTCTTGGCCTGCGGAAGTGGCTGTCTTCGTCGTGGTAGGCGCTGCAACCCCATTCGGACCCCAGTAGTCTCCGGCTCAGGAGGAAAGGGAGGGTAGGACGTCGTCGCACAGATCCAAATCATAGACAACGGATTTCTTTGGCGGGGCGGCCTCTCCCAGGGTTTGCCGGATGACGGCAAGGAATTGCGAGTTGTCCACGGGTTTCTGAAGAAACGCCTTGGCACCCGCATTGAGCGCAAAACTCTTATTCGCGAATGCGTCACGCGCGGAGATAACAATGATTGGGATTACATCAAGGGTAGGGATTGCTTTGAGCCGCTCCATCACACCGAAGCCATCTCCCGCGGGGAGCCCGAGGTCGAGAATGATTAAATCTGGCTTCTGCTTGCGCGCTTCCGCGATGGCCGTGACGCCATCCGCAGCAAAACAGGTGTCGTAATCATTCGCCGCCAATCGCAAATGCATCCCTTTGCGCACATCCGGATCGTCGTCGACCACGAGGATTTTCTTGTTTGTCATGCTTCACCATCCCTGAATTAAGGCTGCTTTGTAACGTGCATGGAACTCCAGTGTCAGGGGCGTTCCCTGCGTACCATGTTCTGTGGTTGTGCCAGTCGAAAATCGGGGATGATAAAGCTACGTTTACAGAAGATGGATTTATATCCAGGTTACTGCCGATCATCGGTTTGATCGAGCGTGATCCTCTGAACTCACTGTAACTGTTCCGGCTTTGTTTTGTTGGAGAAAAGATAGAACCTAAGGACAGAGAGCTTCCTATATTAGGTGTAGACCTTAGGTACGTGGAACCCGCGGAAGTATCGTGCGAGGTCCGGAAACGCCGATGAACGGCTAATGCGGCTCGGCGCACTCCACAGCGAAGTTGCGACTGGCAATTCATTCAAATTGGAGGAACAGAAGGTGAGAATGGACACATTCGCATGTGCTCTTAATCACAGCAATGGAAATGGCCTTGGACCAAAATGAAGGGTTATTTAAAGAATTCATATTCCTCTAAGGGGGTGCCGCATGTTCGAAGCCCAAGTTGAAATGGAACGACGCTCGTCATTTTTGCCGTTAGTTCTTATGATGTGCCTGCTCGCAGGGATCGTGGGATTAGCCGTTTACATTGTGGTCCAGGTCCATCAGCGAACACCTATAAACGCGCAACAGGCAAGCGTTGTCGTAGCGGCGACGCTGCGCGGCACGGACCCTGCAGTGATTCACTTTCGCACCGGTCTGGTGAAACCGACTGATGACGAAACCCCTGCCGCCCCCAACTACCGGTTGCTCGAAAAAGCGGGCATTGTGAAGCTGGCAAAGGAATCCAAGGGCAAAGTAGCCGTCTCCCTGACCGCTGAAGGAGAACACCTCATGGCCAATCTTCCGGACGTCAAGAAGACCAAAGAGGCCGACGGCACCTTCCTTTACGAGGCTTCCCTCGCACACCGCGAGTTTGTCAGCGTTGCCGCCATCAATATGACCGGACCCAATACAGCGACGGTGCAATACAACTGGAAATGGTCGCCGAACCAGCTTGGCAACATCTTCGATGCGGGTGGCCCGGTGGTGAAGAGTTTCAATCTTTGGGATCGCCAGACGTTGATCAACCGATTTTCAGTCGACTTTTATAACGGCGATCCGACCCGATCGAATATGGGCCTGATGCGCAACGGCAAAGAGTGGAAAATCGCCACTTTGTAGAAGCAGTCGTTTTTGCGGGCGGAACACTCCGTCGTGCGACGCCGAGAGCCTTTCGCTTTTTGGGTGTACGCGAGTTCGAAGAGCGAGCATAGTTTCATTGGTTTCAAAGGAGAGACCGCGATGTCGATCAAAAACTTAATACTGCTACTCACCGCGTTGCTGGTGTGCCTCTGCACAGTGGCAGCGCAAAATCAAACGCAGGATCAACCAGAAAAAGTCATCAAGCACGTCCCCATCAAGTCCACGTCGCCGACATCGGGCAAAGATATGTACACGGCCTATTGTGCCGTTTGCCACGGAACCGACGCCAAAGGCGGAGGCCCGGCAGCCAGCGCGCTGAAGACTGCCCCCACCGACCTCACCCTGCTCGCGAAGAGCAACGGCGGGAAATATCCTGAAATGAAGGTCTCGTCCGCGATTCGCGGCGAAGGCGGACTTCCCGCCCATGGCAGCAAAGATATGCCGGTATGGGGATCATTGTTTTGGAGCATGAGCTCCGGCCACGAGGGCGAGGTGCAGCAACGCGTAGCGAACCTCACTCACTACATCGAATCGTTGCAGGCGAACTAAGTAGCGAAGCGTAGTTCGTCGGTCGAGTTCCGACGAACCAGTCACGAGTTGTTTGGGCACAGGCGCGCAAGCTTGTGCCCATTCTTCTGGATTTCAGTCTGATTGGTCACTGCCGCGTAAGCCACCTACCCGCGTTATTTCTTCATCCGTTCCGACCAGTTCAGGACGACCGACATCGGCATTGTCTCGCTCTGTTTCAGCGGCGTGTTGATCAGAAATTTCTGTCCGTCTTTACTAACGTCGTAGGTGACATGTTCCGAGGTGGCAACCATTTCCCGCGGATTCGCCTGGAACAAAACCGTGGGAGTTCCGGCATCGAAGTGAATTCCGGTGGTTACCGACACTGCCATCAGCTTGCTCTCCGGTGAAAAATAAAACAATTCTTTGCCATCGCTTCGCCACTTGGGCTGATCGCCACCGCCTGTTGAGACTTGCCACTTGCCGTGGGCGTCGGGAAACGAGGTGACGTAGATCTCCCAGCGGCCGCTCTCGTTTGAGGCATAGGCCAACCATTTTCCGTCGGGCGAAAAGCGGCCATTTTTGAGGGTAGAAGTGGCTTTCAGGAATTGCGTGGCTTTTTGTTCCGGCAACGCGAGAGACCACAAATCCGCTCCGCGCTCGTAGAGTATGAATTTGCCATCGTGCGACCAGTCATCCGGAAACCGGTCGGCCCCGTCCTGCACAATTTCCCGCTCTTCCTGCGCGCCGTTGACATCCTTGAAATACAAGCCAAATTTCAGGTCTCGATTCGAAGAAAATACCAGACGCGTGGAATTGGGACTCCAGATCGGAATCGTGTCGATCGACGGATCAAAGGTAAGCCGCTTCGCGCTTCCGTTCTCCAGGTCGTAGGTCCAAATATCGGTATTCTGGCTTGTGGGATCGGTCGTATCGGCCGCGATCATCTTTTCGTTCGGAGAGAGGAAGATGTTGCCGTAGACCCCAGGCGTTCCCTGCTTGATGGCCGTTCCAACCTGCTGCCCTTTGCGATCGAACCAGAGGAGTTGCGAGGTGCCCGCGCCGCCGCTCTTTTGTGCAACCAGCAATCCCGCATCGGAGGTCGCGAACGCCGCTTTCGCTATGCGGGGAAAATATTGAATATCGTTGAGGAGCGGTGTGGCTTCCCCCGTCAATTGAAATTTCTTCGCATCGAAAGCTTGTGCGAAAAGTGTTTGATCGCGATAGAAGAGAAGATATCCCGGCGCGGCATAAGCGGCGTTGGCTCGCGCGTTGGTGATAAAACGCTTCTCATTCGAATTCAGCGAACCGACGAAGATCGAGTACAGTTCTTTTCGTCCCGAAAGATTGACCGCCAGAAAAAGGTAGTGGATGCCATCGGGAAGGAACACAGGCCAACGGTGGCTATCCTCTCCCTGAGCGCGATCAGGAAAGGTGATTTGGGTGGGCGTTCCGCCCGAGGCCAGGATCCGGAAGACCCCCGTACCCAGCAGACCGCTGGGGGTGAAGAGGATTACGCCATCTTTGTTCCATGCTCCGCCGCGACCCGTGGGCGCATCGCAGAGCGTCTGCACGGTGCCGCCCGTGATGTCTAATTTCTTGAGCCGGCCATCCGCGAAGAAACCGAGCGAGCGGCCATCGGGCGACCAGAACGGGTAGTTGGCGCCTTCTGTATTCGGCAGGCTGGTCGCTTGCGGCGCTCCCGGTTCGTAGATCCAAATCACATTTTTTCGCTCCGCTTCCCGGTAGCCGACGACCGCGACCGTGTGTCCATTAGGAGCGACGGCCACATCGCGCGCCGGAAACGGAAATGGTGCGGAGTAAAACGTTGTCTGTTCTGCGGACTTGGAACTGCGCCACAACATTCCCAAGACGATGAGCAGGATCGCGAGGCCCCCCGCAGCAACCCAGGCGGTACGCTCGCGGGTCTTTCCCTTTTTCTCGCGCGGCAATGCCGATGACGCACCAGCGTCAGCGATCCACTTCAACTGCATCCCAACATCGTGCGCTGTCTGAATGCGGTCGTCTGGATTCTTGGCGAGGCAAGTGGAGACGATGCGCTCAAAGGCCGGGGGCGTCAGCGGTTGCACCGTCGAGATCGGTTCTGGCTCTTTTTCGAGAATCGCACTGGCCACGCTGATCTGGCTTTTACCTTCGAACGGCCGGTTGCCCGTCGTCATCTCGTAGAGGACCGCTCCCAAGGCAAACAGGTCGGCGCGAGCGTCCGCTTCCCTGCCCTCGATCTGTTCAGGAGACATGTACTGGATGGTTCCAATGATCGCGCCTGCGGTCGTCAGCGGCGACAGAGGACTGGCTCCCGCCACGGTCATGGTCATCGCGGCGCTCAGCAGCGGCGCTTTTGAACTTCCCGAGCCGGCGCTGACGGCCATCGCTTTCGCCAGGCCGAAGTCCATCAACTTCGCGCCGGTTTTCGTCAGCATAATGTTTCCCGGCTTCAGATCACGGTGAATAATGCCCGCTCGGTGCGCCGCCTGGAGCGCTTCGCACACCTCGATCCCAATCTTCAGCGATTCCTTCAGCGGCACCGGACCTTTTTTCAGGCGCTCCGCCAGCGACTCGCCTTCCAGATACTCCATCACCAGAAAATCAATTCCGTCCTGATGGCCAACGTCGTAGAGGGTGCAAATTCGTGGATGGTTGAGCGAGGAAATCGACCGGGCTTCGCGCTCGAAACGTTCTTTCAGTTCTGGATTGGAGGAGAGATGTTCAGGAAGAACTTTGATGGCCACGTCGCGGCCGAGGCGAGTGTCGCGCGAGCGATACACCTCTCCCATGCCGCCCGCTCCGATGGGCGACTGGATTTCATAGGGGCCAAGCTTCGCGCCAGAGGTGAGGGCCATGCGTGCGCGCAATTATAGGGCATAGCCGGCGCTGCGTAACCATTTTCGCCACCTCGAGCTGAATGCTTTCAAGAGAAACCGCCAACGATATCGATCACCGGCAATTTTCAGTCTGCCGACACCAGCGCCGGCGTGTCTTCGGACATAACCCGCAGTTCGCCTTCGCGCGCATCCACCACCGCGATCGCCACGATCTTCACAATCTCTTCCGCCTCGGCGCCGCGCGGCAGCAAGTGGACGGGACGGTTCATCCCCATCAGAATCGGCCCCAGAGTCTCGCAGCCGCCGATGGTTCCCAGCAATTTGCAGGCAATATTGGCGGAAGCTAGATCGGGAAATACCAGCACATTCGCACCGCCTTGCAGCGAACTGAACGGATAGGTCTGTTCCAATATTTCGGGAGAGACCGCAGCGTCGGCCATAATCTCGCCATCGACGATCAGCGACGGATCGGCCTTGTGCAACAGTTCGACCGCTTTGCGTACCTTCTCGCATGACTTGTGTTTACTGCTGCCAAAGCTGGAGAACGACAGCATCGCCACTCGCGGCACGACGTCAAAGCGTCGCGCCTCTTGCGCCGCGCACAGAGCGATTTCGACAAGATCCTCCGCCGAAGGATCGACGTTGACGCTCGTATCGGCCAGAAAAAATAAATCCCCGTTGGCTGTGATCATCGGGTAGCATCCCGCGACCTTGTGCAAGCCTTCGCGCATACGAACGATTTGCAGCGCCGGACGAATCGTGTCGGGAAAATGCTGCGTCACCCCGGAAACCAGAGCATCCGTGTCTCCCATGTGCACCATCATCGATGCAAAGATGTTGCGGTCGTTGATCAGCGTTCGCGCCTCGTCCAGTGTGACGCCGCTGCGCTGCCGGAGGCGGAATAATTCCTGAATGTAGCGCTCGCGATAACGCGCCGTCAGCGGATCGACGATCTCCGCGCCGCGCAGGTTCAATCCCAGTTCCAGTGTTTTGGCGAGGATCTTCGCAACGTCGCCCAGCAGGATCGGCGTGGCAATTTTTTCTTCGAGGAGCGTGTGGCACGCGCGCAAGATTTTTTCGTTGGCGCCCTCGGGAAACACCACGTGTTTTGGCTTGGACTGGGCCTTCTGAATCATCATGCGCGAGATTTCGTGCGCCTTGCCCAAATGCCGTTCCAACTGCTGGCGGTATTCACGAATATCGATCGTCTGCTGGGCGACGCCACTCTCCATCGCCGCCTGCGCAACTGCTGACGAAGCCCAAACCAGCACGCGCGGATCGAATGGCTTCGGAATCAGATAGTCCGGTCCAAACTTCAGCCGCGACACCCCATACGCCCGGCATACCGAGTCGGGAACGTCCTGCTTGGCCAGACTCGCCAAGGCGCGCGTGGCCGCCAGTTGCATCTCTTCGTTGATCACCGTGGCGCGCACGTCGAGCGCGCCGCGGAAAATAAACGGAAAACCGAGTACATTGTTCACCTGGTTCGGATAATCCGACCGACCCGTGGCCATGATGACGTCACTGCGGCTGGCCTTCGCGTCTTCGTAGGTAATTTCAGGATCCGGGTTCGCCATCGCAAAGACGATGGGACGCGCAGCCATCGAGCGCACCATATCCTGCGTAATTGCGCCCTTCACCGACAGGCCAAGAAATACGTCGGCGTTCTCCATCGCCTCGGCCAGCGTGCGCAGCTTCGTCTTTCTCGCAAACCGTTGCTTGTAAGCGTTCATGCCTTCGGTGCGGCCCTCGTAAATCACACCCTTCGTGTCACACAAAAGCACGTTCTCCCGCTTCACGCCCAGCCGCACATAGTGTTCCGCACAGGCGAATCCCGCCGCGCCCGCGCCATTCACGACGACGCGAATCTCGCCGATCTCTTTCCCTACAACCTCCAACCCGTTCAACAGCGCCGCACCCGAGATGATCGCTGTGCCGTGCTGGTCGTCGTGAAACACCGGAATCTTCATCGTCTTGCGCAACGTCTCTTCGATGTAAAAGCATTCCGGAGCCTTAATATCTTCCAAGTTGATGGCGCCAAACGTCGGCTCAATCAACTGGCAGACCTTGATTACGTCCTCCGGATCGTGGCTGTTGATCTCGATATCGAAGACGTCGACGTCGGCGAAGCGCTTGAACAGCACCGCCTTCCCTTCCATCACCGGCTTCCCGGCGAGCGCGCCGATGTCGCCGAGACCGAGCACGGCGGTTCCGTTGGTGACGACCGCGACCAGGTTGCCGCGCGCCGTGTACTTATAAGCGTCCTGCGGGTTGCGCTGGATCTCCAGACAAGGCTCGGCGACTCCGGGGGTGTAGGCAAGGCTCAAGTCACGCTGCGTGCGGCAGGGCTTGGTGGGAGTGACGGATATTTTTCCCGGACGTGCTCCAAAGTGATAGTCCAGCGCTTGCTGCTTGGTAACCATATCTGCTCCTCGTCGCTTTCTGGGACCGCGATTTGTGTGCGCGTGTTTGTCCGCGCAGGTTTATCCACACAGGTTCATTTACGTCTGGAACCAGGGAGGCCGACCGCCTCCCTCGATATCTCTGCCCGCCCAATATCGCTCGCCAAGAGCGAACGGGCTGTGATGTCGATCACCCGCATCTGTAAGTTTCTCCAGTTCTTAAATACATTTATGTGAGGCACATCACATTGCGATGTATCTCGCGGCACAGCGCGAGGTTCCATCCCGACGGAAACTGACCTCAGACTGAGGTCTGCTCACCTACCGGTGCAACACATCTGTACTCGCTCACCGGCAAGCGACCCCGAAGTTGTTCAGGAGGCTCGTTCATGCTCTCGCCCTACGGTATGGAGATTGTAGAAAGCTGCATAACGTGCAAGCTGCGCACCGATCGCATTTTCTGCGACCTGCCTGCCGGCGCCTTGCAAGCTTTTGAAAGCATCAAGTACGCAACCGCTTATCCCCAGGGAGCCGTTCTGTTTGTCGAAGGGCAGACCCCGCGCGGTATTTTTGTCCTCTGCAAAGGCAGCGTGAAACTGTCCATTAACTCTCCCAGTGGACGCACGGTCATCGTGAAGCTGGCCGAAGCGGGCGAAGTCCTGGGATTGAGCGCCACCATCTCCGGCAAACCGTATGAAGTTACCGCCGAGACGATAGATCCTTGCCAGGTTAATTTCGTAAAGCGCGACGATTTCCTGCGCTTCCTGAAAGACGATGTGGAGGCCTGCTTCAAAGTCGCCGAGCAGTTAAGCGAAAAGTATCATAGCGCCTGTAAAGAAGCAGGTTCACTCGGGCTCTCGCACTCCGCTGCCGAAAAACTGGCGAAGTTGCTCCTCGAATGGAGTTCCAAGAACGGAGAAGCCGCGAAAGCCGAGCCTCGCCTCAAACTTCGCCTCACCCATGAAGAAATCGCGCAGATGATCGGAACCTCCCGCGAAACCGTCACCCGTCTCTTCGCGGATATGAAAAAGCGCCAGATCGTCCAGTCGAAGGGCTCGACCCTGGTCATTCGCAACACTAACGCTCTTCGGGAGCTCGCCAACCACAATTAGTCAGCGCACGGTCTGAGCAACTCGCGCATACACCGAAATCTCGGTCCTGCCGAATCCCGGGGCCATCTTGCCGCCCGACTCTCCGCATGAGTGCGCCGGCACTCCGCTTCTTGTGATAACCTCGCCAGAATTATTCCGCTCTTAATAATCGCTAAACAGAATTGCTCAAACCATCCGTCCGGGAGAAATTACGCCATGAATTCACGCAGAGCCGTGCTTGCTTTGATAGTGTTCTTCGCCGCTGCCTGCCTTTCTGCCCAGGACCGCTCTTACGGCCGTTCTGTCGTGATCACGAAATACGGCATCGTCGCGACCAGCTCCGTGCAGGCGTCGCAGGCCGGCGCAAGGGTTCTAGAGCAAGGCGGATCCGCGATTGATGCAGCCATTGCGGCCAACGCCGTTTTGGGAGTTGCCGAGCCTATGATGAATGGCGTCGGCGGCGACCTCTTCGCAGTCTACTGGGATTCGAAGACCGGAAAGCTCTACGGACTGAATGCCAGCGGATGGGCTCCTAGAAAGCTGACCATCGAATATCTGAAGTCCAAGGGCGCGACCGCGATGCCGCAATCGGGCATCGATTCCGTTACCGTGCCGGGCGTCGTCGACGGGTGGACCAAGCTTCACGACCGCTTCGGCAAGCTACCCTGGCGCGATCTTTTTCAATCCGCCATTTTCTATGCGGATCACGGTTACCCCGTACCCGAAATGATTCACGACTACTGGAGAGATTCGCGCCGCGGCCTTCTCCAGAATCCCGAGAGCCAGCGCGTTTTTTTGCCCGGCGGCGCGGTGCCAGAGACAGGCCAGATTTTCCGCAATCCTGACATTGCGCAAACTTTGACACGGATTGCGAACGAAGGCGAGTCGGCCTTTTACAAGGGAGCAATCGCGCAGGCCATTCTCAAGACATCGGCCGATCTCGGAGGCACGTTGTCCGCCGATGATCTCGCTCAGTATTCCGCGGAGTGGGTCGAACCCATCTCGACGAAGTATCGCGACTGGACGGTTTACGAGCTACCTCCAAACGGCGATGGCATGGCCGCGCTTGAAATGCTGAACATCATGGAGCAGTTTCCACCCGCTCCCGGCGGACCGCACAGCGTCGCCGAGTTGCACACCCGGATCGAGGCGATGAAGCTCGCCTACGCCGACGTGAAAGCCTACGATGGCGACCCCAGGTTCAGCATGATTCCGGTGAAGCAGTTGCTGTCGAAAGAATTCGCGGCAAAGCGCGCCAGCCGGATCGATCCGGCGAAAGCCAACTGCGATGTCGCCCCAGGCGCGCTTTCTAAGAGCGACACGACGTATTTGTCAGTCGTCGACCGCGACGGAAATATTCTTTCCTTCATCCAGAGCAACTACTCCCTTTTTGGGTCGCAGGTGACGGTACAAGGCGCGGGATTCGCTCTCCAGAATCGGGGCGGATTATTTTCGCTTGACCTGGCGTCTCCCGACTCTCTCGCCGGACGCAAGCGTCCATTTCACACCATCATCCCCGCTTTCATGGAGCGCGGCGATCAACACATTGGTTTCGGCATCATGGGTGGCATGAATCAACCGCTCGCCCACGCCCAATTCGTCTCAAATGTTGTGGACTACAAGATGAACATCCAGGCCGCCCTGGAAGAGCCACGCTTTACTGTCAGTTCAAAGCTTGGCTGCGACATCGTGATCGAGTCGCGCGTCACGCCCGAATCCATCGAGCAGCTTACGAAAATGGGACATGAAAATGGGACATGCTCTCGATGTCCGGAAAGAATATTCGACCACCATGGGCCGCGGGCAGGCAGTCCTGTACGACAGCGCCACGCAGATTAACTACGGAGCCTCGGACGGGCGAGCCGACGGCGCCGCCGTACCCGAAGCGCCGCCGCTGCCAAGATCGAACCCGTAAGATGGCCTCGCTAATGGATTTCGGCCGTCAGGGCAACAACTGAAAAACCGTCCCCGCGCCGTTTGTCCCCCCGCCTCGCGTTGTACCAAAAAACCCGCCCTTCCCATCCGGAGTAAGGCTGGCCCACGAACTGGCGCCGTCTGTCCCATTGCCAAAGCTGTAAAGCACTGTCTCCGTCCATTTGTGCGCGGAGAATCCCAGGCCAAAGGCAATTCCGCTGTCGAATGCGCCACCGCCAGCGGTTGTGCTGTAGAAATTGCCCGCGCTGTCGAGGTAGAGGTCCGCGACCGGGTTGAGGCCATTTTCACCGGTGAAGCGGAGAATGATCTTCGACTTATAACCCTCAGATTTATTCAGTTCGAACACCGTGCCGCAACCGAATCTTTGGCAGGCGTTCCC
>JBEKPH010000101.1:0-11117 GCA_049520915.1 Terriglobales bacterium
GACGGGGCAGTGGTCGATCTGGTGGATGGACAGCAGGACGCCACTTGGGCCGATGGATCCGCCGGTGAGAGGCAGCTTCCACAATGGCGTAGGAACGTTCTATGCGAACGACGATACCGAAGGCGGGAAACCAGTCCGCACGCGGCTCCTATGGTCCGAGATCACTCCCACCTCAGGTCACTGGGAGCAGGCAGAATCACCCGATGGTGGAAAAACATGGGAAACGGATTGGATAATGGACCTCAAACGAGTGCAATAGTTCGTTGAATGGAGACTTGCCTTCGACACCCGGCGCATCGGTAGCCGCAGCAAAATTGACAATGTCGTTGACGACACGTCGGAAAATCGCCCAAAGAAGCGGAGTCATGCCACCGTCAATTTCGTTCAGGTCTGCTCCCGCTGCAATTGCTTCTTTCATTGCCCCCATGTCACAGCGCTGAACGCCTTCAATCAATCTGCTCTTCACGCAGTCGCTCCCGTCACTTTCTGCTCCAATAATCCTACCAACCAGTTCCAATCTCCAAACGTGGCCGCACTGTCGTTGCGCTTGTTGTCGTAATATCCCCGTTGCGCTAACTGAGGACCGCATTTGGGTTTTTGATGACCAAACAACATGCTGAGGGATAGCAGGGCTGCTATCCCTCAGAGGTTTAAGAAAGCACCACGGTCCCGACGCGGCAAGAGTCTATCATCCCTTGTTGCTAGGCGCCGGAAGCTAACCTCACTTACGGGACGTAGACTCGGTAGGTAGCTGTCCAACCGTTGCCATTCGCGCCGGATACCGAATAGGTCTGCGTCTGAACAGTGTGCTTTCCAGGGCCTACTGTTGTGACGGCAGTTTTATGTGCGATTGCATCGAAATAGAATCCACCTGGAGTTCCTCCGCCGCCGTCATACAAGAAATCGGCGTCTTTGCCATCAACGTAAAATCCCAGGGCCTCGGGGTTATTCGTAGTGCTACTCGTGTTTTGCAGTTCGATCCAGGCATCATCCGTGATCGTGCACGTCTTTCCGACTTTGGCGGGGCAGTTGATCGTCGTCACCGCATCGAGTGCAACAGGCGTGCCCGCTGGAATCGCGAAAATAGGGCAGTTGGGCAAGCAGGTACTGATATATGTCGCCTTGAGCACGTGGATGACGCCCGTCACCGCGGGTTCAGCGCTCATGACGACCGGTGGCACAGGCGCCTGCCCTGCCTCTGCCGTTTGCGCAGTGGCTAATCCACTGGAAGCAGCGATTGAGGCCAAAAGGACGCCTGTCGCTAGAAGTCTCTTGTATGTGAACTTCATGTAAGTTGTCTCCTTTTTTAATTTGCCTTTTAAGTTGCCCTGATCCATGAGGTGCACGGTTGAGCAAGCCGCAACACCCTCCCCAGAAACGTCAGCATCATGCTCAACACGAGCCGCCGTCACAATAGCGGCTGCCTGTTCCCCGTCTTAATTTTCATGTCCCCTTAACCTATTGGCAGGATTGGAGATGTCGGGAAGTTATGAAGCGGGATCCGAGGGCGCGGGGCGCATCGCCGGATTTCGCGAGTTGACCTCCGGCTTTGTCCGTCAACCGGGAGTATGCTAGCTTCGCCGCATGACGACCAGGCATCTCTCCCTTTTGGCGCTCGTGCTGATCGGTTCCCTGGCAGCTTCGGCGCAAACAACAAAGCAAATTCCGTTGCCCGCCAGTCAAAACCCCTCGGGTGCCGACCTTCCAGTCTCGGCGGCAGTATGGGCCGGAGACACGCTGTACGTGAGTGGATGGCTCGACCCGGACATGAAGACACACAGCGATACCACGTCACAAACCGTGAGTCTGCTCAAGGACGTCCAAAAGTTCCTCGAATCGCAAAAACTGACGCTGGGGGATGTGGTGATGATGCATGTCTACCTGGGGGGCGATCCTGCGAAAGACGGGAAGATGGACTTTGCCGGAATGATGGCCGGATATTCCCAATTTTTCGGCACTAAGGACCAACCGAACAAGCCCGCACGCACCACGGTGCAGGTGGTTCTGCCCGCTGGCGCCCGTGGGGGTTTGATAGAAGTCGATTTTGTCGCAGTGCGCCCAAAGCAACCGTAGCAGGCATTGAGCCGCAGGTTAGTGCAGCGGTGCCGGCGTACCATCGGACCATTCGCCAACCCAGACCATAAAAATAGTCACGCCCTCTTCCGGGTCATTGGCCGCGATGACCGGCGAACCAGGCAAATTCGCGCCCCAGTTTTTCGCCGCGTCGCCGGGTACAAAAAACATCAGGTGTGGATGCCAGCTCTTTCCCGCGTCGCTCAAGTATTGGCGCTTCGATAGCATGTAGCACATCGCCCCAGGCTCCAGCGGATGAAGTTCCTTCTTATCCAGCGCCAGTGCGGTTGCCTGGACGATCTCCGCCTTCGATTTTCCTCCCAGAACGAGTTTGGTTTTGAGCAGATAGATGGGCGCAAAGCTTCGGGCGGCCGGTGGATTAAAGCAAATGGGGGAGCGAACTTTGGAGTTCCAGAATTCCGGAATATCGGTGGCCGCTCCCCACGACCGCTCTACCAGGCAGAGAAAGCCGTTCGTGCCCTTCACCGCAGTCGTGTAGCCCTGCCGCCCCAGCACCATTACCTCAGCGGCGTCCGAGATGGATCTCGGAGCACCGCTGCGAGCCAGCTCGACTTCAGATTCCTTGTCTTGTATCAAATACTGATCGAGAGCAGACATCGCCGGATAGGGAGCTTTCTCCACCTGAGCTTGCGCGCGCCAGTTTGCGCCGGAGAAGACAATCTGAAAAAAGAAGGCTACCGCGATGATCTGGAAATTGTTGCGCATGCGACCCTCCCGCGGGGACATGGTTGGCAATTATCAGGTTATGTTACTTCGCAAGTCAAAAAGCCCGACTTCTTTGTTTTCGGGCGCCATAAATGGTTCCTGAGAAGCGAGGCGACGGCGATGGTGGGCGAGTTGTCGGCAATGCCGAAACTGAGAAACCTTGCTTAAAATTGGCGAAAGCCGCTATGCACCAACTACGACCCCGTCGGGGTCAATGAGCGCCGTCGCCTGTTGGCAACATTCAAGATCGGTTCTCAATCTAAAGCGGACTCCGCGTAGAATTATCCCGTGAATAGACCGCGATTGTTGATCTCATGCTTGATAGGGGATGAGCATTCTCGCCGCATCACAGGAAAGTTCCAAACCGCCAGATTGTCAAACGTTGAAATATAAAAGCACGAGGTTTCCTGCCTGTGCGGGAAAGTCTCAGTTTGCGCTGGCGACATTTGCGCTGGTCCCTCAGTTTACGGGCTTGATGACGACATTGATGTTCTGCTCCGCGCCAAACACGCCAACGCGCTTGAATCGGAGAAGCGGTCCAACGGGACAAACTTCTGCTTCGAGGGACAGCGGGATGGTGAATACCAAATAGTCTTTGTTACCCGGACAGCCGGGGAAATTCTAAGTTACTGAAATCGCGGTTACATATACTAACAAGACGCCCCCCGGCTTGGCATTTTCCCCATTATGGGATTACTTCCTGTTTGCTCGTCATGCAGGAACGGGTATCAGAATCCAGCCAGAGAACGGTGCGCTTGATTTTGGAGGCTGGAACATCTTGCTCGCCTGGTGCGTATCCTCTAAGACGATCTCGTCAAACCGACAACGCATCTTGCTCGTGTATGCACCCGGAGGGCGAGCACAATGGAGCACTTCGATGAAAAAAGTCAAATTCGTGCTGCTTTGCTTTTTCGCGATGCGCGCGCTCGGAGAACCGGATGGAGCGCAGAATCTACGATTATCCGACATCATTTACATGGATCAGCCCACAGGCATTGAGCGTTCCGTATATGTTGCAACCTGGCCCTTGCTGGCACCCTATATCGCTAGACTCGAAGCGTCACAATCAGCCGGAGTGGAAGCGGACCTGCAACTGCGGGCTACAGCGAAGGATGTCTCCGACGGCGAATTGAATCTACTGGCCCAACTCGCATGGCAGCGTGGCTCGCTCGATGTAGCTGATCTCGCAGCGGCCAGAGCCGTCGTTCTTCAGCCAAAGCAATCGCTGAACGCGTTCCAACAGGCGATGGTCAACTTCGCCCATTTGCGGCGAGCCTCAGGAATGGTCGAGCAATGGAAATGGCAACGACGGACACGTGATGCTTATCAGCGGACTTTCGAGCTCGATCCGCGTAACGTGTCAGCTCGTTACTATCTCGCATACACATATATGAACACCCCGTGGATTGGCGGAGGGGATATGGAGAAGGCGCTTCAGCTAAGCGAAGGTGGAATCGCACTGGGTCAGAATGGCTTCTACGTTGTCCGAGCCGACGCTCACAGGCTCCGTGGTGAACTCGATGCAGCGAACGCTGATTACGATACATCGATCAAATTGAAGGTCTTCAAACTGAGTGGTTTTCTTGACGCAGCTGAGGAGGAAATGGGGCGTCGGGAATGGGGCCGCGCCAAGCGTTATCTTGATTGGGCTGGGCACTGCCGCCCGGATGCAACCAAGGTTCATGAAGAGCTTGGCGACTATTACCTCGCTATGAACGATCGGCAACAGGCGCAGCACTCTTACGCGGACGCGATACGGAAAGATCCCAAAAACGAATCCGCCAGGAAGAAGTTCGCCAGGCTGGTGGGTAACACTTAGAGGCTTTGCAACCGAAGAGCCCAGGGACCTTTGACCCACCACACGCTACGGTACGTCCCACCCCTCCGCAAACCGTCTCACCTCATGTTTCATCACAAATCCGCCGTGACCAGAATCACTGACAACCACCCCGCCGTAGGCGAAAATCAATGGAGATTGATTGGCTAGGAAAAAAGCCTGCCTCGTCTCCAGAGACGGCCCTTCGATCCCGCCAGAAGCCACTCGCATCCGCTCCTTGAAAACCCAACCGGTCGAGCCACCCCTAGCCGCCCAAAACCCTGCAACGGCGTCTTTACTGACAACCGACCACTGCTCCCCTAACTCCTTATTCTCGAATACTTTACAACTAAATATTGTGTTTTGAATACTTTACAGCAAATCCGGGGGGGGGGGGTTACAAACCCTTTTCGAAGTTCCCCCACTTTCCTCGACAAACTTCCGGCGTCGAAAGCCGAGGGTACCTCATTCTGCGAGCAACATGCTTGTGAGCCTGCCAACGAAAAACGCCAGACAAGAGTCAGCAGTGAGGAATAAAGAGTGACGAAGGACAGCCAGCGACTTTACTTCCTAAGCGATTCGCTTTCCTGGCCGCGACTCCGGTGCGTTGGTGAAGATCTGAATGATTCCATTGCGCACGGCGAAGAGCACCAGCTCGCCCACCGAATGGATCTTCAGTTTCCTCATGATATTGCTGCGGTGCGTCTCCGCCGTCTTGCAACTGATCCCCAAAAGCAGCGCCGTTTCTTTCGTCGACTTGCCTTCCGCCACCAGTTGCACCACCTCGCGCTCCCGAGGACTCAAGGCTGGCACGTTCTCTACGCCCTTCGCACTTTTCACAAACTCCAGGTATCCCGCGAGCACAATCTCGGATGCCCGCGCGGTAAAAAATGTGTTCGAAAATTGCAGCGCCTGAATCGCCACGGCAAGGTCGCGCGCGGCGTCCGATTTCAAAAGAAAACCGCGCGCCCCAGCTTCAAACGAATCACGTACCACTCGGTCTCCATCTGCCATCGTTAGGATCAGCACCTTGACACTCGCGTTGTGTTCCAGAATTCGTCGCGTCGCTTCGATCCCGTTGACAACCGGCATTCCGATATCCAGAATCGCAATATCGGGTTTCAGTTCCCTCACTTTATCCACGGCCAGCCTGCCGTTGGTAGCCTCGCCGCAAACTTCCCAACCAGGATGAGATTCGATGATCGAAATCAGACCGTGCCGCACGATTTCGTGGTCGTCGGCGACAAAAATTCGCAGGTTTCTCATAGTCGTGCACTCCTTGCCGTCGATTCGGCGGCTGTCAGTAGTGCGATCGAATTGTAAGTCCGGCACGCAGCCAATCGATCATTGCTCACCAAGGGAACCACGGCTCGCAGGCTCGTCCCGAGGGCGCTTGAATTGATCTCCAGCGTGCCGTTAAGCTCTTCCAGTCGTTCACGGATTCCTGCCAATCCGACCCCAGACCCGGAGCTGCCTTCGCCCAGGCGGATCAATAATTCCGCTGGTATCCCGCATCCTCGATCGGCTACTTCAAGCACCACATTCTCCTGTTGATGCTTAAAACAAACGCCGACTTCCGCCGATCCGGAATAGCGATGGACGTTCGTCAAACTCTCTTGCAGCACCCGGAACAGAGCCATCTCGATGGCTATCGGCAGACGTTCGTCGCACTTTTCGTAATCGAAGCTCGCCTTGATCCCGCTACGCTGCCCAAAACCTTCGACGTACCACTGTGCAGCTGCCGTAAATCCGATTTCGTCGAGCAACGGAGGATGAAGCAGATACGACGTGGTACGAATTTCCTGCAGCGCCTGGTCCGCCAATGCTCCTAGATCGCAAAGCACGCCGGTTGTTGATTGATTATCCTGCAGTCGGATCTCGAGGTCGGCCAGCGCCATTTTCAGCGCTGCCATCGTTTGCCCAACGGTATCGTGCAGATCGCGCGCGACTCTGCGTCTCTCGTCGTCTTGCACCCTCAACAGGCGTTGCGTCAGTTTCTGTAGAGCTTCGGTGCGTTGAAGCAGCAAAGTTTCAAGTTGTGTGCGAGAAAGCCGACGTTGTAAATGGCTAGCCAGAATCCACATAAGACCCACCTAACTTTTGGGAAAGGACGAAACACTTAACTTCGGATGCAAGATTGTCCCACGCACCCCTTTTCCAATCTGTACAGAATTGCTCACTCCCAACATAGATCTGTCCGACGCGCCAAACCCACGTGAGCAATCTTGACCAGTTTGTTTTAGCCCAAGTCTCTACACTCAGAAGTAAGTCGTCTTTCCTCCGTAGCGCATTGCCGACGAGCTAGCCTCTGCATTCGCTGTTCCCCATGTCTCTCACTAGTTTCTTTAGCTCGCGATTCGCCAATGTTCATGGTAGTGAGCGTGAAACCGCTGCCGCGATCGTGGTCGGCACGCGTTTGCCACTGGTTATCTCCGGTAGACCTGTCGCGGTGAAACAGTTACCCCCAAACATGGCCCTCGACCATGCGCAGGAGTTTTTCCGCGAGGTTGCGCCCCTTTTAAATTTCGATCAGCCCTATTTGGTTTTTGATTTGTCGGAGGTGAGGTATCTCGATAGTACCGGGATCGAGGTTCTTCAGCATTGCCTGAAGCGCGCGATCAAACGAGGTGGCGATCTTAAGCTTGCGGCGGTTCCTCCAGCCTTGATCCCAATCCTGGAGTGGGCAAAAGTGGCGCGCCTCTTCCAGATATTCGACAGCTCCTCCGCCGCTGTGGAGAGTTTCCGCGACGCCAAAAGAGCGGCCTGAGGGGCGACTGTTCAGACGCTGCTGTCCGACAGAACTATGCTGCGGCGGCCGCGGCGCGCATGGCATTCATGTAGGCGCTCATTGTTTGCGTCAACTGGGCATCCACCTCGTCCGCGATCGTCATCACATCAGGCAAGAGCAGACTGAAATCGAGTGAGTCGAAATTCTTCTGCAATGTGCCAAAGAGAGTAACCTGCAGGATCCGGGACTCGTGCACCAACATCGCGGGAGTATAGCCTTGTTCATAGCGCAATTTCCCATGCGCCTCGGCGGAGGCGGAGACGGCCGCATCGCCTTCTCTCTCCCCGCTCGGCAAACTCAGCCTCGCAACCAGAGCTTCTACCATTTTGGCCAAATGGCCGGTAAGTTCCTCGTCGTTGATGGAAAGATGATTGAGCTCTTTTGACTGTTTTGCCCGCGTTATCCAATCCTCGGTGATGGCGGCACTGCTACGCTTCAGGATCGCGCCCACCCTTTGCTTCTCTGTCCGAATGAAAGACCTTCGAGCGGCGAGTTTTTCGCGCATGAGTCCCGGCAGTCTTCCCATCTCCAACGGTTTCACCAGGATCTCATCGGCTTCCAACAGGATAGTGTCTAAGGCGTTCTGCACGTCAGGATAGCCGCTCACGATCATGGTCAGGGCCTTCGGTTGCGCGTGGCGCATCGCGCTCACGACTGTAAATCCATCGCCCGCAGCCGGCATATGCAGGTCTGTAATAAGAGCGTCAAAGGGCTCGGTGGTGATAAACCGTAAAGCCTCTCCGACGCTGCTGGCTGCGACCACACTGAATCCACGGTACTCCAGGGTTTGCGTCATCATGCTGCGGACTCCATCGTCGTCATCCACCAGCAAGACCCTGTGTGTAACGGGATTCTCGAGAGGCGTCATATCGCACATCCAATTCCCTTCCCTTCGGGAGTCCATTGGCTCAATCCCCGGGGAAATGATGGCGCAGCATTTCCCTGTGCTGCGCCATGTGCGAGCAAACAACCCCGGCGACCTCTTGGGGCCGCGTAGCTCTCTCAACGTCTGCGTTGAGTTCATTGAACTTATCGCCCGCGACTTTGTTGTGTCTGTTCAAAATTGCTCACAATCTTATTTCCCTTGCCCTGAATCTCGGCCCTTTATTTCCACTCTGAATTTGTGAGCAATATTGCTCAGTCCGACAAGCCTCTTGTTGAGACAATGTCTACTACCGTACAATCTGAATGTACCCTAGCGTACGCTAGTGTTGCGGGCACAGGTGAGTAGTATCTTGGCGAAAGCCCTTCAATCCGCGACGAAACGCAGTTTCAGTCCGCACGCCTTTCTTTCCACGATCGGCACTGGTCGAGAGATCCTTTCTCTCGCGAAAAAGAACACGATTTTTGCGCAAGGCGATTCGACCAACGGACTGTTTTTTGTCCAAAGCGGCAAAGTGCGCCTCAGTGTGGTCTCCGAGGGCGGCAAAGAAGCTACTCTCGGGATCATGGGCGAAGGCGATTTCTTTGGCGAGGGTGGTCTAGCCGGCCAACTCGTTCGCATGTCGTCCGCCACGGCAATGACCGACTGCGTCCTTCTGCACGTCGACAAGCAAGCAATGACGCTGGCGCTCAACCGGGAGCCGAAGTTGTCGGCCCTGTTTATGAAATATCTGCTGAAGCGAAACATCCGCTATCAGGATGATCTCGTCGATCAGCTCTTTAATTCCAGTGAAAAACGCCTCGCGCGCGTCCTCCTTTTGATGGCTCACTTCGGCAAAGAAGGGGTCTCTGAGATGTCCATCCCCCGTCTCAGTCAGGAGACTCTCGCCGAGATGGTGGGTACAACTCGTTCGCGAGTTAGTTTCTTCATGAATCGGTTCAGAAGATTCGGATTTATCAAATACGACCTTGGACATAACGTGTGCGTGCACAGTTCTCTGCTGAACGTCGTCCTTCATGACGATACTGCAGCACCTTTGAGCGCGAAGGGGGAGCGAATCGTGCTCAAATCCAAACCGAGTCTCGAATCTCCTTCCCGACGCGGCGCCGCGCCGGAAAAGGACCGCGCCAAGCGCCCATATCTCCCCGCGAGTCCTTAGTCGGATTGCAAGATGGGCGAGTACGTGTCGCTGCGGTTCACCGCGTCGATGAAATTTTCTGCATGGTTTTCGGCAAACCGCTCCCTCCTTGGCAAGTGATTTCTCCCTGGAAAGACTCCCCCGCGAGCCATTGATCATGTTGACAGACAATCGGCGGTCGCGAGGCAGACGGACCGCGATATACTTCGCGAGAGTAATTTCCCAATTCCAAACATGACCTCTAGGCCCCACATCACAGTCGTCGGAGCAGGTGCCTTCGGTGGCTGGACGGCGCTCTATCTCCAACGTGGCGGAGCCCGAGTCACCCTGATCGATGCTTGGGGACCGGGGAATTCGCGAGCCTCCTCGGGCGGAGAAACGAGGGTGATCCGCGGCGCCTACGGTCCCGATCAGCCCTACACAAAATTGGCCGCCCGCGCCCTCCAACTCTGGAAGCAAAACGAAACCGGATGGAAGCAGAAATTCTTCCATTCCATCGGAGTCCTTTGGATGGCGGGAGGCGACGGCGAATTCGAACGCGGTTCGCTTCCCTTTCTTGCCGATGCCAAAATTCGCTTCGAGCAACTCGACCGAAAAGAACTGGCGCGGCGCTGGCCGCAAATCAGTTTCGAAGATGTTCCTTGGGGAATCTATGAACCGCATAGCGGATACCTGCTGGCTCGCGCCTCCGCTCAAGCTGTCGTGGATCGCTTCCGATTCGAAGGTGGCGAATATCGCCAGTCAAAGGTTGTGAACGAAGATCTTGACAGCGGCGAATGCCAGGCACTGCAACTCTCCGATGACACTAGAGTCGCCGCCGACCGCTTCGTCTTCGCCTGCGGTCCATGGCTCGGAACCTTATTCCCGCAAACGGTCGGTCCGCATTTCCTCTCGACGAAGCAGGAAGTGTTTTTCTTCGGGACACCCGTTGGCGATCCGAGTTACGACGAGGCGAACATACCCGTATGGGCCGACCACGGTGATCACTTCATGTACGGAATCCCCGGCAACCAGGGACGAGGCTTCAAAATAGCCGACGATACGCGCGGCGCGGAATTTGACCCGACCTCGGGACAGCGACTCATCAGCGAAGAGGCTCTGGCCGGCGCACGCCGTTATCTCGCGCACCGGTTTCCAGGAATGAAGAATGCGCCGCTGCTCGAGAGCCGCGTCTGCCAATACGAAAACACGACCGACCATAACTTCATCGTTGACCGACACCCCGCCAACGGGAATATCTGGATCCTCGGCGGCGGGTCGGGCCACGGATTCAAGCATGGCCCTGCGCTCGGGGAGATGATGGCCGATCTCGTAATCAAAGATGAAAGCGGAGATCCTCTATACGGCCTGGCCAGGTTCAAAGACTAAATGCACCGAGGCGCGCTTTTCGACAAAGTGAGTTAGTTAGAACTAGCACATTGGATCCCTTTAGTTACTCACTAGCGTATTCATCATGAATGTATCGTACCGCAATCGGCGACCGGCGTCCCGGCCAACGAGAATATCTGCATTCGCGGCGGCAACTCACTTTTCACCACAACGGCCGATATTAATCACGATCTAACATAAGAGATAATTATTTTTGAAAGCGAGCACTCTTGACCATACTGACTAAGTTAGAGGTTGATAGGATCGCCTTCAACTAAGAGCATTGTTATGGGCGAAGTTAGACGAATCGTTGCTCCAGGAGGCG
>JBEKPH010000102.1:0-11423 GCA_049520915.1 Terriglobales bacterium
AATACAGCTAATTTATAGAGTTCACCTTTTATCACTTTTCCAGTCGGAGTCAGCGGCATTGAAGATACAAACAGAATTTGCGTTGGTCGCTTATGGGGCGCGAGATTTTGCGCGGCGTACTGCGCTAGGTCTCTTTCGGAAGTCGTCGAGGATTCCGCCAGTTGTACGTAAGCAATAATTTCCTCGCCTCCTTGCGATCCCTCGACCATGCGTCCAATGACCGCGGAGCGCACGACCGCGGGATGCGAGTTCAACACCGCCTCGACTTCAGTTGGGTAGACATTTTCTCCATGGCGAATGATCAATTCCTTGGTTCGCCCAACGATAAAAAGATACCCATCGTGCAAGCGGGCAAGATCGTGCGTATTAAACCAGCCTTCGGGATCGATGGCTGCGGCCGTCTCCTCGGAAGAACGGTAATAACCTTTCATAACATTCGGGCCGCGCACCCAGAGTTCCCCAACTTCTCCCGCGACAACCGGCTTCTGATCGGGCCCCACCAGTTTCACTTCTACGCCCGGCAGAATCTTGCCCACAGAAGTGTCGGTTCGCCGCTCGCCTACGACGGCCTGCGAAATATTGGGAGAACATTCTGTGACTCCATATCCATTGTGGAGCACCATGCCAAACAGACTCTCAACCTGCGCTTTGAGCACGGGCTGTAGGGGTGCCCCACAAGAGGAGATGATGCGAAGACTGGGCAACTGGAGCGACGTTACCGCTCTCATTTTCGCGTAGTCAACGAAAAGAGCGAACATCGAGGGTGCTCCGAGCAAGACCGTTAGACTCTCTTTCTGCAAAGTGGTAAGAACGCCGACTGGGTCGAAGCGCGGTGTCAAGTAGAGGGTAGCGCCACTCAGCAACGAACCTAGGAGCACCACAGAGAGACCAACCGCGTGCGATATCGGCAGAACTCCATAAAGGCGGTCATTTGGCATCAACGACCGGATTTTCGCAGACACCGCGGCGACGAAGAGCAAGTTCTGGTGCGTCAGCATGACGCCTTTGGCCGCTCCGGTTGTTCCCGATGTATATATCAAGGCAGCAACTCGCTGCGCGGGATCGGTGAGGATGGGCTCGGGCTGGACACTTTCGTTGATCGGTCCAACCGCAAGTTGGCCTATGGCTCTCATTTCGTGAGTAGTTGCGCTGTGTCGTTTGGCGTGTTCTCGTGCTTGCACTGAGACACTCGTGGTATAAATCACGCACCGCGCCCCGCAGTGGTCACGAATCTCGTCGACCTCGCGGCCAGAGAGGCGCGCACTGACCAAAACGGGCCAAGCGTCGAGGCTGGCCAGCGATAACAGAATCGCTACAAGCGATCGGCAATTCTCGCAGACGATCAGAACTCTGTCGCCAGGCCTCACACCCAATTCGAGAAACCAGCGCTCTGTTTCGGAAACTACAGACGCCAGTTGAGCGTAGGTCCAACTACCAGAGACCTCAACGAGCGCCGCATGATCCGGCAAACGCTCAGCCCATTCGGTAATCACGTCACAGGTGCGTTCAGGAAGGTTATTCAGGAACTCAGAGAGGTTATCCGCAGTGGTTTCGGGCATAACCGCTCCTAATACTGTAGTCTCTTCGCCGGACGGAGAGCGCTTTCGCCTTCCGACAATTCGGACGAGTTCGGATGGTTTTGTCGAGTCGCCATGAAAGCTTCACCGGCCGCCATCATTCGGACAAGTAATCCTCAAGCGCGATTAAAGGTGTCATGTAACTTTACGAGATGGCGGTGCACGACTAACTGTCAAGCGTGGTTTAGAGGCAGTTCAGAAAACAACTCTCTCACTGCTTTGCCCGCCAAAACAAATCGTAGACGTCCGCATCTTCAGTGTCCAGAGGTGGACTTACCAGAGAGTTTGGCTTCAGAGGGTATTCCCAGCAGAATCGCGGCTATTCGCTCTCCCGCGTGTCCATCCCAAAGGGGCGGCACGGTTCCCTTCTTTGCTCTTCCGCTCAGCACGAGTTGCAGTTCCATCCGCAACTTTTCTCGATCTCGGCCCACCAATACGTTTGTTCCCATAGAAACCGTAATCGGACGCTCGGTGTTCTCGCGTAGGGTTAGACAGGGGACGCCAAGGTAGGTGGTCTCCTCTTGAATCCCCCCGGAGTCAGTGATTACGACTGTTGCGCGTGCTTGCAATGCTAAGAAATCGACATAGGGGAGTGGATCAACCACGTGCAATTGTTTGGCAGTCAATCCGAAATCGGCGATTCGTTTTCGCGTGCGCGGATGAGCTGGAAAGACTACATCCAAATCCAGGCTCACTTCGAGCAGCGACTCGAGAATTCCCCCTAGTGTTGCGCTATCATCGACGTTTGCCGGCCGGTGCAGCGTGACCAGCGCATATCGCTCCGGAAGACCGTTTGGAGACAAACTCCGCGCGGCCGGCAACAGTCGCACCAGGGAATCAATCATGACGTTCCCAACTCGGAAGACCTTCTCCGCCGGAATTCCCTCACGCCGAAGATTTTCGTCGCCATCCACCGAGGGCGTGAATAACAGGTCGGCGAGTTGGTCCGTCACCAGACGATTAATCTCTTCGGGCATAGTGCGATCGAATGAGCGAAGTCCCGCCTCCACGTGGGCGACCCGGACGCCGAGCTTGGCGCAGACTAGCGCGGTCGCGACTGTCGAATTCACATCCCCGTACACTAGAACGATGTCGGGGGCGCGTTCGATCACGACCGGCTCTAACCGGATCATAGTCTCGGCGGTTTGCTTCGCGTGTGTGCCCGAGCCGACCGCCAAGTTCACATCAGGGAGCGGTATGCCGAGTTGCTGGAAAAATACATCGGACATATTCACATCGTAGTGTTGCCCGGTATGCACGAGAGTCTGTGCCACATTCTCTCGCTCCTTCAACGCTCTCAGGACCGGAGCAACTTTCATGAAGTTGGGACGAGCTCCAACTATGTGCAGCAGGTTCACAAATTCTCCTATTCGAATATCTTTAGACTGACCACCCAGCCGTTCGAAGCTTGCACAACACCGCGACAGGATTCTGGAACTGTTTTAGTTATCGGCTCAGAGGAGAACTCGGCCTCATGATCGAAAAACAAGACTTCTGAAGAGCATCTCTCACATAATCACTGGAAGACTCTTCAGGCCCCTGAATCCGAACGTGGATGCCCACTCCGGTTTCGGTCCGGTCAGTTTCATGTTCGGAAAGCGTTGCACGAGATTCTGGATCGCAATCTGTCCTTCCAGTCGCGCCAATTGGCCCCCAATACAAGCATGCGGGCCGGCACTGAACGCTAGGTGCTGGTTGTTCAGTCTCTTTAAATCGAGTTTATTGGGCTCCTTAAATCGCTTGGGGTCTCGATTCGCGGCTCCCAGCATGCACAGGATCGTCCATCTTCTTGGAATCCGTTGACCACAAATCTCGATGTCTTCCTTGAGCACACGTGCTGTGAATTGCACCGGACTCTCGTAACGTAGAAGCTCTTCTACTGTGGTGCGAATCATATCGGGATTCTCGCGCAACTCTGCTGTTTCTTGCGGGTGCTTCAGCAGCGTATACATTCCGTTGCCGATCAGATTGCGCGTCGTCTCATGCCCGGCGAAAAGCAGCGCGATGCACTGCGCGTAGAGTTCCTCTTCGGTGAGCACTTCTCCTTCTTCCTCGATGTCAATCAGAAGGCTGATCAGATCATTGCCCTTATTCTTTTTTCGTTCGGCAACAGTCCTGCGGAAGAACTCGGTCAGTTCAATCAGAGCGTCTTGTGCCGCCTTTGCTTGCTCGATATTTCGATCGGGACTGCCTCGGAACAGCGCGATGGCCCGCGACCAATTGACGAATGTCTCATTCAGCTCCTGGGGTATTCCGAGCATTTCGCAAATGATCCGAACAGGCATGGGATTTGCGAATTCGCGCATGAGTTCGACTTCGGACCCATGCTCCAGTGGCTTCAGCATTCGATCAACGATCGCCTCGACTTGGGGCCGCAAGGCTTCGATCGCCGCCGGAGAAAATCCTTTATTGAGAAGTTTGCGCAGGCGAGTGTGCTCCGGCGGGTCCATGAAAATCAACCACAACCCGAGCATGCGCGCGAGTTCGCTGAATTCCGCCTGGCGGCTGAGAGGCAAAGCTAACAACTGCTGCTGCGCTCGTTTGGCGGAACACCTTGGGTCCTTCGCCATCGCAGAGCACTCGGCATGGCTGAATACCGACCATACAGCCCACTTGCTGCCGACATCGACGTAATGCAGTGGACCCTCCTCGAGCAAACGGGCGTACGTGGGATAGGGATCCTGCAGGATTTCGTCGCTGAACACTTCCTTTTTGCTGGGAGAGATGGCCTTCACCTCGTTGAAAGATCAGGGTTGAATTGCGTAGAAACGATGACCTGCCGATGTTGACTTTAGCACAGGAATTTTCCGGGCAACTTCTCTGAAGGCGTACCCATCCGCGTTCAGCGTTTTAGTGGAGTGCGATCGCGGTGATCAGGAGCCAGCCAACACACGCTGCCAAACCAGTTCGACAGTCTGAATTTTGCCATTCACGGAAGTGGGAGGAGTGACCAATATGATGCTTTCGTCTTCAAACTTGAGGGTGCGCACCAGATCTTTGTCCACATAGTTCTGGATGGAAGAAATCTCAACATGGTGTATAACCTCGTCACCAGTGAGCGTGTATCGTCCGGCATAAGCGAGAAAAGTCTTAAACGCCTCAGCCTGTTCCTCTATTTGGACCTGAGGTCCACCTCCCGCCGAAAGAATAGAGAGACGCTTGCGTCCACCGTAGCTGATCAGTGCAGTGACTCTGCCGTCGGCGGTATAGGTGAGAAAGCCAACAGGATCGACACCATAAGGAGCCCCGTCGCGCTCCCCGGACGAAGTTCTGGTTGAGGCGGAAAGCAACTTCCACGTGCCGACGAGCCTATCGTTGCTGATCGCACTCATCACAAGTTCTCTTTGGACTGCGGAGGTACGAACTTTCTCACGATATAGTTTGACGGAAGTTTACCGCAAGGCCTAAACTCTGCGTTCTATGCTGAGAAGTACGGCGAGTGAAGGAAGGACTATGACAGCGGAATTGGAAGGTAAGGTTGGTCTCGTGACCGGCGGGACATCAGGCATAGGCCGTGACGCCGCTCTACTTTTCGCCAGAGCGGGAGCAAAGGTTGTGGTTGCTGGACGCCGCGAAAAAGAAGGAACGGAGACAATTGAACTGATCGAAGCAGCCGGCGGCGAGGGACTCTTTGTCAAAACCGACGTGTCGAAGGCCTCCGAAGTGGATACGCTCATTCAGAAAGCGGTGGAAAAGTTTGGTCGCTTGGACGTCGCCTTCAATAACGCTGGGATTGAGGGTGTGTGGGTGCCGATCGTTCGACAATCCGAGGAAGACTGGGATCGAACGATTGACATCAATCTCAAGGGAGTGTGGCTCTGCCTTAAGTACGAAATTCGGCAGATGCTTCGACAGGGCGGTGGCGGAGCGATCGTAAATATGTCATCGGTTACCGGCCTGATCGGATCTGCGGGTGCGGCGGCATATAGTGCTAGCAAACATGGAGTGATGGGACTGACGAAGAGCGCCGCGTTGGAAAACGCGAAAAGCGGGATTCGCGTTAACGCCGTGTGCCCCGCAGTAATCGAAACCCCGATGGCCGAGAGAATTTTTGGTGCGCCACAGGTCCACAAATACGTTCTCAGTTGCCATCCAATCGGGCGCTTCGGCAGGCCGATGGAAATCGCTGAAGCCGTGGTTTGGATGTGCTCAGAAAGCGCATCCTTCATGACCGGCCAGTCGCTCGTTCTAGATGGCGGATTCCTCGCAGGACCCAACGCACCGAGCTAGTCTTCACTACATCGCTTTACACCCCGAGCGTTGTAGTTTTGGCGCTGGCGATCTCGAGATTGTTGCTGATTTCGTCGGCTATCTTGGCCAAGCTGTTTTTTGCAATTTTTCCGCTCGCCGTCATGGGCATGGCTGGGACTAAGAAGAAACGTGTGGGCCGTTTGTAAGCGGCCAAGTGTTTTGCCGCGTACTCGGCCAAGTCAGTTTTCGTCAAAAGCGAATCCGGCGACGCCTGAATGAAGGCCAAGATTTCTTCGTTGCCCTCTTCTGTCCTGCCGATTACCGCAGACTGGGCGACCGCAGGATGAGCATTCAGCACGGCCTCAACTTCCGCGGGGTAGACGTTGAAGCCAAACCGTATGATGAGATCTTTGGTGCGTCCGACAATAAAAAGATTCCCATCCTCAAAGCGGGCCAAATCGCGCGTGTTGAACCATCCTTCCGCATCGACAGCTGCGGCCGTTTCGTCGGGCGCTCGATAGTAACCCTTCATGATGTTGGGCCCGCGCACGTGCAATTCGCCGACTTCTCCCGCCGCGACCGGCTCTCCGTCGCCTCCAACAAATTTGGCTTCCACGCCTGGAAACATCGGGCCTACGGAATTATCCGAGCGTGGCGGCGCATCGAGTCTCACTTGAGCAATGTTGGGCGAACACTCGGTTATGCCATAGCCGTGATGAAGGGGCAGACCGAAGAGACCCTCTACCGACGACTTGATGGCGTGCGGCAGCGGCGCTCCGGAACAGGAAATGATGCGCAGCGCCGGAAGTTTGAGCGATTCCAGCTTTCTCAGTTTTGCGTATTGCAGAAACTGCGAGTACATCGAGGGCACGCCCAACATGACCGTGATTCGTTGCTTCTCAAGTGTCACTCGCGCCGCCATGGGATCGAAACGAGGCTCAAGGTAAATGGTCGCTCCGCTGAGCAGAGTGCCTAGGAAGACAATCGAAAGACCAACAATGTGAGATAGAGGCAGAACGCCGTACAAGCAGTCTTCGGGACTCAACGACCGGATCTTCGCGGCTCCCCCTGCCGAGAAAATCAGGTTGTTGTGGGTCAACATGACGCCCTTGGGAAGGCCCGTTGTACCCGACGTATAAATTAAGGCCGCAACACGGTTCCCGATGTGAGCGTCGATTGGTTCAGGTTGGACGTTTTGGTTTAGGGGCCCTAGGCCTATCCGCCCCAGGGTGGATACGTCTTCTACCAGCGCTCCGTTCCGACTCGCATGTTCAGCGGCATGGAGTGAGAAACCCGTTGTGTAGACGACGCGTCGGGCTCCGCAGTGATCACGAACTGCATCGATCTCGCGCGGCGATAAGTGTGCGTTTACCGGCACTGGCCAGGCATCCAGGCTGACGATTGCCAGCAGAACGCCCGCAAATTCCCTGCAGTTTTCACCGACGACCATCACTCGATCGCCGGCTCGCACTCCCGAGCGGCGGAGCCAATCGGCAGTCTGCGCGATGATTCCGTCTAATTCCCGATACGTCCAGCTGCCGTTTGGGTCGACAACCGCTCTATGATCGGGCAAGCGCTCCGCCCACGGCTTCACAACATCGGAGATGCGTATGCCAGCCGAGGTGTTCGCCGGAATCGAGATTGACTGAGGTTGCGTCACGACTAGCTTCCTGATGTTCAGGCGGCCCCTACGCTTTGCTATGAAGCTTCGCTTCAATGAAAGCAACCACACTTTTCAGGGTAGCAAAATTCTCGGTGGTTACCTCTTCGTCATTAACTTCGATCTTAAACCGCTGTTGAACGAACACGATGAGTTCAATCACACCCTGCGAGTCAACTATATTTCCGAGAAGCGGTACATCGTCCGCGAGAGCCCCGTTGCGCCCAAAAAGAAACTCCTCAGTGAGATAACTACGAATTTCCTGTTCAATTTCTGCCGTTTGCATGATTCTCCCTGGTTTTTCGTTGATAATTTGCGACGACACTAGCAACAATCGGCTGCGGTCTCGACGTTCGCGACACCGCACGCTGGAGATCAGGCCGCTTCCGATTTTCCCGCTGTTCTCATTGTTGGATACATGATGAAGTCGTACTTGCTGCGAAGATTCACGCCGGCCTCGATCTCAATCGGCCTCGATGAGGTGTACTGTAGTCGCAAGGATCTGGCGATTGTCATGAGATGAATCTGCATTTCGAGCCGTGCAAAATGCTCTCCGACGCAGTTTCTTGGACCTGCCGAAAACGGAATCGTCGCCAGTCGATGGCGATGCTTGGGGTTGTCGGCCCGAAACCGATCCGGATTGAAGCGGTCTGGTTCCTCCCATAACTCAGCGTGCCGCTGGATGAAGTAAGGAGCAATATAGATTTCAGTTCCTGCAGGAACGAAGTACTCACCGAGCCAATCGTCTCGCAGCGCCTTTCGAGTCACCAACCACCCAGCCGGATACAAACGCATCACTTCATCGATGATCTGTCGCGAATAGCAAAACCGCGACAGATCTCCCATCATAGAACCGGTTGTGAAGGAGCTGAGTTCATCGGAGAGATGACGGTCAACTTCCGAGTGTTGGGAGAGCAGATACCAAGTCCAATTCAGCGTACTCGCCGTCGTTTCGTGACCCGCAACGATCAGAGTCAGAATCTCATCGACCAGTTGGCTGTCCGGCATAACCTGACTGCTTTGAGGATCACGCGCGATCATGAACATGCCCAAAGCGTCGAATGAGGTCGACGCAACTTTTCTTCTGCGATCGACAACTTCTAGAATGATCTTTCCCAACGCACGAAAAGAGTACACAAATTCTATGTTGCGCTCAGGTTTTTGGGAGAGGAGATCGAAGTGAGAACGAATAAAATCATAATCGTCGCCAAAAATGAAGCGGAGAATAACCTCGAGAGCGGTCGCGCTGACCTCGCGAGTCACATTGATACTTTCGTTTCGCTGAGCAGCCAACTGCCATCTCTCGAGGAGTTGCAGGTTGACGGCTGTAATCAGTTCGGTCGAGCGTCCTATCAACTCATGATTGAAGGTCGGTTGAATCATGCGCCTCTGCCGCTTCCAGAGATCGCCCTTGCTGACCATTAGGCCATTCCCCAAAAGTAAGGCCACACGCCGGATTGCCTGACCCTTTACATAGTTCTGCCAGTTTTCAACGAGCACATGGTTAGCAAAGCCGATATCCCTGATCGCATATATACTAACGCCGTAAACGGATGCTTTGTAGATGTTGCCAAAGGTCGCAAACTGACTGCTCATCCACTCTAGGAGGTCGTCGCTGGCCTGATATTTTCCCTGGGGCCCAGGTGGTATGCGTCCGTCTTTGACTTCCATATCGATCCTTGGCTTCCAGTCGCTCGACTACGCCAGATCCTGCACTAGTCCAACGAACCAAATTTATGGTTGGGACAAAATCGACACGAGCTCACTGGGACTCACTATCACGAAAGCTGGTTGGACGTTTGACTCTCAATTTCAGGCCTGCCACAAACTCGTCGTAGGTGTGTTCAGGGGTTAGGGGAACGGTGGCCACTCCCAGGGCTTCGGCAGAAGGAGGTCCCCAAAAAGTATGCGCCGGGACATTGCGGCCGACTACGGTACCGGCTCTGATCACCGCTCCCTCGCCGATTGTAACGTTAGGCAGAATGACGCAATGTGGCCCAACGAAAACGTCCTTTTCAATTACAACTTTCCCATTGCTCGTTGGCCTTCTGGGTCCGGAATAAAAGTGGGAAATAATCGACGTTCTGAGACCGATTGTTGAATTTTCGCCGATTGTCACATCGGTAGGATGCAATTCGTCGATGTACACAAACTGGCCAATCCAGACGTTGCGACCGATCATAACTCCGCGCAACCTCTGCAGCCACGGCCGCAAACTGAATCCGCCCGGAATCACAAAAGCGATCCTACCCGCTAGTCTGCCAAGCAGAACTGGCAATATCAACGACCCTACCTCTTTTCCCGGACTACTTTAGTGATGTGGCACAGATGCAACGCGGAATCATAACTCTTCTGAGAGGAGATTGTCGTTACCGCAACTCAGCCCGCTTTCCCTGTACATTCTCACGGACGGGCGCAGCCACATGAAGCTCCAGCATTTCTGCCTTCTTCGAAACAATATATTGGAGCCAATTTCGGTAAATCGTCGTCGACGAAGAATGCCAGGTTTTCTGTAGCGCTGCGACCAGAGCAACTTCGGGAAAGCTGGCCATGAGCTCCTCTGGTGCAATGGACGATTGCTTCTCCAGCATTAACAAGCGAAAGTCTCTCGCCAGCATCTCGCCCGAGGCATCAAAATAGCCCTTGGGCATGGAAGGATACGTCGCTCTCTCCTTCATGAGAAATCTTCGTACATCTCTTCGATATTCTTTCAGTAGAGTCTCGGCGCTGTACTCGGGATGACCCTGAAAGTGTACAAACAGGCTCTGTCTTTTCTTCTTCACGAAGGTGTCGACTCCGCCCTCCGCGGACTCCGTCAGAACCGTATAGCCGCAATCTCGCAGTGAATCCGCCTGGACCTCGTTCCACCTGGAATGTGGAAATCGTACTTGCTCTGGGGTATTGCTTATAAGGGGATGGTTGGCCGACTTGGAAAACGCGAACACCCCAAACTGCTTGTCTGCCAGGCGATGACGAGCGATACCATCGCTGTGCAGAACACTGGCGTGCGCGGCCAAACAGGAAAGCACCGCGGAAGTCGTGTTGCGCTCCGCCCAATCGAACACGTCCGCCAGGAAGGGCCAGTATGGTTCATCTTGCAAGTTCGGCTGCCGCGGCTCGGTGCCAGTGATGATTACACCATCAAAGTGGTTCTGCCAGAGCTCGTCCAGGCCATAGTAGAAACTGTTCAAATGACGTTGGCCGCGGTCCGTTCGCGGAATTCCCGTCAACGAGTAAAGCTTCAGATAAATCGGGAGATCTCCGGAGGCATCGTCGAGGAGATCGAAGAACTGAAGCTCTGTGTCCTCAAGAGCGGCATCAGGCATGTTATTGATGAGCGCAACACTCAAGTGGTGCGGGTGCGCGGGATTGACCGCGCCGTAGTTCCCTTCCCGAGCCCAGCGAGGCGGTACGCGTCCGCCTTCAACAATCAACGGCATCTTACCCCTCCCCCACTCAGAGTTTCAATCACAACGCAGGCCCCGCCCACTCACCAACCGCGCACGACCAAAACAGAAAACATTACCCCTTGCCGACGTCTTTCGCGCTCTCCAGTGCTTGACCCAGATCTTCGAGGATATCGTCGATGTGGTTGACGCGGGATGGCATGACAGCGACTTGGCATCGCCCATATTCACCATCCGCTTGAACAGACGAAAAGAATCGAAGCACCTGATGCCGCCCTCATATCCGCCTTTCACCCCAAAGGTCAGCAAAGAGCAAAAATTGGAACCGAGGTAGCGGTGAGCTATCGGATAAAGCGGACTATCGGGAAAACCGGCGTAGTTTACCCAATTCACCATCGGGTGGGCGCGCAGAAATTCCGCCACCTTCCGCGCGTTTTCAACATGGCGTTCCATGCGGAGAGCTAGTGTCTGAATTCCCTGCAAGAACAAGAACCCGTTGAAAGGAGACAGCGTGGCGCCGGTATTTCTTTGGCAGACCGTTCGACAGCGTGCGACGAATGCCGCTTCTCCGAAATGATCGACATAGAC
>JBEKPH010000103.1:0-10752 GCA_049520915.1 Terriglobales bacterium
TTGCCCGCTCCATCGCGGCCTTCGGGTAGAAGTCCATGTTTCGCATGGTCTCCTACCCTCGCCGCCCGCAAAGCGGACATATCACTTGCTATCTCAACCGGACATATCATGTGCTACCGACAGGGCTACGTAAAGGGCTTGACAAGCGCTTCCGGTTAGGTTACTTTGCAATGCAAAGCTACTTCGTCGGACCAATCGAAGCATGAACGACCTGAACAAAGCCCTCGGCGACATCAGTAGCATCCGCAGGCAGGTGGCCCATAGTACGGAGTTTCGCGGCTACGGTCCGGCCACTCTGGCTAGTACCGGCGTTGTGGCGATTACTGCCGCGGGGGCGCAGTCGATCTGGCTGCCCGATCCCGCAAGTCGTATTTCTGCCTACTTGACCATTTGGATCTGGAGCGCGGTCCTGTCGGCTGCGGTGATTGGCGTCCAGATGTTCACGCGAACGCGCCGTATTCATTCGGGCATGGCGGATGAAATGATCCAGATGGCGGTCGAGCAATTTCTTCCGTCAGCCGGTGCCGGGGCGCTGATTACGTTTGTGTTGGTTCGCTCCGTTCCCAGCGCAACATGGATGCTTCCCGGACTCTGGCAGATTATTTTCAGTCTGGGCGTTTTCTCGTCCTGCCGTTTTCTTCCGCGCGCCGTGGCCGCAGCGGGCGCGTGGTACCTGCTGACAGGGCTGACCTGCATCGCGCTCGGAGATAACAGAGCGCTGTCGCCCTGGGCCATGGGCATTCCGTACGGAGCGGGTCAGTTGCTGGTGGCAATGATCCTCTTGGCGGCGAAGCAGGGTAGGGAAGAAGAAGCAGAAGAGGGGGTGGACGATGAAGTCTAAAGCCCCATCCAGTGCAGCGCGTTTCGCTTATGAAGGTCTCGATCGTGTCATTCATGAGCGCGCCCGTCTCAGCGTGCTCACCTCTCTCATCACCAATCCCAAAGGATTGGCGTTTGGCGATCTCAAACAACTCTGCGCTCTAACGGATGGCAATTTGAACCGGCATCTCCGCGTGCTCGAGCAAGCCAAGATGGTTGAGAGCGTTAAGAAACATGACCGCAACCGCCCGTTAACGATTTGCCGAATCACTGCTTCGGGACGCGCGCGCTATATCGAATATCTATCCACGCTAGAACAAGTCGTCCGCGACGCAGCGAAAGTAACGGAAGAAGATCCCGCCGGACGTCTGCTACAAAACTTGGCGGCATCGCGGGCCTAAAATTTTTTGTGACGTAACTTTGCAATGCAAAGTTAAGCGATTTCAGGAGGAAACAGTGAGTGAATCTTCGTTGTTCCCGTTAGGCATGCAAATTCGGATCAGGTCCAGATCGATGGGTGTGAAACTCATCGTAGTTTGTGGACTCGCTCTCCTCATGACCGTCCCCGCATTCTTTGTCGGAGGTTTGGTCGACGATCGGACTACGCGAGCGGCGGAGGTAGTGAGTAAAATCACCGGCCACGTCGGCGGCCAGCAAACCTTTCTCGGACCGACCCTCGCCATCCCCTACTACCTTCCACCCCAATTGCCTACGGAGTTTGCAAAGCACGGCACCTACTTGGTATTTCCGGCGCAGGCCTCGGCCGTTCTCAAGACGAAGACCGAACAACGTCGGCTTTCCCTGTTCAAGGTGCCAGTGTTTCAGGCAGATTTGAATCTTGACGCGACCTTTGACCTGAGGGGCGTGCCCGCTGCACTTCCGCTAGGCGCCCAACTCGACTGGAGCCGGGCTGAGATCATTGTGGGAGTTAGCGATCCTCGGGGAGCGCTGGCCGATGCCACCTTGACGGTCGAGGGTAAGGCAGTGACCTTAGTCCCCGCAGCAGTTGCTCAGGACATCAATTCCGGCGGAGATCAAAGCCTACACACCAAACTGGCTTTGCTCGGTGCCAAGGCCGATGGCTTCGCGAAACCCGACGCACAATTTTACGTTACGTCCGCTTTGCGATTTTCTGGTGCACAACGCCTTGCACTGCTCGCCTACGGTAAGACGACCCATGTCGCGATGCAAGGCGATTGGCCGAGCCCAGGCTTTGATGGCGGATTCTTGCCCGTAACCCGCTCCGTTTCGACCCAAGGTTTCACGGCGGAGTGGTCCGTGCCTTTCATCGCTCGCGGAGTGCGGGCGGAAGGACCAAGCGACTTGATCAGCGGGCTCGACGCAACCGCTCTTGGCGTTTCGTTTATTGAAGTAGCAGACCCCTATCAATCGCTCAACCGGTCTCTCAAATATGCAGTCCTGTTTCTGGGCCTGCTTTTCCTTTCTTATTTCGTTTTTGAGGTTACGACCGGAAAGCGCGTTCATCCCGCGCAATATGTCTTGGTCGGAATGGCGCAGATCATCTTTTATCTCCTGCTGTTATCGCTTGCTGAGCGAATCGGTTTCGACTTCGGTTTTCTGCTTGCAGGCTCCGCCACGGTTGCGCTGCTGTCCGTCAACGCGGCGTGGATCTTCTCAAGCCGATTGCAGGGAGTGCGCGCTCTGGCTATTTTCACTCTGCTGTATGTACTGATTTATCTGATGCTGCGGCTCGAGGACAACGCACTGCTCGTCGGCGCGATTGCAAGTTTCCTGGTTGTGGCAGCTGCTATGTATTTCACTCGCGGGATCGACTGGTACAGCTCATTGCCGGTGGCAGGCCCATCTGAAACTCGCAACACGCCGCCCGTTTCTTAGGGCACACCGAAAACAAGAACTTTGCGATAGATCAGTCACCGCAGAGATCAGGCAGAATCCGGCAAACGAGGGTCCTCCAAAAGAGAGCTTTGCAATGTGCGATATGAGACCAAACGAACTTCACGTTGCCATCATCATGGACGGCAATGGCCGCTGGGCGACGCGCCGTGGATTACCTCGTGTTGCCGGCCATCGCGCCGGAATTGCCAGCGTTCGGCGCGTTGTGGAACATGCGCCCAACCTTGGCATAGGCTGTCTGACTCTCTATGCTTTTTCGTCCGCCAACTGGAGGCGCCCCGCCTCCGAAGTGGACAGCATCTTCTGGCTGCTCCGGGCCTATCTTCGCCTGGAGACCGAAAAGCTTCGCGGGAACAGCGTCCGTCTCGAGATCATCGGACGCCGCGATCGTTTGCCTACGCCAGTCTTACGTGAGATCGCTGCGGCGGAGGCCGCAACCGCCGAAGGGCATCGACTCCATCTGCGTATTGCAATCGACTACTCCGCGCGTGACGCGATTACTCGCGCCGCGGCCGCCGCGAACGCGAGGTTCTCGGTAGACGGGCCTCCCTCCGCCGATCTGCTTGGGTCCATGCTCGCGCAGGCGCTGACCGCCGAGAGCGGGGCAGTTGATCTACTCATTCGCACTGGTGGCGAAAAGCGTCTTTCAGACTTTCTGCTCTGGGAGTCCGCCTACGCCGAACTTCTGTTTACCGACCGCATGTGGCCAGACTTTGACGCCGCCGATCTCGATGCCTCACTCGCGGAATTCAACCGCCGTGAACGCCGCTTTGGCGCGGTCCCCGCGAGCCCCGTCCAGACGCCGGAGCCCGCCCGATGATGATGCTCGCTCCAAGCCGGCGTCCGCTTGACGTTAAATTCATTCTCCCCGCCCTCACCGAGGCGACCAGCCCGTATTGGCGTCCTATCAAGTATTCGCTCTTTCCGCCGCTTGGACTGGCTACACTGGCCGCATATTTATCGCCCGACGACCGCGCCGTTATCGTCGACGAACACGTCGAGAAACTGAGCCTCGACGACTGTCCCCAACTCGTTATTATTCAGGTCTACATTACGAACGCCTACCGTGCCTACAAGATCGCTGATCATTACCGAAAGAAGGGATCATTCGTCTGCCTCGGAGGCTTACACGTCACCTCGCTTCCGGAAGAGGCGGCCGCCCACGCCGACACGCTCTTCCTTGGTCCGGGGGAACAGACGTTCCCTAAATTTCTGGAGCACTTTCGCTCGGGAAATCCGGAGCCCGTCTACGCCTCGACTACAGGCCGCACTCTTGAACGGATTCCGCCCTTACGTCGCGATCTCATCCGGCGCAACTACTATCTCGTGCCGAACTCCATCGTCGTTACGCGAGGATGTCCGCAGCATTGCGACTTCTGTTACAAGGACGCCTTTTTTCAGGGTGGCCGCGGCTTCTACACGCAGCGGGTCGACGATGCCCTGGCAGAAATCGAGCGCTTGCCTGGACGCCATCTCTATTTCCTCGACGATCACCTGCTCGGCGACCGTCGTTTTGCGGAGGCGCTTTTTGATGGCATGCATGGAATGCGCCGGCTCTTCCAAGGCGCAGCCACCGTGGATTCAATCCTGCGCGGCGACCTGATCGAGCGCGCCGCCGAAGCTGGGCTACGGAGCCTCTTTGTGGGCTTTGAGACGCTTACTCCGGGAAATCTCAAACGCAGCAACAAACGGCAAAATTTGGGACGCGACTATAAGGCGGTCGCCGATCGTTTGCATTCGCTTGGAATCATGATCAACGGCAGTTTTGTTTTTGGGATGGACGACGACGACCAGGACGTGTTTCGCCGCACCGTCGACTGGGCCATCGAGCACGGAGTCACCACCGCAACATTCCATATTCAAACGCCATATCCGGGCACACAACTCTATGGGCGCATGGTGCGGGAAGGTCGCATCCTCACGCGTGACTGGAACCTATACGACACGCGACATGTTGTCTATCGACCTGAGCGTCTCAAGCCCGAAGTTCTGAAAGCGGGCTACGACTGGGCCTATGGCGAGTTTTACCGCTGGGCCTCGATCGCGCAAGCCTCGCTTCATCATGGGACCTTGAAGCACCAGGCAAAGCATTTTTTCTACGCGGCGGGTTGGAAGAAATTCGAGCCAGTCTGGGATTTGCTGATTCGCGTCCAGCAACTCGCTCGCGTGACGCCGCTATTGGAAGGTGTGCTGTCACGTGTTACGAGGGCGAAGGCGCAAGAGGGGATTGAACAAGAAATGGCGGGATCCGAGGAGGCTATAAAGGAAGAGTTAACGGAAATAACGAGCGCGGCTATTCGCTAACGCCAACCGCAGTTCGTTGACGATGAAGTTCGGCGAGAAATTCATCTTCTTCAAGGGTGTTCCCGCTTCTGAGCAACTCGAGGAGAGGATCATCCGTGTCGCTGCCGGCACTGCTGGTCTGGCTCAAGTCGACCGTGTTTGCTACCAGAGAACGAGGTGATGTTTCGAGCTGCGGCGTGACGCCGGGCTGTCCGGTTAGAAATTCGATGAACTCTCCAACACTCTTGCGCTGTTCTTCCGTCCGGGCCGGAAATTCGATACCCATACCGTGCCCTGGATGCATGACTCGCACCAGGCCTTCGGCGTGAATTTCCATCCCCGTGGCGCGTAGGCATAGATCGACGGCCGAACTCTGGGGAAACGGACTGTCGGTCTGCACATAACATCCGCCCAGACTAAGATCGGTCAGTTTGCACTGGCTGACCGCGTCTGGCTCTTCTGGCAGCGCGTCGTGTGCACGGGCCGTGAGCCAATCGCTCATCAGATCGCGCATGTTGACTTCGATGTCAAGAAAACGGAATCCTGTTTGGCCGTTGGCGGTGCTCCAAGCCACCTCCGCCTCCGCTTCAATACTTCCCCCACCATCGGGAAGTTCGAAAGAAAGACGAACCAGGGCGTCCGATGGAAGCCGTTTAGCCGCCAGAACGTCCATGCCGCCAGTGCTCAGATCGAGCAGAATCCCTTCGATGGTGTTGTTTTCCTCGGCATGAATGGAAACCGGGGCTTGCACGGCGACCCGCAACGATTGTCGGCGTTCGCGCTTCAGCAGCGCTGTAGCGGCCCGTAATGTGTTGTGGGCCTGCTCCTCAGATACCGGCTTGGTGAGGATAAAGTGGGCGCCGCTGCCTAGAATCGAGCGTATCCGCGATGCATCTTGCAGCAAAGCAACCGTGACCGGTGAATTGCGGTCGGGACCCTGGAGGTTCCGGCAGGCTTCGAGCACCGAATTCGCTCCCTCGGGATCGTCGAAGTCGACGATAACCTGATCGAAGCGTTCGTCCGCGAGCCGGTTGACGGCCACATCGGCCGCGTTCGACCGATCGACCGCCACCCCGAACTGCGCCAGAACCTGAACCAGCGTTTCCGCCGCTGCTTCGTCCTTCGACACCAGCAGTGCCTGCAATATCATCGAACTGAATCCTCCCGCGTTACTCCCAGCCTTGTTCTTTCGCTTCTACGGCCAGCGCGGAGTCGTGCTGCGAGGTTTCGCTGCCGCAGTCGTTGACGCCCCAGCTTTCGCAGCCATGGAGTTGGAGTTTTCATCGTCCACTTCCGCCAGCACAGCGCTATCGTCCTCAGCGTCAGTCTCGGCTAGAAGGGGTGCGACCTCGCGCAGCTTTTCGGCGGCTTGCTGCAGCATCTCGATCTGTTTTCCCAGTTGCGCGTACTGCGCCTGCTTACGGCGCAAAACCTCATGGATATCCTTCATACGTCCCCCTGGGCCTGACTGTAGGTTTGCGGCGCGTCTAGGTCAACGTCAAAGGACCCTCCGATCGTTACCGCAGTAACTCAAGCTAGCGGAAACGCCAAGTTGGGAAGGGAATTGAATGAAATCGTCGTTAGTGGAGAACCCTGAAGGAGTCCGAAGCGGAGAATACGACGGTACTTCTTGAAGCTCGGAAACAATTGGGCAAACAATCAAAAGCCCCGCCTTGCGGCGGGGCCATGAGTTGAGTGTTCGGGGCGAACCTATGATCCTAAAGCTATCCGCGGATCAGCTTGCGACGGAACATGCCGGCGATTCCAACGAGTCCCGTTCCCAGAAGACCGAGCGTGCCGGGCTCCGGAGTCGAGAGAGTCGTCGTGCCGAGCTTGATGTGTCCGATCCCTTTAGCCAGCTGACCTTTGGTCGTGTAGATATCCTGAGTTGTCGTTCCGCTCACCATACGACCGGTGTACAACATCCCCTCGATCGTACCGGTTAACGCGAACTCCTGCGTGCCACCCTTGGTTCCGCTCAGAAGCGTCCAGGTAATCGGCCCCACGAAGCTGCCGTTGAAGATGGTTCCTTTTGGCTCTCCGTAATTACCTTTGCCGATAACGACAAAAGTCGATCCGGTCGCCGAGAACGTTCCGCCCGCAGCGAGCGAACCGCTGGTCAGAGCGCCGGTCGTGAAACTCACCGTTCCCAGTGAATGTCCCGCAGGAGCCACAATTCCGTTGAAACTCGTCAGTTGCGATCCGATCGAGCTGATGCCAGAGGTCGAAATCGAAATGCTGCCGAATTGATTCGTTAAGGTAATACCGTCCGCCCACGCGGCCATCGGCAAAGCCAATGCCAGTAATGCAAGAACTACCACTCGCCTCATTGAAGTACCCTCCAAATTTTTACTTTTCCAAGATTCGCCTTGAAGTCGTGATCAAGGTATAGGTCGCCTACATCGAATAGAGCATTTCTCGTTCCAAAGCCAAGTATCGTTTAGTGTCTCTATTATTCAACAACTTACAGGACCAATTGCGTTGCGGTCCCCGATTCAGACTGCAATCCCCTGCACACTAGAAACAATTCGGTTTACCCAACCCCACTTTCGACCATCCAGTCCGAACCCGCTTCAGACCAGAATCGAACGGGGGACCTTCCGTAGAATCAGTCATGGAAGACCCGGGGAGGTGGACCAAAATCAGGGTGCGATCCCTAAAGTAACCATTCGCAAGGTAACCGATGTTACCACGCACCCGCTATTTAACAAGTAGCTCGTTCGTGCCACTCCAGTCGCTCACGAGTGGGATTCCGCTCGTCGACCGATACGCATATATTTGCAAGTGAGCAGTTCTGGGGAGGGCTGTTTAGGCGCCTCGTGATCCTTTGGATCCGAGGCGCTTTTTATTTCGGCTGGGCAAGCGACCTCCGGGCAGATGGAACCTGGATACCGAGAGAGTCCAGATTCTCTGAGCTTCATCCTTTACTTTAGGTTTTCACACTCAATCTCTTCCGCTTTTCCCGACCGCAAGCTGCGGTACGCGGCATCCAGAATCAGCTGATTGCGCCAACCTTGCTCTCCCGGCGCTGGAAACTGCTCCAAACCCTCGACAGCACGGGCAAAGCTATCGACCTGCTTGGCATACGCGAGCCGGTTGGAAGCGACATCTTCGGCAACGCGCTGTCCGTCTCTCCAAAGTTCGACCTTAACCGGTCTCTCGACGTTGAGGGCATCGTCGGCTCGCAGCGATCCAGCGTCCCCCACGATTTCGAGCGGCGTTCGATATTGCGCTCGAGTAGAAACCGCGACGGTGGCCAGCGTACCCTGTTTGAATTCCAAGGTCAGCACCGCCGCCGCTTCGACGTCTCCGGAGTGTTCGTCGGAACGTCCCACGGTGGTCACCCGCTTTGGTTCGTCTTGCAGTATGAAACGGAGAGCATCGATGCAGTGAACGCCGATGTCGGCAATCGGTCCGCCTCCAGAGATCGAACGGTCATTCATCCATGTACGTTGATGGCCGATGCCGGGAAACGAGAATTCCGCCCGCGCGAAGACCGGACGGCCGATATCCCCGGCAGCAACGCGCTCGCGAAATTTTGCCGTGCTTTCCTCAAACCGAAACACCTGAGCCACGCCGAGCAGAAGTCCCGTCTTGTGCGCCGCCTCTACCATCCGGCGGCATTCATCTGCGTTCATGCCCATCGGTTTTTCGCAGAGCACCGGCTTTCCTGCAGCCAAGGCTGCCAAGACATCCTGCAAGTGGCTCGCGTTGGGAGTGGTCACGAGTACGGCGTCGACTTCGGGACAGCGGCTGAGTTCCGCCGTCGAGCCAAAGACATGCGGGATGGCAAACTGCGCCGCGGCCTCCCGTGCTTTTTCGGGATCGCGGCGCGACAACGCGACCACTTTGCAATTCTGAGACAGAGCAAAACCCGGCATCAGCCGCCGGGTGGCATGCAATCCGAAACCTGCAATTCCAAAACGCATCATGCGGATCTCACCTTATCGTGCCGTAGTCTGTACCGTTTTGCCGCGAACACTCCGATCATGCACGTCGGCCAGCAGCATCGGATCGATGTTTCCACCGCTGATCACAGCTACATTCATCTTGGTATCGGGCAGTTCCGTGGAATGAAAGAGAAAAGCCGCTGCCGCGACCGCGCCACTCGGTTCAGCCACAGTCTTCGGATTCGCGCTCAGCCGCAGCATCGTCTCAAGAATCTCCTCTTCGGTGACGCTAACGATGTCATCCACAAACGTGCGTATGTGTTCAAAATTAATCGCTCCCACACTCTGTGTGCGGAGACCGTCCGCCAACGTTTGCGAAACCTGCTCGGCCGCAAACGAAACGATATGCCCGGCCCGGAAACTCGCGCGAGCATCGGAAGCCAGTTCAGGTTCGACGCCGATCACCTTCACTTTAGAATTGCTCAGCTTGATCGCGGCGGCAATTCCGCTAATCAATCCGCCGCCGCCGACCGGGGCCAGTATGGTTTCGACGTTAGGCAACTGCTCCAGAATCTCCAATCCCACCGTCCCCTGGCCGGCGATGATTTTCTCATCATTGTAGGGAGGCACAATCACGTAGCCATGCGCCGCTGCGAGTTCCTCGGCACGAAGCCGTCGTTCTTCACTGGCCGGGCCCACAAGGACGATCTCCGCTCCCAGAGCGGCCGTAGCAGCGATCTTGTTTTTCGGGGCATTCCCAGGCATGACGATGATCGCTTTCACGCCCAGAGCGCGGGCCGCGTATGCGACCCCTTGCGCGTGATTTCCGCTGGAATAGGAAATAACCCCGCGCTGGCGCTCTGCCTCGTCGAGAGACGCAACTTTGTTGTATGCTCCGCGCAGTTTAAACGCGCCAATCGGCTGCAGGTTTTCGAGTTTGAGAAAAAGCTTGCGGGAATCCGCCGTCCCCGTCCATTCCAGTAACGGCGTGCGGATTGCGATTGTCGCCAGAAGATCCTGGGCGGCCTGAATATCGCGAAGAGAAACCATCGTGGCTATTCTATGGGTTCGGGTGCTTTCTTGGCTGGAAGGTACTCTTCAGTGCACGTCCTTTAACCCGGCCTGGAGGGATGTTTCCGTGGCTCAGTTGGTATAATGTTACGAGGTAACACCTTGGAGTACTAGAGATGGCGTCACCCTCCACCACCAGCTTGAAGCTCGACACGAAGACAAAGCAGCGGGTTCAACGACTTGCCTCGGTTCGCCGCCGCTCGGCGCACTGGGTCATGTGCGAAGCCATCGAGCAGTACGTGGAACGCGAAGAGAAGCGAGAGCAACTGCGGCAGGACGTGCTTGCCGCCTGGAACCATTACCAGACGACCGGACTGCACGCGACCACTGAGGAAGCCGACGTTTGGATGGCCAAACTCGAAGCAGGTAAGGACGTCGCTCCTCCTAAATGCCACAACTGAAATGGTCGCAACCGGCTTTGTTGGATGTAGCCCGTCTCCATACCTTTCTCGCTCCGAAGAGTCGGGACGCGGCCAAGCGCGCGATTAAAGCGATCCGGCAGGGCGTAAGAGCGCTCGCCAGACATCCTGAGAGTGGCCGTCCTGTCGACGATTTGCCCCCAGAGTTCCGCGAGTGGGTGATTGAATTCGGGCATGGCGCTTATATCGCCCTATATCACTACGACGGAAAACAGATAGTAATGCTGGCAGTGCGACACGGGCGCGAAGCGGGATACTGAGCCTTAGATCTCCACAATCACCGGCATAATCAGCGGCCTTCGCTGCGTTTGGCGGGAGATGTATCTCTTCAAGTCCGTGCGGATTTTCTCTTTGATCACGCCGTAATCGGCTTTTTCTTCGGCACTCGAGGCATC
>JBEKPH010000104.1:0-10714 GCA_049520915.1 Terriglobales bacterium
ATGGCGCGGATGCCAAGCTTAGCGAGCTCTCCCCGCTTATTTGGAGCGAGGGCTCCGATACCGCCGAGTTGGATTCCGATGGAGCTGAGATTGGCGAATCCGCAAAGCGCGAAGGTTGCGATGGTGAAAGAGCGCGGATCAAGCATGGCTCGCTGCGGTCCTAGCATGGAGAAGGCTACGAGTTCGTTGAGCACCATGCGCGTGCCAAGCAGATTGCCAATGGCCCTGCAATCGTGCCATGGGATTCCGATGACCCATGCGACCGGGGCAAACAGGGTGCCGAAGATCTGTTGCAGGCTCGAGGGAAACCACGCGATTCCGAGATGATTGTGAATGCCGCCCAGTATGCCGTTGGCGAGCGCAATGAGCGCCAAGAAGGAAATCAGCATGGCGGCAATGTTGAGTGCGAGGCCTAAGCCGTCGGTTGTACCGCGCGCAATCGCGCCAAGGAGGTTCTCAGTTTGCTCCGCGCCTTCTTCCTCCTCGCTCATCACCACGCGGCCAGCCGTTTTGGGGATTTCCGTCTCAGGCACTAACATTTTCGCCATGAGAATTGTGCCGGGAGCGGTCATAATTACCGCGCTGAGCAAGTGCTTGGGTTCGATGCCGAAGGCGATGTAGGCGGCCATGATGCCGCCGGAGACGTGAGCCATGCCGCTGGTCATCACCGTCATCAATTCAGAGCGCGTGAGGTCGGGAAGAAATGGGCGAATGGTGAGAGGAGCTTCGGTCTGCCCCATGAAAATGCTGGCTGCCACATTCAGCGATTCTGCGCCGCTCGCGCCCATGAAGCGGGTCATGACTTTTGCGGCCAGCTTGATGATGAACTGCATGATTCCGTAGTGATAGAGCACGGCAAAAAAAGCGGCGATAAAAATGACTGTTGGCAACACTTGAAACGCAAAAACGAAACCCATTGATGAGCCCTGCGCACCGAGCTCGCCGAAGACGAACTTCGATCCCACGAAGGCGTAGCTGAGCAGCCGATTGACGGCGTCTCCGGCCTTCTGGAAGAGGTTTTGACCAATCGAACTTTTCAGGACAAAAATGGCGAATACGATCTGCAGGCCGAGTCCCCAGGCAACCGTTTTCTTGTTGATCGCACGGCGATTGGTAGAAAAGGTATAGGCGAGACCTAACATGGTGAGCAGCCCGAGAATGCCGGTAAAACGTCCCATCGTTATTCCCTCGAGAAATCAGTATTCCCCTTTGTAGATCACACGATGAAGCAAAGTGGGCTTGTGCGCGGGTGGCGCGGCGGCGATGTGATAGCTGTCCTCGAGCAACGTCTTGGCGCGCGAGGCTTGAGCGTCGGAGTGACAATGAATGGTGCAGAGGGACTCTCCGACAGATACTGCATCGCCGATCTTCTTATGAACGACGATGCCGACCGCGGGATCGACTGAATCTTCTTTGCGCTCGCGGCCTCCGCCGAGAATGACGCAGGCTGTGCCGACGTGTTCGCAGACGATGGACTCTACATATCCCGCTCGCGAACTGGGTACCTCGACCGTGTGCCCTGTCACGGGAAGGCGGCTAGGATCGTCGATCGCGTCGATGTCGCCTCCCTGGAGTTCAACCATTTGCCGAAGGCGATCAAAGGCTTGTTCGGAGGCAATGATGCGAGCAGCGAGCGTCTTGCCTTGGGCGACGGTTTTGGAAGCGCCTCCGAGAAAGAACATCCAGGCTGCCAGTTCAAGGCAAAGGTCGCGTAGATCGGCGGGGCCGCCGCCGTGTAGGACCTCGATGCACTCCCGCACCTCGAGGGCGTTGCCGACCATACGGCCCAGAGGCTGATTCATATCCGTTATGAGCGCGGCCATCTGCTTGCCCATGCGCTCGCCAGTTTCGACCATGAGTTCGGCGAGGAAGACGGCGTCTTCCTCTTTTTTCATGAAGGCTCCCGAGCCGGTTTTTACGTCGAGCACAAGCGCGTCTGTGCCTTCGGCGAGCTTTTTACTCATAATGGAGGCGCAGATCAGATAAGGACTTTCGACGGTAGCGGTCACATCGCGGAGGGCGTATAGCTTGCGGTCGGCGGGAGCGATCTTCTCTGTCTGGCCGATCATGGAGGTTCCGCAAGCCTTGAGCACGCGATGGAATTCGGAGACAGAGAGGTCGACGCGAAATCCCGGAATGGATTCAAGCTTGTCGAGCGTACCGCCGGTATGGCCGAGTCCGCGGCCACTAATCATCGGAACATAAAGACCTCCCGCAGCAACCAGCGGGGCGAGTACCAACGAAGTCTTGTCGCCGACTCCGCCGGTGGAGTGCTTATCCACTTTCGTTGCAGGAAGGAAGCCGAGATCGAGGACTTCGCCGGAGTGCAGCATCGATTGAGTGAGCGCGGCCGTTTCTTCGCGCGTCATTCCACGCAGCACGACCGCCATGAGCCACGCGGCCATCTGGTAATCGGGAATATCCCCGGAAGTGCATCCTTCGACCAGATACGCAACTTCGTCAGAGGACAATGCGTCACCATCGCGCTTCTTGCGGATGAGATCGATCGCGCGGAAGTGAGATTGCGTGGCGCTCGGCGAGGTCACTTGAGGCGGAAACCTTCCGGCAGGAGTTCGGTGATGAGGCTTTGTTTCGGACCTTTTTCACCTTGATAGAAAACCAAGGCATTCGGGCCAAACTCGTAGATTACCTGGCGGCAGGCGCCGCAGGGCGAACACGGAACGCCGTGATCGTTGGTGACGGCGACGGCACGAATCTCGAGTTCCGGGCCGTGCTTAGCGATGGCAGAAAAAATCGCCGTGCGCTCGGCACAGTTGGTCATCCCGTATGAGGAATTCTCGACATTGCAACCGACAAAGACCTGGCCTTTGGAGGTGAGAATGGCTGCGCCGACACGGAAGTGGGAAAAAGGCGCATACGCATTTTTCATCACCGCGCGTGCAGAACGGAGAAGGCGCTCGCGCATAGCAGCCGACACTTTTGTTGTCTGCATATCGAAAATTAATTTCGCTGAAGGATCAAGTGGGCCATTGTAACGCTGGACTGGCTCGGACAGTAGAACTTTTACGGTGCCGCTGAAAAGCCGTGCGCGGCATGCGTTTTAACGTCAATACATGATGGTTTTCGTCAGATGATGAGGCCACCAGGTTGTGTGATAGTGCGTCCAAAGGCGCGCGTCGATCTGGGGAATGAGGATCTTCTTATCGAGCGGTCGAATCTGATTGATCTCTTCAGCCAGCAGAGCGCTGGCGTAAATGCAATGGGCGCGAATCTCGACCTCCCAAGAACTGTCGCGCGGGATCCTCTGGTAAGAATTGATCGCGCTCTCGAGGTCCGCGGAATAGCTTGTAATGCCGAGCAAGCGTAGAGCAACCGGGACGATGTAATCGGCGAAGGCGGACATTTTCTCCAAGTCTTCGATGGGAAACTTTCCAGCCTTTCTGAGGCTGGTATACAAAAACCAGATCGCGAGTTGCGGTAGCTTATAGAACTTGACAGTGTGGCCGTGATAGAGGCTGACATCCCGGAAGCGCGGAAACTCGTCGATCAAGCGGTCGACCAAGCCATTGCCGTGGTCATACAGTTTCGGGGAACAGGACGCGACGAAATTGCGAAAGCGGCCCTCGTATTCTTGTGAGAGGACCCTTCCAACCTGATGCAGGATTTCCGTTTTTTCGTCGAGCATCGGCAACTCAATGTTTCCGGCGAACAAGGTCTCCATTTCGGCACGAGTTACCTTAGCCAGAAATGCGCCGTCGAGGATCGGGACACCTTGATCCGACGCGCGCTTCATGCATGCGAAGAGCGCGTCGGAATCGGACCAAGTGTGGCCGGCATAGTCCGATTGAAACTTGACATGATTGGAGAAGTCGGTAAAAGCGGTATCGATGCAAGACGTGGTCAGAATGAAATCCATCGTCTCGTGGATGTCGCCTTGGCCAATTCCGAAGGGTGAGGCGTAATCGGGAAGTGGGAGTTCTTCGTAGGCCATCCAACCGGCTACTTCAACGATTTTGTCGACATTCGTATGAACATCTTGCGCCCGCTCGATCACGGGTCTGAGGCTCTCGAGCACGGGACTACCCGCCATGGTGGGCCAACGCAGAACTTGATTTGTTTTCATAGATGGTCGATCCGCGGTCATTGGTCGTGGCGAGTCGAGAGCCGATCTGGCGACTGACCATTATAGCGGCGCAATCTTGACGGTCGCGAGAGCGGGTGTTAATTTCAGGCCACACGTGGCGATCCGGGAGAGAGTGCTCTGAGTCAACGAGAGAAGAACTGGAGTGCGCCCGCTTCCGGCTCGGTGGACCTTGGCCGCCGCGACTTTCTTTTTCGGTGCTGCCAGGGAGCGTCGACAGCGCTCATTCCTGCCGGACTGCGCGGTTTGGGGTGGCCGACGATTAATTTCGCCGTCGCGGATACGATGGCGACTTGCGGAGAATTTCAGCTGCATCCGCAGTACCGAGTGCCGCGACCGCTCGACGCTTTACTTCTCAAAGCGCAGTCGGGCCTTGATGATTTTCCTACCGAGAGATACGCCGATCAGATTGGGGCGATCCTCAGCGCCTGGAGTTCACGACTGCTTGAGTCTCCGCAAGATGTGAAGGCGATTGCGGAAGTGCTTCTACCGAACTTCCTGGGCGCTTCGCTCAGTCCGGCTGAATCTCGGACCCTTCGGCCTGGCCCGGCGATTGTTGTCCACAGCAATCGGTTTTCACGCGAGGCCAAACTCAATCGAGAGACATTCTTACTGGAGCTACGGTCTTCCCTCAGCCGATTTTCAAAACTTCTTACTGCGGAATTTCAGGTCACGAGTATTGACGCCGTGGCGATGTCTGCGGGAAGTGCGGCTGCTACACAGATTCAGACCCGGATCCGGTATGAGTTGCTCGGGACTGGCAGCGACTGCTATCGCGAACAACGCGTGGGCTACTGGGATCTCATTTGGGAACGCTCGGCCTCGGACGCGTTTCGACTCCTGCGCTGGGCCGGACTCGAGGAAACACGAAGCGTCTCGCAAAGCCCTGGTTATGTCGATATTACGACTGCGGCGCTCGGCGCGAATGCTTCCCATGCTTCGCAGTTGATGCACGGCAGTGACTACTGGCGAACCGTGCTCGATGGGGCTTGCGGAATCGATATTTATGGACACAACGGAGTATCGGTCGGCGACGTTGACGGCGACGGCTTCGATGATCTCTATGTCTGCCAACCCGGAGGGCTTCCCAATCGTCTGTATCGCAATCGAGGCGATGGGACGTTCGAAGATATTACGGAATCGGCGGGTGTAGGCGTTCTCGAAAACACGGCGTGCGCTCTGATCGTCGATGTGGACAACGACGGTCGACAGGATTTGATCGTGGTCCGTTCCACCGGGCCCATGCTCTTTTTGAACGAAGGCGGCGGCAAATTCAGACAGAAGGCAAACGCGTTCCAGTTCGCCAACCCGCCGCAGGGGACATTTACCGGGGCGGCGGCGGCCGACTATGACCGCGACGGTTGGCTGGACATTTACTTCTGCCTTTACGTCTATTACCAGGGCACGGATCAATACAAATATCCGTCCCCTTATTACGACGCCGAGAATGGGCCTCCCAATTTCATGATGCGTAACCAGGGGGACGGCACGTTCCGGGATGTGACGGCGGAGACGGGCCTCAACCAGAACAACACGCGCTATAGCTTCTGCTGCGGCTGGAACGATTTCAACCGCGACGGCTGGGCCGATCTTTATGTGGTCAACGATTTTGGGCGGAAGAATCTTTACCGCAATAATGGAGACGGAACTTTCACAGATGTCGCGGCGCAAGCCAAAGTTGAGGATATCGGCGCGGGGATGAGCGTGTGCTGGTTCGACTACAACAACGACGGCGACGACGACCTCTACGTGGCAAATATGTGGACCGCCGCCGGCGAGCGTATTTCGATGCAGGGCGGGTTTCAGAGAAACGCGCCTCCTGAGGCACGAGCGCTGTATCACAAGCATGCGATGGGCAATTCTCTGCTTCGCGGAACGGTTAGGGATGAGCGCCACGACGCGTTCGCATTTGAGGATGCGACTATGGCCGCGGGGGTCGGGATCGGGCGCTGGGCTTGGTCCAGCGACGCTTGGGATTTCGATCACGACGGTTTTCCCGATCTCTATATTGCGAACGGGATGGTCACCGGTCCGTCCCGCGAAGACCTGAACAGCTTTTTTTGGCGGCAGGTCGTTGCCCACTCGCCTGACGAGGCGAAGCCCTCTCAGAACTACGAGCAGGGATGGAGTGCAATCAACGAACTGATTCGGGCGGACGGCACGTGGAGCGGATACGAGCGCAATGTCTTTTACGCGAACAATGGCGATGGAACTTTCTCAGATATTTCAGGTGTGATCGATCTGGATTTTCTCGAAGATGGGCGAGCATTTGCTCTGGCGGATTTTGATCACGACGGTCGTCAGGAACTTTTTCTAAAGAACCGCAGCGGCCCGCAGTTGCGGCTTTTGAAGAATGTCATGGAGAGTTTGCCTCCGTCGATTGCATTTCGACTGCGCGGCACGAAAAGCAATCGCGATGCAATTGGAGCGATTGTCACGATCGAAACGGAAGCAGGCCGCCAACGCCGCTCGCTGCAGGCGGGATCAGGCTTTCTCTCGCAACACAGCAAGGAGGTCTTCTTTGGGCTGGGGGCGGCGAAAGGTCTGGTGCGGGCTTCGATTCGCTGGCCGAGCGGACTGGTCCAGGAACTGCATGATTTGCCTATTAACCATCGGGTGTGGATTGAGGAGGGAGCGGAGCCGTCGCGCGTGGAGGCCTTTCGGGAGCGTCGCGTAGAGAGACTCGCGGCGCCGCCGTCTCGATCAACCGCGCAGGCGATTGAGACCCTGCCGGACGTAGCGGAGACCTGGCTGCTCGCTCCGGTGAAAGCGCCTGATTTTTCTCTGCCCCAACTCGACGGCACGACACGCACTCTGTCGTCGTTCCGCGGCAAAGCTGTGCTGCTCCACTTTTGGGATGTGCAGGGGAAATGTAAGGAAGGTTGGAATGGCTTGAATCAGCGGCATTCGGCGTGGGCTTCGAAAGGATTTCATCTGCTGTCGGTCAATTTAGATAGCGCGTCGGATGCCGAGAGAGTTCGCACGTTCGTGCGTGAACATCATCTTTCGTTTGACATCCTGCGCGGTTCTGACGACGTAGCTGCGGTCTACAACATTGTTTATCGCTTTCTGTTTGATCGCCACCGCGATCTCGCGCTGCCAACTTCCTTCCTGATTAATCCCAAAGGAGAGATTGTTAAGATCTATCAAGGACCAGTGAATCCAGAACAGATCGAACACGACTTTCAGCACATTCCCGAAAACACGGCAGAGCGCTTGGCGAGAGCGCTTCCGTTTCCCGGTGTGACGGACGCGATTGAGTTCGGGCGGAACTATCTCTCGTACGGATCGATCTTTTTTCAACGCGGCTACATGGATCAGGCTGCGGCTTCATTTCAGATTGCGCTACGTGATGATCCAGCGAGCGCGGAAGCGCTCTACGGTATTGGCAGCGTGTATCTGAACCTGCAAAAGAGCGCTGAGGCGCGAGAGAGCTTCGAGCGGGCACTGAAACTGCGTGCGAGCTATCCCGACACCATGGCAAATTCGTGGAATAACCTTGGCTTGCTGGCCGCACGGGACGGCTGGCGCGACGAAGCGATCGAGTATTTCCAAGAGGCGCTGAAGTTGAGCCCCGATCACAGTATCGCCCTGGACAATCTTGGCAGCGCCTACCGGCAGCAAAAGCAGTGGGATAACGCGCGCCAGACCTACGATCGAGCGCTGAAGGTGAATCCAAATGATGCCGAGGCGAATTACGGTTTAGGCATGGTATTCGCTCAGAATGACGAAACTGAGCGAGCGTTCAACTTATTGCAGACCGCGTTGAAGTTGCGCCCTGGCTACCCCGAGGCACTGAACAACCTTGGGATTCTCTATCTGCGAACACAACGCCGCGATCAGGCGGTGGCGACCTTCGAAGAGTGTATGCGCGTAGCGCCGGCTTTCGATCAGGCTTATCTGAACCTGGCGCAGGTCTATGATCTCGAAGGCACGCCGGAGAAAGCCCGCAAGGCGCTGCTCGAACTCCTGAAGCAACATCCAGGACATGCGCAGGCGCAGGAGATGCTCAATCGCCTGGGGCAATAGCTAGCGCGCGTCTCTCGGGTCCGCATCGGGCTCGAAGGTCTTCAGAAAACCTTCTACGGCTTCGATGGTAGAGGCGTAGGCGCGGTCAACAGGTCCACAAACATCTTGTAGAACCTGTCGGTATCGACATCGAACTGGATCTCGACGGACTGAACGTCACGCTTGGGCTTGTCGTGATCAGACCAGGTCAACGTGTCTCCGTAGCCGGGACCACGTTCGAGATTCACGTCCATGTAGCGGTTTTCTTTCTTCGTGATCAGACTGGGATCGAGCCACGCAGCGGAAGTCAGTTCGTCCCACAGATAGTTGTATTGACCACGCAGATGCGCGTACTTGCCGATATATTGCGCGGCGGGCGAGCCCCCTACCTTGACCTTGTCGATCAGGCCGTTGGTCATTCGGGTTTTGACTGAAACGTCGACGGGAGTGCAAACGATTTTCTTCCAGGGCGCGCGCAGAACGACGTGAGCCGCTTCGGGATCGAACCAAATGTTGAACTCGTGGCGAGGGGTGTTGGCGAATTCGGGATCGGCGGTTTGCGGATTGAGACTTGCGCCCATGAACACTAATTCTTCGGCGAGGCTGGCAAATTCCGAATCGATGGTGAGAGCCAACGCGAGGTTGGTCATGGGACCGCCTTCGTAGATCGTGACCTGGTGCGGGTATTTGCGAACCATGCGGACGAGAAAGTGCGCGGCGTCTTCGTCGGCCGCCTTGGTCGTGGGAATTCCTTCCGGCATGGCTCCCAGCTCGCGAGGGGCGTGATAGAAACGCGGCGTCCAAGCGCCGGCCCAGGCAACGGAGCCATAGCGCTGTTCCCACTGCTCGGTTTCTTCTTTCGTTCGGACCAGCGGATTCTCGGCTCCGCGTAACACGGGGATATCGGTTCGTCCGATCAACTCGAGCATGCGCAGGGTGTGCGCGACTTCTTCCGTCAGCCACGCGTCGCCGGTGACGACGGTGATACCCAACACTTCTGTCTTCGGGGACTGGATCAGAAGCAATATTGCTTGCTGATCGGTGCCAGCGGGGCCGGCGGCATCCTGATCGATGATGATTTTTCGCCTGTTGCTTTCCTCGGCTTTGCCTTGGGTAATAAAACATGTGGTCACCAGAACAATGATTGCGGGGAAACGCAGAAGACGGCCGAACTGCATTCATTCACCTCAGAATTGTTGAACTGCTCAACCTTCAGAATATTACCTGCTTCTACACAGGTGGCCAATCGTGAACTCATCGCGTCGGGGACAAACTTCAAGCATCAAGAGGATCTAACTAGCGAGCGGACTTGGGGGGCTGCGTCATGAGTTGAATGTAGAGATCGTACAGCTTTTGTGCGTCCACATCAAATTGAACTGTCGCTACTCTTTCGTAGGATGGAAGGGCCGTGCCTGGCTCCCAGAAGAGGGTTTCGCCGTAGCTGGAGCCGTGGTCGATGTCGATGTCTACATAGAGTTGTTTCGTTCCCGTAATGATAGAAGGATCGATTAAGGCTGCCGCCGAGAGTTCGTCCCACATCTGGCCCGGTATTGAATATTCGGTGAGGTAGCGAGCGATTGGCGTATTGGCCTTGGCGATGGCCGCTTTTGTCGCAGGATTCAGCGACGTTTTGACGGAAATGTCAATGGGCGTAATCGTGATCTTCTTCCAAGGTGCGCGCATCGTGATGCGGACAGCTTCCGGATCGAACCACCAGTTAAATTCCCGCCGTCCATCGGTGCCGCTGATGCCACCGTTATTGGCGTACATGCCGCTGCCCATCAGCACTAATTCTTTTGCGAGGGTAGCCACTTCCGGATCGATCCGCAGAGACAAGGCGATGTTCGTGAGCGGACCACCGGCCCAGATGACAACTTCGCCGGGATATTTGTGCACCATGCGGATGATGAAGTGAGCCGCCGTTTCGTCGAGAGCTTTGATCTGAGGATTACCCTCGACAAGCTGAGGGACGACATCCGGATCGTGATACCCGGCACGGAAGGCCGCTGCTGAGCCCTCGGGACGCTTGGAAAAATCACTCCAGCACCCTTTGTAGGCGAGTTTGCCGTAGAGAGCCTCCCAACGCTCAGACTCTTCTTTCGAATTCAGCAGCGGGAATTCGGCTCCCTGCACTACGGGAACGTTGGTACGGCCCGCGATCTCGAGAAGACGGAGGGTGCGTTGGGTTTCTTCTTTTACCCACTGATCTCCGCTGACGGTTGTGATGCCAAGAACGTCGAACTTATCCGACTGGAGAAAAATCAGAATGGACTGCATGTCGGTTGTGGCGGGACCACGCGCGTCCTGATCGACAATCACTCTGATTTTCTGCGCCTGTACGTGGATGGCGAATACGAAAAGAAACAGTGCTGCAAAGATCCGGATAACGCCTTTGGATGTCATGGTCGTTCGATTTCCCTCGGTTGGAAAGCGTGCCATTGTAAAACCTATTCTCGAGCTTCGCCAGCTTCGATCTGGATTGTGTCGGTAGCACATGATATGTCCGGTTGAGATAGCAAGTGATATGTCCGCTTTGCGGGCGGCGAGGGGAGGAGACCATGGGAAACATGGACTTCTACCCGAAGGCCGCGATGGAGCGGGCAA
>JBEKPH010000105.1:0-10227 GCA_049520915.1 Terriglobales bacterium
TCGCGTCCTGCCATGAAGAAGTCTTCGCCGGTGTTGGAACGGCCCTTCAAATACCAACCGATGGAGAGAACGAGGGCAAAATAGAAAACTACGATGACGATGTCGATGGGAGAAAGGCGGACTAGTTGGCGGGGTACCAGGGTCGCAAGCAGTAAAGTCATCGCTTCGCTTTTTCCTCTTTGCTCGTCCTATTGTTTTTCTTGATTCTTGGCCTGCCCATAATATGCGTTCGAGCCGTGCTTTCGAAAGTGATGTTTATCGCGTAATGCGTTGCCAGCCGATGGTGCAGCGGCATTGATGCTGAGTGTGAAGTACGCCATACGCGCGATGAACTCGAGAATGGCCGCGTTATGGGCAGCGGTTGTCGCGTCCCCTGCCCAGGCGAAAGGGCCGTGGTTGGCGACCAAAATACCGGGAGTGGCTAAGGGATCGGTATTTTGCATACTGCGCACGATGGCGTGCCCGGTATTTTCTTCATATTCGCCGGCGATTTCCAATTCCGTGAGATCGGCAGTCACTGGCACTTCCCCGTGAAAATAGTCGGCGTGAGTGGTGCCATAGCACGGGATAGGCTTGGCGAGCCTGCGCCCAGGCGGTGGCATATTCGGAGTGCGTGTGCGCGACTCCCCCAATTTCAGGGAATTGGTTATACAACACAAGGTGGGTGGGGAGATCGGAGGACGGCTTCAATCGTCCTTCGACGACCTTGCCCGTCAGATCGGTTACGACCAGATCTTGCGGCGTCATCGTCTCGTACGGGACGCCGCTGGGCTTGATGACCACGAGACCTTCCTCACGCGCGATGCCGCTGGCATTGCCGAAGGTATACAAGACGAGGCGCTGTCGTACCAGTTCCAGGTTGGCTTCCAGCACCTCTTCCCGCAAACGCTGCAGCATAGGCGTGTTGTCGCTCCCCGCGAGAGGAAACCTCGGTTTGGTAATCGTTTACTCGAAGTAGAAATCTAAGCCCCGGCTGTGCCGGGCGTCAATGGAAAGGTTCTCATTCGAAACGCCGCACAGGCGCGCGCTTTCGTGGCGAGCTGTACGGCGCGAGCGCGAATGGGAATGCTCAGGAAGGGTTGTGATGCGTCAGGCGGCTTGACGCGGTTCGACGAATTTCTCGGTTTCCTTTTCGCGGATTTCCACCTGTTCATGTTTGATATCGAGGCGCAAGCGGCTGTAGATGCTCGTGTACTGGTTGGCAATCCAGACGAGACTGAAGAGGGCGATGAGATAGCCGCGCCAGTTGGGATATAAGAGTTTGAAACGCGTGACCACGAGGAAAAGCGCGGCGACATAATGGCTGAAGCAGTATTCGCAAGTGAAGAGGTAGAAGAATTTGCGGCGAATGCCGTTTTTGGCCGATTTTACTTGCTTCTGGCAATAGTCGCGCGGTTCGCGGAATACTTCTTCGTGAGTAACCGTCCAGGCAACGCACGCTACGGGGATGGAGAGTACGAGCAGCCAGACAATTTGGAGAACGATCGGCATGAAGTTGTTTTCGATGCCGCAATCGAGAAAAAGGCTGGAGAGCGGGCGAAAACTAGCGCGATTCACGTTGAAAAAAAGCGCGGTGTGGAGTCCTATACCGGCCGGGTTCGATGCGGTAGACTTTGCGAGTCATCGATTCAATCAGCGGAATTCATCGTTTAGCGGAGAGACCTGTGAGAAGCGCACCGATTCTGATGGCGGTTGTTTTCTTACTCGGTTCACTGGCGGCATCGTCGGATCGCGATCAAACGACGACCATTTCTGCCGCGAGTTCACTGGCCGCGACGCCTCCGATGGGATGGAACAGTTGGAATAAATTTGCCTGCAACGTGAGTGAGGATCTGATCCGGCAGATTGCCGATGCCATGGTCACCTCGGGGATGAAGGATGCGGGCTATCAGTATGTTGTGATTGACGACTGCTGGCAGATCGACCGCGACGGGCAAGGGAATATCGTTGCCGATCCGAAGCGTTTTCCGTCGGGGATGAAGGCGCTGGCCGACTATGTACACGGCAAGGGCTTGAAGTTTGGGCTGTATTCCGACACGGGAACCAAGACGTGCCAGGGGCGTCCCGGGAGCCGAGGATATGAGTTTCAAGATGCGCGGCAGTATGCGGCGTGGGGTGTAGATTATCTGAAATTTGACTGGTGCGAGACCTCGACGCAGGACGCACGATCTTCTTATGAACTGATGCGCGCGGCGCTCGACGCTTCGGGGCGGCCGATTGTCTTCAGTATCTGCGAATGGGGAACGAGTAAGCCGTGGCTATGGGCGAACGGCGTCGGAAATCTTTGGCGAACCACGGGCGACATCAGCGACCGTTGGGAGGGCAAGATCAAATGGCCGAATGGCGACTGCTGCTCCAACGGGATGACGGAGATTCTGGATTTGCAGGTGGGGCTGGAATCGTACGCGGGGCCCGGTCACTGGAACGATCCCGACATGCTCGAAGTGGGAAACGGAGGCATGACGGTTCCGGAATATCGGGCGCATTTCAGTCTGTGGGCGATTCTCGCCGCTCCTTTAATTGCGGGGAACGATCTGAGAGACATGAAGCCGGAGATTCGCGAGATCCTCACAAAGAAAGAAGTGATTGCGGTCGATCAGGATGTGGCGGGCAAGGAAGGACAGCGGGTGCGGAAAGAAGGGAATTTGGAAGTGTGGTCCAAGCCGCTGCACGATGGGAGCCGAGCGGTGGTTCTGCTGAATCGTGGAATCGATGAGAAGAAGATCGCTGTGAACTGGGAGGATCTGGGATACCCGGCCCACTTGACCGCGAAAGTTCGCGATCTTTGGCAGGAAAAAGAGCTGGGTGAGTTCAAAGAGATGTTTTCTGCGAGCGTTGCGCCGCACTCAGTGGTGATGGTTACGATAAGGCCTTAGGTCGAAGCCGTTTGCCAATTCAAAACCGTTCACCACAGAGGACACGAAGGTTCACGAAGGAAAACCGCGAGATTTATCGTCGTACGGGCCGGTTTCACGTGGCGTCGGAATGGGTTGGTCACTCGTGATATTCTTACTGTAGTAGCTGCGTTTTCTTCCGATTGGATCGATTCCCGCAGTTCCCAAAAAACATCATGATGTCAGTCAGCAATGTGTCCATGCGCTACGGCGCTAAAATTTTATTTGACGAAGTGTCCACCGGGTTCGTACCGGGGAAGCGCTATGGCCTGACGGGGCCGAACGGCGCGGGCAAATCCACGTTTATGAAGCTTCTGACGGGCGAACTTGATCCGCAGAAGGGAACCGTCGTCCGTCCGCGCAAGCTTGGCGTTTTGAGCCAGGATCAATTTGCCTTCGACAAATATCGCGTGATCGATGCCGTCATCATGGGCAATAAGCGTTTGTGGGCCGCGCTCGAAGAGCGGGAAGTGATTTACGCGCAGACAGAGATGACCGACGCCGACGGCATGAAACTCGGCGAACTGGAAGGCATTGTCGGCGAAGAAGACGGTTATACCGCCGAAAGTGATGCGGCGATTCTTTTGCAAGGTCTGGATATTCCCGACGAGCAACACGAGCGCATGATGTCGGAGTTGCCGGGCGGGCAGAAAGTTCGAGTGCTGCTGGCGCAGGCGCTGTTTGGACATCCGCAGGCGCTGTTGCTCGACGAACCGACCAACAACCTCGATCTCGATTCGATCCACTGGCTGAAGACGTTTTTGAATGAATACGAGGGCGTGCTGATCGTCATCTCGCACGATCGCCATTTCCTGAACGGCATTTGCACCCACATTGCCGACATCGATTACGAGACCATCATTACGTACACGGGTACATACGACGACATGGTCGTAGCGAAGACGCAGATCCGGTCTCAGATCGAATCGCAGAATGCGCAGCGTGAGAAGAAGATCGACCAGTTGAATGAGTTCATCGCGCGCTTCGCCGCCGGAACGCGATCGAGCCAGGTGCAGTCGCGGCGCAAGGAAGTCGAGCGCCTGCAAGTGACGGAGCTGGCGCGATCGAACATCCAGCGTCCCTACCTGAAGTTCGAACAGAAACGACCTTCGGGCAAGCACATTCTGGAAATCGAGAGCGTGACGAAGTCCTACGGAGATGCGAAGGTCGTTGCGGGCTTCACGGCCAGCGTGATCCGAGGCGAGAAAATTGCTTTGATGGGGCGCAACGGCTCGGGAAAGACGACCCTGGTCAATGCGCTGCTGGCGAATTCGCCGACGACTACAGAGTCGGAATTGCGCAAGACGAGCGGATATGACGGCCCTTTTATCGATGGCGGAAAAGTCATCTGGGGCCACGAAGCCGCAGTCGGGTATTTTGCGCAGGATCACAAGGCGATGATCGAGCCCGGCATTAAAGTGCTGGAGTGGCTGCATCAATGGGATCCGGCGGCGTCGACGGAAGAAATCCGCGGCATTCTGGGCCAGATGCTGTTTCCGCGCGAGGATGCTGATAAGCGCACCGATATCCTCTCTGGCGGAGAGGCGGCTCGGTTGTTATTTTGCAAGCTGATGCTGCAGAAGCCGAACGTTCTGGTGCTTGACGAACCCACGAACCATCTGGACTTGGAATCAATTAACGCGCTGAATATTTCGTTGCAGCGCTATCAGGGAACTGTTTTGCTGGTGACGCATGACGAAGATTTGATTGATGAGGTCGCAACCAGAATCTGGCACTTCGAGAGTGATCATCTGATTACCGATTTCAAGGGCGCCTACGGCGAGTACCAGGCAGTGCTCGCGTAAGCGTACACAAGCAGGTTCTGCGCTGCGCTCAGAGTGACAATTTCATCAGAGTGACAAATTCCGATGAGAAAGCCGTTATTTGCTGTTCGCGCCTTTTTGAACGATAGACAAGGTGGGACGCTTTTTTGCTCTCTGCCCTTTGTTCGATCGTTTGGCGGGCTTGGAAGCATCCCGGATGATATCGGCCACGGAGGTGCTTTCGAGGATTTTGGCGGCAGCGTCGCGCACTTCAAGAAACACACCGTAGAGTGCGCGGTGATCGGGGTCGGTAACGATGAGGCTGCGCAACTGGTCGGCATCTCCAAATGGGGCGAGTGGTCCGTCGACGAGTCGAACGATTTCGCTAAGCTTGATTTCCGCAGGTGCGCGCCGCAGCCGATAACCACCCTTCGCGCCGCGAACGCTCTCCACGATGCGGGCGTTTTTCAACTCCAGAAGAATCAGTTCAAGAAACTTCTCTGGTAGATCGCTATCGATGGCGATGTCCCGGATTTTGACCGTTTCGTTTCCGTAACGGCGGGCCAGAGTCATGATTGCCTGGAGTGCGTAGAGCCCTTTTTGCGAAATCTTCAAACTTGTATCCTTTCACTTTCTACGATTCATGACTTCCGCGCTAACAGGCGCCTCGGAAGCCCAGCATTGCATTGGACGTACTGTAGTGCGCCGAAGCCGACTTTGCAACTAATCTTGTCGAGCGCACCCACAAGTTACATAACTGCTCCCGGCTGATGCCAGCGTCAGGAAGAGTTCTGTTTACCACCCTTGAGTGCCATTTACTTCCACTGAATAACCTGACCTTCGACGCAGGCCTGAAGGAAATCGGCGACCAGAGTTAGTGATAATGGCCCATATTCAGCCGATACCGCATCGCGGATCTCGCCCACGGTGCGCTTTCCGTTCACGAAATTGACAATTTCATAAGCGTAAAGTTCCGATTGGTCGCGAACATTGAGTAATTGAGTCGCTTCGCTATTCATGAGCTTGATCTTTCCATAGCGTTCCTTGCCGATCCGAGCCCGCAGGACGTCGTCATTCTGGTAGGTCAGCGGACCGAATTCTCCGACTCGCACGGGCACCTTTCGCGCATCCGCATCGCCGGCCCAAGGAGCGGTTGGGCTGGCTGCTTTCGTTCCTCGGAGTGTAGCTTCTCCGTTGATCCAGCGTTCAAAGCCTGCCTCCTGCTCGTGCAGAGACTTCACGCCTTCCCCGTCGGCTCCGTTTGGACCATTCGTAAACTCGACCGCCGAATGTAGCGTCGCTCGTTCGCGCTGCAAGGTTTGATGCAAGAAATTGGCAGCCTCGTACCAGGCAATCTCAGGCGTGAGATTAGGATCGTCGACCAACCGCTGGGCGGTGGCGAAGGATTGGGCGAGGCGAGTTTCCGCTTGCGCAGTCAGAAACGGGAGCGCTGTAGGCAGTTGCTGCATGCTCAGGCTGGCATAGACGTATCCAGAGGCCGCTCCCAGCAAGGCCACGCGGCGCAGCTTCGTGGCATCGATTTGATCGAGCGTGTCGTGATCGGTATGGATGTAAATGTCGGGCCAATCGCGCAAATAGAGCGAAGGGACGGCGATTGTCGAAGAGTCGTAATCGTCGTGATCGCTGCCGCTCGAGTAGGGAGTAACGTCGGCGATGAGTTCATTGCGGGTGCCGGAAGCGCCGGCTCGGGTTTCGACGATGCCTTCTTCGGCTGGAATTTCGCCGGCTGCGTATCCACTGGCGGCGGTGCGAATGGTGTCGAGAAATGCGGATCCCACGTCGGTGACGAAGCTGGGCAGGGACCACGGCGTTGCGGTGACGTGGAATATGGACTTGTTCTTGAAAGGATCGCCGCCGACCATATCCATGTGGATGTTGGCGCGCACTCGCTGTTTGATCTCGGGATGAGAGGCAAGAAACGCCATCGTGCCCTCGACCTCAGGCCCCCAGGTGAAGCGCAAGGTGCGTTTTGGACGAGCTAGTTGGCCGGAATCGATAAGGTGCTGAAGGATTCGCGCGGATTCAAGAATGGTGACACAGCCGCTGCCATTATCGTTCGCCCCGGGGCGCTCGTGGTCGAGATGGCAGCTATAGACGATCTCGCCAGCGCTGGGGTCGGTGCCGGGGATGGTGGCCGTGACGACCGTCCAGTGACCGGGGCCGACAGTTGCTTTGACGTGGGCGTTCAGGACGATGGACTCACCCGCGCGCAGGCGGGAGCGGAGGCTCTCGGCGGTCTGGCGCGAGACCATGAAGGCGAAACCGGAGGGTTGGCGGGCGTCCAGATGGCCCCAGCGGACGATCGTCGTATCCAGACCGGCCCAAGCGGTGGTTTGATTGGGCATGTCGCTGACGATGCCGGCGGCGCCATGCTGAGCGATCGCTAATTGCTGCACGCGAGCCAGAACACCATCAGCCAGCACGATCTTGCCGCGAACATCTTTGTCTTTGTAGTCGGCCTCGCTGGCTCCATTGCCAACGTCGATCAATTCGGTTTCCACGTCGGCGCTGTGACTGTAATCTGCCAAACGAATCGGGTCGGTCTTCCAATCCCCGATTAGAAGGTGTTGAGGACGAACCTCCCAAAGTCGAGCTTCTTCGACGTTCCAAGCGAGGTACGAACGCATGAGGCCATAAGGCTTTGTGCCATCAATAGCGAACTCTTCAGTGTGGGCATCCGACAAGCCATATTCGCGTGCTCGCTGCAAAATAAACTGTGCGGCCTGATCGAATTGCGCAGTCGCGGGGACGCGGTGCAAGGTGGTGAGATAGCGCAGATTTTCGTAGGGTGCGGCTCCGTTTGATTCGTCACGTAGGGCGGTCCACTGCGGGGTGGTAAGAAACGGTTGCTGGGCGAAAGAAAGACACGTGGCGAAGACGAGAAAGAACGAGAGCAGGCGAAGGGTTCGCATGGTTATCGAGGATACTATGCAGCCGTCGGCTGCGCATGGCCGCGGTTCGATGAGAATGACAGATGTTTAGGCGAACGAATTTCTGCTGCGAAGAGTGACTCTTAGCGTGAGGAGGCCAGCATGGCGGGTTGGCCGATTTCGGCATGCGATTCGCCTTCGAGGCAGACGCGATGCCACACTTCAAGATTAAGCAGACGCCAGATGCGATCATAGTTATCGCGATGCTTTGCCTTGTGCTCATCGAAGATTCGCTCAACAGCTTCACGTCGGAAGTATCCGCGATCGAGGCTGCGGGGTTCAAGAAGCATCGCGCGTATCGTCTCGAGACGGGGCCCGGCGAGCCAACCACTCCACGGCGTCGGGAACCCGAGTTTTGGACGGTACAGAATCTCGTGCGGCAGTAAGTCCTCCACCGCTTTTTTCAGAATGCGCTTGCCGGCCAGTCCTTGGATCTGGACCTCACGTGGAATGCGCGACGCGAATTCCACGAGCACGTGATCGAGGAAGGGAACGCGGCTCTCGATGGACGCGGCCATACTCATGTTGTCCTGCTTCATGAGCAGTTCGACGAGGTAGGTCTTGATATCGGTATAGAGCAGGCGTTGCAGCATCTCGCCCGACGAACGCTCCCAATATCCGAGGACGTTCTTGTAAGCGGTGCTGGGCGCCGCTTCCCGTGCGAACGTATCGGTAAGCAAACCGGCCTGTTCCGCGCCACCGAAAGCGGAGAAGAAATTGTCGAAGTAGAAAGAGTCCCAGGAGTTCCCATCTTTGGCGAGGAAGGTGTGTTCCAGCTTCCGGCGCATTGTGGCTCCGAGCAGCGAGGAGGTTGCCACAGAATTGCGCAATCCACGGCGCAGGAAGCTGGGAACGACTCCGCGATAGGCGCGATCGAGGGCCGCGTTCTTCAGGGTGAAGGCGTAGCGCGTATAGCCGGCGAGCGTTTCGTCGGCACCTTCTCCAGTGAGAACGACGGTCACTCTCTCGCGGGCGAGGCGGGCAACAAAATAAAGCGAGATGCTGGAAGGCCATGCGATCGGCTCGTCTTCATGCCAGATCAGGTGTGGAAGCGCCCCAAAGAAATCCTGCTCGCTGACGAATACTTCGTGATGGCGGGAGTGGATGTGCTCGGAAACGGTGCGCGCAAAGGGCAGTTCGCTGTAGGTCTGCTCGGTGTAACCGACGGAAAATGTTTCCACCGGCTCGCGGCGAATTTTAGTCATCAGCGCGGCGACGGCACTGGAATCGACGCCTCCGCTGAGGAATACACCCAGCGGGACGTCACTCATCAAGTGGCTCTGGACGGCCCCTTCCAGCAGTTCACGATAACTCCGAACATAATATTGTTCGTCGCGGGATTCATGCGGTTTCGATGCGTCGAGATCCCAGTACTGCCGTATGTCGGCCTGACCTTCGGGACCAATGGTCATAATGTGGCCGGGCATCAACTTCTGGATTCCGGCGTAGAACGTTTCCTCGCCCGAAAGGTATCCGAATGCGAGGTATTCGGGGAGAGTGGCGCGGTTGAACTCGGGGTGAATTCCCCCGTGTGCCAGCAAGACTTTGATTTCCGATCCGAACAGCAGCCGCTCGGGAGTCAGCTTGTAGTAGAGCGGCTTGATGCCGAGGCGGTCGCGAGCGATGAAGAGGGTCTTCGTGTTTCGGTTCCAGATGGCGAAAGCGAACATTCCGCGCAGATGCTGCACGCAATCGGCGCCGTACTCTTCGAAAAGGTGGATGACCGTTTCAGTATCGCTGTTGGTGACGTAGCGGTGGCCGCGCGCGATGAGTTGCTCACGCAGGGCGAGATGGTTGTAGATCTCTCCGTTGAAGACGATCCAGAGAGTGCCGTCTTCGTTGGAAAGCGGCTGATGACCGCCTTCCACGTCAACGATGCTGAGGCGGCGCATTCCGATGCCGGCGACGCCGTCTGTGTAGAAACCCTCGTCGTCAGGTCCACGATGCGTAATAACACGGCACATTTCGCGGAGAGCGGCAGCGTTGGCGCGTGCGTCCCGTCCGAATTCAAGAATGCCAGCGATACCGCACATCTATTGTTTCTCCGCGTAGTTAGTTGAAATAGGATTGATTTTGGCCGACGCTGAACCACCGGTCAGCTTTTCGAAGAGTGGAGTGAGCGAAACGCGGGTTAGGCCAGAATTTGTGATCGCGTCTTGCTTGCGCCACTCGAAAAAATCGAAGGGTGCATTCGCTGTCATCAGCGGCTTGCCCTCCCACGCGACACGCGTCCCGCCGATTACTACGAGATGCGTCAGCATTTCCTGTTCGATGCGGCAGTACAGCAGTTTCGCATCGGAAGACCAGGAGCCGAAACTCCATGCGGCTTCGCCGAGTGCGAAAAAGAAACCCTGGCTCTCGTCATGATATTCGAGTTCGTAAACTTGAACCGCTGCCTGAGCCATGCTTGCCATGCGCGGGTCAGAACTGCGTGCGCCAGCTCCAGGGCGCGGTATCAATGCGGTGGCTAATTCCGCGGGCAGCGCGACGCGGGCGCTACATCGCACGAGCGGCGCCGGTTGCATTGCGCCATAGGCTGGCGAGAGCAGGGTCCGGCTGACTTCGATTGATGCATGCCAAGCCGTTTCATCGGAGACGATCAGACTTAACCTGCTTCCA
>JBEKPH010000106.1:0-9818 GCA_049520915.1 Terriglobales bacterium
GCCTCAGCCACGCAGGAATACCCGCTCCATCGCAAGCGTGAAGATCCGGAATACGCCACCCAATCGCACTCGGATCATATGCGCGCGCTGGCAGCGGCTACGCGTGAAGTCATAAGCCTTGCTGGCATCGAGGGCGATCGGGTCGAGGCAATTGCACTCGATACCACCGGCTCTTCCGTTATCCCGGTCGATCGGAACATGCAACCGCTCGGCGAGTACTACCTGTGGTGCGATCACCGCGCCAAAGGCGAGGCGGCTGAAATTACCGCTGCAGCGCTCCGCGAAAATCTCGAGGCCATTCAGTGGTGCGGCGGCGTGTATTCCTCGGAGTGGGGCTTCTCGAAGTTGCTGCACTGGCTGCGGCACAATCCATCGCAGCGGTCCGAGTTCGCGTCGGCTTTTGAGCATTGCGACATGGTGGCCGCGACACTGTGTGGCATCACCGAGCCCCGACTCGTAAAGCGCAGCGTCTGCGCCATGGGACACAAATGGTTGTGGAATGCACAACTCGGTGGCCTTCCACCCGAGAGCTTTTTAGTCAAAGTCGATCCTCTGCTTAAGGGCGTTCGCGAGAAACTGGGCGGGCAATATGCCACCTCGGATCAGATTGCGGGAACACTCTCCGCCGATTGGGCTGAAAAGCTCGGCGCAAAGTGTTTATGAGCGGTTGTACCCCTTATATAGCAAGGTCTATTTCAGTCTTGGCGAAACTGGTCCCGCTGGCGCACCCGGATTGGGCGACGTGTTGCCAGCGCTGATTGCCGTCGCCGCATGTTGTCGATCAGAGGCATAGCGCAGCAGAACAATTCCAGACTGGCGAATCGCTTCTACCGCCGCACCTCGACAGCAACTTTTAGTTACTGCGTGACTTCCTCGGTTTCGAGCAGCGAATCCGTTTCCGCCTTTTCCGCCTCGAGCTTCAGATCAGACATATCGAGTAGCAGATTTCCTGGATTCGTCGCGTACGCCAGCCCTGTCTCCATATCCAGCGTCCCTTCGCGGATCCGTTTCTCGATGTCGCCGTCGAAACACTGCATGCCTTCTTGTTCGCCGACCCGCATCGCGTCGAGCAAGGTCTTACCATCGGCCTCGCCCTTCTCAACATACTCACGCGTACGAAGCGTCGACTTCAATATCTCAATAATCGCCATACGCCCGCCGCCATCCTTACGCGGAACCAGACGCTGCGAAACAATGTAGCGGAAGCTCTTCGCCAGCCGGTTTCGAAGCGTATGTTGCTCAGCCATGGGGAACACCCCCACAATTCGCTCCACCGTCTTCGAGGCGTCAATGGTATGCAGTGTCGACAGCACAAGGTGACCCGTTTCCGCCGCCTCCATCGCGATCTCGATGGTTTCCTTGTCCCGCATCTCTCCAACAAGAATTACTTTGGGAGCTTGTCGCAACGCTCCCCTCAAGGCCAACGCGAAACTCGGTGTGTCGCTGTGCAACTCTCGCTGATTAACAATGCAATTCTTGTGCGGATGCAGAAACTCAATGGGATCTTCGATCGTCAGCACGTGATATGACTGCTCCGAGTTGATCCGGTCAATAATCGCCGCCAGTGTCGACGACTTGCCCGACCCCGTCGGGCCGGTTACGAGCACAATTCCGTTGCGCAAACCGACGATCTTCTTCAATTCGACAGGCAAGTTCAGCGTGTCGAAGTCTGGAATCTTGTCCGGAATCACCCGCATCACGATCGCACATGATCCGCGTTGCATGAAAATATTGACGCGAAACCGATGGGTTCCCGGCAAACTATAAGACACGTCGCAGGAACCCAACTCTTTCAAGTTATCGATCGCGTTTTGGTTATTGCCAATCAGGTCGGCCGCAATCCGCCGCGTGTCGTCGCTGGTAAGTGCTCGGGTTGCCCCGGCCGGAGCGAGCTTTCCCCCAACTTCTACCAGCGGCGGCTTTCCCGGCGAAAAGAACAAATCACTGATCTTCGACGAACTTTTCAGCATCGCTGTCAACAAAGCTTGAGTCACAGAGGGCGCAGCAGGCGCGGAATCAACCGCGATGTTGGCTACTCGCGGAGCAGCGGGAGAAATATTCGGCGTGCCATTTGAAGAAGACATAAGGGAATGGCGATTTCCTTGGTGGCGAACGATTTAAGCTGTGATAACTTGCTGTAGGAAGGTTCAGCCTTGCGAAAGCCCTATCTTCGAAGCTACACGGTCATTCGTGCGCACGAAAGATTACGGCAGATACGAAAGGTCCACACCCCCGGGTAGTGTGTTTACTCGCGCGGGACGCATTTTTCGTCAAACCGTTCTGCCCGTTCGAAACGACCACGTCATACCCCACGAATAGAAAGCCACAATAATCAGAATGTTGACCGGCATCCCAAATATGATGTACAGCACCGGCATGAACAGAACCGTCTTTTGCAGAAAGAGCCCCTGCAGAAGGATCTGTAGAGGCAGAAAGAGAGCCAAGTGAGTCATGGCGACAGTCGTCAACAACGCCTTTTTCAGCAAGCCGAAATCAAAGATGTAATAAGTCAACCCAAACAACAAAGGAATGATCGAGATTAGCGCGATTCCTGCCGTCATAAGTCCTTCCATATAACTGTCGGGTGTATGAGGGAAACGCGCCGCTAGAAACACGAAATACAGCAAAGCCGACACCGGCACCACGAGAATTCCGCGCAGCAGATACATGACTGGAATAAGATTGTCGGATAGAAAAAAGCTGGCCGCAAAGAGCGCAAGTGTCACTAAGCACGTGACTCCCCAGACCGCCGCGCTGGGCAGAACAGGCTCCATCCTGAGATAAGGGATGTCGAAGTTGATGAAGGGCGTCAGGTGATGGTGTGCCAGCCTAATTTCTGCGCTCAAGGGCAACACCCGAATTCCAAATTCGAGAACCACAGTCCAAAACCGGCAAATCTTTGCCAGCAACAGCAGCCAGATCGAGGAAAAACACAAGAAAAGGCAGATTGCAGTTACCAGATTCAAGGGGCCTAAGCGAAAGTGCGCGAGCGCCCGATGCATCACAATCAGCCCACCCCTGTGTCCACGGGGGCGGATTGGATCGCCTAATCTCCGGGAATCACTCCGGTCGACCGTCCTCGGGCCATGCTCAAAACTCCCGGAAGAAGCCAACGCTCGGTCCCCCTCTCTGGTAGAAAGGGCTGTGGTAGTAATCGCCAACGACGTTGACGCCCCAGTTCTTACCGATCCACTGCCGCCAGGTAACAGTCAGAGTCTGGCTTTCAAAATCACTCAGGCTCACCGTAGGTCCTATGAGTTGGAAAGCCTCTTTTCCAAAGCCAACCCGAGCCGTTACATAGTGATCCTTGTTTCGGCCCTGAGTAACTGCGACAAACGCCGCTGGCGAGAACACAGAACCCGGATTGCTGACATTAAATCGAATTCCCTCTTCCACGATCCATGGCTTCACGAAGTAATACGTGCTGCCTAAGAAGAAACTGTGATCGCGATGGACGTCTTTCGCAGCGTAGTAACCACAACCGAAAGTCGTAATCAACTGCTTGCGGCTCATCCACTTCTTGTTGAGGAAAGCATCCGTCCGGAATCGCGGCCAGAAAAAACCGCCAACACTCGAACCGACCGCCAGCGACCCAAACCAGTTTGGATTGAAGTTGTACGTATCACCGGCTCCCAGATACACCCCAGCATCGCCAAATTCATGCTGACCGTTGACCTCGGCGTTCCAGATGTTCTTGCCCGTGGTCACGCTTGCGCGAGCGTATCCGCCGTCCCAATGTCCGAAACTGTTGGTTAGATTTTGATAGTCGCCGCCCGCTTCAACAAAGTTGGTCAACTGCTTCGATCCAATTTGCACGGGAATATCCGCGTCCGGCTGCAGCGGAGAAGTTTGCTCAGAATTGGCGACTCCGGGAACCGCCAAAGCAGCATCGGCATTAGGGGCAGCAACCTGCCCGTACAGGCGCGGCGCCGCAGCGAATGCGAAAGAGACGAGCAGAAAGAGAACCAAAGCAAGCCCGCGCTGTTGCTGGAGAGTAATCTTCATTTGGTTAACGTCTCAGTTTCGAATCGGAGGTCTTTCCCGTCTCCGGCTATGATCATCCAGGCGTCCCTGTCCCGGACCACTCTGGCCATGCCGATCACGATCTTCGGTTCCGCAAAGCGACTGGCGGAGAGCCGCCACGTCTCGTGGTCCAGCGTCTCGGGATGAGTTGCTTCGACGCTAACGACTCCCGCATTCTCCGACAACTTCCATTTCACCTGTTTTCGCGAATTCAAGAAGTTTGCCAGCTCGGTCATGGTGTACCAGCGAAATCGTCCAGCCGTTCTCAACCGGCCTGTCTGCTCCATCCAACGATCCACGAGAGCGTGATATTGCAGAATGCCCGGGGGATGGAAATACACCAGTCTCACCGACTGTTGGTTCGAGGCAAAGTCCGTGATCGCCGTTAGCCAGCGCTCGATCTCCTCCGCGGAGTAGCCTTCGGTGCTCATCTCCTCGAAACCGGCAGCGCGGTCGAGGTGAAGGATGGGAAACGCCCATACGTTCTGCGTTTCTCGTTTGCCGTTCCGATATCCCTGTGTCGGACCCATGCCTGTGTCGCCGGTGAAGTAATACGCGACGAAACCATGGGCTTCCAACCAATTTGTGACCCAAGGGGGCTGATTGCCATTTGGCGCAGAATATTCAACGACCGGCTTATTTGTAATATGCTCAAGCGCCGTCTTATTCAGCGCGAGATACTTTTCCAGAGTTTTCGGATCGTCAGTCTCGACGTGAGCGGAAAAGTAGTCATGAATCCAGCCGCCATGGCTCCCAACCGAATAGCCGAGCCCCATGAACTTGCGGATCAGACCTTGGCTGACCAAATTGTGCTCGACGTTAAAGCCCCTCGTGTCGCCTTCTTGGCTAGCGTCGGGACCGGCCGTGATGTGAACTGAGTACGGCCCCTGCTCCATGATCTTCCAGGAACTCATCTCTTGCAGAGGCTTGATCGCCGCATTTGAGTCGATATGCCAGTTCAGCACCAAGCCGCCGACTCCGTCTGGCACCGGCATCAGATAAGGCAACGCCAGAGCATGCCCCGCGAAGTATTTCAGAAAGACATGCAGCATCAATCCGTCGGTGTTGCCTTTAAGATATCCCAGGGGTAAATTGACAAACAATACGGACCCCTTTTGGTAAGAACTCTGTCCAGCCACGAGCCCGTTAGTCGACTGAAATAACACTTTGCCGCTGTACTTACCCGAGGTTACAAAGCTGGGATACTGCAGATCACCGTACTTATAACGCCTGAGTTCAGTCTCGAAATCTCCGGCAGAAGAAGTTAAATCGTCCTTCGCTCCCGCGCCGCTGGTTTCCGCGTGAAACGGATAATACTTTCCGGGAGGAATCTCCATCTGTCCCACAACCGTATTCGTGCTGCTCACCTTATTCCATTGAATCGTCTTATCCCCAAGCTTGTCGTATAGCGCGTAATCGACACCCACCATGTCCGACATGCGGGACCGACCGGGGGCAAAGGCGCCATTCAAAGAGAATGTGCCAGCGTCATAGACCAACATCAGCTTCCCGCCGTCGGCCACAAAACGGTGCAGCGTCGCAAGAAAGAGGTCGCTCGCTCGCTGATGGATCGAATCCGGCAAGATCACGCCGGCACATTCCGACTCTCCCCACAAGGGGCGGAGAAAATCCGAATCATGCACTGGCACCACATGAAGCCCTTCCTCATTGCCTGCGTCCAGCCACATCGTCACTCGGGGATCTGTGAAATTCGTGCCATCGGGCACCAGCAACAGAAGACGATCTGCCGTTGACTGGAACCGGTCGCGAGTGGCCCAGGAAACAAGGGACCACGCAATCAAAAGGACCAGGATGACTCCGCTCACCACAAGAAGCGTTCGGTGGCGCTTCATACTCTGGCCACCACATGACCCTGTTCACGAGCCCACAATGTGCCAAACACCACCACACCCTCTTCCACTTCGATCTGCGGCGCGCTCACCGTCGTGGGAAACTCCGGCGTTCCGCAGCGGGTTCCACCAGCGATCGAGAGTTCGCGCTCGGCAATCACCGGTCCGTGAATCCGGCAGTTCGGCCCGACGTGCATCTTGCTCGCACTGATCAGGCTCCCTCCCACCGAGACACCGTCCTCAATCACCATGTCCTTTACACTCTTGACGCTCCCGCAAATTCGCGCACCCGCGCAAATGCGCAGATTGCCTCGAATCACGATGTTCCTGTCCATAACCTGCCCAGCAAGGATCTCGTAGTCGCCATCGTGCAAGAGCCGCGGTGGCTTTTCCGCGTTTGCATCGGAATGAACCGTCGTCTCCGGCACGTTCGGGTTTTCTTCGCGGGCCGATCGTCCGATTTCGATGCGCGGCGCATTCATCCTCAAGAAACTGCATTCATCGGCGAGACGTATGAGTAAGTCCGAGGAAATGCGTCCGTAGAGATTGCAGCCAAAAGCAGCGGTTAACTCTCCGACGGCGTGCACCCAGCGGACCACATCGCTCGCCACGCCCAGGTGAACATTTCGTTCTCCCAAAATCGCGCGGTAACTGTTCTTCTCTCCACCCTCGAATTGCTCACCCGCGTAGATATCTTTCGAAAACTTGGCTAACGGCGGCACAACTAGATCCACGCCTGCCATGATCAAAACAGGATGGCTTGCTTCACCCGCCGCAAATCCCCGCAGCAGCGGCTCGTCGGCGCGACCCAGCACGACATATTCCTCGCCGTCAGGAAGCGTCCCGCTGTCGGTGTTTCGCGCTTTCACGCAGCGTTCCAGAATTGGCTGGAGACCCTTGATATAGCTCCGAAAGCTGTTCGCAAAATGACGGATCTCTCCAGCATTTTGTTGCACAACAACGAGCGGCAGCGCGTCCGACTTGCGCCGTAATTCCACCAGCGCCGGAACCAGGGGCAGCATGAACATCACGCTCGCCAAGGACATCAGAGCCGCCACTGCGATATAAGAATTCACAGAGCCTTCCGAAAGCGTTCCGTTTTGTCCCAGTGGAATTCCGCGCCCGTGATCAGGTCGCTCACTTGCGACACCGCAGCTCTCGATACCGAAAAGATACTTACGGCGAAACCTAGAATGAGGAAAGGCAATAGGCAGATTCGTTGCCGAGTCCCGTCCAGCCGCGAGGCGGCTGCGATTTCAAAAAAGGCGGCGAGATTTCCCAGCGCCGCGTATGCCGTCAGAGAGAGCAGCGCAATCACGCCATGCAGCGGAGCGACACCCTCATAGAACACCCCCAGCGCGAGCGCCCATCCCACGAGCGTGATCGGCGCCATCGCATACACGCCGAGCAGTAACGTTCCGTCGATTCGCTCCCGTAGCGTGGCACGGTGTTTGCCAAGCAACAAACGAAAACTGTAAGTAACCATCGCCTGGTTATGGCCCTTCGCCCAACGCATGATCTGCTTGATGCGGACGGCCCAGTTCTCCGGCACCTCTTCGTAACATTCTGAGCGATTCTGATAGGCGGTCTTCCATCCATTCAGCAAGAGTCGATAAGTCAGATCGGTGTCTTCGGTCAGCGAATTCTCGTTCCATCCGCCGATCTCCCGTAGCGCGCTCAACCTCACGCCCGCAACCGTGCCCCCGTGTTGCGGCACAAGCCGAAGGTTCATCCGCGCCTGCTGATCGACCTGGTATCCGCCCGATCTTTCCAAGTCCAACAAACGCGTCAAAAGATTCGTGCCGGCATTCATCGGCACCACGCGGCCCATTACGCCACCGACTTCCAGATCAAAAAACGGCGCCACCAGTTGCTTAATCAGCCCCGCACCCGGAATGTAATCCGCGTCAAAGATCAGGATTACCTCGGTATCCACGAGTTCCATCGCATCTTTCAGCGCGGCTGCTTTGCCGCCCTTGCCTCCCACGCGATGGAATGGCTGGATGCGCCCCGGATACTCCTCCACAAATTTGTCGATGATTTCCCGAGTGCGGTCGGTCGACCGGTCATTCACCGGAACCACCAGCATCTTCTCTTCCGGGTATTTCACCGCCATCAGCGCGCTGAGTGCGTTGGCAATCACTTTCTCTTCATTGTGAGCAGCCACCAGCACCGTTACCGGCGGCCAGTCGGCCGTGTCAATGTCGATGTATGGATGTCTCTGGAAGCCGAATAGACGGTTCAGCGTGAAAAAGTAATGGCGGGCGGTGTAGATACAAATGACGACAACAATCGCATACAGGACTGCGATCATCCCGCACAACCACAACCCCGACATCGGTTGCGCGTCGTCACACTTTACCCGCCGCCGCAGCTTTGCGCCCAGTTTCTTCGGTGTCGCTCTTGCGGCGACGGTGCGCCGGTCTCGGTCCCAGTTTGAATTGCTGGTCGGCTTCGAGAAGTGGACTCTTTTTCTGATACCAGCGCCAGACAGACTCGACAATCCTCTCCGAGCTATGACCGTCTCCGTACGGATTCTCGCCTTCCGACATGTCTTGATAGGCGCCCGCATCGTTCAGCAGGTGAGTTGTCTCGTCGACAATCGCATCGCGCGACATACCGATAATCTTCGCCATGCCGAACTGCGCCGCTTCCGGCCGCTCCGTGAGTTTGCGCAGCACCAAAACCGGCTTGCCAAACGTCGGCGCTTCCTCCTGGATCCCTCCCGAGTCGGTCAACACCAGAAAACACCGCCGCAGCAGGCTGACAAACGTGATGTAGTCGAGTGGCTCGGTCAGATGAATTCGATCCGTGTTCTGGAGCAGCTTATTCACCGTGCTTCGAACGTTCGGATTCATGTGCACCGGATAAATAACGCGTATGTCCGGGTGCTTCGCCACCAGATCCTTCAGCGCCAGACACATCTGTTCTTGATCAGCACCCAACGATTCCCGCCGGTGCGACGTAACCAGTACCAGCCGGCAGTTATCATCTGGAATCCCCGCAAGCGGAGTATTCTCCCAGGAGTGCGGCAAAACGCTCAGCGCGCGCAAAGTATCGATCACTGTGTTGCCCGTAACCACAATTTTTTCCGCCGCGACGCCCTCGGCTAATAAGTTCTCCCGCGCCAACGCCGTCGGCGCAAAATGGATATTCGCCAGCACCGCGGTCAACCGCCGGTTCGCTTCTTCCGGAAACGGGTCGTACAGATTGTGGCTGCGCAGCCCCGCTTCAATATGCCCTACCGGAATTTTGCAGTAATACGCAGCCAAAGCCGAAGCAAAAGCCGTGGTGGTATCGCCTTGCACCAACACCATGTTCGGCTCAAAGCGGTGGCACGCATTCTCCACTGTGTCTAATACACGCCCGGTCAGCGAGTTCAGCGTCTGGTTGGGGCGCATCACCGCCAAATCGAAGTCAGGCTTGATCTTGAAAAACTGCAGGGCGCTGTCGAGCATCGTGCGATGCTGACCGGTATGAACTACCGCGGTCTCGAAATCTTCCGACCGCTGGCGCAGGGCGTGAATTACAAGCGCCAATTTGATTGCTTCCGGCCTCGTACCGAGGACCGCGATAATGCGGCACTTCATCGGGCTCGCCCGCCGTTTCTATCAGCTTAGAATTCACCATCCAAGCCTCTAGGAACTGGTTGCGGCAGGGACTTCGTGGATAGGATTGCCCTTCCACCGATGACTCCTTCTATCTTGGACCGGCTATGTCCATTTGGTAAAGTTACCGAAGGCCACTCGCACCATCAATAAACAAACCTTTTGCCAGCAAACGCCCGACAACCTTATCGAGACTTACTTAACTGACCTGAACTGTTTTCTCTAAACCACACTCCTATGCGTGTCTCATTTCACTACACCTGCGAAATCACCTATCAAGTCGCAGTATTTGGGTTCGCGCCAGTTGCAACCGGCAAGGACCGGTCAAGGCTTTTTG
>JBEKPH010000107.1:0-9668 GCA_049520915.1 Terriglobales bacterium
GGATACCAATATTTCTGATGACAGCGCTCACAGGCGCTGTCGATCGCATCCCCGCTCTCCAGCACTCTCGCTGGGTCTTTCGCGTCAACCGCATTGAGCGCCTGTGTCGCGGCGTCATGCAGACCATGAGCGAACGTGATCCAAGCCTGGCGGTCCTGAGTGATTAATGTCTCGATCTGTGGAGGCTGGAGTTCAATGCCTTGGTTGTTCAGCTGGCCGGGCATCGCAACATGACGGCCGGGAATCTGTAGAAGGTTCGAGGCTTCGAGCAGTTCAATGGCGCCGTTGCGAACCGTTCCCCAGTCTTCGTCGGTTTGAGGAGCCTTCTCTACCGTACCTTCTTTCGAAACCGTTGTCCCGACGGAGTTCCAGATTATGTCCGCCGCAGGATCAACGACTCCGTCCATCAAGTCCCTGATGGTCGTCGTCGGGCGGTATTCGGCCTCGGGCTTTTGTTTCGCACAGCTCACGCAAACCAAGAGAGAAACCAAAGCGGTGACCAACCGCAACCGTCGCGTTCTGTTCTTCGAGAAACCGGTTGACGTTGCCTCATTTTGTCTTGGAGTCTTCTGCATATGTTAAGTATCCTTATGTATTCACTAGACAATCACACGTGACTATCACCGAAATCAGCGCTTTATGTCAAGTCATATTAGGCATCAGACGGTGCGCTTTGGATCGCGAGGACGATTGATGGATCTTACGCGGCCCTGAAGGGCCGCTCTTCCACGGCGGCTCGAACATCTGGGTCCGGCGGTGGTGAACATCTGGGTCCGCACTACAGGGTTCGCGGATGGCGCTAGACGGGGCGGGACCCGTCTCTACGCGGCATTTCTTGGGGGCGGGGCTGTCCTATAATCGCTGGCATGGAACCGGTGCGAAGTGAGGATGCGGAGATTGTTTATGAGGTCAGGGGGAGCGGGCCGGCGGTGGTGCTGCTGCATCCGTTTCCGTCGGATCATGAGTTCTGGTATCCGGTGGCGGGGGTGCTGGAAGCGCGTTACAGGCTGATATTGCCGGACCTGCGGGGGCATGGGGAGTCGGAGGCGGGGGATGGTCCGGCGCTGATGGAGAAGCATGCGCGCGATGTTGAGAGGGTGATGGACGCGGCGGGCGTGGGGAAAGCGGTTTTTGTCGGCTGTTCGATTGGCGGATACATATTGTTTGAATGCTGGCGGCGATTTCGCGAGCGGATGGCGGCGCTGGTGCTGTGTGACACGCGTCCGCAGCCGGATACGGCCGAGGCGCGGGCGAACCGGTTGAAGAACGCGGCGACAGTGTTGGAGCAGGGAACGGAGCCGTTCTTGGAAGGGATGATTCCGAAGCTGATGGGGGCGACGACGGTGAGGTCGCGTCCGGATCTGGTGGAGCGGGCGCGGGCGATGATGCGGAAGATGTCGGCGGAGGATATTAATCAGGTGCTGCGGGGGATGGCGGAGCGTCCGGACTCGGTGGGGGATTTGAAGACGATCACGGTGCCGACGCTGATTGTGATTGGGGAAGAAGACGGGTTCTCGACGCCGTCCGATGGAGAATTTATGCGGCAGAAGATTGCGGGAAGCCGGTTGAAGGTGATTCCGAAGGCGGGGCATTATGCGCCGTGGGAGCAGGCGGAGGCGGTGGGGACGATTTTGCGGCAGTTTGTGGATGAGGTCTACGGGCGGTGATGAGGGTGGGGAGAATGTGGGCGGACAGGAGTGCCCGCGCCACACGAATTTTGTACAGGCTTGGTTGTTCGGCGTTAACGGGCTTGCTTCTTCTCCAGTTGAACGGGGTGGGCGCTACGGGAGGGACGCTTGGCGCCGCCGCGCATAGGACGAATGTCGATCTTGAGTTCCTGCATGGTTCGGCTCAGGGTGTTGCGGTGCATTCCCAGTTGCCGGGCTGCCTTGCACTGATTGCCGCGATTTTCCTCGAGAACCGTCATGATAAAACGCTTTTTGAATTCGCGAACCGCTTCCGAGTAGAGGATGTTGCTGTTGTACATCTGAAGGATGAGTGCTTCCAGTTGATCTTTCAATGCTGCCTCGTTTTCCGCACCTTTTACCTTATAAATCGTTATAAAGCGGTCTCGTCAAAGGCAACTTTCTCGGGCGGAGATCCGGTGTCGAGGTCGCTCCCAGGCACGGCGAAAGCCGAGTGATCAGCAACCTACGAAACAGGTTCACGTAACAGAGTTCGTTGCGCAGTTGGAGCCGGAGCATGCCCCGTCTCTACCGAAACCCGAATCACGCGAGCCTTCAAGAAATCGCTTCGAAGGTTAGGATGACCGGGGCATAACTTTATCAGCTGCCGGATGTACCTGCCGCAGGTAATCCAATCCCTGGTAGAAGCGGTGGCGCAATTCTGACGGTGCGAGCCAGATGGCGGCCCTTCCGCCTACCAGAAAATAGGGTGCTAACTGCGATCCTGAAAGCCAAGCCGCAGTGGATGCAAAAGCCGCCACTGCGGTGAGCACAATCGCGACGACGAGGACGCCCCGCAACAAGCCGAGGACGGCTCCCAGCAGACGGTCGATCGAGCTCAGACCAGCCTTCTTCATTGCCCAGCGCGCAATCCGTCCGGCAAAACCGGCGACCAGCAGGACTGCGAAAAAAATAATAAGGAAACCAGCGATTTCGCCAAGCCATGGCGATTTCAAATGGGGCGCGAACCAAGCCGCCAGGCGATGATATTGCCAGGCGGCCAGCAGGTATCCCACGACCAAGCCAGCCAGCTTGAAAGCTTCATGAAAGAAGCCTTCCATGGCCGCGCCGATCACAGAGAAAACCAGAAAGCCGAGGATGATCCAGTCCGCTATGCTCATGGTTCAGGAATCGAAATGCCGGATCCGAAACATTGTTATCAGAAGACTGATAAGGAGTCTGTGATCCGAATTCAATGAGACCAGCGCACGTGAGACTAGATCTCCAACTCGCGTCCCGTCAATTGACGGTATGCCCCGAGGTATTTTTCGCTTGTCCGCAGCGCAACGTCGTGGGGAAGGGCGGGCGCGGGGGGCTGTTTGTTCCAGCGAATTTCTTCGAGGTAATCCCGAACGTATTGCTTGTCGTAGGAGTCCTGCGCTTTGCCCGGTTGATAGGTGTCGGCCGGCCAGAAACGGGAGGAATCCGGTGTGAGTACTTCGTCCGCCAAGGTGATGCCTTTGGCGGTCTGTCCAAATTCAAACTTGGTGTCGGCGATGATAATGCCGCGGGCGCGCGCGTAGTCGGAGGCTTTCTTATAAATGCGCAAGGTGAGATCGCGCAGTTGGCGGCTCAATTCGGGATCGACCAGCTTGCACATTTCTTCGAATGAAATGTTGACGTCGTGTCCGGTGGTGGCCTTGGTGGCGGGCGTGAAGATCGGCTCGGGAAGTTGGTCCGATTCCTTCAGTCCCGTGGGAAGCTCGATGCCGCAGACTTTGCCGGTTGCCTTATATTCCTTCCAGCCGGAGCCGGAGAGGTAGCCGCGGGCGACGCACTCGACGGGAAACATCTCGGCCTTCATCACCATCATGGAGCGGCCGCGGAGTTCGTCCGCATGGCTGCGAATGGCTGCAGGGTAGCGATCGACGTCGGCGGTGACGAAATGGTTGGGGACGATGTCTTTGAGGAAGTCGAACCAGAAGAGCGAAATCTGGGTGAGGACGCGTCCCTTGTGCGGGATGCCCGTCGCGAGCACGTAGTCGAAGGCCGAGATGCGGTCGGTAGCGACGAAGAGGAGGTGGTCGCCATCGAGGTTGTAGACGTCGCGGACTTTTCCGCTGGCGTGCAGTTCGAGCTCGGGATAGTCGGTTCGGAGAAGAACGGAATCTAGAATTTCGGGGCTCATCGTTGTAGGCTCATGCGCAAAATTTAACCGGTAAAAAACTTTGCGTATTCTAGCTATCGCTAAAAATTTGTCAACGCTTTCTTAACTGCCGTGGTTCGAGGTACACGACTCACGCCGCGAAAAAAGTTGACAGTTTCAGTTTAAGCCAGAACGCCTGTCTGACGCAGGATCTCGCGGGGCGCTGGTGTGGAAAAACTGAGGAAGGCTCTGGAAAAAAAGACTGTGATTTTCCGCGGTTCGCAAGCAAGAAAGAGGTCGGGGCGTCAAGGTCAGATCGCACACACTATTCGATGTTCTTGCGATAGACGACAAATCCGGAACGCTCAGCCACCTGGTCGTAGAGCTTCATCGCGGTGCTGTTGGATTCGTGGGTGTGCCAATAGACGCGGGATAATCCAGCGAGTCGAGCCTGCTCGTAGACCGCGTTGATCAGCTTTCTTCCGATTCCCTGGCCGCGAACAGACTCTTTCGTGAACAGATCCTGGAGATAGCAGGTGGGCGCGATGGAAATCGTACTGCGATGAAAAATGTAGTGGACTAAACCGACCAGTTGTCCAGCGTCCTCGGCGACCAGGGCATGGAGAGGTTCGTAGGCGTCGAAGAAGCGAGACCAGGTTATGCGCGTGATCTCTTCGGGCAAAGCCGTCGAGTCGAAGCGGCCGTAGAACTTGTTGTAGCTCTCCCACAGAGGGAGCCATTGTCGAAAGTCCTCGCGAACTACGAAGCGAACGGTTGGAGCGGAAGGCATTTCGATTTCACTCTAAGATTCGACAGGCTCGGAGGAGTCATCGCTCAGCGAGAAGACCGCTCCAAGCTGACGAGTGCGTTATGCCGCTCCAAACCGCACCGATACTAGCTTCGAGACGCCCGGCTCCTGCATGGTCACGCCGTAGAGTACGGGGGCGATGCTCATCGTCCGTTTGCTGTGGGTGATCAGGATGAACTGGGTTTGAACGCTCATCTCGCGAACCAACTCGGTGAAGCGGGCGATGTTGGCTTCGTCAAGGGGAGCGTCGACTTCGTCGAGAATGCAGAACGGGCTGGGCGTGTACTGGAAAATTCCGACCAGTAGCGCTAAGGCCGTAAGCGCCTTCTCCCCGCCAGAGAGCAACAGGACATTCTGCAGTTTCTTGCCGGGAGGCGAGGCGACTACGTCAATGCCGCTCTCCGCGCTGTTTTCGAGGTCGGTGAGGCGCATGAAGCCGTGGCCCCCGCCGAACAGTTTGCGGAAGGTGGCTTGAAAGTTTTCGTTGATCTTGTTGAACGCTTCTTCAAATTTCTGCCGCGAGACTAGATCGATTTCTTTGATCGTCGCCGCGGTATTCTCGATCGCATCGAGCAGGTCTTTTCGTTGGGTCGAGAGGAACTCGTGGCGCTCGGCTGTTTCTTTGTACTCTTCGAGAGCCATCATGTTGACCGGGCCCATAGCATCAAGTCGCGCGCGCATTTCGCGCTGGGCCTGATCTTCGGCGGCAAGTTCGTCGCCCGCCACCAAAGCAATCGTGGTATCGGCCATCAATATGGGTCGTTCCATGCCCAAATCGTTGAGGCAGGTGTCGGCCAGGTGTTGCAGGTCCGATTGCAGCTTGGCCGCGGTTGCGGAGAGTTCTCCGCGATGATCGCGGGCGAGATCGAGTTGCTGCCGCGTGGCACGAAGCAACTCTTCAATCTCGGCCAAGCGCGCGCGGACTTGTTCAGATTCGAGTTGCAGCAAGCCTTCGCGGGCCTCTCCCGCATTGCGCTCGGCCTCGAGTTCAACGAAATGTTCAGCGAGTTGGATGTTCTCGCTTTGCCGTTGCGCGATTTCCGCGGTGGCCGATTCCATTTGAGTTTGCAGGGCGCCGGCACGCTCGCGCATTTCGGCGACGACGGTCTCGATGCGCCGGAGCAGAGCGGTTGCGGAATGATGACGCTCTTCGAGGGTGGCGACGCGCGCGGCCCGTTGCGCGCTGGTCTCCGCTGCGGTGTCGCGCTGGCCGCGCAAGGCGGCCAGACGGTCTTGGCCGGCGGCAAGCCGTGTTTCGAAGTCCGCGCGTGTCTGCTCGATTGTGGCCAGTTCGGCTTGACGCGATGCGGTCAGGGCTTCCTGCTCCTGGCGTTCGGACGAGAGGCGCCGCAGTTCGCGCTCGCAGACGGCAATCCTCTCGCGAACACGTGTCATCTCACCATCCAGTTGCTTGAGCAAATGGCCGGAGGTCATCGCCTGCTTCTCGGCCTCGCGTTTTTCTTCTTCCAGGCGATCGAGCAGGGAAGTGTGGTCCTTGATCTCACGACTGAGGGTGAGGGCCAGTATTTCTTTCTCGCGCAGGGCTCGCTCTAGTTCTTCGAGCAAGCGCAATACGTCGCGCAACTCGCGCTTCATCGAGAGCGGGCCTTCGCTGCGCTGCTTTCCTCCGGTAACGGTGACGTTGTGGAAGCATTCTCCGTTTTCAGAGAGGAAAAATGCATCGGGGCTGGAGAGCGCCAGTTCGCGGGCCACGGCGGGATCGGGAACGATGTAACCGTTGCCCAGTTTCGGCAGGATGACTTCGAGCGACTTGCCGAATCCGTTGAGCACACGAATGGAATTCTTCAGCGGAATGACCGTATCGTTCTGCGGAGCATAATGCTGGGTGGCATCGGCCAGGAAGGAAAATTTGGCTTGCGAATCCTCGGGATGCACGAGGAACGTAGCGCGACCGTTGACGTCTGAGCGCAACAGGCGCAGACCCTCGTCGGCCGCTCCCCAGGATTTCACGACCACGTAGTTCAGTTCGTCGCGGAGAAAATCTTCGACGACGCGCTCGTAGCGGGGCTCGACTTCGAGGAAATCGGCGAGCACTCCGGCGGGAGTATTGCCGCCTTGCATGGCTCCCGATTGAAAGAGGCGGCGAACCGATTCCGTGGAATAGCCATGCTCGGCGATGACGGCTTCGAGCGATCCTTTTTTGCCGAGTGCGGTGGCGTATTCGGAGCGCAGGGAGTCGAGATGTTTCTTGGTCTCGTTCTCGGCGTCGCGCTTGGTTTCGATGGTCGCGCGCAGGCTTGTGATCTCGTCGGATAAGCCGGTGGCGCGTTGCGAAACGCTCTCGAATTCAAGAGCGATCTGGCCGCGTTGTCCGCCGAAAGTTTCGGATTGCGATGACGCGGTCGCAATTTCAGACTGTAAGCGCTGCTCTTCTCGAGCAATGCCCGACAGGCGTTCTTGTGATTGGGTGAGTTGGTTGCGGAGGTTCGAAGCTCCGCCGACGGCCTGGAGAATCGCCGTCCGATGCGCTTCCTGCTCGCTTTCCAGAAGCGCGAGATTGATGGCAGCGGTCGCGGTTTCCTGCTGGCTGAGGTTGTACTCCTGCTGGGCCGCGGCGAGGTCGGCGGCAGCGGAGTCGAGCGTCTGCTGATGACCGTTACGCTCTTCGTCGAGGGCGGCGAGACGAGCCTGAGCTTGAACGAGTTCCGCCTCAGCCGAGGCGGCGCGCGCAATCAGTTCGGCGCAACGCTCTTCGTTGGTGCGGATGCGGGCCTTGCCGCGATCGCCTTCAATGGCGATTTGGTTGAGGCGCTCGCGATTCTGGCGGGTCTCGGTTTCGATGGCGTATCCGCGCTGGGTGCGCTCGGTGTGTTCGGCCTCAGACTGCTGCACACTCTCGGATTGGAGGCGAATCTCCTCGGCCAATTGAGTGATCTGGGCTTCGAGCGCGACGGCTTCCTGATCCATCTGCGTGAACTTGCTGGCGAGCACGACGCGCAATTTGGCGCGCATTTCTTCGCGCAACCGGGCATAGCGTTCGGCCTTGCTAGCTTGGCGCTTGAGCGAATTCATCTGGCGCGTGACTTCTTCGAAGATGTCGTTGACGCGGTTCAGGTTCGTCTTGGCATCTTCAAGGCGGGCTTCGGCGAGACGCTTCTTGGTCTTAAATTTCGTGATGCCGGCAGCTTCTTCGATGATGTTGCGGCGATCGGTCGGGCGGCTGCTGAGAATCTGTCCGATGCGTCCTTGCTCGATGAGCGCGTAGGACTCCGGCCCGAGGCCCGTACCCATGAACAATTCCTGGATGTCGCGCAGGCGGCACAATTTCCCGTTCAGCAGGTATTCGCTGTCGCCGCTTCGGAAGAGGCGGCGAGTGACGGCAATTTCTCCGCTGCGGTGTTGCTGTTGATTGAATTTGCGGCGGCGAATTTTGAGCACAACCTGTGGGGCGACGACGGCAACCGCGCTATTTCCCGCCGGGACTTCGGAGAGCTGCGCTTCTTCGGGCTGAGTTTCTCCAGCCTCCGTTTCGGCAGCATGACCTTCCCCAAGCTCTGGTTCGGCGGACCGGGCATCGGCAGACAGTTCGCCTTCGACTTCTTCCGTTCTCCCGGGTTGCGCTTCTTCGACGGCGCGCTCGGTTTCGGCGGCGGCTTGCGAGCGAATTTCAGCTTCGTCCCAGTTTTCGTCGCCACCAGGTAGATCGTCTTGAATCTCGATCTCGGTGGGGGCGTGGGTATCGGGACCGCCGTAAACTTCAGGATCGATCAGAGTGAGCGAAACTTCGGCCATGCCCGTCGGATTGCGGTCGCGTGTACCGGAGAAGATGACGTCTTCCATGCGGGAGCCGCGCAGCGACTTCGCCGATTGCTCACCGAGCACCCAGGAGATGGCATCGGCGATGTTCGACTTGCCGCAGCCGTTGGGGCCGATGATCGCGGCGATGCCTTCGCCGTGGAATTTCAGTTCCGTGCGATCGCAAAAGGATTTGAATCCCAGAATTTGCAGCTTCTTGAGTTTGAGCAAAATGACTCCTTCGCGGGCGGACATGGTGATCCGCTCCATCGGTGATTCGCAGACTCGGTTTGCGCTGGCTGGGGTGCGCTGCAAATTGCGGGGACTCGCAAGCTAACTTTCGCGATTTACGCGCTGTTAACTCCGGTGGTTCCTCGCTGGTCGCATAATTGGATGCCGCGCCCTGAACCAAGAACGACACCCATGCTTTTGACCAACTCTAACGGCGAATACGGGGACGGGTCAAGTAATAAAACACCACATATTGTGGTGCCGATCCGAGTCACGCCTTTAGTTGCACACATACTGCAGCTATTACGCGCAAGTTGTTGGTGAGAAAAGAGAGGACGGAAGAAAGGCGAGAGCTTACAAACTGTACATCCGGGGGGATGCAGATTCAAGGGCCGAAGGTGCCGAATCAAGTTGGCGATTAGCGATTGCGTTGCGCGAAAGAGCGCGCTGCGACTGGATTTTGGCCATTCCCGACCATTCACCGAGGCAAAGCCAAGCCACCACCTGATCCGCTATGGGAGCGCCAAATCCCGAACATCTGCGAGATCAAGCTTTGGGTCGGCCGGCGAGACGGGGGATGGAAGGGAACAAGCATCGCGCAATGGGCCGCTGAAGAGTTTTTTGCCGTTCCAGACGATGCGAATGTCGCCGGGCTTTGAGAACAGTTCGGGCCGGAGGTGGAGGCGAATGCGTTTGATCTCGTGGCTGTGGATATCGATGGTGTTGTCGCCCTTAACGCGGGCGTCGAGATCGGACTTGCCGGGCTTGCCATCGACGATCTCAGCCCAGTAGGCCCGCGAAGCAAGGGCATCGGTCTGGGTCAGGTCGACGATTCTCGGAAGCGGGTTGCGGATCTTGTCTTTGAAGAAGGCGAGGGTCAGGCCGTCGTCCGAGTCGAGTGTGATGTCGTGAGCGTGATTCGGCAAAATCTTCAGCACAGGCTCAGTCGCCGGGTGCAAATCGATCAGGGCCTGCTGTGTGGTCGTCGAGCAATCCGGGGTGATGACGGGGTCGTTCGCGCCGTGAATGAGCAACAGAGGGATATTTCGCACATTGGCGAGTCCGGCTTTCACCTGCTCGTTGCATTGGCCTGCGCCCATCT
>JBEKPH010000108.1:0-16142 GCA_049520915.1 Terriglobales bacterium
ACAATCACCGGCATAATCAGCGGCCTTCGCTGCGTTTGGCGGGAGATGTATCTCTTCAAGTCCGTGCGGATTTTCTCTTTGATCACGCCGTAATCGGCTTTTTCTTCGGCACTCGAGGCATCCAGGGTTTCGGTGACAATTTCTTTGATACGGTCGATGGAGATAGTCTCGCCGGGATTGAATCCGCGCGTTACAATCTCGGGCGTGGCTTCAACGCGTCCCGTCAGCTTGTTGATCGCGATCACTGGCATCACAAATCCGTCTTCGCTCAAGTGACGGCGATCTTTGATCACGATGTCTTCGACGACATCGGTGCGCGAACCGGAATCGATGCATACCCGCCCGACGTTGACGCGTCCTGCTTTGCGGGCGCCATGCTCGTCGATCTCTAGTACGTCTCCACTCTCGATCAGCATGACCTTGCCGACCGCTCCCGTCATCGATCCGGCGAGTTCCGCGTGCAGCTTGAGTTGCCGGTATTCGCCATGGATGGGAATGAAATACTTGGGCCGCACGAGATTGATGATGAGCTTCAGTTCTTCCTGGCTGGCGTGTCCGCTGACATGGATGGGCGGATACGAGCCGTCGTCGTAAATGACGAACGCTTCACGCCGAAACAAGTGATCGACAACGCGGTAGATTGCCTTTTCGTTGCCCGGAATGATGCGCGAGGATAGAACAACGGTATCGCCCTTTTCGATCTTCGCATGCTTGTGATTGTCGACAGCGGCACGCGATAGCGCCGACATAGGCTCGCCCTGTGTGCCGCTGATCAGAACGCAGACTTTTTCCGGCGGATAATTCTTCATCTCGCCGGGATGGATCAATAGGCCATCGGGAATCTGAATGTATCCGAGATCTTCGGCGATCTCGGAGGAGTTTTCCATCGAACGCCCGATGAAACAGATCTTGCGACCATGCTCGCGCGCCATGTCGACGGTGAGCTTGATGCGATGAATTGAAGACGAGAAGCAGGAGATAAACAGGCGCCGCTTGGTGCGAACGAACACCTCTTCAAACTTGCGATGGACGGCGCGTTCGCTGGGCGTATATCCCTTGCGCTCGACGTTGGTCGAGTCCTGCAAGAGCGCCAGCACTCCTTCTTTGCCGTACTCGGCGAAACCGTGCAGATCGAACAGCCTATTATCGGTCGGCGTTGGATCGACCTTAAAGTCACCCGTATGCAGCACGACGCCGAGCGGCGTCTGGATGGCCAGCGCGACGCAATCCACAAGACTATGCGTGACCTGCAGCGGATGGATGGTGAACGGCCCAACCTTGAAGCGTTCTCCGGGACGAATCTCACGCAGATCGGCGTTGTCGAGTAACTGATGCTCATCCAGTTTGTCTTCGACGTAAGCCAGCGTGAACTCGGTCGCCCACACGGGTACGTTGAGCTCGCTGAGAATCCACGGCAAGGCGCCGATGTGATCTTCGTGGCCATGCGTCAGGACAATGCCGCGCACATGCTTGCGGTTTTCCAGCAGGTAAGAAATATCGGGAACGACGATATCGACGCCCAGTAATTCGGCTTCGGGGAACATTAATCCGGCGTCAACAACGACGATGTCATCGCCGTAGCGGATGGCCATGCAGTTCATACCGAACTCGCCCATCCCGCCCAGCGGAACGATGTGCAGTTTTCCAGTTGACATTAGCAAAGTCGATGCTAGCACACGGCGCCATCGCGGTAATCCCTAGGGAACTAACTTCAGAGTTAGAAGGTGGGAATTGTCCGATTGGTGCGGGATGCTCAGGACTTTGACTGGACTGCTAAACTACTCGCGGATGGCCGACTCAATTGGCGTAGAAAAGCGTTCCTGGCTGCGGCGTCGCGTCGAGGGTGCGATTCGCGGCGGTCTTACCCGGGCTTACGACACGGTCAAGGTCGATCCCGACCGCTTCCTGATGCAATTGCGCATCGCGCACGATCTGCCGCTGGCTACCTTTCATGGCGTTTACACTTTGCCTGTGGAACGCCTGGATGATGTTGCCGAGAATGTGATCCGGGGCGGCATGAAACTGGCGGCCGCAGAAGGCGCTGGTTTTGGACTTGGCGGAATTCTGACAATCGTCCCTGACCTGGGTGTTCTTTCCACTATTACCATGCGCACTATCCAGAAGCTGAGTCTGATCTACGGGTTCGAATTGAATACCGACAGCGAAATCGCCGAGTTATGGATCGCCGCCGCCAGCGCGGCCGGTGTGGACATCAGCCGAGAGCTGTTGGAAAAAGAAGTGGTGAACAAGTTTGTTCCGAAAGTGATTCAGAGAATCGCCGTGCAAGCGGGCTCGGATGTGGTCGAGAAGTGGGCCGGGCGGCTGATTCCGATCGCCAGTTCGGCCATCGGATGTGCGCTCAACTATTACTTCGTGCGCGCCTGGGGCAGACGAGCTAGGGCACATTTTCGCGGCAAGCATTTGGAGATGCGGAAACGGCTTGCGGCGGAACATCTGGGACTTCCAGATGCCCGATCATCGATGTTGCCGTCTTAAGGCCAGTTCTGCGCTCCGTGAAGGATACGAGCAACGTGAATTACGTCGCCGCTGATGCGGTAGACCATGAGGTACGGCAGCGGAGCAAGCACGAGTTCTCGCGTTCCCTGCTTCTTGCCCATGCGGCCACGGAAGGGGAAACTCAGCAGGGCAACCGGAGCGTTGTAGATCGCGCGCACCAGCTCTAGCGCATGTGCGGGAGTCTTTTCGAATAGGTAATCGGTGATGTGTTCAAGGTCGGTAGCGGCTTCTTCTGTCCAACGAAGTTCCATTACGAGCGCGATTGCTTGGCGGACAGCAGACGTTCAAGGCGCGTACCAACCTGCTCATGGGTCAACAGTGCGCCGCGGTCGGCGGAGGCCAAACCCTTTTCCACTTCGCGGATAAACCAATCGTCGTAGTCAACAAAGCGTTCGATCGCTTCTCGGGCCAGTACTTCCGCGTCACTCCCACGCGCGGCGGCGATGCGGCTGAGTTTGGATTGTAAGTCTGGGTCGAGTCGAACTTCCATGCTTGGAGTGTAAGAGCGCGACCGAGCACTGTCAACGTGGTTCGTGGCCTGTGCAAAGCATGCGACGCTCCCTTAGCGCAGCCAGTCTTCCAACTCGATCCCGCGTTCGGTTTTGTCGTCGCGATACTTCACGATTACGGGCGTGTACAGAGACAGGTTCCACTCGTCGGAGATGCCTTTGCCTTTCTTGACGGCGCGGGAGCCGGGGACGACGACGGCATCCTCGGGCACTTTCAGCGGTTCTTCCGCTGACGCGCGATAGACCTCGCCCCGGACTAGGTCGTAGAGCGGCGTCGATCGGGTCAGAATTGTGCCAGCGCCTAAGACGGCGCGAGCGCCGACTAGGGTGCCTTCGTAGACTCCGCAATTGCCACCGATCAGCACGTCATCTTCGACGATGACAGGAGCGGCGTTGATGGGCTCGAGTACGCCTCCGACTTGCGCCGCGGCGCTGAGGTGGACTCGTTTGCCGATTTGCGCGCAGGAGCCGACGAGCGCATGGGAATCGATCATCGAACCTTCATCGACATAGGCTCCTACGTTGATGAACATGGGAGGCATGCAGATGACGCTGGGCGCAACATACGCTCCTTCGCGGATCGACGAACCGCCCGGGACGAGGCGGACCCGGTCGGCGACGGTGAGACGCCGGGCAGGGAAGGTGTCTTTGTCGATGAAAGAGAGGACGTCGCCGTCGGACATTTGCTGCAGTTCGCCGAGACGGAAGCCGAGCAGAATGCCTTGCTTCACCCAGGCATTAACCACCCAGCGTCCATCGATCTTCTCAGCGGCGCGAACTTCGCCGCGTGTGAGCGCCGAGCGGAAATCGAAAAAGATGGGACGCGCTTCGTCCGCGCTGCCGATCGTCTTAGTGGCTGAGAGCCGTTCAATCGCCGATTTCAACGCGGACAGAGTATTTGCCATAAGGTGATTCAAAACGCCAAGAGCTAGAAGCTAGAGGATCGAGCCGGAAGCGAGCCGCGAAAAGCAAAGCGCTATCGCAGCATCTATGCGACGCACTTGCATTCGCTGCGAATGAGGACTCCCGGCATCTCGTGCGTGGCGGCGCGGGCGTCGGCTGTATTCGCGTAGGGGCCGTGCCAGCGCGAGTGATTGGGATCGTGTCCGGTGGGGCGCCCTTTGCCGGAGTTGCATTGTCCGCAGGAGGCGCGGTGCAACATGGCTTTGTGCGGGCCTGCTGCCCAGTTCTCGTAGACATAGAATTCGGTCGCGGTGGGCGCAGCGGTGGGGCGACTGATTAATCCGGCGTCGGTAGCGATCTTCTGGATCTTGGAGCGGGTGTCGCGGCGCATGGGCAGCAAGGGCAGGCGATAGACTTCTTCGATCTTGCCCATCATCGCGAGCACGGCCTTCACCGGAAGCGGACTCGACTCGATGAAATTGCCCTGCATCAGGGGGAGATACTTGCGCTGCAGGGCGCGGGCCGCGGCCCAATCGTTGTTGAGCGCGGCGCGCGTCATCTCAGACATCTCGCGGGGAATCTCGTTGGAGACGACGGAGATCACTCCGACTCCACCGAGTGCGATTACGGGCAAAGTCACGGCGTCATCGCCGGAGAGTACAAGGAAAGTGTCGGGCACGAGGTTCAACACCTCGGCAATCTGCGTCATGTTGCCGCTGGCTTCCTTGACGCCAGCGATATTTGGAACCTCGGTCAAACGGGCGAGGGTCGCGGGTTCGAGATTGGTCGAGGTGCGTCCTGGAACGTTGTAAAGAATGATGGGCTTGTCGACCGCTTCGGCGATGGCGCGGAAGTGCCGGTATTGGCCCTCTTGCGTCGGCTTGTTGTAGTAAGGAGAAGCCGTGAGGATCGCATTCACGCCGGGGCGCGCGGCCACTTCTTTGGCTTTCGCGACCGCCTCTTGCGTCGAATTAGACGTAGCGCCGGCAACGATCGGCACGCGTCCCGCAACCACTTCGATGGTGAGGTCGATAACGCGCAGCCACTCGTCGTGAGTGAGCGTAGGCGTCTCGCCCGTGGTGCCGCACGGAACCAGGAAGTCGATTCCGGATTCGACCTGCCAGTTGACTAGATTTCGTAGAGCTCTTTCGTCGACCGCGCCGTCCTGGGTGAACGGGGTGACGAGAGCAGTGCCACATCCTCGGAGTTGCATGATGCAAGAATAACTCTTCCGGCAGAGGCTTGCATTTGGCTAGCGTGGTGCTCGGGACGAGGTCAGAGGTTCGAGGTGCGATTGCAGAGGTGGAGGCATTCGGGACGACAGCCTGATTGGGATCTCGGTTCAGCGCTATGAACTATATAGATAATGTGTACTGTGTTACGAGTATCGGCTGAACTTGATAATTTTTATTGTGTGATCTTTTAGATTCAGCGGGTTAGCGGGTGGTCTCCCGCTAGATCTTTGAGTTTAGAGGACTTAGAGGCAAAATATTCCAAAATAAGGAGTTAGGGGACAAAGCGTGAGCTTTTGGAGCGCCCCGTTAACTATGTAGTTATCCTGCGGTAAACTCAAAACCATTTGATTCGGCACCGGGGAGCGAAGGCCAGAGTCTCGCGTTTTTGTTTTTATTCTCTAATACTATTTTATCAATTCGAGGGGGGGTGTACCGACAAGATCTCCAACTTTATTTTGGCTTTGAATGGAGCGGGTTACGGGGGAAATCGAGAGTCTGGGGGCTTGACAACTTTTAGCAGCGATCCACAGCGAGAAAACCCTTTACCACGGAGGACACGAAGGTTCACGAAGGAAAACCTAACGGCAATTTAGCGAACGTTAGAGGTCACGCCAGACGTCACGGAAATCGAAGAAGCCTTTCTTCGTGGCTAGCCATTCGGCGGCGCGGACGGCGCCTTCGGCGAATCCCTGGCGGGACTTGGCATCGTGGCAGAGGTAGATTCGATCGGCCGGGGAGTTGAAGACCAGTTCGTGCATGCCGACAGCATCGCCTTCGCGGAAGGAGACGATCTCGAGCTCGCGCGCGGGCGGATCGCCGGAAGACTCGCGCACGATCTTTTGAATGGTGAGGGCCGTGCCGGAGGGAGCGTCTTTCTTGTGCTCGTGATGGCGCTCGAAGATCTGCCCCGAGTAATCGAATTTTAGGGCGGCTCCGGCGGCGGCGGCGATCTCGAAAAACAGGTTCACGCCGATGGAAAAGTTGGAACCGTAGACGAGGCCAGTGTTCGCGGCGACGACCATCTCTTGCAGACGCGGCAGCTGGTCGTACCAACCGGTGGTTCCGATGACGACGCTCTTTTTCGCGCGTATGCAAGCTTCAACGTTGGCGACAACCGCAGCGGGAGTGGTGAAGTCGATGACCACATCGGTGCTGTCAAGCGAAGTGGCGGTCAGAGCCGACGATCCCGGATTATCGGAGGAAGCGAGGACGCGGACGTGGTGACGGCGAGCGTGCGCGACCTCCGCTACTGCAGAGCCAGTTTTGCCGCGGCCGAGAATTAGGAGATTCATAGAAGGAACCTTTTACCGCCGAGACGCAGAGAGCGCCGAGAAAATCCAAAAAACAACTTGTTACTTTCTTGTTTATTTTTTCTCGGCGCTCTCGGCGTCTCGGCGGTGAAAATGAGATTACGCGAAAACTTCGGGATCGACTTCGGCGAAGAATGCGTGATGCAAGCGGCGGACAACTTCGGCCGCGTCGTCTTCTTCAATCACAAACGTCAAGTTAATTTCAGAAGCGCCTTGCGAGATCATGCGAATCTTCACGTCTTCTAAGATGCCGAAGACCTTGGCGGCGATTCCTGGCCGGTCGCGCAAGTTTTCACCCACCAGACAGACGATGGCTTTGCGGCCTTCATATTTTACGTCGGCGAGTTTGGCGAGATCGGCGGCCAGCGCGGGAATGGATTCGTTGGTCTCGGCAGTCACGGAGACGCTGACCTCGGAAGTGGAAACGACGTCGACGGCCACTTCGTGATGATCGAAGGCCTCGAAGATCGACTTCAGATATCCGCGAACGAGCAAACGGCGCGGAGCCGCGACTTCGACCAGAGTGATTTTTTTCTTGAGCGCGATGGCCTTAAAAATATTGGTGCAGCGCGGAGCGCGAGCCGTGACCTTGGTTCCTTCGCAAGTCGGGTTGAGCGAATTGAGAACGTAGACGGGAATATTTTGCTGGATCGCGGGCAGAACGGTTGCGGGGTGCAGGACTTTAGCGCCAAAGTAAGCGAGTTCGGCGGCCTCATCGAAACTGATGACCTTAATGCGGCGCGCGGTGGGAACGATGCGCGGGTCGGTGGTCATCATGCCATCGACGTCGGTCCAGATCTCGATGCGCTCGGCGTGAAGGCCGGCGCCAAAAATGGCGGCGGAAAAATCAGAGCCTCCGCGTCCGATGGTGGTGGTGATGCCTGAACTATTGGCGCCGATGAAGCCACCCATCACGGGAACTTTGCCGGCATCAATGAGCGGCTGGACTCTCTTGCGGAGCCGTTCGTTGGTCTCTTCGTACTGCGGAACGGCGCGGGTGTAGGCGCTGTCGGTGAGCAGACATTGGCGCGAGTCGACGTGGGCGCCAGGCAATCCGCGGGCGGTGAAGGCGGCGGCGACGATTTTGCTGGAGAGAACTTCGCCGAACGACGCGACGTAATCGTAGGTGCGTGGAGTGATTTCTCCGACGGCTCCGATGCCGCGGAGAAGCTCATCGAGATCTTCAAAGTCGGCGCCGAGGTCGCCGTGAAATTCGGTGAAGAGCGCCGTGCCGAGCAATTCTCCGGCAGTATCGTAGTGACGCTCGCGCAGGGAGCGTGCCATTTTGAGAGCGGTTTTGCGATCGCCGCTGCCCGCGGCTTTGCCCATGGCAAGCAGGGAATCGGTGACCTTGGCCATGGCGCTGACGACCACCACTGGACGATCGGCGAGTCGTCCCTGGACGATGTGGGCGACGCGCTCGATGGCCTTCGCGTCTTGGACGGAGGTTCCGCCAAACTTCATGACGATCATGGGCGGAGGGGCTCCTTGCTGCCCGCGGAAAACCTACCACGGAGACACGGAGGCACGGAGAAAGACAAAATCAAGGGATTGCTTTCGTAACTCTTGGAAACTCGCAACAAGACTCGGCAAAACCTAAAAAGTCGACAAACCTGCTTTGGCTTTTCTCCGCGTCTCCGTGTCTCCGTGGTGGATTGTGTCCTCACCCGAAATATCCCTTCGCTTTGAGAAGTTCCGCATTGAGCAGGGCAGCACCGGCGGCACCGCGAATGGTGTTGTGCGAGAGGACGGTAAATTTCCAGTCGAGGACGTTGCATTTGCGGAGGCGTCCGACGGCGGTGGTCATGCCGGCTCCGAGATCGACGTCGAAGCGGGGTTGCGGATGATCGGGCGCGGTCATGTACAGAACTGGCTGTGCGGGAGCGCTGGGCAGTTTGAGCTTTTGGGGTTCGGCGCGGAAATCATTCCAGGCGGCGATGATCTCTTCTTTACTTGCCTTCTGCTTGAGGCGAATGGCGATCGATTCGGTGTGTCCGTCCTCGACAGCAACGCGATTGCACTGCGCGCTCATGACGAAGGGAGCGGGCTCGATGTGCGAGTCTCTGAGAACGCCGAGGAGTTTCTGCGTCTCCTCTTCCATCTTTTCTTCTTCGCTCGCGATGTAAGGAATGACGTTTCCAAGAATATCGAGCGACGCCACGCCGGGATAGCCTGCGCCGCTGACGGCTTGCATGGTAACGGCGGTCACGGCTTCGAGCGTAAAAGCGCGATGCAACGGAGCAAGAGCGAGCACAAGTCCGATCGCCGAACAGTTGGGATTGGTGACGACGTAGCCCTTTGATTTTTTGCGCCACGATTGCCTCTCAATCAACTGGACGTGATCGCCATTGACTTCGGGAATCACCAGCGGCACGTCCTGCTGCATGCGCAAAGCGCTGGAGTTCGAGACGACCGCGCAGCCAGCGTCGGCAAATTGCGGTTCGAGTTCGCGGGCGATGCCGGAGTCGAGCGCGGCGAAAATAATCTTGGGCGCATCTTCGGGCTTGGCAGGCGCAACCGTCATCTTGGCAATGTTGGCGGGAATGGCGGTTTTGAGACGCCAGCGCGCAGCCTCGGCATAGGGACGGCCCTCCGAACGGTCCGAGGCAGCCATCCATGAGACTTCGAACCAGGGGTGATGCTCCAGCATCTGGATAAAGCGCTGGCCAACGATGCCGGTGGCACCGAGAATTCCTACAGATAGTTTGTTCGACATAAATTAGGTAGAAATATTTCGATTGTTCTTATAAGTCGGTAAATTCGATTTTATACCAGTGAAATTTTGAAAGGGATGTCGGCGTTGATACAGGGGCGAGTCGGGTTGCGGCTCGAAACGGACGGCAGTTGAAACGCAAGGTGCGCAGCGTTCTAAAACGCCTTGATACTGCGCAGCTAGCTTCTTCCGCGGCCTAATTCTGGCGGGAAGGAATATTCGTTAAGCGGTCCGAACTTGCGTTTTTCGGCGTAGATACGCCAGCGCCGCCAGACGATGCGCAGGCTGGCCATGACTGGGATGGAAAGATAGACGCCAAGGATTCCGGCGATTTCTCCGCCGGCGAGAATTCCGAACAAGGCGGCGAGAGGATGCAATTCGACGCTGACGCCCATGATGCGGGGAGAGATGACGTAATCCGGGAACGAACTCGAGCGCACCACCCGCGGTACCCAGCATCAGCGCGTAAGGGACGCGCATGGCGCCAAGAATTGAGGTGTAGACGATGAGGGATAAGGCGGCCAGGGTCAATTGGGCGCGGATGAACTGGGCAAGCATCTGGTTGAGATCGTGAAGCACATCCTGAAGAAACTCGCGCTGCGTGCGCGATTGGACGAGAGAGAGCAGCACTTCGTGAAAGTTGCCGCCATCCCGCAGGAAGAAGATGGCGAGAATGGGGACGAGGAAGAGGACCCAGACTTCCTGGGCCGACTCGGCAGCGCGAACCCCGATGCGTTGGGCGAGTTGCTGTAGGTCTTGGCGGCGGCTGAGCAAGAAACTGAGGATCCGCTTTTGAGTATCGGCGCTCCAGCCGTGCTCATTGCCGATGCGCGCTGTGAGTTGGCCAATCTGGCCCGAAAGCTGGCCGGTGCTGGCTTTGTCCATCAGGCCGGGCAGCGATTCGCCGAGGCGGGCGCTCTGACGCGCGATCCTGGGGCCAACGAGAAATCCGAACACGCTCAGGCCAAGCAGAAGCAGCAGATAAATGATGGTGATCGCCCAAACACGGCTGCGGACGATCTTTTCCAGTCGCCCGACTGCGGGGTTGATCAGGTAGGCGAAGAGGATGGCGAAAAGGAAGAGGATGAGAGTACGGCGCGCCGCGTAGAGGAATCCCAGGGTCAAGGCGAAAAGGAGAGCCGTGAGTATTACGCGCGAGGTGCGTGAATCGAGAATCGTCAAGAGTTATCTCAGGTGCAGTTTCAAAACCGTCGCCTGGCTTAGGCTATCGTACCGCAGCAATATCTTTAGATGTCATCTTTAGATATCGATCGAATCCGCAAAGACAGTAGCGAATGGCGGGGAATTCTTTTTACTCGAGAACTAATCCCGCACCACTTCGGTATTCTCTCCCCCAACGGACATTCGCATCACCTTCCAGTGATCGTCGAGCCAGATTTGCCAGCTGCCGGCTTCACTTTTCAGCTGGACATGGTTCAGATCCACCTGGGCTCCCTTGAACATTACTTTTTCCACGCCGAGCGACTCAACTTCGATCGACGCCGAGGAGTGCTGATGCGGATTCATAGTGGCGAACTTGACGTGCTGTTTCTGTGGGCACTGTACGAGTCCCTTGTCCTGTTTACAGGCCATGGCAACGTACTTCCAAGCCAGAAGTTCACGCTGGATGAAGAAGTAGTCGTCGAGAATCGAGGTCGAGACGGACAGCAGGTAAGGCTGTTCGTGATCTTTGTCGTCGGGGCCGGTGCTCCACTTTTGGGTCAGGAAGTCGGCATTGGGTATGACGCTGGATTGCGCTTTGTCGGGGCTGACTTCTTTCCATTCGTAGCGCTTGATGTCGCCGTTGGACGCAAGCTGCAATTCCGAGGATTGGAGATCAGGTGGAGTGTTCTCCGTTTTGAACTCGGAGTTGATGACGCTGCCGCCGCCGGTCTGGTAGATGGAAAATGTTTCGGTACCGACGCGATGGCCGTTCTGGAAGATGCCAAACGAGCCGGAGTCGACGAGTTTCCCCTCATGCTCTTTTTCTTTGTCTTTATCCTTAGGCATGGGAGCAGCCGCGACTGCGATCGAACAGAACAGCGCCAATGTGCAAGCGAGCAGACGATAAGACGACTTCACAGTGCTTCTCCTGTTGTTAACTCTTTTTCAATTCTTTGCCGCAAATCTAGGTAAGACCCTGGGTTTCCCGCGAACGCTGTCCCTATGTTAGTGGAAATGCAGATGAATGGCAGATTGGGTTCGTTTGGAGTTCCCCTAAAGTAACAGGGAGCTTTCGATGTCCACGCAGATCGAAGCCACGGATTTGCCGGTGGTATCGACGGTGATGCGGGCTTCCCGGTACAAGGGAAGGCGTTCTGCGTAGAGTTGGGCAAATTGATCGGGGTCGCCGCGGAGCGGGCGCTCAATGCCGTCAGTAAGGCTGCGTTGCCAGAGTTCGTCGCAGGCGGCATGGAGAAAAACCGTAGGCCAGTCGCGCAGGAGTTCGCGATTCTGCGGCTGAACGAAAGCGCCTCCGCCGAGCGCGACGACGCTGGGGCGTGGCAGGGACTCGGCGAGCAGATCGCGAAGGGTGTTGGTTTCGGCGAGGCGAAAGCCGGATTCTCCGCGGTGGCGAAAGATCTCAGGGACGGTTTGCTGCTCGCGCGACTCGATTCGTGTGTCCAGGTCGACGAAGTCCCAACTGAGGCGGCGTGCCAGTTCCGGGCCGACGGTGCTCTTGCCGGAAGCCATGAATCCTACGAGAAAGATAGCGCGCGCTTGCACGGGCGGATCAATGTTGCTTGAGGCGGATTCTACCGCTGAAGGAGCGCAGGACGACCTCGGAGGCGGCTTTGCCGGCGCTGCCGAAGAAGGAACGGCCCAATTCCACGGGGAAGCGGGAATGCTTGGATTGAAGAGGGAAGTCGTGCTGGACGCGGCCCACCATGGAATGCGCCCGGAAATCGGCGGAAACATCTTGCGGGACGAGGGCTTCGATATCGCCGGAGTGGGTGGTGAATCTATAGTCGCCGCTCAAGCCGAAATCGCCGTCGTAAGAGATCTTGCCGCTGCCAGAGTTTGCCTGCACGACGGGTCCGGTGACTGCTTTCATTTGCATGTTGCCGCTGATGGAGGCGATCTCCACGTGGCCGTTGCGTACGTTGGTGAGGGTGATCGGTCCGCGCATGGTGCGCACGTGGACGTGACCATTTTCGACGTTGCTGATGTTTACGGCGGCGTCCGTTCCTTCCAAGGTCATATCTCCCTGGAGATGATCAGCCGAGAGTGGACCGGTTGAGGAGTGGAGACTGAGGGTGGCGTCGGCGGGAATGAGGAGTTCGTAATTGACTTGCCCGGTTTTTTCGGTCGCTCCCTGAAGTAGATGGGAGGCGATTTCGATGCGGTTGCCATTCTGCTGCTGGTCGACTTCGACGCTGTCGGACTTCAGAATAGCGGTGACTACAACTTCTGTGCTGCTGCCGGGATGGACGGAAATGCCGCCGTATTGCGTGTCGACGGAGATGTTGGCGTTGGGACCGACGGTAAAGCGATATTCCTTTTTGGTCTCGGCAAGAGCGGCCGAGGCGAGGCAGGTTGCCACGACGAGGGTTACGACAATGGTGCTGTGAATCCGCGTTTCGAGAAGACCTGCGCCCTGCTGACCCGCCATAAAACTCTGCCCCTGGGGCCGGGAATGCCGGCCCGCTCTTCGCTATTGAATACGGCTATTGAATACGATCCATGGCAATCTGGTAAAGAAGTGCTTTTTGCTGATAGGCATCCATCAGATGCTGGCGCGCGTCCGCGTCGCCTGGATTCTGGTCTACATACGCCTGGGTTTCCTGGATATCGGCGTTCACAACCTGAAGCTGATTTTCGTAGGTGGCACGGGATGAAGGGGCCAACGTGGAGACCATGCTTAGAAATTGTTGATCTTCCTTGCTGGAGGGAGCGGATACTACGCGCGGAGGCGCAGAAGCTGAGTGACCCGATTTGGTCGCAACCTCCTGCGGACCTTGTTCGGCAACTCTGGAAGAAGCCACCACCGAGGTAGAACTCGGTGTAGGGATATCGGTCTTTGCCGACTCCACTGGCGCCGACTGCATTGGTGCCGACTGTACGGGTTGCGGCGGAGGCACATTCTGGGCGATCGGTTGAGCGGACTTGTGACTGACCACGTAAGAGCCAGCGGCCAACAAAGCGGCGGCGACGGGCGCCAGCCACCAGGCGCTCCAACGACGCCGAGGGGAAGACGGAACGAGGACTGGGCCGGGAGCCGTTTCCTCTTCCCGGATTAACCCTTCAGCGCGCAACTGGGCAGCGATGTTGACCCAGACCCGGGTCGGTGGTTCGTCCGTTTCGGCGAGATCGTGCGCCTGGCTCGTGATCAGCTTCAGGTCCGAAACCAAGCCGGCACAATCGGGACAAGTTTCAACGTGACTGTCAAAGGCAGCCTGGAACGCAGCGTCCGGAGCGCCGTCGAGCAACTCCGGCAGAAGTTGTTGTACATCGGAACACGTCATAGCCCAACCCTCCCCCAATACCGCGACTACCGTTACCCTGTCTTGGCCTTTTCGGCTCTCATGAACTTCAAAAAATCTCGCAGCTTCAATCGTGCTTTGTGGAGCTGCGATTTACTGTTGCCAATCGAGCACCCTACCATTTCGGCAATTTCGTTGTGCTCAAACCCTTCAACGTCATGCAATACAAAAACCGTTCTGTAGCCGGGCGGTAGCTTGTCGATGGCGCGTTGCAGTTGCAACCGGTCGATGGAGCCCGTCAATTTCAGATCCTTGGTGCCGAACTCTTTGCGCGGCGACTCGTCGTCGGCCTCCAGCGTCTCTTCGAGCGAGACCACCGGCAGGCCCTTTTTGCGGAGTTGCATCAGCACGACATTGACCGTCATGCGGTGCAGCCAGGTGGAGAAGGCAGATTCGCCGCGGAAGGTACCGATCTTGCGGAATAGCTGAAGAAAAGCTTCCTGGGCCAGATCTTCGGCCTGCGCGGGATTGGAGACCATCCGCAAACATAGCGAGTACACGCGGCGTTTATGCAGGTTGTACAAGATCTCGAAAGCTGGTTCGTGACCCTGCTTCGCCTGCTCGATTGCTTCTGCTTCGGTGATGCGCTGTTTCTGGTCGGTCAAGTCGCCTTTTCCGGCCGCTACTGCTTGAGATGCGGCTTCGAACTCTTTTCGTTGTACAAATTTGCCGAGGAATCCCGAAAGCACACTCGACCATTTTCTTAGTTGCCAGAATACCAAAAAGCGTAGCTATTGGAGTGTATTCGCCAACCAAATCGCCGACTAATTCATCACGAAGTTCACTTTCGTAACCACTTACGGCTTCTTTCGCGGTTAGGTATTCCAGAAATCAGATTTTCTCTATTTATTCTCCAGAAAAATGGAGCGCCGCTTTCGGCTATCCCTTGGTCGTGATCGTTTCCAAGCCGTGACCCTTCGGCCCAGTTTCGCGAATCCGCAGCAAAATCGCAAAGGTAAGCCCGACGAAACCGAGGATGGAGAAGATCCACATCCCGAGACCGTAGCCTCCGGGGTTGTCGAGTCCAGCGTGGCTATAGTCGTTGGCCTTGCCGATGAGCAGATTCAAGATGAAAAACCCGATCTGTTGGATGAGAGTCATGAGGGCGTAGGCCGTCCCCAGTCGGTTCTGGTCGACGATGTAGGCGACGGACGGCCACATGACGGCCGGGATCAGCGAAAACGCGATGCCCATCATGCAGACCGGGACGTACAACGAGACATCGGTGTAGCCCATCAGGAGATAAACCGGCATGAGCAAGATCGAGCCGAACATCATGAGAAACGCTCGCTTGCCGATCTTGTCAGCGAGCAAACCGAAGAGCGGCGTGGCAATCATGGCCGAGAGAGGAAGCAGACTATTGAAGAATCCCGCTCGTTCATGGGCCAGCACTCGTATGGCTTCGGAGGCACTGACGCCGCCGTGGACGGCCAGAATCTTGTTGGTGAAGAAATCGATGGCAAAGGTCCGGAAGGGAAAGATCGCCGAATAGAAGGTGAAACAGAGACCGACCACAAGCCAGTAGGAAGCATTGAAACGGAAGATCTGGCCAAATTCCAGCTTATCGATCGATCCGGCCTGCCCGAGTTCGTAGTGCGCTTCGGCGTGACTCTCGAGCAGCCAGTAAACCACCGAGCAGAAGACCGCCAGGACTCCAGCGCCGACGGCGATCAATAACGGACCCTGCCAACTTGGTTCGCCGTTCGGCCCACCGGGGTAAAAGACCTTGTTCGCCCAGGTTGGAGAATTGTCAGCCGCCACCGAAGCGAGCCGAGCGATAAGAAGGTTGATTCCGAAGGCGAAGCTAAGTTCTTTGCCTTTGAACCACTTTGCGAGGACGGTGGTCACGGCAACAATCATCGATTCGGCGCCGAGGCCGAGAACCGTGCGCCCGGCGATCATGACAGTCGGTGTCCCGCGGGCGGCCGTGAGCGCGGCGCCAAGGAGGCAGATGACGCCGAAAAACGTAATGGCCTTTTTGGTGCCAATACGGTCAATGACGATCCCGCCGATCAGCAACGTTAAGACGGCCGCAACGCTATAGGACGAGTTGAGCCAGCCGAAGGCGGTGGCCGAGAAGCCCAGTTTGTCGATAAAAACGCGTTCCAGAGGGTTGATGCTGTCGTAGATGTAATAGTTCCCGCCCATGGCGACGCTGACGAAGAGCAGGACGGTCCAGCGGTAGAGGGGGGTCGGTTTCGGTCGAGCAGGAGCAATGAGAGCGGAGTCAACCATTCGGGTCCTCAATCTGGGCCACGGAAGCCAGCAGGCATCCGTACGATATCGCTGGAGAGCTCAACCGGACGAAGATAACAGATCGGGAAGGGAATGGCGCGAGGGGTGGAAAAAGGTGTCGGTAGCACATGATATGTCCGGTTGAGATAGCAAGTGATATGTCCGCTTTGCGGGCGGCGAGGGTAGGAGACCATGGGAAACATGGACTTCTACCCGAAGGCCGCGATGGAGCGGGC
>JBEKPH010000109.1:0-9572 GCA_049520915.1 Terriglobales bacterium
GGCGAACCGGAAATTTGTTTGGGAATGCCGGTCTGGCTGTCCACCTTAAACGCATAAATGTGGCCGCTGGCGTCGGCGCCATAAAGAAATCGTCCATCCGGCGTCGGCGCCAGTCCCTGAATCGAAATGGGAGGTTTGAACTTGAAGAAAGGCGATCCCGGAAGCGCCGTCAGAGTGCCGTCGCTGGAGTCGATCGAGTAGCCGAATATTTGCGAGCCGTTGTTGGCTATGCCTTTTATGAAGCTATTGGAAATGTATAAATAGCTCCCATTCACTGCCACCGCCGGGCTGTTGGGGAAGAAAGGAACGGCTCCTACCGTGAACGACGCGAATCCCCCAGTCCTCGGATTGATCTTCGCGGTCACCGCAAGATTGATATAGGCGGTGTCAAAGCCATACAGCACCTTATGGCCTTTTTTGGCACTTTTCTCCCCGTTGCCAGCGGCATAAGAAACATGAGGTCCGCTCGAAATGTGCCCCGCGATCGCTAGTACGAAGCTGAAAGAGAAAACCATCGCTGACAGAATCCGGAGACTGACCTTCGACCTATGAATCACGAGTACCCTCCACATTTTGTAAATCCCTGTTGCGAACTGTGACCATCCGATCCAACTCCACGTTCAATTCTGTGCATCGGCCCGCGCCCCAGTATTCCAAGCGCTGAAATCGGCGACTTGCCCAGTCCAGCGCCGAGTCCAGCCTTCCAGCATCCGACGGTTATAGCATCGATTGCGGCTCCGTAGGTGACTTTCCGCGGTGCTCGCGAAACTTTTTACATATTTCTGACATGTAATGAGGGAACCTCCGGTCCTCCGTTCGTGTTCAATCCCGATTCTCGCTCAGTCCCTCGCATCAAGCTTCTCACTCCCAATCTCTCGTTCGAAGGCATCGCGTGCGCTACAATCCGCTCATACTCTTCTCACGAGTTGTTGGAGGCATTATGGATCTCGGGTTTCCGGTGATCGCCATTGCTGTTGTGATTGTCGTTATCTACTTTCTGAGTTCGATCAAGATTCTGGCCGAATACGAGCGCGGGGTCATCTTCCGCCTGGGACGCCTAATGGGACAGGCCAAAGGCCCCGGCGTAATTCTAGTGTTCAGCCCGATCGACCGCATGGTGCGAATTTCTCTTCGTCAGGAAGCGCTGGAGGTTCCTCCGCAGGACATCATCACCCGCGACAACGTAACCCTGAAGGTGAATGCGGTTATTTTCCTGCGCGTGATCGATCCCAACAAGGCCGTGGTTGAGGTTTCGAATTACGCTTACCAGACTTCTCAGTTTGCGCAGACAACGTTGCGCTCGGTGCTCGGCGAACAGGAACTCGACGAACTGCTGGCGCATCGCGACAAGATCAATCTGCGCCTGCAGAGCATTCTCGACACGCACACCGCGCCATGGGGAGTGAAAGTGGCGAATGTCGAGGTGAAGCAGGTCGACATGCCGGAATCGATGTTGCGGGCGATGGCGAAGCAAGCGGAAGCGGAGCGCGAAAAACGGTCGAAGATCATCCACGCCGAGGGCGAGTTTTCTGCCGCGCAGCGACTGGTGGATGCCGCCCATTTGCTGTCGTCCGAACCCGCCAGCATACAGTTGCGCTATCTCCAGACGTTGACGGAGATCGGCGTAGAGAAAAATACGACTGTCGTGTTTCCGGTGCCGATCGATTTCTTCTCAGGCATGCAGCATTTACTGGGAGGCGGGAAGACTCCGGCGGCGCCGGCGGGAAACCCGCAGGGCTAATGAAAGCATACTGGGACAAGCGGCTGCGCCCAACAGCGACATACCGCGCATAGAGAGATATGACGCGAACAAGGGTTTCAGTTTCAGAGGGAGGTCCGAGTTAATCGCATGCCGACGATGGAGCAGGACACGGAAATCACGCTCGGCACGGGACGGATGCTGGCAATTTTTTTTGGCTTAGTGCTGATTTGCGCCTTTTTCTTTGCCGTCGGTTTCTCACTGGGACGGAAAACGGCGGGGTCCGGTACAGGTAGCCTGCTGGGCACCTCGACATTTTCTCCCTCGGCCATCGTTCGACCTTCGGCCGCAAAGAACAATGGGACGCAACCGTCAAGCCAAACCAGCGACTTTGGATTTTACAAAGCGGTTGGCGAGAAAACCGCCGACACCGGACTTACGCCAGCCATTCCGGAGGCGCACGCTGCTTCAACTGGCGCGCCAGGAACACAAATCGCGTCGAGCCCTGCGTCCGCAGATACTGGCAGTACAGGGTCATCGGGTGCAGGGTCAACAGGGGGAGGATCGGCGAGTCCAGGGACCGCGACCGCCGCTCCCGCGAATGGAAACTACTTCGTGCAAGTTGCCGCAGTCAGCCGCCAGGAAGATGCCGAGTCGCTGGTGGACGCTTTGAAGAAAAAGCAGTATCCCGCGTTTAGCTCCAACAATCCCGCCATCGACAAGTTCTATCACGTGCAGGTGGGGCCATACGGCGAACTAAAGGACGCGGAGTCGATGCGGGCGCGGCTGATCAGCGACGGGTACAATCCCATCGTAAAAAAGTAGGAATGAATTTGTGATTTGTGGTTTTGGAATTTGCGAACCGTAAACCGGCAATGGTTCTCGGTCGGACTCAGATCCCGATTCTAAACTTCAGAATCGCAACTTCTCTTAGTTTCCCGCGCTAGCCAAAGAAACTTTATCCTCGTCCTTCTTGTCCGGGTTCTTGTCCGATGTTTTCGAGGGAGTGTGTCCTTCCCTTTGGCTGAGCGTACGCACGTGGCTGATCAGGTCGGCGACTTCAAATGGCTTAGCGAGCGAGGGCACTCCCTGCTCCTGCAGGAAAGTTCGAGTCTGCGCGTCGGTCACCGTCGAGAACGTCAGCAGCAGGCCTTTTTCAAGGCCGGGGCAGTTCTTGGCAATCCATTCGTAGATTTCGCGCGCGCTCGATCCGCCCGGCATTCGTCCGTTCATCACGACAACATCGAATGAAGCGGCCAGCAGTTTCGCCTGCGTGTCCTCAACGCTCATCGACGTGGTGACGTCAGCTCCCGCGCCGACCAGAACATCGCGTTCGAACTCGAGCACCGCCTCTTCATCTTCCACCAGCATCACGCGGCCGGCAAGCAACGACTCACGGCGTGTGGGAGCGGTGGTTTCGGGCAATGCCGGTTTCTCGCTAGCCAATAAACGGACTTCAATGGTGGCGCCGCCCTCGTCACGATTGCGGGCGATGATTTCTCCACCATGTTCTTTGACGATGCCGTAACAGATGCTTAGGCCGAGGCCTGTTCCCTTGCCCACCGATTTGGTGGTGTAGAAAGGATCGAAAATACGGCTGGGATCCTTGATGCCAGGGCCGCTGTCGTCGAACTCAACACAAACGTAGGCGTCCTTGGTGAAGACGCGGACTTTCAGGACGCCGCTACCGCTACTTTCGACCATGGCATCGAGCGCGTTGTTGATCACGTTCAGGAAGACCTGCTCCAACTGATGTGGATCGCCGAGCACGGAAGGAATGTCTTCCGGAATATCGCGTTCCAGCGATACGTTGTTGACCCGTAAATCGTACTCACGCAGCGTAAGCGACTCTTCCAGAGTCTTGAGCAAATCCACTTCCTGCTTCTGCGGCTTGCGTTGACGCGCGAACGACAGAAGATTCTGGACGACCCGGTGCGTGCGCTGCGCCTGCTTGAAGAGCTTGCGCACATAGTCGGCGGAGCGATGATCCAGGCCAGCGCCTTCCAGCAACTGCGCGTAACCGAGGATCGCCGTCAGTGGGTTGTTCAACTCGTGAGCGACACCGGAAATCAACTGGCCGACCGCTGACATCTTCTCGCTCTGTAGAAGTTGTTCCTGGGTGCGGCGCAGGTCTTCGTAGGCCCGGCAGGTTTCTTCGTACAGCTGTACCTTTTCGATGGTGGTTGCCAGTTGCCGGCTGATCGCGACCAGCAGATTCTCGTCATTGCTCGAATAGTGACGATCTTCTTTGCTGGCAATCCCCATGATGCCGATGGGTTTGTCCTTGCTCCAGAGGACGACCCAGATCCAGTAGGGCAAACGGTCGGCGCAAACAAACTCGACCACTGCGGGCGGCAGATGCGGGGTGAAATCCTGGGTGACGACCTCGGCTCGTGAGCGCATGACGAGATCGCCAAATCCATCCGGAAATACCACTTCAGACATGCGAACACGCGCTTCACTGCGAGGGCCCCAGCCGGCGCGCCGTCGGAAAGTACCCTCGGGCTCGGCGGCGAGATAAACGGAGCCAGTCTCGGCCCCGAAAAGTGAGATCACCTGGCGCAGGGTCAGGTTCAAAATTTCGTCGAGGTCAAAGGATTGCGTAGCGATCACCGCCATCGCATTGAGTGCATTCAACTCGCGATTGCGACGGCGCATCTCGTCTTCCGAGCGTTTTTTCTCGGTGATGTCGAGGACGAAACCTTGATAGCGTTCGATGCGCCCGTTCTGATCGCGGGTAGCAAAGCAACTCTGCGCCACCACCAGGATGGTGCCATCCTTGCGGCGCACGGTAATTTCGAAGTTGCGCACGTAGTTGTGCGCCTCAATTTCCTGGCGAAAAGCTTCGCGCTCCTCGGAGATCGGGTTCAGGACGCTGCCCATGTCGAGAGCCATCAACTCGTCGCGGCTGCCGTAACCGAGCATGGTGACGAAGGCGTCGTTGCAGTCGAGCAAGTCGCCATCGAGGGTGGCGACAAACACGCCTTCCTGCGCCTGCTCAAAGAGCATGCGATATTTCTCTTCGGCCATCTGGCGCGCGGTAGTGTCGTGCACCACGTGGATCGTCCCCTTGAGCTGGCTTCCCTGCTCCGCATAGGACGACGTCGAAACCACCGACTGGCCGCCGAAACAGAGATCGACTCCGTCGGTCAGGCCCATCCCGCGTTCGCAATAGGGGCAACCGCTCCAGTGGCGACTCTGCGGCAGAACCTCTTTACAAAGATTGCCCAACACGTCCGCGGGAGCTTTCTCCAGCCGCTGCAGCAGGGCCTGGTTGGTCTTGAGAATGTGGAAGTCCGCGTCATGCGCCAGAATCAGATCCTGGATGGAATCGAAGGTGTTCATCCACTGCCGCTGCGAGCGCAGCACCTGCTCGAGCAAACGAAGATTCTCGACCGCAATGCCGAGTGACTGTGCCACAGTTTCGAGGAAATCCAGTTCTTCGCGGGTGTGACGCGAACTGCCCGAGCAGCCGAGCGCCAACATGCCGACCGTCGACTTCTTGCCCTGCACAGGCAGCAGTACGGTATGCCGGATTCCCTGCTTCGCAAGTTGCACGCGCTCGGGTTCCGACAGTTCGGAGCTTTGCATCACGGCGGCGTGGTTTTCTTGCAGGATGCGGGTTTGTGTCTCGTTGCCTCCAGCCGCGCTCAGTGCTCTCAGAAAATCGCCGGAGAGGCCGACGTGTTGGGTGGCAACCAGTTGTCCACCATCCATCAGCAGGAACCAGGCAGCTCTCGCGCCCACGACGGCTTTGAGTTTTTCGAGAGCGGTCTGCATCATTGGGCCGTGATTTTGGCTGCGCGCGATGGTGACGGCCAGTTCGTTCAATACCGCGAGCCGCCTGGTACGCAACCGCGAATCATCGAGCACGACGAGCAGTAGGCTGGCGGCAAAAAGCAATTCGGCCAGTAAATAACCCTGGCTCGGAATCTGGCTGGTGATCGGAGACCAATTGAGGTTCAGGGTCAGCAGGCCGATGCCAAAGAGCACAGTTCCGATCCCGATGCGGCCCAGGCGATAGCGCAGAAGTTCGAACGCAGCCGCGGCGGCAATCAGCCGGCAAGCGATATCCAGCCCCAGTCCGATGCCCTTCGAATCTGGGAAGTAAAGAGGGTGCATGGCAGCGCCCACCAGCACCACCCACGAGAAGGCGATTACATAAGGCAAAATGCGCTCGGCGTGCGCGGAAATCAGCGCCGCCACGGCGAACAAAGTCACCGCCAGCACAAAATCGGCCTGCGCGATGGCGGCCATCGTTCTTAATGGCAGATGAAGCAGGCCGACGGTCGCCTCGCCGCTGGTCATGCTGCCCGGCGTCAACCAGAGGAAGGCACAGTAGGCGAACCAACCCGCTCCCCATACCAGCAAGCAGCGTTCGCGAAAAACCCGGAAGAACAACAGACTGACAACCACCACGATCAGGGCGGCGGTTTCGCGCGCCGTGAGCCATGGCAGCGCGAAGAGGCCAATCGACTTTCCCAGTAGCAGGGCAGAATTCATAGAGAAGCGCGCAAACCCTAAAAGGGACAAATAGGCGCAAAAACACCCAGCTTTTTAAATATCACGCGTTGCCACAGTCAAGGCCGCATTTCGGTCTTCGGGTGGTTACTTTCGGAATGTGAAGTTGTGGCCTAAAATAAGCGATACATTCCTCAGCACAATGCCTAACGATCGCATCCTCGTAGTAGACGATGAGGAGACAATCCGCGAGATTGTTTCTTCCATGCTTGCTGGCGCCCATTTTCAGACGCGCCAGGCAGCGAGCGGCGTGGAAGCCCTGTCGATTCTTGAGTCTGGCGACGAATTCGATCTCGTTCTTTCCGATCTCATGATGGCCGAAATGGACGGCATTGCCCTCCTGGAGCGCTCGAAAGAGCGCTACCCCGACATGCCCGTCGTGATGGTGACGGCGGTCCACGATATTCAGGTCGCGCTCCAGGCCTTGCGGAACGGCGCCTACGACTACTTGCTGAAGCCTTTCGAGCGCGAACAACTGCTCGCCACCGTCCGCCGCGCGCTCGAAAACCGACGCCTTAAGCGCGAAAACGATGCCTATCGCACCAACCTTGAGGCACTCGTAGCGGCGCGAACCCAGCAGTGGAAGACGGCCCTCTCGAAATTGGAAGAATCCTACGACATCACTCTCGAAGCCTTAGGAGACGCTCTCGACCTCAAAGATGCTGACACCCAGCATCATTCCAAGCGTGTCACCGCGTACACCATCGCGATTGCCCGCAAAATGGGGCTGCCCAAAGAAGAGATTCGAGTCATCGCGCGCGGGGCGTTTCTCCACGATATCGGCAAGATGGCCATTCCGGACGACATTCTGAACAAGCCTGGCAAACTCACCGACGCCGAGATGGACATCATGAAAGAGCATTGCTATCGGGGGTACATGATCGTCTCCCGCATTCCTTTTCTGGCGGAGGCTGCCGAGATTGTCTACGCCCATCAGGAGCGCTATGACGGGCTCGGCTATCCTCGCGGACTGAAAGGCGAAGAAATCCCACTGGGGGCGAGGATTTTCGCAATTGCCGACACTCTGGATGCCATCCGGTCCGATCGCATCTACCGCAAGGCACAAAGTATTGAGGCTGCCCGTAAGGAAATCGAACTTTGGGCCGGTCGCCAGTTCGATCCCAGCATCGTGAAGGTGTTCCTCGAAATGCCCGACAACATCTGGGAAGACCTGCGCGAAGACATTAACTCGCCCATTACTCCTTTCCCGAAATTATAAGCGGGCATCGTTTTTGACCTCGCATTACATCCAACCCAAGAAGTGAAGTGTCCAACGGTCCCGACGACTGCGTTCCTCCTGCCGCGGGATCGGAACCGGTGCCCGCCAGTATGCGCCTGATTCGCATCTGGCAGGGCAGACCGGTTAGCCACCGAACGAGCCGGTTCTAGCGGTATTTTCTTCTATTCATATCGCCTTCAAACGCAACTCCGCAATCTGATTGCGTTCCTTCTATAGGTGAGGTACGGACACAAATCGAGCCGACCCAGAACACGTCGAAAAAAATGTGTGTGCGAGCGCCTGCGGTCGGATAATGCTCGTAAGCCTTTAGGAGAAACGCTATGAAAAGCAGGTTGCTGACCGTTTGTGCGGCGGTTGTCCTCAGCACTTTCTCGCAAGCGCAAAACGCCGCGCCCAATCCCATCCCAAACACGATCTTCGCCGGAGCGGACGGTAAGTTTGAAACCGCGCCCGACACAGCGCTCATCCAGTTCAACATCTCGGCCCAGGCTGAGAGCGCGAAAGACGCCTACGATCAGGCTTCCAAACAAGCGGAGGCCACGCGTCAGGTATTGCGCTCCAACGGCATCGATCCAAAGACAGCCGAGGTCGGTTTCTTCTCAGTGAATCCCCAATACGACTGGAAAAATCCCAAGCACCGTGTGATTGGCTACCAAGTCACAACCAGCGTCAGCTTAAAGCTGAAAGATTTCTCCAAGATAGGAGCGGTCACGCAACAGCTTGCCGACGCCAGCGTCGGGGAAAGCCAGTCGCTCAGTTACACGCTCGACTCGACCGAAGACGCCAAGGGTAAAGCCGTCGCTGACGCCTACCGGCGCGTCCGGGCGTCCGCGCAATCTCTGGCGACGGCGAGCGGCCGAACGCTCGGCGAACTGTCTTATGCTTCGGTCGATACTTTCGAGAACGTTCGCGTCTTCGCCCCGATGCGTGGTCGAGCCGCGCCCATGGCGATGGCGGGGAATGTCGCTCCAACGGAAGAATTCTCGCCACAAAATGTGACCGTAACGGCGCACGTCAATGCGATGTTTGTTTTGAAGTAGTGCAAGACGCCAGATCAGGCGGGCGCGAGGGCCATTCGTACGCGGAACTGAGTCGCAGAACTTATTCGCTACGAACAACCACTTCTTTTCGCGAGGTGATCCTGCTCGCATCCACTGTGACTTCGCGCTGGATTTCCATCTCGATCGAAGTCCCCGGTTCCAACTTGATGTCGGAGCCACGCGAGAGCATCGCAATCGCCAGGCCGGCGACTCCGCCGACGCCCGCCCCGATGCCAGCGCCCTTGCCGCCATTCGTTACAGCACCGATGATGCCACCAGTCGTTGCGCCCTCAGCCGCGGCTTTCGCCTTGCGCCCGGCATCGCTATCGTGCTGAATCGTGCCCTCCGAATCCTTCATCGAGGTGTTGTCGGAGCCCGGCGTGTTTTCAATCGAGCCACCCAAAAGCACGGTATATCCGTTCGGATAAATCATCGAGGTAAAGTGAATCAGCACCTCGGCTCGCCCTTTCACATGGCCGCCACGTTGCGCGCGCTCAATTTTTCCCTGAATGTAAGTGCCTGCCGGAACTACCACGCGATCATTCACGGCAAAAGGAAATGCAGTCTCCGCATAAACCGGATCTCCAGTCTTAGCGTTTTTGGTCGAAATCGACTGCTTCAGCGAGAGCGGAATTCTTGTGCCCGCGGGAATCGTCAACGTGGGCTTCTCCGACTCCACCGCAGGCGCTGTGGGATCGGGCGCGAGCGTCGATTGTGCTGTGGCGACACCCGCCAGCAACACAATCCAAGCAGCAGCACGGATACTCATGCAAACCATCCTGAAGGAACAATTTAGAAACGCGTTGGCAAAATCACGCTTGCCAAGTGGGATGCAGCCACCAGCCAGCCAGTTAGCTCGGAACTACAACTTCTAATTTTCTCTTCATTCACGGTGCGGTTGCACTAACTAAGCGCCGCTCGTGCGCCGTGGACGGTTCTCCATCACGTTACCCATAAACTGAGATTGCAGTTTCTGAGCGCATCCCTCGCCGCAGACGTGCAGCGCGCCCTCCTGAATGGCAAGTTTCTCGTCCCAGGGCGCCAGATGCATCACGGGAGCGTCATAGTCGCC
>JBEKPH010000110.1:0-9523 GCA_049520915.1 Terriglobales bacterium
GCGAGATCGATCCAGTGCATGAGGCGTCCGCCCAGAAGCGCATTCAGCGGGTTCGCGTCGTTCGGCAGAACGATTTCCGTCATTTCGGAAATCGATTCGCGCACCGGCCGGGGACGGGTGAATTTGTCGTTCTTGGTGTCGTTATCGGTCATCTGTTGCTAATCGTCGTTCGCCTTTGGTCGTTCGCAATTCGTTTTTCGAGCCTTGGTTAAGTGCACAATCCTGGGCGCGCCTGCGACTGCGAGTGCGTTTTCACATGGGAGCAGCGGTCTGCCGCATGCGATAGCTCTCGACATACCGGCTCGCTAGCGTTTTCACGCGCGGGTCGGCGTGATCCTCGCGCCAGGTCTCTTTGCGCAGATCGTAGATTAATTGTCCAAATTCGATAGGTGCGTGGGCTCGTTCGCAAATGAAGTGCAGAGCCAGTTCGTCGCGAGTGGCGTGCGCGATGGAGAAGCGCACTGCATCCCAATCGTGGTGTTGCGGAAGATGAGGGCAAGCCGTTGCGTAACCGAGGTTACAGAATTCGCGGAGGTGCGTTTCGGTCGCGGCGATTTCATCGCCAGATGCGCGACAGTTCCCTGTCCATCCTGCTCCTAGAGGCAGGCGCGACGGATGGGGCCAGGAGCCGTCGTTGACGATTTCGAGCGGCACAAAAAATGGGCACGCCAAGTTGAATCCTCGAAGAAAGCCATTGTAACGCCTGGCATGATATGAATGGAGTGAGCGGCGTCACAGTTGATGCATTGCAGAGGTTCGAGGTCAGATTGCAGAGGCTTCGAACTTCAGGACGCCCGACGTTAATCAGGCGCGAGTGTTTCACTGAGAGCTGACAACTGAGAGCTGAGAGCTTCTTCTATGGATCGTATTGCCATGTTGACGGAGATTCTGACCGCGAATCCGACGGATTCGTTTGCCCGCTACGGGCTGGCGATGGAGTATGCGAAGTCCGGACAGATCGAACCGGCGCTTCAGGAATTTAAGACGCTCGTCGAAAAGAATCCCGATTACACGCCAGGTTACTTCATGGCCGCGCAGACGCTGGCGACGGCCAGCCGCGTGGACGAAGCGAAGCGCTGGCTGGTCGATGGGATCTCGTCGGCCGTTCGCACCGGGAACATGCATGCGCAGTCGGAGATGACCGCGATGCTGGAAGAGCTCACGTAGCAGCGGACGCATAGCTCAGTGCTACACTCTTTTGTTCCGCGGAGGTCGTCATGCGCCGTTTCCCATTTCTTTTCGTCATGCTCTTCTTTCTCTCCTCGCTCTTCTCGTCTCTGCCTGCGTTCTCGCAGACGAAGCGTCCCTTCACCTTTGAAGACCTGATGAAGCTTAAGCGCGTGGGGGAGCCGGTACCTTCTCCGGATGGGAAGTGGGTCTTGTTTGCAGCAGTCGATGTCGATCTGGCGGCGAACAAGAAGACCTCGCATATCTGGATCGTGCCGCTGGCGGGCGGACCGGAGCGCGTGCTGATTACCGATCAAGATGGCGATCGTCCGCGCTGGGCTCCGGATGCGAAGCGGTTTGCGTTTATCTCGAATAAGGATTCGAGTTCACAAGTCTGGATTGCCGACTTCGATGGATCAGCGGGGACTGTCACCGGAGTGCATGAGTTGACTCACATCGCGACCGAAGCGGACGGCGAGCTTTGGTCGCCCGATGGCAAGAACATTCTGTTCACTTCTGACGTCTATCCGGAGTGCGACGGCGCGCCCGCGGGAGAACCCGAATGCAATGAAAAGAAGCGCAAGGAAGTTGAGGATTCGAAGGTCAAAGCGATCATCTTCGATCATCTGCTCTATCGCCACTGGAACGCCTACAAACGCGGCACGCGCAGCCATCTCTTCGTGACCGAAGCTCCTCCCTTAGTTCCGCCGACTGCGGTCGCGGGGCTTACCACACGGCGATATATCGACCTCACGCCCGGCGATTACGATGCGCCTGTGTTCTCGCTAGGTGGACAGGACAACTATTCGTTCTCGCCGGACGGGCAGGAAGTTTGCTACACATCGAACCACGACAAGGTCGAAGCCACGTCGACGAACAACGATCTGTGGATCGTTCCGGTCAGTGTGGGAGCGGGCGACTCGCCCGCTCAGGTGCTGGCCCAAACCAAGAACATCACTGCCGGCAATCCTGCGAGCGACTCGACTCCGCTCTATTCGCCCGATGGCAAGTACATTGCGTATCGCGCGCAACAGCGTCCGGGGTATGAGAGCGACCGGTTTCGGCTGATGCTGTACGACAGAAAGACGGGGGAGAAGAAGAATCTCACGGAGAGCTTCGACAAGTGGGTGGGAACATACGCGTGGGCACCGGATTCTTCGCGGGTCTATTTCGCGGCGGAGGATAAGGGCACGTCGCCGGTTTACTCGATAAGTTTTGGAACTGAGATTATCGGAGACAAAAGCTCCAACATCACGGCGCATCAGACGAACGTTAAGATCGATGAGCTGATTCCCGGATTCAACGATGATCTCGCGGTCAGTCCGGACGGCAAGACGCTGTGGTTCACCCAGATGTCCCTAGAGAATCCTACTCGAATCCTACGACAGGAATTGTGGGTTCTCAAGAGCGGGACCATGGCACCTCACGATATTCACGCACTCTGCGGCACAGATAAACCCTGCAGCGTGTCCGAAGGGTATGGAGAACTTTATGCAGATCCAAACCGGCCCCTTCTATCCCAAGTCGCCATGTCTCCGATCGAACCTTTTTGGTTTACTGGCGCATTCGGCGACAAGGTAGAGGGCTTCCTCGTCAAGCCGCCGAACCTTGATGCCTCGAGGAAATATCCGCTGAAGTTCATCATTCATGGGGGGCCGGAGTCTCCTATGGGCGATATGTGGAGCTATCGCTGGAATGCTGAGCTGTTTGCGGCTAGTGGATATGTCGTCATCATGATCAACTTTCACGGGTCGCCTGGGTACGGGCAGAAATTTATTGACGAGATCAATGGGGATTGGGGCGGGGCTCCGTTTGAAGATTTGATGAAGGGGCTGGACTACGCGGAGAAGACTTATCCGTTTATCGATAAGGATCGAGAGTGCGCGCTGGGCGCCAGTTATGGCGGATACATGGCGAACTGGGCGCTTGGGCATACGGATCGCTTCAAGTGCATCGTGTCGCATGACGGCATGTTCAATACTGCCTCGGCCTGGGGAACGACCGAAGAACTCTGGTTCAATAATTGGGAGTTCAAGGGGACCCCGTATACGAATCCGGAGATGTATGAAAAGTGGTCTCCGCGAAATTCGGCTAAAAATTTCAAGACGCCGACGCTGGTCATCCACGGACAGCTCGACTACCGGCTCGATGTGAGCGAAGGCTTTCAACTGTTCGACACGTTGCAGGTGATGGGCGTGCCTTCGAAGATGCTCTACTTTCCGGACGAAGGGCACTGGGTGCTGAAGCCGCAGAATTCGCAGCTTTGGTATAAGACGGTGAACGATTGGGTTGATCGTTGGACTGGGACTGGGACCGGAACCAAGACTGGGACTGGCGGAGCGGCCAAGTAGTCAGAACGCGGGGCAGATGTCGCGCGGCTAAAACAGCGGAGCATCTTCGGCCAGGCGGCGGCAGCTGCGTTTGTCAGCGGGCGGCCCGATGGTTGAGGACGATTTCGTTCCGGCTTCGCGGGCACGAGGACCGGATGCTGGGACTGATGCGGTTTCTGATGGTGTCGTTTCCTTTGGAGGTTTTCGGCGGACTGGCTTCTTCGCGACATCGGGCAACACTGAATCGTTGCTATTTTTCGGGACGGTCGGCGACGAGGATTCTTGGGGGATGGAACTGTCGTCGGACGGGGACGTGGGGCAAACGGCGTCGTGGGGATCTGGGCAGGGCTGGGCGCTGGAAATGCCTTGCGGGATCGCGAACACGGCTTCAGGGGTGATGGGTGTCGTCGGCGTCGTGGGAGAAAAATAGATGTTGGGTGATGCGGATGGGACGGGGGCGGCTTGTTTTTTCGGCGACCCGGAAACGATTGCCGCCAGATTTTCCAGCTGGTACTGCGTGTTTGATGCTCCGGCGGATACGGAGATGAAGACGTCGCACGGGCCGACGTTTTGAGCGGAGGGAACGATGGACGCGAGACCATTCTGATCGGTCGCGACTTGAGCCTGGGATGATCCGAGGATGACGGGCGTGGTTGTGCCGCCGCCTAAGGTTTCGCCTCCCTGCCCGCCTTGGCCAGCATTTACGCGAGCGAGCGTGGTGCTGAAGGCGATGTTGACTCCGATCACGGGATTCGCGGCGGTGGATCCGTCGGTGACGCGCACCGTCAGGGGCTGAAACGTTTGCCCGGTGGAGACGGCTTGGGAGGCGCCGGCGACGGTTTCGAGAGCCCAAAGGGTGGGCGCGGTGGAATACAGGGTGAATATCTGACAGGGCTTGTTGTTGGGCGCGACGCAGGCGCTGACTTGCACGGTGGTGTTCTGATTCGCGAGAGTGGCAGTGATCGAGGCGAATCCGAAGCCGTTGGTGGTTGCGCTGCTTGACGAGAGGGATGCAGCGCCTTTCGTAACGGCGAAATTGATGACAACATTCGCTTGCGGCACGCCGAGATCGAGTGCCACGACGGTAAGGGGCAGAGCGACGGTTGCACCTTGCGCGATCCAGCGCGTGGGCATGACCGCGCCGAGGTCGGTAGCCGTTTCGGTTCCAACCACGCTGGCGATTTGGGATTGCGGCGGCGAGTAAGCTAGCGGGGCCAGAGAGATGGTGACGAGGCTCTGCCCGACCGTGGCGGGAGTGACCCAACTGAAAGACTCCCCTGCGCCATCGCTCAGCACCGAACAGGTGAGCGCGCCTCCGCATACAGAGAAAGTCAATCCGTTCGTACCGCTCCAGGCAACGGTGGCGCCAGCTACCGGTGTGATTCCGTCGGCGGCAACGGCGCGCACGCGAATGGGATTGGCGCCGGGAGATCCGACGGGCGTCGCCGATTCTGTGCCCTGCAAGAGCAACAAAGTGTCGGTGGAGAGCGCTCCGTAGGAGAGCGCGCCAATCATCTGCGAAAAACCTCCGCTCACCAGGTCGGTAACTTGGATCGTTGCTGTGCCGTCGATCGTGGCAGAGGGTAGGTTGACCAAGATTTGATTGGCGGATGCGGAGAGTGTGCTGATATTAGCGCCATTCACGCTGACTTGCAGGGCTGGATCGAATCCAGTTCCCTGCAGTGTGGCTACACCTCCGGTGAGGCCGATGCGGGCTGGCGTAACCGAATCGGAATACAGCAACGTGGCTTGATAGAAGTAGTCGGGACGTCCATCGCCGCGGAAATCGGCGATTGCCAGACGATAGGTGTCGGTTTCGTTGAATTGGGCGTCGAGACGGCTGAGGCCCCAAGTCGGAGTGTTGAAGGCTGACGGGGTTAAGGCGGGCGCGGGATCTCCGCTCTGATCGCTCAATTGCCAAATGCCGATGACCGGCGACAATTTCGTTTCGGTTGGCTGACCGGTTTCGTCAAAGGCAGTTACGGAGACGGATGCGGTGCGATTGGCTTGCGCCGCGAACTGAAAGAAATCGACGCTGCCGTATCCGGAGAGCCAGGAACCCCAGGCGCCATCCTGCGGAAGCGCGGCCGGAGTTGATTCGGTCGAGCCGCTGCCGGGATGAGTTTGAGCAATTTCCGATTGCAACATGAGGATGTCGCTTTCCACGTTTGATCCGTTTTGGATGGTGACGACGACGGGGGCGAACGATCCGGAGGGCGTGACCTGGGATGGGGCGTAGGGTCCGACTCCGAGAGACCAGTACGGGTCGACGGCCTCGATGCTGAGTTGGTACTGCGTGGTGGTTTGGCCAAGCGGAATCATCAGTTGACCGAGATCGAAAAAGCCTTCGAGGGCGGGATCATCGGAGCCCCAGCGGTTGTAGGGAAGGCCGTCGGCGTCGAGATATCCGTCGACGATGTTGCCGTCGTTGCCGCAGAAGGCGAATCCGGAGACGGAGGTTGCAGTGTATTGATCGGAAGGGATGCCGTTGATCAGCAGACGAGCGACGACGTTCACGCCTTGCATCGGTTGCTGCGGATTGCCGCTGGCGTCGGTGAAGTAGACGCTGCCGTAGATTCTTCCGGTCGCTTGCGACTGCGCGCTCGCGGGATAGAGACGCACGAGCGCGTCCATGTCGTCCATTTTGGGGACGGCGGCGTTTGGATAGCAGATGCTGATGGGCACGCAGGAGATCGAGTCGGTGAAGTGCATCACGGGAAAACCGGCAAAATCCGCGGCGGTTGGCGGCGGCTGCCGGGTTTGTATGTTGACATTCGCTTGCGACCATCCCAGACCGAGAATGCGGCCGAGCAGACGCACGAGACGGTATTGGACGTCAGGCAACTGCGTGCTGGTAGAGGCGCAGACTCCATTGATGACCACGAGTGCGTGCGCGATGTTTCCCGCGGAACTGAAGTTGTCGGGTCCACCGTAGACGGCGTTGGTGAAGCAATCGTCCAAGCTTCCCGCACCGGCGCCGAAGAGCGCATCGGTGACGGTGCCGTCGTAGTCGTAGACGATTCCGATGGGAGTTGCGGTGGTGGTGGAGAGGATGTCGGCGGGGCCGGTGACGGTGCCCAAGCCATCGGTTTCGATATTGCTGCCGTTGACGTCTTCGGCAAGATGCCCGGCTTGGGATGCGGTGAGAGAGACACCGGGGGTTGTAGTCCAGGTGCTGAAGGCTGTTGCTACGAAGGAGTCGGCTTGCGCGCCGGAGAGAATGGGGCTGAGATTTCCCTGATCGGTGTAGTACTGCACAGAACCATTCGCCCAGATGAGGGGCTGGCCCTCGACTCCGGGATTGTAGCCGGCGCCGGCGACGAAGGCGGGGCCTCCGGCGCGGGCTGCGATTGGAGTGCAAGCTAGGAGAGCAGCGAGGACGAGGGTTCGAGTTGGTGATGGCATGATTGCTCCTCTGGCCCTCTAATCTTTTCGGGCGCTCCGGATGGCGCGCTCTAGTTGAAGGACGCTGCCGCAATGGGCAGCGGCGGATTGTCCGGTGCGCGGCGATTGTGGCGGTGATCGGTCGTCGGGGAAGTTCGCGTTGGCCGAAAGAGTTCGGCCGGTGGAGTCGAGGGGGACGACGCCGCGCGCGCCAGCGACGGGGCTGGTGAGGCCCAAGCGACTGGGCGGATATAAGAAGAGCAGAATGCGATCGCCGGGAGCGAGCGGACGATGGCGCGAGGCCGCGCCCGACCATTCGTGAACGGTGACGATCTGGCCGCGTCGGACGCCGGCGATGGGCTCATCCACCTGAAAACGAATTTCGATTTGCGCGGGCGCGATGTGGTCGATGGCGGCGGGCTGTAATTTTGGAATTTGCTTTGCAGCGGACGGAGCATTCGGTGCGACGACGGTCGCGGTGAAGATCATTTCGGAGCGGCGCGAAAGCTGCTTCCATTGCGGGCCGAGAGCGAGTGCGGCGATGGAGTCGTCGGGCGATTGTGCGGCGGAGTTTGCGGCCGCTGAAAAGAAGAGCCAGCCGAGAGAGAAAACTATGGCTGCAACCATGGGCAGGCGTTTCGACACACGCATTGCGATCTCTTTCTGGAGGGAACGGGACCGGGAGAGGTCCTGGGAGTGGGATCAGACTAGCGCGTTTGTGGTGGAAGGAATGTGCGTAGAGTCACGGGAGTTTGTGACGAATCGGTATTAGTTTAAGGAGAGTACTATTTGACCATGGTCTTTGACCATAGTAGACTTGAAACGGAGGCTAAAAATGGAAGAAATTGCCATTTCCAAATTCAAAGCGACCTGTTTATCGGTGTTGGAGGACGTGCGCAAGACCGGGAAGACCGTTCTAGTCACGCGCTTCGGAGAACCGGTAGCCGAGGTCGTACCGTCGTCAAAGAAACGAAAACAATGGGTTGGTTCTCTGGCAGAAACGGGTCAAATTAACGGAGACATCGTGTCTCCCGCGAGCGATGAAGACGACTGGGACGCTTTGCGTAAATGAAACTGCTCCTGGACACACACATCTGGGTATGGAGCGTTCTTGATCGCGACCGTCTTTCGAGTCGTCTGATTGCGGCCCTCGAGGATCCTGATAATGAACTCTGGCTCTCGCCGATCTCGCTCTGGGAAGTTCTAACGCTTGGCCAGAAACAACGGCTGACGCTGCATCCTGATCCGCAGTCTTGGATTACGAATGCACTGAATGCGATCCCGATGCGGGAAGCTCCGATCACTTACCGAGTCGCACAAGAAACGGCGCGGGTAAAACTCCCCCATCGGGATCCTGCAGACCGCTTTCTGGTGGCTACAGCCCGTGTGTTTGATTTGACTCTGGCGACTGCCGATCAGCAACTGCTGAAGGCTCGGCAGGTGGCAACTCTGCCCAACCGTTGATTTAGAAATAAATCGAAGAACTATCCGTGGTAACTGCGGTTCGCTTTCTTGGCGGCTTTGCGGCCGGCTTTGTCGGCTCTCTTGGCGGCTTTGCGCTGGCGCTTATTCATTTTTTTCAACATCTTTTGCTGCTTCTTCGCTGCCTTGCGCGATTGGCGCGCATTTTGTTCAGGGGTCATGCGTTGAGCCTGGACGGGCATGGAGAGGGCAAAACTAAAACTGAAGACAAGCAAAAGCAGGAACGCAGCTGTTCGTTTCATAATGTCTCCGCGCGGAAGATCTTGCAGCGATCTTACACCGGTCCCGCGCCTGCGCGGTACTGTCTGGATTACTTCTGTAATCTCTATTTGAACGCGGCAAAGGCTGAAACTTGCTCGGCGGATTTCACAAACGTGGACGATTTTGTTGACGCGAGGTTAATGGATGGTCTTTGTTTTCCGCGACATGTAATCCATCAGCAGGTATTGGCCGAGGGTATAGGGTGTCGTGAAGTAGGCTTTGCCGCGGCACATCTCGGTGACTTTCTGGACGAACTGCACCAAGCCGTAGTCGGAAGCCAGCATGAAGGTGTTGATCAGGACTCCGGCGCGTTTACATTTTGAGACTTCTTCGAGCGTCTGGCTGACGACCAGGGGATCGAGGCCGAAGGCGTTTTTGTAGATTCGTCCGTCCTCAAGGGTGAGGGCGGAGGGCTTGCCGTCGGTGATCATAACGATCTGCTTCATGTCTTTGCGCTGGCGTTGCAAAATGCGCTGCGCCATGCGCAGTCCCTCGCGGGTGTTGGTGTAATACGGGCCGACTTTGACGCGAGCCAACTGCGACAGGGGGACTTCTTCGGCGGAATCGTGGAAGAGGACGAGGGAGAGCGAGTCCCCGGGATATTGCGTGCGGATGAGTTGCGACAGAGCCATGGCAACTTTTTTGGCGGGAGTGAAACGGTCTTCGCCATAGAGGATCATGGAATGCGAGCAGTCGAGCATCAGGACGGTCGCGCAGCTTGACTGGTACTCGCACTGATGGACCTGAAGGTCGCGATATTCGAGGTTCAGCGGAAGGCCGAGGCCCTCGCGTTGAATCGCGCTGGAGAGCGTAGCGGTGATATCGAGGTTCAGGGTGTCGCCGAATTCATACTGCTTCGTGGCGCCGCTGGCTTCGATGCCGGTCGCCATGTCCCGGGT
>JBEKPH010000111.1:0-10595 GCA_049520915.1 Terriglobales bacterium
ACGGGGACGCGGCTGGTGATTACTCTGCTGTATGAGTTGCGGCGGCGGAAGAAAAAGTATGGGCTGGCTACGGCGTGTATCGGTGGAGGGCAGGGGATTGCGATGGTGGTGGAAAGCTTTCAGTAGGATTGCTGTCTGGGGTCTATAAGACCAGCACTTCGTTGCCTCGCGCCTGGAGCGCACGGTCGAAGGTGACGAACTTCAAACCTGCGGAGGCTGCGAAAGCGAGAAGGTAAGCGTCCGCCCAGAGCTTGGGCGATCGGCTCGAAATCTTCGAACGCGAGCGAAATTCCTTTTCGAGATGGTCGGGTTCGGGCAGAAAAGCGATGCGGGGGTCGGCCCACACACGGTCCCACAGGCCCCAGGCCTCGGACATGGTCTTCGTTTCTTTTCCCAGAACTGATTCCGTTGTGAGCAAGCGGAGAACGGTGAGCTGGGTGAAACGGCAGAAGAAGAATTGTTCTTCCTCGGCTTTGTCAAACCAGGAGCGGGCCTTTTCGGAATGCGCATGGCGGCTCCAAATCAGGGCCAACCACACGTTCGAGTCAAGGAAATTCAACGTGTTCATAGATTTGTTCGTTGGTGAGATCGACCTTGGGGCCGTTGGAGGCAATCAGCGGAAATTGCACTCGCTTCGGGCGTGGGCGTTGCCCTTGAAGAAGCACGCTCCGAACGCCGGCGAGAACCAGTTCGCGAACCGAGCGGCCGTTCGCGGACGCTTGCTCTTTCAGCTTACGATAAAGCGGTGCGGGGATATCAACCGTGGTGCGAATGGAATCCTGCTTCATGCGGGTATTATCCCATGCGTGCCATAAATATGGCAAATGATCTTAGGAGCCGGGCAACCGGGGAAAATAATCCGCCAGTATGATCTTCTTTTACATGCGGTGAGCTTGTAATGCCATTCGGCGTAGAAAATCGGATGGAGAATTGAGCGAGAGGCTAGATGGAAATTAAGAAAGTTGGTGTTCTCGGCTGTGGCTTGATGGGGGCGGCCATTGCGCAGGTATGCGCTACCGCGGGGTTCGACGTTACGGTGCTTGAAGTGGAGCAGAAGTATCTCGACAAGGGGTTTGTGGGGATTGAGAAGTCGCTGGCGAAGTTTGCCGAGCGCGGTCCTGAGAAGGGCGGGATCACTCCGCAGCAGAAGGACGAGATTCGGGCGCGCCTTTCGGGGACGACGAACAAGGCCGACCTCGCCGATTGCGACATTGTGATTGAGGCCATCATTGAGAATGTGGACGAGAAGAAGAAGATGTATGCGGCCATCGACTCTGTAATCAAAAAGGAGGCGATTTTTGCTTCCAATACTTCTTCGATTTCGGTGACTGAACTTTTGACGGCGGTGAAGAGGCCGGAGCGATTTATGAAACTGGGGAAGGTTCCGGTGCGGACTTCGGATAAGACGGGGTTCATCGTGAACCGGCTTCTGGTGCCGTATTTGCTGGATGCGATCCGGGCGTATGAAGAGGGTGTGGGATCGATCGAGGATATCGATCAGGCGATGAAGTTGGGGTGCGGCTATCCGATGGGGCCGTTTACTTTGCTGGATTTTGTCGGGCTCGATACGACTTACTACATTACGCACGTGATGTATGACGAGTTTAAGGAGCGGCGGTTTGCATCTCCTCCGCTGCTGAAGCGGATGGTGATGGCGGGATGGTATGGGCGGAAATCGGGTCGCGGGTTTTATGATTATGCGAATCCGGAGAAGCCGGTGGCGGGGAAGTTCTGAGAACCTACCACGGAAGCGCGGAGACGCGGAGAAACCCGAAGTCATTGTTTTGTTTTTCTGCGCCCCGTGTCCCCTGATGGGGGTTGGTCTCTGGGTGGTCGCGGAAGGAAGGCCGGAGAAGCCGGTGGCGGGGAAGTTCTAGAATCTACCACGGGGACACGGAGAAAACCGAACGCATTGTTTTCTTTTCTCCGTGCCTCCGTGTCTCCGTGGTAGGTTTTGCTGGTTGCGAGTCCGCGGAAGGAAGTCATGAACTACGAAAACATTGTTCTCGAAAAGAAAAACGCAATTGCTTACGTTACGGTCAACCGTCCGAAGGTGCTGAATGCGCTCAACATGGCGACTATGGAAGAGTTGCGGGCGGCGTTTCATGACATTAAGAATGATGCGGAGATTCGTGTGGCGATTCTGACGGGCTCGGGCGAGAAAGCGTTTGTGGCTGGCGCTGATATCAGCGAACTGGCGAAACAGGATGCGGTGTCGGCGAAGCAGTATGCGCATCGCGGGCAGAACGTGCTCAACCTGATCGAGAATCTCGGGAAGCCGGTGATTGCGTGTATCAACGGATTCGCCCTGGGTGGCGGATGTGAATTGGCGCTCGCTTGTACGATGCGGCTCGCCAGCGACAACGCGAAGCTGGGGCAGCCGGAGGTGAAACTCGGAATCATTCCTGGATACGGTGGTTCGCAGCGGCTGCCGCGGTTGGTGGGCAAGGGGCTCGCCATGCAGATGGTGCTGGCGGGAGAAGTGATTTCGGCGCAGGAAGCGCATCGCATCGGGCTCGTGAATGAAGTGATCGCGGCGGCCGAGTTGATTCCGCGAGCGGAGGCGATCGCGGCGAAGATTATTGCGAACGCTCCGTTGGCAGTGCAGTACGCGATGGAGGCGGTGAATAAAGGGATGGAGATGCCGCTTGCCGAGGGGCTCTTTCTAGAAGCGGCGTTGTTTGGAGTGTGCTGCGCGACTGAGGACAAGAAGGAAGGGACGGCAGCGTTTCTGGAAAAGCGGCCGGCGGCGTTTAAAGGAAAATAAGGCAAATCCACCGCCGAGACGCCGAGAACGGAGAGAAAAACGAAAGAAAAAATAAAAATCGAACGCCCTCCCGAGCCAGCTGTTCCTGCTATCGAAGGCGGACTTAGCGCTTCTGGAAAACGGTTCGCTGTTGTTGTCGCACGCTTCAATTCGTTCATCACGGAGCGGCTTTTTCTGAGTGCTTACGACGGGCTGCTGCGCTCGGGCGCGAAGAAAAGGGATATCGCGCTGGTTCGTGTGCCTGGGGCTTTTGAGATTCCTTTGGCTGCTCGCACGCTCGCCGAGACTGGGAAATATGACGCGATTATTTGCATCGGTTGTCTGTTGCGCGGGGACACGGCGCACTACGATGTGATCGTAAACGAAGTGACACGCGGCATCGGGCAATCGGCGCAAGAAACCGGAATCCCGCATGCTTTTGGCGTGCTGACCTGCGAGAACCTGGAGCAGGCGATTGATCGCGCGGGGTTGAAGATGGGAAATAAGGGATTCGAGGCGGCGCTGGCGGCGGTGGAGATGGTGAATCTGAAAACAGCCGTCAGCCGTCAGCCATCAGCCATCAGGAAAGGCAAAGGCAATACCGGTCGTTAGGCGTCAGCCATCAGGAAAGGCACGGCAAAAACAGCTTCTCGGATGTGCAAACCTCGCTCTTAAGTTCTGCAATTCTTCTGCAATGAAGTGTCCTGTAGACTGTTGTCAGCCTCGCGTGTCAGCCAGGTTTTCCTGATGGCTGACGGCTGATCGCTGAAGACCGCATGGGTACTCGCCGCAAATCTCGGGAACTGGTTCTGCAAATGCTCTTTCAGGCAGACATGGGAAAGCAGACGCCGGACCTTGTCCGAAAGACGTTTTGGGCCGAGCGGACTAACGTGGAAGAAGAAGTCCGCGGTTTTGCCGATGACTTATTTCGCGTGGCCAGCGACCGGATGCCAGAGATCGACGGCTTGATTGGCAAGCACACGCAGCATTGGCGCATGGAGCGCATGGCGACGGTTGATCGGAATGTGCTGCGAGGGGCGGTCGCGGAGTTTCTGGCCTATCCGGCGACTCCGCGGGCGGTGGTCATTAATGAGGCGCTGGAAATCGCGCGCAGATTCTCGACTCCGGAGTCGGTGCAGTTCATCAATGGCGTGCTGGATAGCGTGGGGAAAGAAGTCGGGTAAACCTGTACCCAGTAACCAGCACCCAGTGGCCCCAGTTTTCCTCTTCAGAAGACCGCTTTCGGCTGCATACGATTTTTCCTATCCATTCTCCGCTCTCCCGAGGTTCACTGTGGCCGGATCGCGATCAGATTCGGAAGGCAGACTGGCGCGGTTCCGTTTCCTCCGACGTTGCACATGTTTGTGTTGTTGTCTTCGGCGGAATTGACGTAGGGAATCTGTTCGATGTCGCCTTGGCCGAAGGTTCCCTGGCTGGTGGTATAGACGACGTGCACGGAGGCGACTGCGCAGGTGACTCCGTCTTTTGCATACTGATCACAAGCGTCGACGAAGACCTGGCTGCCGTCTGGCGAGGAGGTGGCGGGAGAAATCCCCTGCTGCGGAGTGCCAACGACGAGCGGATAGCTGCTGCCGTAGCCTTCGCGAGATAGCGGGATGGAAGTCGTGGTCCCGCTGCTCAAATCAAAGAGGAGAACGGCGGGCACATTCTGCTCGATCACGACCAATGTGGTCGCGTCGTTCACCAACTGCGCGTACAGCGGAGTGTTCGTCTGTCCAAGATTGAAGGACTGACCTTTGGTGAACGATTGCAGGGTGGGAATCTGGCACTGAAAGTAGGGGTTCGCGTACGGCAACTGAGTTTGGGTAAAGTTTGTCGCCGTCAGGAACTCGACGTTCGGAGGCTCGAGGGCGATCAAGTTCTGCGTGATTCCATCGGAGCCGGGCGGAAGCACGGGAGACGCAAAAAGAGCCCACGGCGCAGCTGTGGCGGCTACGCTACCGATGGCTACGCTGGCCGGAGAAGGATTGGGATTCGGCGGCTGCGAGCAAGTTGAATAGGCGGTGATATCGCCTGCCGTATTGGGGACGTAGGCAAAACTTCCATCGGCTGAAAACAGAACTTGTGTTCCGGGACTGGGAAGCGGGAGCAGGCCGAGCGCGTCGACGGTGGAATAGACGTACATGTTGCCGCCGCCATTGCCAAGTTTGGTCAGTATGAAGATCTTGGACTGGTCGGGAGAAAAACTAGCCGCGGTAGCGGTTTCGGTCGGGTCGGAGAAGATAAGGTCGATCGGGGCCGCGGTGCTTCCGGAGTTGTAGATGTAGACCTGACCGGGAGTGGGCGATGCAGGCGGATCGGAGACGACGACCTGTTTGCCATCGTTCGAGATGGTGAGCACGGTTCCACACAACGAGACGTTGCATGGAGTTGTCGAGTTCGAAATCAGCGTGGCCGATGGGCTGCTGGCGGTGACATCCACGTACATCAGGCCCTGATCTGTGCCGAAATAGACTCGAGGCGACGAGGCGTGGTTGAACATCATGGAATTCGGCGTACGGGGCAGGCTCACGATCTCTCCGAGGGCAGTGTTGCCGGTCGTCACGGAGAACAGCGCACTGGCGCATCCGGGGGCACTGGCGCATCCAGTTGTCGCCGCCCAGGCTGTGTATACGGGTTCTTTGGTGTTGGAAGACAGAGTCACGTCCACCGAGATCGAACCGTAGGCCAGCGTCTGACTGTTCGGCAGCGTCCCGTCGCTCGAGTAAACGGGTGCGCTATGGGGAACTCCGATGTTGCAAGAGGGCGGCGAGCAGGAAGCGAAGAGAGTAGCGCCGCCAGGATTCGACCGAGCGGTTGCGCTATTGGAGTTCGACGTAGTCGTGGTGAGGGAACTAAAGGCCGCAATTTCTGGATTCGTCGTGCTCCACGTAAGCGGAGCCGGATTCAACTCGAAGCCTAAGGTGTCGACGACGGTTGCGGTAACGGGTATCGATCCGCCGGTGTTGACGGTGGTCGAGTTTCCGGCACCAGCCTGAGCGCCGATTTGCAGGCGTATGTAGGAGACGAGGCAGGTGGTGTAGGGGAATGCGGTGCTCGTAGTCCCGGAGGCGCTGGCGAAAAGCTGCGTGATGCCGGGGGATTTGGCAGTGGTCTGCACCTGGTTGAGCGTGTTGGGATCGCCAGTAGGAACGAACGGGAGCGGAGTGACGACTCCAGCGTTGCTGTACGACCAACTCATCGGGCCAACCGAACTGGTGATGTCCACGTTATTGCTGAAGGCCGTGGCCTGGTAAATCCAAGTCTGTCCCGCGGAAAAGCAGTTGTATTGGGGTTGCTGGCTCTCCGCGTTCGAGATCTTGATGCTGTCGACGTGCTGGTGGATGTAGACCGTCGTGGGCGCGCTGCTCACGCCGTTAATTACCGCGGTGACGTAGGCGATTCCGGGAGTTCCGGGGCTGCAAATGGCGACGTTGATGTCCCATGTGCCGGCACAGGCATTGCCATTGCTGGCGACGGAGAGAGGGGCCGAGCCGACTGGGTTCCCGCTTTGGACAACATATTGGATATTAACGCCCAAGACCGCTCCGCCCTGGGCGTTCTTCCCGGCGGCGCTAAAGACCTGGGTGGCGCCCACATCAATGGATAGGGTGGTGCTGGGGCTTAACGTGACGCTTTCCACGCCTCCGTTGCCGGCAGTGCCGCTGCTTTTGCCAAGGCAACCGGTGAGTGCGAGGACGAAGGCGAGTGCCAACGAAAATAAGACTGCGGGACCGCAACGATGCATGAATCCTCCTCGCGTCTCTTTAGCAGGTAGCAGGCGCGAGCCTTATGTAGTTGAACGGAAAACTGTCAGTGTAGAAGGTAAGGTGCCAATGGCGCAAGGTTTCAGGATTTCAAATTTCGGGACTCGATCGCGGACGATCCCGTTTGCAGCCGCATGAACTGCCAAAGAACAGCGCCAAAATTCCCGCAAAAGGCCGAGACCTTGAACCTTCTTTACTCTCATCTTTCGATGCGTCGAAGACCGGTTGACGATGTGCAGGGTAGTTGTTATTATCAAACAGTTCCGCGAGTTAAGTCTGGCTTGCCTGTATACGGCAGTCCTGTCGAAATGCGCAACCCGCGCTACGGCAGGCTCCGGGAAGATTTTGGCTGAGCTTTGAAGAAATACGTGTCCGGCTGGAAGTAGCGCCGGAAACGCCCTCGCTGAAACATCCTGCGAAAACCTTGGCGCCCAGGGTAAGAAGTTAAGTCTGGGAAACACGCGAGGCTATGCAGGGGAAGCAGACGAAACGGAGCGCCTCCGAACCTGAAGTTGAGGGTAAGGCGTGGCGTCACCGTCGTCGGCGATTAGTCTGAGCGGGAAATTGAACGAATTCTCACTGCCAGTTTTGCGGCGGGAGAGTATGGCTGGGCGCTACAGGCCTGTGCCAGAGCGGGGACGGGGTAAGCCCTGTCTTTCAGCGGCAGAGCGTCGCTGGTCGTTAATCGTTCGCGAGTATTTTGCCAACGACCAACGACTATCGACCGACGACTTTGAGGAGTTTAAAGAGTGCCTACTTTTAATCAGCTGGTGAAGTTCGGCCGCGAGCGTACGAAATATAAGACCGCGAGTCCGGCTCTGCAGTCGTGTCCGCAGAAGCGCGGGGTTTGTACGCGCGTGTATACCCAGACGCCGAAGAAGCCGAATTCGGCGCTGCGCAAAGTGGCGCGTGTTCGGTTGACGAATGGAATCGAAGTGACGACGTACATTCCGGGCGTTGGCCACAATTTGCAGGAGCACTCGATCGTGCTGATCCGCGGCGGCCGCGTGAAGGATCTGCCGGGCGTGCGTTATCACGTTGTGCGCGGCACGCTGGATGCGACCGGAGTAGCGGGCCGGAATCAAGGGCGCTCGAAGTACGGAACGAAGCGCGCGAAGAAAGCATAAGAGCAGTTGCCAGTGTTCAGTGGCCAGTCGCCAGTGAAGCGCTGAGAAATTGAAGCTGAGAGCTGAAAAAGCATGCCAAGAAAAGGTCATACACCGAAGCGGAAGGTCGAGGCTGATCCGATTTACGGATCAGATCTGGTGACGAAGTTCATCAACTCGATGATGTGGCAGGGAAAGAAATCGACTGCCGAAGGCATCTTTTATAAGTCGCTCGAGAAGTTGCAGGAAAAAGGCGGCGACGAGCCTTTGAAGCTGTTCACGAAGGCGGTGGAGAATGCGAAGCCGCTGCTTGAAGTGAAGACGCGGCGCGTCGGCGGCGCGAACTATCAGGTTCCGATCGAAGTTGGACCCGACCGCAGGACGTCGCTTGCGATCCGCTGGCTGGTGAGCTATGCGCGCGGCCGCGGCGAAAAGGGAATGATCGACAAGTTGACGAACGAATTGCTGGATGCCTCAAACGGCAAAGGCGCCGCCATCAAAAAGAAGGAAGACGTTCACAGAATGGCGGAAGCAAACAAGGCGTTCGCGCATTACCGGTGGTAGAAGAGCTGTCGTTCGTCGTTCGCTGTTTGTCGTTCGCGATTTGCGGAATTAGAACAACGACCGGTTAGAAGGAAGCAGCTAAAAGCAGGATTTCAGAGCCCAGAAAGAGATAGAGAGAGTCGTGCCCAGAACAGTCCCATTAGAACGCTGCAGGAACATCGGCATCATGGCCCACATCGACGCCGGGAAGACCACGACGACGGAGCGCATCCTGTTTTATACGGGAAAGACGCACCGTATCGGCGAGGTCCACGAAGGCACGGCCATCATGGACTGGATGGAGCAGGAGCAGGAGCGCGGCATCACGATTACGTCCGCGGCGACGACTTGTACCTGGCACGACATTCGCATCAATATTATTGATACGCCCGGCCACGTGGACTTTACGGCCGAGGTGGAACGCTCGCTGCGCGTGCTCGACGGCGCAGTTGCGGTGTTTGACGCGGTTCACGGAGTACAGCCGCAGTCGGAAAAGGTCTGGCGCCAGGCCGACAAGTACGGCGTCCCGCGAATTTGCTTCATTAATAAGATTGACAAGATGGGTGCCGATTTCGAGCACGCCGTCGATACCCTCCGCAAGCGCCTCAGCGCCAAGCCCGTCGCCATTCAAATCCCCATCGGACAAGAAGACAAATTCCGCGGAGTCGTGGATCTGATTGCCATGAAGTCCATCATCTGGCCAGACGACACGATCGGAGCGGAGTATCAGGTTGGGGAGATTCCGGCGGATCTGCAGAAAAAGGCCGAGGCGTTCCATACGCAACTGGTCGAAACCGTCGCCGAAAACGACGACGAGATTCTGCACAAGTTTCTGGAAGGCGAAGCGATTTCTGCTGAAGAACTCAAGGCGTCGCTGCGCAAGTCGACGATCGCGCTGAAGTTGTTTCCGGTGGTGGTGGGAACGGCGTTCAAGAATAAAGGTGTCCAGCCGCTGCTCGACGCGGTGGTCGATTACCTGCCTTCGCCGCTCGATACGAAAGAGACGCATGGCCTTGATCCTGATAACGGAGCGACCATCGTGCGCAAAGCCGACGACAAAGAGCCGTTTGCGGCGCTGGCTTTCAAGATTATGGCGGACCCGTTTGTCGGCCAGTTGACGTTTATCCGCGTGTATTCCGGACAACTCAAGTCGGGCGAGTCGGTTTTGAACTCGCGCACGCAGAGGCATGAGCGTATTGGCCGCCTGCTCAAGATGCACGCCAATAAGCGCGAAGACATTCAGGAAATTCTGGCGGGCGACATCTGCGCGGTTGTGGGATTGAAGAACGTTGGCACGGGCGACACCATCTGCGAAGAGAAGCATCCGATTACGCTCGAGTCGATATCGTTCGCCGTACCGGTCATCTCGGTAGCGGTTGAGCCGAAGACGAAGGCCGATCAGGAAAAAATGGGCATGGCGCTGGCGCGACTGGCGCAGGAAGATCCTACCTTTAAGGTTCATACCGATCCCGACAGCGGACAGACCATCATCAGCGGCATGGGCGAGTTGCATCTCGAAATCATCGTCGACCGCATGATGCGCGAATATAAGGTTGAAGCGAATGTTGGCAAACCGCAGGTCGCGTATCGCGAAACAATTCGCAAGCACGCGGAAGCGGAAGGCAAGTACATCCGGCAGACCGGCGGCAAGGGACAATATGGTCACGCCAAGATTTATCTCGACCCTCAACCGCCGGGTGTGGGCTACGAGTTCGTCAACGATGTAACGGGCGGGTCGGTTCCGAAAGAATTCATCAAGCCGATTGATCAAGGTATTCGGGAGGCGCTGGAAGGCGGAATCCTCGCGGGCTATCCGATGGTCGATGTGAAAGCCACGCTGTACGACGGCAGCTATCACGACGTCGATTCGAACGAAATGGCGTTCAAGATTGCCGGATCGATGGCCTTCAAAGAGGCGGCACGCAAGGCTTCTCCAGTGCTGCTGGAGCCGGTGATGGCGGTGGAAGTGGTGACGCCGGAAGATTACGCCGGAACGATCATGGGCGATCTGAGTTCGCGCCGCGGACGGATCGAAGGCATGGAGCATCGTGCCGGCTCGCAGGTTATTAAGGCGATCGTCCCCTTGGCGGAAATGTTTGGCTACGCAACGCATATGCGTTCGAGCACGCAGGGACGCGCCGAATACTCGATGCATTTCGCGCGCTATGAAGAGGCGCCGCGTCACGTGGCGGATGAAATTATCGCCAAGACGCAGGGCAAAGCAGCGCCGCGGTAACGGGCGTTGAGCGTTTCGGATGGCGGCGAAGAAGATTTGGTTTTGAGCTAAAAGCTAGGAGCTAAGAGCTGATTTATGGCGAAAGAAAAGTTTGAGCGGAATAAGCCGCACTGCAACGTAGGGACGATTGGTCACATTGACCATGGGAAGACGACGTTGACGGCGGCGATCACGAAGGTTTTGTCGAAGCATAATCC
>JBEKPH010000112.1:0-9140 GCA_049520915.1 Terriglobales bacterium
TGAAAGCTTTCCACCACCATCGCAATCCCCTGCCCTCCACCGATACACGCCGTAGCCAGCCCATACTTTTTCTTCCGCCGCCGCAACTCATACAGCAGAGTAATCACCAGCCGCGTCCCCGTCGCTCCCAACGGATGTCCCAGCGCAATCGCTCCCCCATTCACATTCACTTTTTCGCGATCAAGCCCCAATTCTTTTTCCACCGCCAGATACTGCGCCGCAAATGCCTCGTTGACTTCAATCAAATCGATGTAATCCAAAGTCAGTCCAGCGCGGTGCAGCGCAATCTTCGTTGCCGGAACCGGACCGCTTCCCATGATCTTCGGATCGACACCCGCAATTCCCCAATTCACAATCCGTCCCAACGGACTGAGATTCCGCTTCTGCGCCTGCTCCAGCGACATCACTACCACCGCTGCAGCCCCATCGACAATGCCACTCGCGTTGCCCGCCGTCACCGTCCCATTCTTGCCGAATGCAGCTCGCAGTTTGGCTAATCCCTCCAGCGTGGTCTGCGGACGCCGGTGATCGTCCTCAGTCAGCATCTCTCCCGTAGCTTCGCCCTTGGAATTCCGCAGCGGAACTGGAGTCAATTCTTCCTGCACACGCCCCGCTTTATAAGCTTCGTCCGCATTGTGCTGCGAGCGCAGCGCAAACTCATCCTGTGCCAGCCGCGTGATCCCTTGCTGCTCGCCATACAACTCCGCGGTGTTTGCCATGTACAGCCCGCAATAGGAATCGAGCAGCGCCACCATCAGCGAATCCTCGAGTTTGCCTCCCGGGGCCAGCGTAAATCCATCTCGCCCGCGGATCGAAAACGGCGCCTGCGACATCGATTCCATGCCGCCTGCGAGCACCATCTTCGCTTCGTCGGTCTGGATCATCTGTGCCGCGCTGACAATCGCCTGCATCCCCGACCCGCACAGCCGGTTTACCGTCAGCGCCGGAGTTTCAATCGGCAGTCCCGCGCGCAGCGCTACGTGCCGTGCTCCATAAAGCGCATCGCCCGAAGTCTGCTGCGCATTCCCAAACACGGCATGGTCGAATTCCTTTGGATCGATTCCCGCCCGCTCGATCGCAGCCTTCGCTGCGACGGCGCCTAATTCCTGCGCCGTGTAGTCTTTGATTTTTCCGCAGTAGCGCCCAAAAGGAGTGCGCGCCCCGCTGACAATGGCAATGTCTCCAGGTTTCAGCATGGTCGATTGAAAGTTTAGCAGGAGCAGCAGTCGCTGGCCGTTAGTCGCTCGCCGTTCGCGGATCGCCGAGCGCTTGAGACTTGAAAGTCTTGACGATGTTCGCGAGCTTGAAAAGAAGCCCTCAGGTTTTCTCGGCGAACTCGGCGCCTCGGCGGGGAAATCGACTTAGGCCACCGCGGCCGATGCCGCAAATTGCGGCGCCTGGCTCACGATCTTCCCGACGCCTTGGGCTACGGCGAGTTCGAGAGCGTGATCGGCGCGGTTGACGACCTCGGTCACGATATCCACCGGATCGAAATGCTGGCGCATCACCGCCTGCGCTAAACCGGCGTTGAACTCGACGGGCTTGTCTTTGCCCGGATACCGCACTTCCGCCAGCAGGCGCTTCAATTTTTCGACCGCGAGCAACGCTTCTTTTTCGCCGGTATCGCCGAGCACCAGCGCGACGGTAGTCGTTTCATAGCGGAACGCTAAGTCATTCGTGCGTATGTTGGCGGAAAACAGTTGGCCAATCTGTTCCATTACCGCAGTGACGGCCTGCTCGCCATATTCTTTGATCAGAGCGCCGCGGCGTCCGAACTGCATGAGCAATACGGTCACGGTGGTTCCCTGTTGCAGTCCGCGCCGCGTCTCGGCTTGTAGAAGATCGAGATAAGAAGCGCGCTTGAGCAAACCCGACTTTTCGTCGGTTACCGAGAGATTTTTTACCAACCGCCGCAGCCCGGCATTATTCAGCGCGATCAAAACCTGGTCGCTCAACGTCCGGATCACGAGCACCTCGGAAGGCTGCCAGACCCGGCTCGTATTCTGGGTCAGAATCAGCACGCCGATCTGGTCACTGTTGCTGTCGTTGCCCTCGGTCAGCGGCAAGGCCAGCACAGATTCGATCTGCAGTTCTTCAATCGCCTGGCGAACCCCCATCAACTCGCCTGCGTTTTTCGCGTCTCCAATAGTTACAGTGCCACGCGCCACCGCAAGATCCTGGAGGGCTTCGACCAGGCTCACCAGCGCTGCGGCGCTTGCCGGAATCAGACCGTCACTGTGATATTCCTGCACACTCGACGGAGGCAGTCCCGGTTTGCGCAGGGCGGCGATGCAGCGTGCCGTCTTCCAGTTCGCTCCGATTTCGTTGGCCGCGGTTTTCAGAACTCCTTCGGCATTTCCCTGGTGATAAAGCTTGCGGGTGATTTCGGCTACCTTCGTCAGGCTCGTGACATCGGATGCGTCGTTCGCCGCCGCCGTAGCCGACGCTGATTGGGCGACCTGCTCGCTCGTAGGGGGCACGGGGATCGCCACCGGCGCAACCGCCGATGCGGACTTCGCATACTGCGGCTCGATGCCGGCCGCGATATACAAGCGCTGCAGATCCTGGTTCCGTTCCTCTTCGCGCGGAAACAATTCCTGAATGCGCTGCAGGCGCTCGATGGCTTTCGAGCGCATTCCGTACTGCACCAGGATCTCGGCTTGCAGCATCAGATCCTGCAAGGCGGCCGCTCCCAGCGTTGGTTCTTCGATCTTTACGGTCTGCTCTTCTTTCTTGACGGCCGTGAAGCGAGAGGCAATGACGTTAAAACGCTGATCGTCAATCTTGCCGCGGAGAGCCTCCAGCCGTTTCTGGTGCCCAGGCTCGTACGGGTCGACTTCCGCCGCGCGATCCAGGCACTCCCCCGCCTTCTGATAATCGTGTTTCGCGCAATACAGATCAAACAGCTTCAGGAGCGCCTGGGCGTAGTCGGTTTCGCGGTTGGCGGCGTTGAACAACTCAGCCAAAAATTCCAGCAGATCCGCCGAAACACGATGCGAGGCCAACAACTCCTGCATGGTCGTAATAAACGATCGACGCTCTCCACGGCGCCGTTGGAAGGCTTCCAGTTTTCGAGCGAGCGCCACCGCTTCCACGTCCAGTTCCGAGTCGATCATCTTCCCAATCAGGCTGACGACCTGATGCATCCGCGCCGGGTTCTGTTCGAAGAGCTGCCAGATCAAGGGTTCGCTGTCGACGCAGCGTCCGGCCAGGAGAAGCGCCTGGGCATACAGGTCGCGTAGGTCGAGCGGAGCGTCTCCCGCATGCACCAGCGGCTCAAAGATGAAGATCGCCGCTCCAGCTTCGCCCCGCGTCAGCAAGCTCTTACCGTAGGCGATGGCCGCTTTCGAGTCTGAGGGATTCTCTGTGTAAGCTCGCTCGAACCATTGGCTGGCGTCCGAACCCGCCGCTTCCGCCAGTTCCGCCAATTGCAAAAACGAAGCGGATGCCATAACGTGCTCGCCCAGATTGGCGGACAAATCCGCCACCCGCAAGTGATTCGCCTGCGATGGCTCCAGAGCCACGATGCGCCGGACGACGAGCAGCGCCTCTTCTTTCTTGCCTTGCTTTTGCAAGTCTTCGAGAGCGTTTTCGTAGGTTCCTATGGCCAGTTTCTTGTTCGAATGTTCCAGCAGTTGCCCAAACCGTACCTTTTGTTCCCACGAGGGGTTGGTGTAGCGGGCCAGCTTCTTATAGGTCAGGCTGGCGCGCGTTGCATCTGTCGCAGCAACCTGCCTTTCGAACAACTCGCCGAGCAGACGCACCGCCTGCGCTCCCTTACTTAAGGAGAGACACAAATCCGCCGCCATCTGGCGCACATTATCGTTTTGGGGATCCGCTTCCAGAATTTGCAGGTATTCCGCCAAAGCGTCAGCCGTCTTGCCTTTTTGCAAAAGCTTCTCGGCCTTTTCGACGCGGCGGGCAAGTTCGGCTCGATTCGGATTTTCAGCCATGGGCGGTCTAGGGGATAGAGAGTTCCCACCTCGATTCTAGGATTCGCCTCCTACACCGGCAACGCGGTACCCCGGTCGGCGATTACGAAGGTCATGCAGTCGCTTTGCGAAGCGCAACATAGTCGTCGGTTCCCCCGCGAACACTAGAGTTTCCAACGACACGCGCCGATCTCCCAGATTGGAGGTCGAAACAGGCCGCTCTCACAGATGGCAACTACTCTCACTCTCGACCTGCGCCGCTTTCCGCGCCAAACCCAAGGCGTTCTCAATCGCCCCGGATGGTTCCTGGTGTTTCTGTTTGCGATCTTCATGTCTACCCAGGCGGCAGGCTTTCTATTTCTGGGGATGAACCGGTGGGGACTCGGACTCTCCGAATCCATGCTCGTTCTGGAAAGTATTCTCGCCCTCGGATGCACTTGGGCTGCGTTCCGCCGTGCGCGTGGTGTTATGGCCATCTTCTGGTTTCTGTTCGCCCTCGACCTGGCTCTCTTGCTCATTCCAACCGTCTTGCAGGCCTACGACACACTCTGGAACCAGACGATCCTGTCCGATCCAACCCGCGCCCTCCTCTATTGCCTCTACGGCGCTCCCATCCTGATGATGCTCTTTCTCCCAAACGCCTACGGCAGCGCCCGGGTAAAGTCCGAAATCTTCCTCGATCTATTCCAGATCGCGGTGGTCGTGGGTCTGATCTATTCCACTTTCTTTTTTCTCCCACTCAGCCGCATGTTGCCCAACGCGCAGATCGTGCGCAGCATCAGCCTCAGCGACTTGCAGAGCTTGCTCCTGCTCGTCGCAGCCTTCGTCCGGCTGCAATTTGCCCGTGTTCCTGGCACGCGCAATCTCTTGCTGCGGCTGGCGCTATTCCTGCTCGTCTGCGCCATTGCCACGTGTACCGGCGACTGGCTCTACCTGCGCAACGAGACGGCCGCCAACTGGTTCGATTTAGGATGGGCTGTGCCCCAACTCGCCGCCGGGCTGATCGCGATCACATGGACCCGGCCGCCCGATCTTCCACGAGCGGAGGCTCCCAGTTTTTTCAGCTTTCTTGGCACCAATCTCGTTCTGGTGGCTATGCTCTCCTGTGTAAACCTGCTGACCGACCGCTGGAAGCAGACTCAAGGAGAGGTTCTTACAGATGCGGCCATTGTCGCGTCCCTTCTGGCCTTCACCTTCCGCCTGGCCCTTACGCAATTTCACCAGCAACAGGAAATCGCCCAGCGCAAGGCCGCCCAGAAAGAGTTGATCGCCTCCAATGAGAAAGTCGGCCTGTTGCTCGACAATGCGCAACGTCAAACCGCCGAAATTACGCAGATCAGCGAACTCGGCAGTATTCTGCAAGCCTGCGCGTCACGCGAAGAGGTTTTTCGCCTGATCCCGGAACGCTTGCGCCGTCTCTTTCCCGGCGCGTCCGGCTGCATCGCGCTGCTCAGCGCCTCCGGAAATCGAGTGGATTCTGCCGCCGAATGGGGCGTCTGCCCGACGGCGCAGATTTTTGCTCCGGATGAATGCTGGGCGCTGCGCCGGGGATGTACCCACTCGCAACCCGGCGGACTCACCTCACCCCGCTGCTCGCACCTGCTCGGCGATGGCGCTGCGATTTGCATCCCGCTCATCGCCAACGGGGCCGCCATCGGAATTCTGTCGATTCAAAACGACGATACTTTGACTCCCCACCCGGAACTCGATTCCGATTCGGGCGCCTCGGCTCGTCGGCGCCAACTCGCATCGGCCGTCGCCGAACATGTCGCCGTTTCCATCGCCAATCTCGGTTTGCGTGAATCTTTACGTCTGGAAGCAGTCCGCGACGCGCTCACCGGGCTTTACAACCGCCGCTACATGCAGGAGTTCCTTGATCGCGAACTGCATTCCGCCCGCCGTAAACACCGTCCTTTGGCCGTCCTTATGCTCGATCTCGATCATTTCAAGCAATATAACGACAAATTCGGACACTCGGCTGGGGACAAGGTCCTGTCTGCGGTCGGCCAGACTCTCCTGCGCTCCGTGCGCGCGGAAGATGTGGCTTGCCGCTATGGCGGCGAAGAATTTGCGCTCATCCTGCCGGAGTGCTCTCTGCGCCAGGCAACGGTTCGGGCGGAAGAGATTCGCCAGCGACTTCAGGACTTCCATCCCGAGCGGGACGGCCGACCTACAACTCCCCTTACCGCCTCGATCGGCGTAGCTGCCTTTGACGAAACCACGGATCGCGTCGACCTGCTACTCAAGTTCGCCGACGATGCTCTCTACCAAGCCAAGCACGCTGGCCGCAACCGCGTCGTCGTGGCTCGTCCCGCGGCCGCTCTGCCGGAAATGAATTTCAGCGACGCCCATCCCCTCCCGATCTCTTAGATTTCCCCGATTGAACCGCGACGTTCGAACGACGCGACTTCTGCATTCCCCTCCGATCCCGGTCCCCTTCATCACTTCCGACCTTTTCTGACGGCTTCCTCCGACTTCTGGTATACGAATACGAAGCCTGATGTCCGCTCCGTCCGTAAATCTCGAGCAGAATCTCCACTCCTCAGACGCCGAGTCCGGCCTCCGCCATCAGCTGACCGCCGGGCAGATGACGATGGTCGCAGTCGGCGGTTCCATCGGCACGGGCCTTCTGCTTGGCACTGCTGCCGCCATCGAACTCGCGGGGCCCGCCGTCATCCTCAGCTTTATCCTCGCAGCGTTCATTAGCTGGACGGTCGCGCTCGCTCTCGGTGAACTTGCTAGCACTCACCCCGCCGCCGGTTCCTTCGGCGTCTACGGAGACCTCTATCTCAACGACTGGGCCGGTTTCATCTCGCGCGCCGGATATTGGCTCGGCATTGCCGTGTCGATCGGGGCCGAGATGGTGGCTTCCGCCACTTATATGCAGCTCTGGTTTCCGCGTGTGCCCGCCATCGTTTGGGTCTTCCTCTTCTCCGGACTTCTCTTAGCCATCAATTTTCTCAGCGTTCACAGCTACGGTCGCTTCGAATTCTGGTTTGCCATGATCAAGACCGCCGTGATCGCCGCCTTCATCGCTCTCGGTGCCGGGCTCTTGATAACTGGACGCGCAGCTCCGCAATACACTACCCATGGCGGATTCTTCCCGCTGGGCGCAACCGCGCCGCTCCTCGCCATCACCTTCGCGATTTATACCTTCGGCGGAGTGGAATTCGTCGCCGTAACTTCCGGAGAGTCGACTTCGGCCAAGGCCATCGCCAAGGCCGTCCGTATGACTTTCCTCGCCCTCGCCTTTCTCTACCTGGGAGCGATCAGCGTCCTCGTCGGCATCATGCCGTGGAATCGCGCCGGCGTCGGAGAGAGCCCATTCGTCACCGTCTTCCGATCTTTCAACGTTCCAGGCGCTGCTCACTTCATGAATTTCGTGGTCCTGACGGCCGCACTTTCGGGTGCCAACGCCGCCCTCTACATTTCGTCGCGCATGCTCTTTTCGCTGGCCCGCACCGGATGGGCTCCGCGCGCACTCGGCCGCCTGAGCACTCGCGGCACTCCGACTCTCGCGTTGTTCGTTTCTTCCTACGGAATCCTCGTCGCGCTGGCACTCGAGCGCTGGGCGCCAGCGAAGGCTTTCGAATATATTCTTCGCGGCGCGTTCTTTGGGATGATGCTCTCCTGGATCATCTCGCTCGCGGCCCATGTCAGCTTCCGCCGCAAACTCACGAAAGAACAGGCCGCGGAAATTCCCGCGCGCTCGCCGCTCGGCAAGTGGGGATCGATCATCGGGCTAACCGTGGTCCTCGCCTCCGTCGCCAAAACCTGGTTTGACTCTCGCATCAATCTGATCGCGGGCCTCACCTTCTTAATCGGACTGACGGTTTTGTATTACCTGCTTCGACCGAACCCCAAACCCGAACCGTCTTAACATTTTAGGCCCACAATTTTCGGACAACACGTAGACACCAGGACTTTCTCCGCTCCCGAAATGAACCTCTCACCTCTGCCCTTTTGACTTATAAGCTTGTCTTTCTGTTGGCAACGCCGAATTGTTTTTGATATAGTCTCCGAAGCTTTCGGGTCCCATCTGAACGGCGGGACGAATCTGGACTTCCCTACCTGTGCGACTCCCAGTCGCGACTAGTTCCCGGCCGCTCTGTTCCCCCGAAACGAAGGAGCCTTTGTGACTTCCGTGCGTAAAATCAGCGTCATTTCTGGCAGTGAACGGCAACCAGTTCGCGGTGCGCGCTTCATACACGATTCGCATCCCGACCAAACCATTGAAGTTTCGGTTCGACTTCGCTCAAAATCAGAATCAAAGCGCGATGAGTTGAAGAGTGCTTTGGTCAAACCTGACTTTCGACACATGTCGCGCGCCGATTTTGAGGGCACCTACGGCGCCGACGCAGCCGACCTCGAGAAAATCAAGCAATTTGCCAAAGAATACAGCCTTCACGTGCGCGAAACCGGCACTGAACTGACCCGCCGCACCGTGATGCTCTCGGGCACCGTGAGCCAACTCCAGAAGGCGTTTAACGTTCAACTGAAAGAGTACAGCCACCCCAAGGGCAACTTCCGTGGACGCACCGGTGCTATCAGTGTGCCATCGGAGTACGCCGACATCATCAAAGGAGTTTTCGGTCTCGACAACCGCCAACAGGCAGACCCGCATTTCCGCCGTTTGTCGAAAACTCCCGGAATCAAAGCTCATGCCGCTTCGGGCGCGCACGATCCCAATCAAGTCGCGCAGATCTACGATTATCCGGCAGGAGATGGAACTGGCCAATGCATCGGTCTTATCGAGTTAGGCGGAGGCTTTCAACTGAGCGACATCACGACTTACTTCGACTCACTCATTATCAAGCCGCCGCAAGTGATCTCCGTATCGGTCGATGGCGGTAGCAACAGTCCCACCACGCCAGACAGCGCCGACGGCGAGGTCATGTTGGATATTGAAGTGGTGGGAGCGGTCGCTCCTGCCGCTAAGATCGTCGTCTATTTTGCTCCGAATACCGATCAGGGATTTCTCGACGCGATCACGACCGCGGTTCACGATAGCACCAACCAACCGTCGGTCATTTCCATCAGTTGGGGTTCAGCCGAATCGAACTGGACCTCGCAGGCCCTGACCAACTTCGACGAAGCCTTTCAGTCGGCGGCGGCAATGGGAGTCACCGTCTGCGTGGCTTCCGGCGACAACGGTTCTTCGGACGGTGTGAGCGACGGCAGCAACCATGTCGATTTCCCCGCCTCCAG
>JBEKPH010000113.1:0-8772 GCA_049520915.1 Terriglobales bacterium
GCCGTCCAGGGCATCGGCAAAGGCATGCTGGCCAATCTACAAATGCTTTTTACAGATGGACGCATCGAGGCGCACGCCGAATTGCTGAAAAAGTATCGTCCGTCGATGCTCGAGTTGCTCAAGATTCAAGGGCTCGGTCCAAAGACGATCTCCTTAATATGGAGCGCTTATCAAGTCTGCGATCTTGAAGGGGTCGAGAAGCTCGCGCGCGAAGGGAAAATTCGTACGCTGCCGCGCATGGGCGAGAAGCACGAGCAGAAGTTGCTGAAAGCGATCGAGGATTATCGCCGTATCGCCGGCCGCTTCCTGCTCGATACCGCAGAAGAACTGGCAGAGAAGCTAGTCGAGTATTTGTTAGCGGTTCCCGGCATCGAAAAAGCGACGCCCGCCGGCTCGCTGCGGCGCGGCCGCGAAACGGTTGGCGATCTCGACATTCTCGTAACCGGCAAAGCGTGTAATGACGCGGAGCCACGGCAGGAACTGATTCAGCATCTGCTGCGCTTTCCCGGGCTGATGGACATCATGGCGCAAGGCGAGAATAAGGTCAGCTTCCGCCATCGCAATGGAATGCAGGTGGATGTACGTTTTCTGCCGCCGGAGTCGTTTGGGGCCGCCATGCAATATTTCACTGGCTCGAAGGCGCACAATGTCGCTCTACGCCAGCGCGCGCTCAAGATGGGTTTTACGCTCAACGAATACAGCCTCGCCAATCTCGAAGACAACCAGCCAGTCGCGCGCAAAACGGAAGAAGAAATATACGCCAAACTGGGGCTCGACTTTATCGCTCCTGAGTTGCGTGAAAATTTAGGCGAGATTGAAGCGGCCTCCAATCAGACGCTTCCGGCATTGCTGGAATTGTCTGACATGCGAGGTGACGTACACATGCACACCGTCGAAACTGACGGGCGCAACACGATCGAAGAAATGGCCGAGGCCGCCCGCGAACGTGGCTACGAATACATGGCGATCACCGATCATTCGAAAAATCTCGCTTTCGCCAACGGCCTTACCGACGAACGCGCCCTCGCCCATATCGAGAGGATTCGAGCCGCCGAAAAGAAGATAGGCGGAATTCGTATTTTTGCCGGAATCGAGGTCGATATCCTCGGGGATGGATCCCTAGACCTTTCCGACTCCGTGCTCGAACAGATGGACATCGTCATCGCCAGCGTTCATTCGCTCTTTAATCAGGATCGCATGCAGATGACGGAGCGGCTATTGAAGGCGATTTCGAATCCCAATACTTCCCTGCTCGGCCATCCTACGGGACGCCTGCTGCTCCGGCGCGACGCCTTTCAGTTCGACCTCGACGCCATTCTCAAAGCGGCGGCAGAAGACAAAGTGGCGATGGAGTTGAACTCTTATCCCGACCGGCTCGATCTGAGCGACGTTCATCTCCGGCTGGCCAAACAGCACGGAGTGAAGATCGTCATCAACACCGATTCCCACCACACCTCGCACATGGAAAAACTGCGATACGGGGTCACGCAGGCGCGGCGCGCATGGCTTACTAAGGATGACGTTCTGAACACCCGGCCGGCGGGGAAATTCGCGGAAGCGATGAAACACGCCTGGTAAATCGGCAAGGCCGGGCGAAAGCCAAAATCGAGCTCAGAAAGTGTCCGATTCGGCGTTCAAATCTTGTTTCTCGAACGCAAAACCTTTTCCACGTCTTGGAAGCAGGGCTGCAAAATGCTTCACATGGCCGCCTGCGAAGTTTTTGGTTTTAAGGTAAAATTGCGATTATCTTTTGTTTTGAAGGGGTTACACACTTAGGACGCTGACCATTTCGGAAGGCGAATTGCACCTTCCCGATGTACCGTGAATTAGAGGAAAGGGTAAACCGGCACAAGCCGGGAGTCAGTGGTGGCATCCGCCGAGGTTCCGGCGGTTACCTGCGACCCCAACAGGTAGATTGACGAGCCACGATCAATCGGGCGAACTTTAGACAGAACCCCCCAAGTGATTTTGCGATCAGCATAAATTTTGGCTAGAACATCCGGGAGGAATACTGCTTTGAACGCGACAACGAGTCACCTAATCGCCCCACACGGGGGAGAACTTATCCAGCTACAAGTGCCGGCCGCGCGCGCCGCGGAAATCAAAGCGCAATCCAAGGATTGGCCTTCGTGGGACCTGACGGCCCGCCAACTTTGTGATCTCGAGCTGCTCATGAGCGGCGGATTCTCTCCGTTGCGCGGATTCATGAATCGCGCCGACTACGAAGGCGTTTGCAAAGACATGCGCCTGGCTGACGGAACGCTTTGGCCGATGCCGATTACGCTCGATGTCAGCGAGGATTTCGCCAAGAAGCTAACGGCGGGCAGCAGCAAGATCGCCCTGCGCGATCCCGAAGGAGTCATGCTCGCGGTATTGCACGTGGAAGACATCTGGCAACCGGACCGCACCGCAGAAGCCAAGGCAGTATTTGGTTCGACCAGCGCCGCTCATCCCGGCGCAGACTATGCCATCAACAAATCGAACCCGTGGTATGTGGGTGGAAAAGTCGAAGGCGTTCAAGAACCTTCCCATTATGATTTCCGTTCGCTGCGCCTGACTCCCGCCGATCTGCGCGCTGAATTCGGCCGCCTCGGATGGACCAAAATTGTCGCCTTCCAGACTCGAAACCCCATGCACCGCGCTCACGTCGAATTGACGATGCGCGCTGCAAAACAAGTCGAAGCGAATTTGCTGATTCATCCCTCCGTCGGCATGACGAAGCCCGGCGACGTGGATTATTTCGTCCGCACGCGCTGCTATCAATTGCTGCTTTCGAAGTATCCGCAAGGTACGGTCGAACTCGCGATGCTGCCTCTTGCCATGCGCATGGGCGGTCCGCGCGAAGCGGTCTGGCACGGCATTATTCGTAAGAACCACGGCTGCACGCATTTCATCGTTGGCCGCGACCACGCCGGTCCGGGAAAAGATACGGACGGAAAGCCGTTCTACGGGCCTTACGACGCGCAGGAACTCTTCAAAAAGCACGAACAAGAGATCGGCGTCACCATGGTTCCCTTCCAGATGATGGTCTATCTCGAAAGCGAAGACCGTTACATTCCCTCCGATGAAGTTCCGAAGGGCGCCAAGGTGCTCGACGTTTCCGGCACGGAATTGCGTGACCGCCTCAACGAAGGCCGCGACATTCCCGCCTGGTTCACCTATCCGGAAGTCGTGAAGGAACTGCGCCGCAGCTATCCGCCACGCCACAAGCAGGGTGTCACCATTTTCTTCACCGGACTCTCGGGATCCGGGAAGTCAACCATCGCCAACGCTCTCATTACGAAATTCCTCGAAATGGGCGGACGTCCGGTCACTCTTTTGGATGGTGATCTCGTGCGCAAGAACCTGTCGAGCGAACTAGGCTTCTCCAAAGAGCATCGCGACATCAACATTCGCCGAATTGGCTATGTCGCATCAGAGATCACCAAGAACGGCGGCATCGCAGTGTGCGCGCCGATTGCTCCGTATGAAGCGACGCGCAAAGCGGTCCGTGGGATGATCGAACCGTTTGGCGGTTTCATTCTCGTCCACGCGGCGACTTCGATTGAGGTTTGCGAACAGCGCGACAGAAAAGGGCTGTATGCCAAGGCTCGCGCCGGCATCGTGAAGGAGTTCACGGGCATTTCCGATCCCTACGAGGCGCCAACCAACGCCGAAGTGGTGATCGATACGGCCAAGTTGAGTCCCGAAGAAGCGGCGCAGACCATCCTTCTGCACCTCGAGCGCGAGGGCTTCGTCGGGGCCAATGGTAACGGCTAGTATGTCAATGAAGTCGATTGATGCAGTCGGCTTCGTGACATAATTGTCTGCACGAACGGTTTCCGATTCCCCTGTCTCAGTTCCTTAACATGCTTTTGTTTAACTGGGACATGGGGAGTCATAAGACCGAAAGACAGCATGGAACTCTTGTACTTAAAAGTACTGATCGGCTTCATCGTTGGAACGCTGATCGGGTTGACGGGTTTGGGTGGCGGCGTGCTGCTGCTACCCATGCTCATCTTTGGCCTTCACGTACCCGCCATCACCGCCGTCGGCAGCGATGCCCTGTTCAACTTCTTCACCAAAATTCCCGCGAGCATCATGCATCTTTGGCGCGGTACGGTGCGGAAGAGGGTTGTCATAGCGCTGGCGATCGGCAGCATACCTGGCTCGTTCCTCGGCGTCACGCTTCTGATACACCTGCGCCAGGTTTATGGCGCCCACGTCAACGACTTCATCAAGTCAGCCGTCGGCTTGCTGTTAGTCCTGATTCCAACTCTCCTTCTTTTTCAAGGACGCATCGAAGAGCATCTCGCCAAACGCGAGCCCACCATGAAGAATTTCGCCTTCATGAGTGTGATTGGTCTCGTCGGCGGATTTCTGGTCGGCATTACTTCAGTCGGTTCGGGCAGCATCATCATGATGTTGCTTCTTCTGTTTTATTCCTTCGCCCCCAAAATCATGGTCGGTACCGATATCGCCCACGCTGTCATCCTCACCGGTGTTACGAGCTTGCTGCATTACCGCGCGGGCAACGTCGATGGCCACTTGGTGGGAGCGTTGCTGATCGGTTCCATTCCGGGAGGAATGCTGGGTTCTCACCTGAGCACGCGCGTGCCCGTGCTCTGGCTTCGCCGAATCCTCTGCACCGTCTTGTTGATGACGGGAGCAAGAATGTTGTGGGCATAGATTTGTTTGCGTAGAGACGGGGCTTGCCCCGTCTTGCCCCGCGAAAGCGCACAGAGCATTAATTCCTAACAACGGAGTAGTCATGTCTTCTTCCAACTTGAAAGAAATTCTGGAACGTCTTCATGCCGGCCTTGAGGCCGCGCGCACCGTCCTCAACCGCTTCACGCCCGGAGCCATCGAGACCGAATATAAAGTGGGGCACGATCCCGTCACCGAGGCCGATCGTGCGGTCGATGATGTTTTGCGCAAGACTCTGCTTCGCTCCGGAGAAGGCTGGCTCTCAGAAGAAACGGTCGACGATTTTACGCGTCTCGACAAACAGCGCGTCTGGGTAGTGGACCCACTCGATGGCACGCGCGAGTTCGTCGAAGGCATCCCGGAATTTTGCGTTTCGATTGCCATGGTTGAGAACGGAATTCCGGTGGCCGGCGGCATCTGCAATCCCGTCACCGACGAACTGATTCTCGGCTCGCTCGACACCGGCGTGACCTACAACGGCAAGCCGGCGCAACCAAGCCAGCGCAAGGACCTCCATGGCGCGCTTGTGCTCGCCAGCCGCAGCGAAGTAAAACGGGGCGAGTGGAAGCAGTTTGAATCCGCCGAATTTAACATCAAACCCATGGGTTCCGTCGCCTATAAGCTCGGCCTGGTTGCCGCGGGCCTCGCCGATCTCACCTTCACCTTGGTTCCTAAGAATGAATGGGACGTTGCCGCTGGGGCGGCGTTGGTCGCCAGTGCCGGTGGCTGGACACTGAAACTCGACAATTCTCCACTGCGCTGCAACCAGCGAGATCCTCTGATTTCAGGTCTACTCGCGGGCGGCCCTTTCTTGCGCGAACCGCTGCTGGAATTACTGGAACGGCACGCGCAAACGGTCGGCGACGGCAAGGAATCCTGAACTCGCGCGAAACAATCGTTCATAAATTGTCAGCAATAATGTCCGAACGAAACATTGTTTTTCTGATGTACCACGAACTCGAACTCCCTGGCCGGAAGCTATGCCAGTCGGAACCGGGCTACGTGCGTTACATTCTGCCGCTCGAAACCTTCCGCCGCCAGATGACGTGGCTCAAGGAAGCCGGCTGGCACGGCTTGAATGTCGGCGAAGCTCTGCGCCATCCTGTGAAACCCAGCGTGTGTATTACGTTTGACGACGGCTGCGAAACCGATCTGATTGCAGCCGCACCGGTGCTGCGAGAATTCGGATTCAACGCCACCTTTTATCTCACTGCCGGATTTCTCGGAACGCCGGGCTATCTGAATACTACTCAAGTACAAGAGCTCGACGCGCAGGGCTTCGAGCTCGGCTGCCACTCGATGACGCATCCATATCTTTCCGATCTGCCAGAAGCGGAACTGAAACGCGAGATATGGAATGCGAAGCTACAGCTTGAACAAATCGTCCACCATCCCATCGAACATTTTTCTTGTCCTGGAGGACGCTACGATCGACGCACACTAGAAATGGCGCGCAAGGCCGGATTCAAAAGCGTGGCTAACAGCGAATTCCACGCGAACTCCAGCAGCACGAATCCGTATCAACTTGGCCGTGTCGCGATGCTGCGGGACATAACTCTTGGGCACTTCAAAGAGACTTGCCGGGGTCACGGGTTGTGGAAAAAACGGCTGCAACATCAGACTCGGCTCGGCGTGCAACGTGTATTTGGCAATACAATTTACGACCGGCTAAGGGCTATCGTATTGCGTGAACCGCGCGAACCCCACGAGTAACTCCTCCTTGGTTATTTAAGTCACCGCAGTTTTCCGTCTCGCCTACTACAACTTTAGTAATCGTTGCATCGCCCAAAAGCCGCGCCCATCGCTCCTTTACGTCTATGTATCAACGAGAACACTGCTGGACACTAGGCGTTCACGAATCTGTACATGTCGCTTCCTGATGTACTAATGCGTCTCGAATGAACTTCTGATATCTGGGAACACTGTGCCCCCCACTTTACATTCAGCGTGAGGATTATCGACTAGTCCCCCATTTCAGTACGGTCGAGGGCCACAAATGTTTGAAGCACAAGTACAAGTTAATTTTAGACACGCATTCTTTAGGTCTCATTCTAGATATTCCCCCACGCTCTCGAAACGGCTTGGACTTTTCGCCCTGCTACTGGCGATCGCGTTGATCACAACTTCATGTGGTGCCGCCCAAGCGGCTGGATCGCAGGGCACCAATCAAAACGAGTTGAAGCTCTCCGGCACACTTCCCGCCGCCGCCGTCAGTCAGTCTTATAATGCTGTGCTTGCTGTAGGCGGCGGAAACTCTCCCTATTATTTCTCGGTGAAAAACGGATCCCTCCCCCCGGGCATCACGTTGAACCCCTCCACTGGCACCTTCTCAGGTAAACCGACGACTGCTGGGAATTACGCATTCGAAGTTATCGTGACGGACGCTCCGCATCCAGAAGAAGGTAGCCAGAGTTTCGCCATCAGCGTTGCTGAGAGCAAGGGCAGCGTCAAGGTCAGCGTCTCCCCGAGCAGTGCCAATGTGGTTTCGAGCCAGACACAACAGTTCACGGCTTCAGTCACGGGCACTTCTGATTCAGCTGTAACCTGGTCGGCGTCGAAAGGTTCTGTGAATAGCAGCGGTCTATACACGGCGCCCGCAGTGCAATCCCAAACCAGCGTTACTGTCACAGCCACAAGTAGCGCGGACACAACGAAGTCCGCCAGCGCGTCTCTTACGGTTCAGCCCGCTAGCAGCAAAGGTCCCCAAATTACCACCGGCAGTCTTCCACAAGGTCAACAAGGCAGCCCTTACGGCGAAACTTTCGCAGCAACGGGTGGAACCACCCCTTATAGCTGGAGCATCTCGGCCGGCGCGCCTCCATCTGGAATTACGATGAGTACCAGTGGCGACTTCTCAGGCACACCGTCCACAACCGGTACTGATACGTTTACAGTCATGGTTACGGACGCGAACAGCAAGACCGCGACCGGTAATTTCAGCGTCACTATTACCGCCAGCGGAGCCTACGATGGTCCGGCAGAGTTGCCAATCGCTACGGTACCGAGTGCCATGGCAGATACTCCGGCGCCAGGATCTTTGATTCCCGTCAAAGCAGGCGGCAATCTGCAAACGGCCTTGAGCAATGCGGTTTGCGGCGACACCATTCAACTGCAAGCGGGCGCAACCTTTACCGGACAGTTCACGGTTCCGGCGAAGAATTGCGATATTAACCACTGGATCATCATCCGTACCAGTTCGCCCGACAGCGCCCTGCCCGCGGAAGGACAACGCGCCACACCGTGCTACGCCGGAGTCGCTTCTCTCGAAGGACGTCCGCAGTACACATGCAGCAAACCGACAAATGTTCTGGCAAAAGTACAGATTCAAACTCGCGGCGACGGTCCCTTCTTGCTGGCCTCAGGCGCAAACTTCTACCGCTTTGTCGGACTGGAAGTGACGCGGCCGAATGGAACTCCTGGCAGCGCTCGACTGCTCGCCGGACTGGGTACCTCCGATCACATCATCGTCGATCGATCCTGGTTCCACGGCCAAACGCAGGATGAGACTCACGACGGCGTAAATCTGAATGGCATGACCAACGCCGCCGTCATCGATTCCTACTTCAGCGACTTTCACTGCATCTCGGCAACCGGCGAATGTGTCGACTCTCATGCGATCGCCGGTGGTACCAGCGATACGCAGGACGGTCCTTTCAAGATTCAGGACAACTTCCTGGAAGCTTCGGGCGAGGCTGTCATGTTCGGCGGCGGCGCCGCAACTCTCACTCCGACTGACATCACCATCACCGGCAACCATTTCTGGAAGCCCTGGCAGTGGATGAAAGGCAACACTCCTTTCGTCGGCGGAGCAAATGGCAATCCCTTTATCGTTAAGAACCACCTGGAACTAAAGAATGCGATCCGCGTTCTGGTCGAAGCGAATCTCATGGAAAACAGTTGGGGAGGGTTCAGCCAGACCGGCTACGGAATTCTACTCACCCCCAAAAACCAGCACGCCCACGACGGCGGCAACGTCTGCCCCCTCTGTCAGGTAACAGACATCACCATCCGTTACGTACACGTCTCGCACGCTGGTGGCGGAATTCAGATGGCCACAGTTCTTTCCGGTAACGGCAGCGGCGGCGC
>JBEKPH010000114.1:0-8742 GCA_049520915.1 Terriglobales bacterium
AATCTCTTCGGTTACGCAGCAGCCACCGACAATGTCGCGGCGTTCGAGAACCAGCGTCGAGTGTCCCGCGCGCGCCAAGTACGCGGCGGCGGTTAGACCGTTGTGGCCACCGCCGATAATGACGGCATCGTAAGTCGGATTTGCTCGGGGATGCACGTTCTGACCGTTGGTCAAAATAACAAAAGATGTTGGGGGATCAAACTAACGAAACTCTTTTAAAAAAGCCATTGAAAAATGGTTTCGAGGTGCTGTATTGTTCGTTGACCGGAGGTCAAGAACGGGTTTGAGCGACCGGGAAGGAGTTGGGCCATGGAAGGAATTACCAGCAGTCTAGGAAAACCGACGCAGATGAGGCGGGATGGCAAACCGCGTCCGCGATCGGAGGCGAAGCGCGGGAGAATTGTGGAGGTGGCGATCCGGCATTTTGCGGAGCGCGGGTATAGTGCGGCGCGGGTGGAGGATATTGCGGCGCAGTTGGGGATTGCGAAAGGATCGGTTTTTCAGCATTTCAAAAGCAAGGATGGATTGTTTTTCGAGGCATACAAGAAGGCCGTGCAGTCGTTTCCGAAATACATGCAGGCTCCGGCGGCGGCGCAAGAGCGGGGATTTTTCGAAGTGCTGCGGTACTGGTTGGGACGTACAGAGAACATGGTGCGAGATAACTGGTCATCCTATCGAATCTATCTGGTGGGGAATTACGGGACAGATCTGTCGCTGCGGCGAGAGATTAACCGATTCTTGGTGGCAGAAGATCCGTACGGCTGGCGGGATTTTGTCAGTTTCGGGGTCAAGCGAAGCGAGTTACGAACGGATCTGGATGTGGATATGATCGGCTCGATTCTGGAATGGACCATGGATCGGTTTCAGGACGCGTTGCTTACGGAGGAATTGGATCCGGGACTATTTCGCAAGTCGGGCCGGGTGCCGGAGGAGAAAGAGGCGCGGATCGAGCAGTTCGTGGACCTGTTACGCAGAGCGATCGGATCGGACAAAGTGCAGATCGCGGGGAAAAAGGCATGAAAAACGGGATGACGGTGGAGCAGATTCTTGCGAGTTATGACGTAGATGCGCCGTTGGCGGAGGCGTCGACGATTCCGGCACCGTGGTACGTCGACGGGAGAATTGCGGAACTGGAGCGGCAGACGGTTTTCTCTCGTACATGGCAAGTGATGGGAAGAATCGATCAGGTGGCGAAGCCGGGACAATTCGTGACGGCGACCGTCGCGGGAGAGCCATTGGTGGCGGTGCGCGGCAATGACGGAATCCTGCGAGCGTTTTATAACGTTTGCCGGCATCACGCGGCGGCGGTGGTCATGGAGCCTTGCGGGCAGGCATCAATTTTGCATTGTCCCTATCACGGATGGAACTACGGGCTGGATGGTTCGCTCAAAGGCATGCCGGAGTTCGACGGCGTGAAAAACTTTGAGCGCAAGGACAATGGCTTGGTGCCTGTGAAGGTCGATACCTGGGAACAGTTCGTATTTGTGAATCTGGATGAGGATGCTGCCTCGCTGACGGAGTTTTTGGGCGGATTGGTGAAGCGGGTAGCTCCGCTCGGATTGAGCAAGCTGCATTACTTTAGCAGCCAGAGCTATGACATCCACTGTAATTGGAAGGTGTTTGTCGATAATTATCTCGATGGTGGGTACCATGTTCCGCATCTCCACAAAGGGCTCAATTCGGTTTTGGATTACAAGCAGTACACGATTGAGAATGAAGATCGCTATTGTTTGCAGTCGAGTCCGATGGTGATCTCGGATGAAGATGCGGCTACGGGAAGCACGCGGCGCGGGGATCGGGCCTGGTATTTCTGGTTGCATCCCAATTTTATGTTTAATTGCTATGAAGGTTATCTGGATACGAACCTGGTGATTCCGGTGGATGAGGATCATTGCCGGGTTATTTTCGATTTTTATTTCAGCGACATCAGCGAGTCAGCCCGCGCTTATAACGAGGCGAGTGTCGCGGTGGGGAATCGCGTGCAGAGCGAGGATTTAGGCATTTGCGAGGCAGTGCAGCGTGGGCTTAAGTCGCGCGCGTATGGAGCGGGGCGGCTCTCCGCGCGGCGCGAGGCGGGAGAACAACTGTTTCACCGGTTGTTGGCGGTGGATTTGAAGAGCGGTTTGGGGCGCTTAGCCGTGGCCTGCGATTAGTCGCGACGCGAATTTATCGTCGCGCAGCAGCAGTTTGCAACTGGGCCATTTTCGCATGTGGAGAGGATTGCTGATAGCGGGCGATGCCCTGGTAGAGGGCTTCCGCGATCTGCTGGCGGTAGGTTGCGCTCTGCAGGTTGTGCTCGTCCGCGGGACTGCTTACGAAAGAAATCTCGGTGAGAATGGCGGGCATGGTGGTTCCAGTCAGGACCGCGAACGAAGCGTCTTTGATGCCTCGGTTGCGAATGTCAGGGCTGGCGGCGGCCAGTGTGCCGTACAAAGAATGTTGCACACTTAGCGCCAAGCGCCGGGACTCTTCGATTTTTTCGTGCAAGGCTCCCGACGATAATGAAACAGGGGTGAGCTTGGGCGAGGTTCCGTCCTCATGCTTCTCGACCTCGCGCGACCCGGGAGCGGAAAACAGATTGGTGTAATAGGTCTCAACCCCGCGCGCGGCGGCGGAACTGCTGTAGTTCGCGTGGACGGAGACGAAGAGGTCGGCTTGGGCGCGATTGGCAACATCCGCACGCTGGTCGAGGGGCAGATAACTGTCGCCGGTTCGCGTGAACATCACTTCGGAGCCGAGGCGAGTTTGCAGAAGCTTGCCGAGGCGCTGGGTGACGTCGAGCACGAGATCTTTTTCCAGTAATCCCTGGCGTCCCACCGTGCCTAAGTCCCAGCCGCCATGCCCGGCATCGAGCACGATGCGAAACTTGCCGGTTTTTGTGGGGATCGGCTGATCGGATGGTTTCACCGCCAATGCGGTTTCGGAAGCTGCCTTTGCCGGCGCGGGCGCAACTGGAGCGGGCGCTAGAGCGCGGTTCGAAGCCATACGCGTGGGCAGGCTCTTTTCCGTACCGCGCAACTCAACGATCAGGCGATAGGGGTTCGACTCCATGCTGACGGAGAAGTTCGAACCATCTTTTGTGTCGAGGACGATTCGCGTGACGCCGGCGACGGGCTGAGCAATCCGGACACGCGTCAGGGAAGCATCGCCGACATCCATTGTTGCCCCATCCAATTGGCGCGGCAGTACCGTGTCATGCAGGTCGAAATAGATTCGTTCCGGCGACATCAGGCGATGGACCTCGTACGGAACCTGATCCTCCATATCGATCGCTACGGTGCTGCCCACTGAAGAGGTCCAGTGGCGCACACCGGTTACTTTCGGCAGCGCCGCGAGCCGGTCGGCCGGTACAGCCACCAGCGGCGCGTTTTCGGAGTCGGCTTTTGCCGGGACCATGAGGTTGTCGGAGACCGCTGGGGCTAGAATTCCTGATGGAGGCACCGAAGGCGTGGTGACGGATTGCGGCGATGATTTGGCATCAGCCTGCGATAGAAAGGTGTTTGCCGCGAGATCTCTGGTGATCCCAGGCTTCCCGTGCGTTTGGGTTCCCCACCACACGCCGAGGGAAAACAATGCTGCGACCGCCACCAAACCCAAGACCACGCTTACTCCCGGACGCGAACCGCCGGCAGCAATCGCGCGGCTTGGAAACGACAAAAGGCGAAATGGCTTCCGAGAAGGGGCTGGAACATTATCGAGGGTGTCGGAATCGCTGGTTGTCGGATCATCGATCGGCGATCCAACAGTCTCGGACTCACCGATCTCCCAATCACGAGTCTCTGAGCTTCCGATGGCGAATGTGGAATGATAAGAAATTTCGGAAAGCTCTTCGGCGATGACAGGTTTCGCTGCTTCGGGCGCGGCAGCGACGGATTCTTGTGCCACAACCGCAGGTTCGACGGTTGTCGGCTGCACTTCGATTTCCGCGCTGACGGATGCTGTGGCCGGAATCGTCTCGGGAATGTTTTCTGCGAGCGGGACGGCGGAGGACGCGGGGATCACCGATTCGACCGCGAGGCTGGGGGCCGCGACTTCCGGAAGCTCATTGACCGCATTATCGGGGAGCGCCGTTCCGGACTCGACCGGTTTAATCTGCAAGACTTCGCCGGCCACATCGGATAGCCAGTGAATTCTCCGATCCTGATCTTCGGGCTTGAGAGCCGAAAGAACTAGCTCCGCGAACAGATCGAAGCAGCGAATATCGTAGTCGGTGAAAGCCCAAGGCGTGCTGGACATGGCTTGCAGAACGCCGAGTTGCTCGTGCCGGCCACGCAACGGAACGAGGACGGTTGAGCGAGCGCCGATCTGTCGAGCCAAGTCTAGTTCGACGCGAGCGTCGATATCGCAATCGTCCGAACGAAGAATGCGGCCGGAGTCCAAGCAGTCCTGGAGAATCTCGGAATCGCCGATCAAGCGAATGCCGCGTTCCACGCTGAGCGGTCCAGCAGAAGCCCGGCAAACAACCTCGGCGCCGGCGGCCAGTGCGACCACAACGCCGTCCGCGCCGCTAAGAGTTTGTGCGCGGTTGCAGATCAGTTGCAATACTTCGTCGAGAATAAACCGCTCCGTCTCGAAGAGGTCCTGATCGGAACTGCGGCCGGTCGCCATGCGCCGGTTTCTGATCTGTTCGTGAAGGCCGGAAAAAGCGAGCAAGGCGTGGATTGCCTCTTGCCGCGCCACGGATTCGAGAACGCGATTGCCTTCCTGCAGCGGCGTGGCGGCATCGGCCGTCATCGACGCGTCGCAGTCAAATCGGGTTGGATTGGCACTCATGCGGGCAGTCGATATCTCGAAAAGCCTTTGTTGATCGTATCCGGCGCAACCTGGAAGTTTATTGCCGTTCTTGGTTCGACCAGGTTGGGAAGGCAAAATCGCACGCTACGGGCTGCATTGGCCCCTCCGCCGACGGTTCACAACCAATACTTCGAAGTTTCAGCGTAATAGTCGTTGGGGCTGTACCGCAATGTCCGTTGGTACATGTCCCAGCGTGAGAATATGAGCGGCATTCGTGGTTCCTGGACCTGCCGAGTACTGGTGAGCGTCCCCTACGACCCTTTAGATTTTGCCCTTCTCCAGCAATCGTCCTATGGTTGAAAAGTGGCTTTCAGAGTTTCTGGAGAGGTGATGACTGACCCGATGTTGCCGCAAAAGTCCTTGAGACCGAAAAAGTTCAGCTGGTGGTGGCCTGGAGTCGTCGCCAGTGGTTTAGCCGGAGTGGCGGTGGCGGCATTCAAAGGATGTTGGCATGGCAAGATGGGCTGGCCGATCGGGATCGACGGGTATTCGTACCAGGTTTGCCTGAACTGTGGCGCCATGCGACTGTTCGATGAGAAAAACTTTAGCGCCTATGGTCCGTTTCGTTATGATTTGCAGGAATTGATTGCGTGGGAAAAGTGCAGGCACGCCAGGCTGCACGCGAGTGAAGGGAAGCGTCTGGCGTAGCGCGACCGCGAGCGAAGCAGAGGCTCAGCGAAAGAGAGGCTAACGGCTCGCTCCGACGAATGGCCAACTGTGCTGCAGCACCATTCGCAGAGTTCCAGAATGCTTAGGCGCCGACGGGCTGCGCTTGGTTCTTATACCACGCCACGGTTTGCCGCAGTCCATCTTCGAAGTTGACGAGGACTTTGTAGCCAAGGTGCTTCTGTGCCAGGGTGATGTCGGCGAGGGAGTGCTTGATGTCTCCGCCGCGTTCTGGAGCATACTTCACGCTGCCCTTGTAGCCGGTTAAATCCTTCAAAGCCTGGAAGGTTTCATTGAGGGTGATCCGGCGTCCCGTGGCGCAATTGAAGACGCGGCCGGCGCATTCCGCAGCCGGTGCCTGGCAAGCGAGCAGATTGGCGGAAACGGCGTTGTCGATAAAGGTGAAATCGCGGCTGGTCTCGCCATCACCAAAAATCGTAGGCTGCTCTCCGCGGAGCATCTGCATGCTGAATTTGGCGAGGACGCCGGAATAGGCAGACGAAGGATCCTGGCGAGGCCCGAAAATATTGAAGTAGCGGAGGCAAACGGTTTCAAGCCCGTAGCAGCGGAAGAAAGAGACCATATACAACTCGCTGGCCAGTTTCGCCACCGCGTAGGGCGAGATCGGATTGGGAGTCATCGCTTCATGCTTGGGAAGGGTCGGAGTATCGCCATAGGCGGAGGACGAAGCGGCGTAGACAACACGCTTCACCTTGGCGTCGCGCGCCGCAACCAGCACGTTAACGGTTCCGTCAATATTCGCGCGGTTACTGCCGATGGGATCAAGCACAGACTTTGGCACCGAAGGAATGGCCGCCTGATGCAGGACGTAATCGATGCCAGCACAGGCTTGGTGCATGGCGTGCAAATCAAGAATGTCGGCTTCGCGGAAGTCGATGCGGCTCAGCACTTCGGAGAGATTCTCCCGCCGGCCGGTGGCAAGATTATCGACGCCGCGCACTTGTTCTCCGCGCTCCAGCAGAGCGCGTACCAGAGAAGACCCGATGAATCCGGCTGCGCCGGTTACAAGATATTTAGCCATATCCCCTCAATGATAACGGAAGGAGCGACCAGAATTCTTCATCACGACGGTAACTTTCGTTCTCTGGTTCCAGTTGTGCCACTGTCCCCAAGTCATGACTGAGCGCAAGAGATGTTGGGACATTGCCTCAGGCTGAAGGATCGGGATTTGACGGCCGGGGTCGGCGAACTTTGTGCGCGATCTGATGGAACTCTTCTCGCGAGAGTAGTTGGTGGGCGCGAAAGAATTCTGTGATCTCGCGAAGAAAGGTTGCGGGGTCGGCCGAAGACACTTCGTCGACAGCAGTGTGAGCTTCTGTGGGATGAAGCGGGAGCAACCCTCTGTGTCCGGAGAGGGCGTCGATCAGTTGCGTAAGGTGGCGTTGTTCGTCGGGATCGATCTTCGCGAAGCAAATGCCCATCCCCAGAAAGGGGTATGAAGTGCGGACCACGCCGGCCACTTCGATTCGTATGCCGAACGATTTCAGTACGAGATTTGCTTTAGTGTCGATGGGATACGTGTTGTTCATCTCCACGTAGCATCCATGGAGGCTGATATCGGTCAAAGTGCCCCACATTCGCACTCCGGTCGCATCGGCGCGAAATTCGACACTACCCGAACAGCGAATTCGCGGGCTGGTGCGACGTTCTTTCCAAGTAATCGCATTCGCGGTTGTAGGAGGGCGTCCACCGCCTTTTGGCATGATCTTGGCCGAGTCTTCTGCCGTACCTTCTTCGGCCACGGTTCTTTTCAATCGCCGAAGATGATTTGTCCCTTCATGGCCCAGAGTGAGATCTTCGGACGATCGATCTGATTGTGTAGCAGACTGCTTCGGATGGATATGCCGATCCACGAAGGCCTCCGACAGAATGCTGCTCTTATTTCATCGGAGGGAGAACGGGAGAACTTTACCGCTGATGTCTGGAGAAATTCAGACCTAAAGTTGGGCTGAAAGGACTCTAGGTAGAAGGGAATTGCGCGAGAGAGGCGCGAATCTGCTGCCAGAGTTCCTCTTTGCCGGCACCCGTTTTGGCTGAAAAAGGCACGATGGGTACCCCACCATACGCTTGTCCAAGGGTGCGCATCGCTTGTTGCAACTGGTTGCTCGACAAGCGATCGCACTTGGTCGCTACAACCGCGTGAGGACGGCCGCGGGATGACAGGAACTCGATGAGACGACCGTCGCTCTCTTGCGGAGGGATATTTGAATCGACGAGCGCCAGACAGAGTGCCAAGCTGCCGCGTTGGTGGAGATAGGGATCGACAAAGCGGGCCCAGTCGGCGGAAATTTCGCGGGAGACTTTGGCGTAGCCGTAGCCGGGAAGGTCGGCGAACAGAGCGTCGGGCTTGGGTTGCCCGGCACGGCGGACTTCGTAGAAATTAATACTGCGGGTGCGGCCGGGAGTGTTGCTCGTGCGGGCTAGCTTGGCGCCGACCAGGCAGTTGATGACGCTCGATTTCCCAACGTTCGAGCGTCCGAGGAAAGCGATCTCAGGCACGTTCGGAGGAGGGAAGTGCAAGAGGTCGCTCGCCGAGAGCATGAACCGGGCCAGAATCCGCATATAGACAGTTTCCTGTGTTCGGGTCGCGCATGGCAAGGGCTGAGGAGAAATAAGTTAATCAAGCCCAAGAGGGCGCTTATTTTCCACTTGGGGTTCTTCGATCGGATGCAGCCTGTGCCACAGGGACAACCCGCCTGCGATGACCAGTCCGATGAGAACACTGATCAAAAAAAACAGGCGATACGCCGGAAGCGCGATCAACAGGACTGCCACTACTCCGCCGGCGACGATGAGCGCCGCCGAGCCTTTCAAACTGAATCCAGATCGGCTCATGGATTCCGGTTCCATAGGTCTTATTCTATCGCGAGCCAAGCGGCATGCAAACTTGCTGGGTGTGCGTAGTCACGGCTTTATGTTCTTGCTTGCGTATATACTCGCAAGCGGCTTGGCAAGGTCCCGACAAGAAAGGCTGGGGCAAATTGGAGGAACGGATGAAAAGGCGAATTGCGGTGGGGTGGAGTGGGTACTTCCTGATGGCGCTTGCGATTTCACTTTACCAATCTGCGCCGGTCGCAGCGCAAACCGGTGCACGACAAACTGCCGGTAGTCCTGCAGCGTCGGGGAATGCGCTTACTGACAAGCAGATCCGCGATAAGGTCGATGGACTGTTGCACCAGATGACTCTGGAAGAGAAGGTCGCGCAGTTGTCGCAACTGCCCGGCATGGAGGTCCCTGAGTTTAAGGAAAATGTCAATAAAA
>JBEKPH010000115.1:0-9379 GCA_049520915.1 Terriglobales bacterium
CCCTCGTACTCGCACTCGGGGCTTTCATGTTCCTGAGCGCCTGCGCGAAAAAAACCGCCCCGCCCCCACCCCCGCCGCCACCCGCACCCACTTCGCCGACCGCATCGCTCTCGGCGAATCCGAATACCGTCGATCCCGGACAACCCACAACCCTAACCTGGCAGACGACCAACGCCACCGACGTCAGCATTGATGAAGTCGGACCCGTCGAAACCAGCGGTTCCCGTCAAGTAACTCCGACTGGGTCGACCACCTACCACCTGGTCGCGAAAGGTGCTGGCGGAACACAAGATGCCACGGCCCGAGTCACCGTCAACGCCGCTCCCGCGCCTCCTCCGGCTGCGACTTCGAACGCCACCGAAGAAGAGCTCTTCGCCCAAAACGTTAAAGACATCTACTTCGAATACGACAAGTACGACCTACGCGCCTCGGATCAGGGTTCGATCCAGGGCGATGCCCAGTTCCTCCAACAGCATCCCAACATTCACATCACGGTCGAGGGACACTGCGGCTCAACCGAATACAACCTGGCGTTAGGCACGAATCGTGCGGACGCCGTGAAGAATGCGCTCGTCCAGGCAGGAGTCGGCGGCGATCGTATCAAAACCATCAGCTACGGCAAAGAAAAACCGTTCTGCTCCGAGTCGAACGAAAGTTGTTATCAACAAAATCGACGCGGACACTTAGTCTACGAGAAGTAAACAGCCAGCCGAGGGCGGCTTAGCGGCCGCCCTTATTTTTGTTTTGACGCGCCTCGCAATATTTTGAGGCGCGGCAGTTGGCAGCCGCAGCAGCGCTTCTCTTGGCGGACTTTTGACATCCTATAGGGACACTATGAAATCGAATCGCAATTTTTTCGTTCTCTCGCTCTTCCTGGCCATCTGGATCGGCCAAGCTCAGGCTGCCAACCGCGACATCGTGCAACTGCAAACCCAGGTTGACGCGCTCCAGCAGCAGATGACGCAGATGAAGCAGTCGTTCGACGAGCGTATGGGCGTCATGAAGAACCTGCTTGAGCAGAACACCGACGCCGCTAATAAAGTCACGACTGCCATCACCACGCTGCAGTCCTCGATCAATAAACAGCAGGAAGATCGTGGCGCTCAGGTCGAGCAGATCTCCGGCCAGATTCAGGCGCTCAACGACACCATGGACGAACTCAAAGTCCGTCTCGCCAAGCTGAGCAAGCAGTTTGAGGACATGTCGGCGACTCAGCAGAACTTCGCGGCGCAGCAGAGTCAGGCCCAGCAACAGCAGCAGCAGATGGCTCAGGCGCCTGCGCCCGACGTCCTCTACAACAACGCTCTGCGCGATTACAACGGCGGCAACAACGACTTGGCAACGCAGGAATTCAACGACTACATCAAGTTCTATCCCAACACCGATTTGGCAGGAAACGCCTATTTCTATCTCGCCGAAATCCAGTTCAAGGCTGGCGATTTTCAGAAAGCGATCACGAACTACGATCTAGTGCTCCAGAATTTCCCCAGTGGAAACAAAGCCGCCGCAGCTCAGCTCAAGAAAGGATTCTCATTACTGGAAATGGGAAAAGAAGACGAGGGCACTACGGAATTGAAGCACGTGATCCAGCGCTACCCTCGAACCAACGAGGCCGCCCAAGCTCGAGAAAGACTCCGCAAGCCCGGCCCAGCGGCAAAGAGCCGCTAAGGCCTAGTTCTGTCGGTTCGCGGGTAGTTGAAAGCGCATGGTATCAGCCATGCTCGATCGCGCCATAATTTAAGGATGCGAATCCCCGTTCGGTATCGTCACTCCCCCCTCGATCTTCGGAATTCCAAAATGCCCCCCGAGATGAGAAAGGTCCATCGGACTGATGGATCCCGTTACCACGATCAAATCCACTTCATTCGCTTTGGCGACCAGAACTGCAACATCGCTGATCGCATTGTTGTCGAGACGGATCCACAGATCGGTCGCGCCTGCGCTTCCATCTTTGTCGCTCTTGTTCATTACCTGTTTCCAGCCGCCGCTCCGGTACTCATTCTTGACCACATTCAATTCCTCCGGATCGTAAGACCAGCGTCCCGCAAAGCGCAGGTTATGCACCGAGACCCCACTCACACCTGCAATCACCCGCCGAAGATCCTCATTGTCCGGATCCATCTTCGCGGCAAAGACCAGCATCGAGTGGTCCAAAGTGAACTCGGTCTTCGATGACGCACTTTGCCGCAGCGCGTCCAGCCCATGCAGAACCGCTTGGTGCTCTTGCTGCGCTTGCGTAAACCGAATCGCAGCCGCGGCGACAACCACTACAAAAATAGTGCGGAATAATCTCATTCAGTGCCTCATTCGCTTCTGTGGGATCTCGTCTCGACCAGCTTGACCAACACCGACGAGCGAAGATCTCCTGCCCATTAGGAACCCGTCCCACCGAGATTAGTTGTCCGGTAATCACGCGGTCGCGCCGGAAATTCGAACGCGCGCAAATATTGCTTCAACGCCGCTCAAGCACCACCGCAACCCTGTCCTCATACGAAACTCGCCATTCTCCCGGAAGCTCGCGCAGCAAGTTGACCAAGGTCGAATCTGCCGGCAACACTAGCGTGCGAATTTTCCAGTCTTCCAGAACGCCCCGCCAGCCCGCTTCCCCTTGCATCAGGATCAAGAGTTGACGAACCCGTCCCGCGCCATACAGATCATGGCGGTCGTCGACCAGCACTTTCCGTTCGGGATACATCCGGTAAATGAGATATCCGCCCCAGGAATCGGTCGAGAAAATCGGATCGTTGCTCGGATGAGCCTGCAGAAAGCTCACCGCCGCCGCCGGCAGTTTCTTGGGATCAAACTGCGCGTGGACTAACTGCCGCGAACCAAGAAACCCTCCGTGGAGACAAATTGCCAAGCCGACCGCTAACGCTGCGACCGCCCAAAAGTGGCCGCGCAACTGCATCTCCTGTACACTCATCCGGCCTGAAAACTCCGCGACTCGTCTTGCCGCGCTGCGCAACCGTTTCCAGGCACGCGGCCGATCTGCCAGCGACACTATATCTACCCAGAGCATCGGACCAATCACCAGAACCAGTAACATCGAAGAAACTGGAAGGTTCCGCGACGAATAAAATCCCGCATAAGTGGCCAGCAGCACGACCAGCAAATGACTAAGCCGAATTTTGCTGTAAGCCCCAGAACGCAGCTTGCTGGCAAACGCAATTACCACCAGTATCAGGATGGCCGCGAAACATCGTTCTGCCCAGTCATGAAAATTAGGCGACCGGAATTCATCGATGTGATTCATCAGGTAGCGATCACTCAAATAGTGGTAAATATGTGCGTGCAAACGCCAGCCATATGGATTCACAAATGTAGCCGCCGCCGAACCCAACCACGCCCCCGCCATTTTGCGAGCTCGATGCTTGATTCGAATCGCAGCGAAAGCGTCCGTCTCTCGAAAGCTTTCGACGTACGCAGCGCACACATAAATTCCGAATAGCGCAATCCCAAACAGCCAGCCGCCGTGCAAGTTGACCCATAGCAGCATAGAGACCGGAAAAAACCACGGAACCCATCTCGGCAAGCTTCCCTGTGCGGAAGGTTCCCATCTCTCCCATTTTTCGAGAACGATGAACCAGATCAGAGAAAACAGCCAGCTAACAATGTGCGGCCGCGCATAGAGATGGATCATCGAGGCGGCTTCCGCCAGGAGTGTCAGCGCCACCGCCAGCAGCAGGCTAGTTCCGCGTCGTAGCAACTGCGAAAGCAGTACCATAAAAATCCCCGCGAACAACCCCGCGCAGAGCCACACCACCCCGTTCAATCCGCAGGCACGATACAGAATCCCCAGCACCACGTCGTACAGCCACTCCCAGGCAAACCACGGTTGCCCTTGCATCGTCGAAGAAAACGGGTCGGTCCGAGGCAGCGCGTGTGTCGCAAGAATCTGCTCGCCCGTTCGTATATGCCATCCAATGTCCGGGTCGGCCAGGGGTCGGTTCGCCAACGTACCCGCCAGCACCGACCAGAAGAGAAAAATGAACAAGATATCCTGTACGGAAGGCAGGAGAAAACGCAGAATTGTCGACTTAGGCTGCGCTGGCGTTGGCATGAATCTTTATGGAATCGGTGTGTGAAGAAGAAGTGTATGCGGAGGCCGTCGGCGAGGCCAGCAAAATGGTTGTCGCAGGCCACACTCCATCCAGAGCCATAAAAAGTTCGGGTCGAGAACGGTCTTGAGTGAATCTCTATTAGTGGGCGCAGATAGCGCCTAATCGAGGGGCGCCCGAGGACCCATGCCAAACATTACGAAACCGCGAGTTGTGATCATCGGGGCGGGCTTCGGCGGCCTTACCGCCGCTCAACGAATCGCCCATCTCCCGGTGGAGGTCACGGTCCTTGATCGTAGAAACCACCATATTTTCCAGCCGCTGCTCTATCAGGTGGCGACCGCTGGCCTCTCTCCGGGCGAAATCGCCGCGCCCATCCGATGGATCCTGCGTTCCTATTCCAACATTGAAGTCTTACTTGAAGAAGCGATCGATTTCAAATTGGACCAGAAGCAAATCGTCACCCGCGAACGGGTCATCGATTATGACTTCCTGATTATCGCGTCCGGCGCCACCCACGCCTATTTCGGCCACGACGAGTGGGAACCTTTCGCACCAGGTCTGAAGACGATTGAAGATGCCTTGGAGATCCGCCGGCGCGTTCTGCTGGCCTTCGAATTGGCAGAGCGGCAGAGCGCTTCCGGGCATGGTGACCCACCGCTGCAGTTTGTGGTCGTGGGCGGTGGGCCAACGGGCGTCGAACTCGCGGGAACTCTCGCCGAAATCGCCCGACACGCCCTCAATAACGAGTTCCGCAACATCGATCCGCGCCACAGCCGCATTCTGCTGATCGAAGGCGGACCTCGCGTACTGCCTTCTTATAGTGAGGATCTATCCCGCAAAGCCGAAGAACAGTTGCGACACCTGGGAGTGGAGGTGCGCACGTCGCATATGGTAACCGGCATCGAGCCAGGAGCGGTTTGGATCGGCAACGAGAGGATTGCAGCACCTGTGATTTTATGGGCGGCTGGCGTTGCCGCTTCCCCGCTCGGCAAAAAGCTAGGCGCTTCCGTTGACCGCGCGGGACGTGTGCTCGTGCAGCCTGACTTAAGTGTGCCCGGCCATCCCGAAGTGTTTGTCATCGGCGATCTGGCTGCTTTAAGAGACGAAAACGGCAGGATGCTACCTGGAGTCGCGCAGGTGGCCATCCAGCAAGGAACCTTCGCCGCGGAGATGATTGGCCGGGATTTAGAGCATCAACCTCGTCGCGATTTTCATTATCACGATAAAGGCAGCCTGGCTACAATTGGCCGAGCTGCTGCCGTCGCACAAATCGGCAAGCTTAAGCTGTCGGGATATTTCGCGTGGCTGGCTTGGCTTTTCATCCATATCCTGTTCCTGATCGGTTTCCGCAATCGACTGATCGTGATGATCCAGTGGGCTTCTTCATATCTCACTTACGAACGAGGTGCACGACTGATCACCGGCAGCGACGAGTTGGTGGGATGGACGCCGTCTCAGCCCAAACCTTCTTCGTTCGTTGAAAGCATCGAGAAGTCCGAGCCGAAAAGCCTTGCGCAATCGCGCAGGTGATGCGGCGTCGCCCAATGTCGATATAATTGGCTTGCCGTGAAACGCGTCGCTCTTTTATTCGTCAAAACTGTCTTAGGTATAGCTGTCGTCGTTGTAACTGGGCTATTTCTCTCCAAGCCTCTTCGTGCCCAGGAGGGCGCCGCGCCGGGACGCGCCGCAGTCGGCCAAATCAATGTCGGTCACACGCTGGTTGTAATTCCCTTCGAAAATGCTTCGCCAACGCCGGGTCTGGAATGGCTAGGGGAATCCTTCCCCGAAACCTTCCACGAGCAACTCACTTCTCCAATTCTTTACGTAACGAGCCGGGACGAGCGGCTCCGCGCCTACGATCGCCAAGGGGTTCCAGCGGGTGTGCATCCGTCTAGAGCCACGCTCTACCGCCTTGCCGAGCAGATGGATGTCGATTACGCGGTCTTAGGTTCGTACCAGTACAACGGCACGCGTCTAACCGCGGTCGCGCAATTGCTCGACATGCGAGCCCAGAAACTCCTGCCAGCAGCAACAGAATCCGGATCGCTCGTTGACTTAGGCGCGATTCAATCTGCCCTGGCTTGGGATTTACTTCGCCAGATCCGGTCCGATTTCTCTACATCCAAGAACGCCTACATTGCAGCCGCAGCCCCGATCCGCCTCGATGCTCAGGAAAACTACGTGCGCGGCTTGCTCGCCGCTAAGGCAGAAGAGAAGGCACAGGATTATCGCGAGGCGACCCGCATCAATCCCTTTTTCGCGCAAGCCTGGCTCGAACTGGGGAAAACGTACTACGTGCAGCATTCCTACGAACCGGCGATCGCTGCCTTAAGTCAGGTCCCACGAAGTGCAGCCGTGGCACGCGAAGCCAATTTTTATTTAGGCCTCGCCGCTTATGCCCATGGAGACTTTGCCAAATCCGAAAGCGCCTTTGAATTTGTCGCGGCGCGTTTGCCTCTGGCCGAGGTCTACAACAACCTGGGAGTCGTAGCCGCCCGCCGCGGCCAGAAGCGCGCCTCCGACTACTTCGAAAAGGCGGTTGAGGATGATCCCAGCGATGCCGACTATCATTTCAACCTGGGTTTGGCTCTGAGCCAGTCGGGGGATCGCACCGGCGCAGCCCGCGAACTGCGAACCTCGCTCGACCACCGCCCGAACGACCCTGAAGCGAAAATCGCTCTTGAATCCGTGACGCAGCCAAGTGCTGCCGCCGGTATTGTGCCGACGAGCGCCGTTTCCAAGATCCCGATTGAGCGCATCAAGCGGAACTACGAAGAAGACACCTTCCGGCAGATGACCACGCAAATGGCGAGTTGGGCCGAACAACGCTTCGCCCGCTCCGATCCCCACGCCCATGCGCGTTTTCACGTTGAACTCGGCAAGGAATTGATGGCTCACGGATTCACGGCCGAAGCCGCAGTCGAGTTCCGTCACGCTGCGTTCGTCGATCCATCGAGCGCGGCACCTTCGTTGGCGCTCGCTGAAGATTACGATGCGCAAGGGGACGCGGCGCAAGCCCGCGCGCAAATCGAGGCTGCGCTTCACATCCGCGAGTCGGCCGACGCTTACCTGATTCTCGCCCGCCTTGATCTGAAGGAAAATCGAACGGATGAAGCCGCCCAGGATATCGGCAGGGCGTTGCAACTCGAACCCAACAATTCGGCTGGTCAAGATTTAAAGCGCACCTTAGCAGCCAAGCTCGCGGAGAAAGCGCAGCCGCTGTCGCATCCATGAATCCCTCGAAATCCGTTCTCCGTTCTCGCCGCGCGACATTCAGAAGTCAACTTTCGTCTTCGATTTCCTTCGCTGCTCTCGCCTGTTTGTTCTTCGCCTCCGTTTGTTCCGCTGAGGTTTTGAAGATCATCGTCAACGACACCATTCAGCCCGTCACCGCCGAGTACATTGGCCGCGCTATCGAAAGTGCGGCGAAGAATCGCGACCAGGCGGTTCTGATTGAAATCAATACTCCCGGAGGACTAGTCGACTCCACTCGCGAGATTATCGACCGCATCACAGCTTCTCCAGTGCCCGTAATCGTCTACGTAACCCCCGCCGGCAGCCGGGCCGGATCCGCGGGAATTTTCATCCTCGAAGCCGCTGACATTGCTGCCATGGCGCCCGGAACCGCGGCTGGCGCGGCTCATCCCGTGACGCTCTACGGCAAGCCCGACGACACGATGATGAAGAAAATCGAGAACGACGCCGCCGCGCTCATGCGTTCAGTAACGACCCGGCGCGGACGCAATGTCGATCTCGCCGAAAGCGCAGTCCGTGAATCGAAGTCGTTCACCGAGCAGGAAGCCCTCGACAAAAAACTGATCGACTACGTCGCCTCGAGCGAACAGGATCTGTTTCGCCAAATGGACGGCAAAGCTTTCAAACGTTTCGACGGAACTTCCGCGACCCTCACCCTGACTGGCCAACCGATCACGATTTATCAGATGACACTGAAAGAGCGCATCCTCTCCTACATCATGGATCCCGACATCACTCTCATTTTTCTGCTCATCGGCGCTCTCTGTGTCTATTTCGAATTCAATCATCCCGGAGCGGTCCTACCGGGAACGATCGGCGTCATCTTCATCCTGCTGGCTGCCTTCGCGTTGCATCTGCTGCCCATGCGGTTCGCCGCTCTGGCCATGATTCTGGTAGCCTTCGCGCTCTTTGCCGCCGAGGCCAAATTCGCCAGCCACGGCGTGCTCACCACGGGCGGAATCGTGCTTCTGACGCTCGGCGGATTGCTTCTCGTCGACGGTCCGATTCCAGAGATGCGCGTTCACCTGGCAACAGCGCTCGCCGTAAGTATTCCGCTGGGGCTCATCACGGCCTTTCTGATGAGCATCGCCGTGCGCGCGCGCCGCAACAAGCTAGTGAGCGGCGCAGCGGGATTAATCGGCGAAATTGGAATCGCCCAAAGCATGCTCGCGCCCGCCGGAAAAGTCTTCGTCCACGGCGAACTCTGGGATGCCGTTTCGACGATTCCAGTTCCAGCGGGAGAACAGATTGTGGTGCGCCATATCGATGGACTTACGCTACGAGTCGATCCCGTCACAGCGGCCCGCCCGGTGATGGCCTGAGATCCCTTTGCTTACTAATAAGGTATTGATCTCCAGCCCGCAGCTCCAACCAATTCAACCGTGCGCCCAATCATGGCAGTTGCACGGTCGTCAGAAAGAGAGCTCCATTTTCTTGAATGTTCCGAGAAACAAATACTTTCCCGAGGGATCCATCGAGATCGTCTCGCCTCCTGCACCGAAAGGCGATCCTGGGATGGGGGTGAGCGCGCCGCTCCCGGCGTCGATGCTATATCCGGAAACCGTGCCATCGCCGGGATTGACTACGTAGAGAAATTGACCCGCCAACGCGAAATTTGCCGGCACGCTTCCTGCCGCAAAAGGAGATCCTGGCACTGGCGTCAGGGCTCCTGTCGCGGAATCCACCGAGAACGCCGCGATCCGGTCCGAAGCGCTCAGGGCCACGTAGACGAAGCGGCCGGTGTCCACAATGCCGTAAGGCTGCGAGCTGGTCAGGAAGCTTGGATCGGGTACGGGAAACGGCGAACCCGGCACTGGGCTTAGCCTTCCCCTCGAATCGATGGTGAACGCCAAAACGCCTCCCGGCGGATTGTCGTCAGAAGCGTAGAGAAATTTTCCGGTAGGATCGACGACCAGCTGCTGGTTGGATCCAGAGGCAAACGGCGAACCGGAAATTTGTTTGGGAATGCCGGTCTGGCTGTCCACCTTAAACGCATAAATGTGGCCGCTGGCGTCGGCGCCATAAAGAAATCGTCCATCCGGCGTCGGCGCCAGTCCCTGAAT
>JBEKPH010000116.1:0-8301 GCA_049520915.1 Terriglobales bacterium
TTCGCCGGTTTCGCGCCGAGCAGTTCATCGGTGGAGACGCGAAGAGCACGAGCCAGGGGGATCAGTGCCGCCGCAGTTGGAAACTCCGCCTCTGTTTCGTAATAAGAAATCGCGCGCTGGGTGGTCGCCGCCAACTTCGCTAGCTGAATCTGAGTGAGGCCGCGTGCCTGACGGAGTGCAACCAGGCGCTTTCCGAAGGCGGTCTGTGCTGGTTTCTTGGCTGGCATGTCAGGGGCGATTGTAAAGTCCACTTTCAGAACCTCCGTTATTACGTTGCCAGTATAAACGTAATGCGTATATACTCGCGAACAGTTTTAGAGAACCACAAAAACACACAATCCTCTTGACAGGTTTTCCGAGGAACCCGGAAAACGGGAGGAAAGGAGGCGAGAGCCGATGCCCTATGTTCCGCCAGAAGTGAAAGAGCGGCTCAAGCGGGAAATCTCGGTACAGCGATTAGCCGAGGGGCGCGGCATCCAGTTACGGCACAGCGGCAAGGAACTGATCGGCCTCTGTCCCTTCCACAAAGACACCAATCCCAGCCTCAACATCGATCCGATAAAAAACGTGTGGCACTGCAAGGGCGCCTGTGGTGAAGGCGGTGACGTGATCCTGTGGGTGATGCGTGCCGAAGGCGTGAGCTTCAATCACGCCGTGGAAATGCTGAAGCGGGATTACTTTCCTTCTACGGCAAAGGCCAGAGGCACGGAACCGCCGCCGCGAAAATCCACGACGGTGAAACTGCCGCCGCTCATCGAGCATACGGCCAACGACAAGCGATTGCTGGAAGCCGTGGTGGAGCACTATCACGAGACGCTGAAGAACTCGCCCGAGGCACAGCAGTATCTCGTGAAACGCGGCCTCGAATCGGCAGAGATGGCAGAGCACTTCCGCTTGGGCTTCGCCAATCGCACGTTGGGTTACCGCATGCCCGAGAAAAACCGCAGCACTGGCCGAGAGCAGCGCGGACGGTTGCAGCAACTCGGCGTGTTGCGCGAGAACGGACGCGAACACTTGCGCGGTTCCATCGTGATTCCGATCTTCAACCTGGAAGGCGAAGTGGTGCAGATGTACGGGCGCAAGATCGCGCCGCGCCACCTGTTGCGCGAGGACACTTCCGAACACCTGTACCTGCCAGGTCCGCATCGCGGAGTGTGGAACGAAGAGGCGCTGATCGCCTCAAAAGAAATCATCCTGTGCGAAGCGCTGATCGATGCGCTGACGTTCTGGTGCGCGGGCTATCGGCACGTGACCACCAGCTACGGGGTGAACGGATTTACCGACGAGATCAAAGCGGCGCTTCGGAAGCACGGCACGAAGAGAATTTACATCGCCTACGACCGCGACGACGCGGGAGAACGCGCCGCACGGAAACACGCCGAAGAACTGATGGGGATGGGCATCGAGTGTTTCCGCGTGCAGTTTCCGCGCGGCCAGGACGCCAACGAGTTCGCCCTGAAGCAGCAGCCCGCCGCGCACTGGCTGGGCATGTATCTGAAGCGCGCGGCATGGCTGGGCAAAGGCCAACGGCCCACCGTGGCGGTGATCGAACCGCAGCCGGTGAAGCCGCAACCGCAGACCGAGGAGGAAACCATCAAACCCGCAGCGAAAGAAGAAATCCCGGAGCCAGTGACGACGCCGGCGGAAGAAACAATGCCCGAGTCCGTTCCTCCCTTAGCTGCTAAAGCTGAAGAAGCAACCACGGCAGCTAAAGAAAAAATCTCTGAACCGATCACAACCACAGTGAGCGAGGAACCCGTTTCTTCTTTAGCCGAGCCGTTGCCGATAGCGCTGCTCCCGACTGGGACCGTGGTGCCTGCCAGAGATGTGCGCATCGAAGTCTCGGGCGAGACGGTGTACGTGACGATGGGAGAGCGGCGCTATCGCATCGTGGACCTGGGGAAGAACACGGCTCCCGGTGTGCTGCAGGTGAATGTGATGGTGACGAGCACCAGCACGCGCGGAGAGACACGCTTGCACGTGGACCGGTTCGATCTGTACGGCGCGCGTCCGCGCTCGCTGTTTGCCAAACAGGCAGCGAAAGAACTCGGTCACAAGGAAGAGAGCATCGAGCGCGACTTGGCGCGGCTGATCCTGGAGCTGGAAGACCTGCAACGCGAGTGGCTGGAAAAGACGCTGACACCAAAGGACGAAAAACTCGAGATGACGGCCGGGGAGAAATCTGCTGCGCTCGAAATGTTGCGCGATCCGCGCCTGCTGGAGCGAGTGCTGGAGGACTTCGAGAAGTGCGGCGTGGTGGGCGAGGAGACCAATAAGAAGATCGGCTACCTGGCCGCGGTGTCGCGGTTGCTCGAAAAACCCCTGGCTATCGTGGTGCAGTCGGCATCTTCGGCGGGCAAGAGTTCGTTGATGGAAGCGGTGCTCGACTTCGTACCGGAAGAACAGCGCGAGAACTACACGGCCATGACCGGGCAAGCACTGTTTTACATGGGCCAGAAAAATCTCAAGCACAAGATCCTCGCCATCTCGGAACAGCAGGGAGCCGACCGCGCCAGCTATCCGCTGAAACTGTTGCAATCGGAAGGCGTGCTGAAAATCGCCTCGACTGGCAAAGACCCGGTGAGCGGCAAGCTGGTGACGCACGATTACGAAGTCGAAGGCCCAGTGATGTTGTTCCTGACCACTACGGCCCAGGACGTGGACGAGGAACTGATGAACCGCGCGATTGCGCTCACGGTGAACGAGGACCGGGAACAGACGCGGGCGATCCATCAGCGGCAGCGTGAAGCGCGCACCATCCAAGGGCATCTGTTGCGGCGCAAGCGAGCGAAACTTATCAGCCTGCATCGCAACGCGCAGCGTCTCTTGCGTCCGATCACGGTGGTGAACAATCACGACGTGGGCGAGTTCCCCGATCACATGACGCGGGCGCGGCGCGACCACAACAAACTGCTTACCCTGATCGAAGCCATTGCGCTCTTGCACCAGCACCAGCGGGAGATCAAAACGTTTGCCGATGAGGGCGAGACGCTGGAATACATCGAGGCCACCGAAGCCGACGTGAAACTGGCGCAGGCACTCGCCGACCAGGTAGGACTCAAGCCATCGCTCGACGAACTGCGCCCGCAGACTCGCAAGCTGCTCGCGCTGATCACCGAGATGGTGAAGGCCGAGTGTGAGCACTCCGAGATCGCGGCGAGCCAGTATCGCTTCACGCGGCGCACGGTGCGCGAGTACACCAAGTGGGGTGACACACAGTTGCGGCAACATCTGAAGCGCCTGGAAGAGATGGAATATCTCGTGGTGCGGCGCGGGGGCAACCAAGGCCAGTTAGTGGTCTATCAACTGCCGACTTCAGAGGAGGAAGCGAATCATACCCCTAACTTCGCGGGGGCAGAGTCGAACTTCGCGGGGGTAAATGACGACTTCGCGGGTGGGGTGCGGGCACTTCGCGGCCCCGAAAAAAACGGCGCATCGCCAACACTCGAAATGGTTTCGGCTGCCACTTCGCGGCTTCGCGGAAATGCATATAGGGGGTCCGAGGTCGCAGGCGTCCCGCAGAATGCAATCGTAGCCGAAGGCAAACCGAACGGCCACGGTCTGGCGAGACGCGCGGGGATGAAGTGATGGCTCGCGTCAGCAAACGTCGTCATCCGCACCTGGAGCCGCACTCGCCGCTAGGCCGCTTGATGGAAGAGCACCTGGAGTGGTTGCTGATCAACAACTACTCGGAGGACACAGCCGATCACGCGCGTTGGGCTATCGCCGACTTCATCCGCTGGGCCGAGTTGCGCGGGATGCAGCATCCGATGGAGGTGACGCGCCCGATCCTCGAAAGCTACCAGCGATATCTCTACTACTATCGCAAAGGCGACGGGCAGCCGCTCACGTTCCGCACGCAGCACTCGCGGCTGACGCCAGTACGCCGATGGTTTCGTTGGCTGGTGCGCAACAATCACATCCTGCACAACCCGGCTTCTGATCTCGACCTGCCGCGCATGGAGAAGCGCCTGCCGAAGACGATCCTCAGCGCCGATGAAGTGGATCACGTCATGGTCGTGCCGGACATCAAAACGCCGGTTGGTTTGCGCGACCGCGCCATGCTCGAAACCTTCTACTCAAGCGGGGTGCGGCGCAGCGAACTGATCCGCCTCAAACTGTACGACCTGGACCGCGAGCGCGCCACGCTGACGGTGCGCCAGGGCAAGGGCAAAAAAGATCGCATGATCCCGATCGGCGAGCGGGCGCTGGCCTGGGTGGAGAAATATCTGCGCGAAGCGCGTCCGCAGTTAGCCCTAGAGCCGGACGACGCGACGTTGTTCCTGACGCAGTACGGAGAGCCGTTTCATCCTGACGCGATGAGTTATCTGGCACGTGACTATATCGCGCAAGCGAACCTGGGAAAATCCGGTTCCTGCCACACGTTCCGCCACACCATGGCAACACTGATGCTCGAAGGCGGAGCCGATATCCGCTACATCCAGCAGATGCTCGGACACGCCGAACTCTCGACCACGGAAATCTATACGCACGTGGCGATCCGCAAGCTGCAACAAATCCATGCGGCCACGCATCCCGGAGCAAAACTCGAACACAGGAAATCGGCAGTCACGAATGATGCCAACGGCCACAGCGACGACGAGAGGGCTGCACTGCTGGCCGCGCTCGAAGCGGAAACTGAAGACGAGTAGCACGGGCCTGTAGTACCTCTCCACGAGTCCCCAAAGTCACTTCTATGCGCTTGCCTTGCTGACTACAATCAGCAGTGATGCTGCCCGCAGCTGAAGAACGAACCCTGGCTCTCACGAGTGCTGAGGAGACTTTTTCCTTAGCTGCCGGTGTTGCTCTTGCTGCGCTCGAAACGCACCAGGGCGCAAACGCGGCTAGAGGCAAAAAACCGCATCAGGGGATTTTTTCTAAAAATCGTGCACTTCGCGTCGGCGAAATCTGGGCTAAGTGGTCGGGAACGCATCAGGATAGAAAGTGCTGGTGGTCGAAAACTGTGTCAGGGTCAGCATTAGACGCAAACGGCAATACCCTCTCCGACCCCTCCGGCAAATCCTACTCTTGGGACTTCGAGAACCGGCTGGTCTCAGCGGCAGTGCCGGGCACGGAAACGGTCGCCTTTAAGTACGACCCCTTCGGCAGAAGAATCTACAAACAATCGCCCAACTTTGCTGGGAGTTTTTTGTATGACGGCAAAAATCTGATCGAGACCGTGAGCGGATCAGGCAGCGAGATCGCCAGCTATACGCATGGTGGCGATCTGGATCAGCCGTATGCTGAACTTCGCTCCGGGACGGTGAGCTATTACGAGCAAGATGCTGCAAATTCGGTCACATCGTTAAGCAACCCTACCGGAGTTGTTGCCGCCACCTACACCTACGATTCCTTCGGCAATGTCACGAACTCAACAGGCACGCTCCGGAACCCGTTCCAGTACACCGGGCGCGAACTCGACTCCGAGACTGGCCTGAATTACAACCGTGCCCGATACTACAACTCGGCCACCGGCAGGTTCATCAGTGAGGATCCACTGGGTTTTGGCGGCAGCGGGCCGAATTTTTACCCATACGTCCGCAACGACCCAGCAGACCTGATTGATCCCCTCGGTCTCACAAATTGCGTTGTCACTCCATTGGGCACCGTCTGTTCAGATTGGAACACCAATTGGTCTTGGATGGAGCCTCAGCCGCCTGGGCCGCCGCCACTTCCTTCAGATCTGAAACCCAATCCCCTGCAACAAGCCCCGCCGCCATGTAAGTGCGACATGGTCGAGATGGATAGGGAGGTCGACAGAGTAGTGTGGAAAAACACCAAACATGAGATTTTCTTTTGGGAGCCCATTTTCATGTCAGGTGAAGGAGGTGCGGAGTTTTTTGAGTGGCAATTTGGAAAGCGTTGGATTCCGGCTGTGAAGTGGGTCAAGGTTGGGGTAGAGGTGTACGACACATATGAGGAAGTGGAAAAAATACGCGAAAAATACAGGCACTGCGGGTGGGGGTTCTGAGTGCTGGGGGCAGACATGGACTTATCCAACCGCAATCGATCCGCATGCAAGAACTTTCTTCTGTGGCTACTCGGTGGACTGATCGTAGGGGCTTTCTTGTATGAGCTTCTGAACCACCTAACAGATCGTGTACAAGTGATCATTCTTGTGGTGGCCATCGTGGTCATTTGGTATCGCACCGACTTCCCAAAGAGAACAACAGATAGTTACGTGGCACTGATCTTCTGGCTCCCGCTCGCTCTGGGTCTTTTTTGCGGCGTCTTGTGGAAAGTAACTGGCGGGGATGTTTGGGTGAGACTCGGCATCGCATGTATATGCGTCAGAGCTGTCTATAGAGTCTATCCGCTACCTGAGAAGCGCGGAATCGAGTGAGGAGCGGACTAACCTGTGGCGACGCACATCGATTCAGCGACGATTGTACTCTTCACAGTTGCTTATGACGCAAACGGCAATACCCTCTCCGATCCCTCCGGCAAATCCTACTCCTGGGACTTCGAGAACCGCTTGACTCAGGCCGTGGTGCCGGGAACGGGGACAACAGCTTTCCGCTACGATCCCTTCGGACGGCGCATCCAGAAATCTGGCCCGCTCGGCATCACCAATTACCTCTATGACGGCACGGAAGACGGCGCGAACCTAATCGAAGAACTGGACAATGCCGGGAACATCCTCGCCCGGTATACGCACCAACTTGACGTTGACACGCCGCTGTCCATGCTTCGCAGCGGAACGTCGAGTTACTATGAGCAGGACGGACTCGGCTCCGTCACGTCCTTGAGCAACTCCGCCGGGGCGCTCGTCAACACTTACACGTACGATTCCTTCGGCAAACTGACCGCGTCCACGGGGACGCTCGTCAATCCGTTCCAGTACACCGGACGCGAGTTCGATCCCGAGACTGGAATCTACAACTACCGGGCCCGCTACTACGACCAGAACGTGGGTCGCTTCAAGAGCGAAGACCCAATCCAGTTTGGGGGTGGCATCAACTTCTATCGGTACGTCGGCAACAATGCTGTTAATCGTACCGATCCCGACGGGATGGGGGCTGCAGAATGCTTAAAAGCCTTAGAGAGGTGGGCATTAGCATACGCTGAGGTTAACAGGCGACTGGGACTCTTCAACAGGTACGGGGACATGGATGCGGGACATGCTCAAGCCTTGGAGGAAGCACTTAATCATCTGGAGAAAGAAACTGAGAATGTCAAGGCGAAGTGCAACTGTGACCTCTATAAAGCTGAAGTTGCGGCGGCAGTGGCCGCAACTGTGGCACTGGCTGCACGAGTAGCCGCAGCCCTGATGGCGATTTGTTCCGAAACCCCAGTCTGTGCGTTGGCGGAAAACAACGGATCCCCATTCCCATTCCCTCAGGACAAGCAGCTACCTTTTTACATTGCGCACCCTGACAGGGAGCCCGGACATGGCGAGGAACTCGCGCACGCCGACGAGGCTCCGCTTAAAAAAGCCGCACCCTATCTTGCGGCAGCAGCGTAATCACGAGAATGAATGACAACGTCATAAATCGCGTAAAAGAGATTCAAACCTCGATGGTGGAGTCTGCACAATCCCGGCTCGACGAATCGGCGTTGGGCCATCTGCGTGTCGTAATAAGACTCACTGTGGAATTTAATGACTACCTGGAAAACGGGAGCGTCGATATTGCGACGAGCGTGCTACATGGACCACTCGCGAAATATGTCACAGACGCGCAGAGTGCCAGCACAGACCCATTTAACAAATATGATTTGCAGTTCGCATGTAAGTCGATTCGCTCCGGCGTAGATTCCTTCTGCAATCTAAGCGCAAGCTACAGAGCATTGGTCGATGCACTCGACAGCAGGGTTGAGTGGGGCATGATCCCCTCCAGGGAGTCATTCAAGGCCACTTTTGTTTCGATGTTCAAACACTTTACTGAAGAGGTGAACTTCGAAAGCAAGTGTCGGCTTCTTCTGGACCTGTTCAAACTACAGATCATTTTTGCTGGCGTCTCCTACGATGACTGATTGCTGGCGTTTCCCGGCCCGCTAGGGCGCGAGTTCGGGAGCGGATGAACGTTGAGATCACGGTTTTTTCTTTAGCTGCTGATCCGATGCTGAGGGGGTACGGGCCGCGCCGATTCTGTGGCGCGGCCTCTGTCATCTACCGCTGGCAATCCGACCCTGATTCTGGGGTGTTGTGGCCTGCCGATCCGTGCCCTAATCCCGGCCCGATTCGATCCCGTTTGGAAGCTGATGAGAGATCAGATGAGACCGGGGAAATCCTTCCGAACCTGGGAGCGGGCATACTCGCGAGCGGAGTGCTCGTCCGGGAACTCTTTGAGCACGTCGAAG
>JBEKPH010000117.1:0-7925 GCA_049520915.1 Terriglobales bacterium
GGGCTCCCCTGGGTGGGTGCCGCGCAACTCGTTGCTCTGAAGGCCCGGGCATGGCTTGATCTCACTGCGCGTGCGGAGCGCGGTGAACAGATCGACAGCAAGACAATCAAGAAACACAAAAACGATGTCTTCAGGCTTTACCAGCTCCTCGATCCCGCGATAGATCCTATGGCTCTGGAGGCCGTCAACAGGGATATTGGCGACTTCATCGCCCGAATGCGCGCCGAGGAAATTGACCTCAAATCCCTCGGCTTGCGTACCGGTACACGCGACGATGTTCTGGCAGAAATCGCCCGCGACTACCGTCTCGCTGAGAGTGAATAATTACGGGCCTCCGTTTTTGCCGACGTTTCTCTGAAAGATTTCTGCTTCACAGGCGCGGATCGACGAACTCGCTCTCCAATGCCAGAACGCCAAAGGCGCACTCGTGAGTCCGGCGCAGTGGTTCTTTGCGCACGAAACGTTCGAGCGACTCAATGCCGAGCGAGAACTCGCGGTTGACAAAAGATCGATTCGCTCCCAAGTCGTGCGAGCGAAGCAGCTCCAAATTCTTTGGCAACAAGTACTCCGGTCCGTAGAGGATGCGTAGATACTCTGGTCCGCGGCATATCACCGCTGGGTCAGCGTAACCGCGCCCTTTCGAAATAAAGTCGTGCGGCTTGACGACCATACCCTTGTCGCTCTATCTCGTCAGCTCTGTCCACCACGCCGTCGCCTCGTCGCGACTCGCCGCATCGTTGACATCGACAAGTTTGTGCGGTGTTGCCAACAGGAGACATTCTCGGTTGTCGGAAACGTGACTCGGCCTGTTGAGCGGCGACCCAGAGTCGAACTCACCCGAGGCTGGAACCGCATACTACTGGGTCTGAGAGGACCCAGTCAAAAGGTTCTTGCTATCGAGAATCGCACCAGAAACGGTTCGGTGGGGTGGTTAACGCGTCCGAATCCCGGCGCGGCGGTTGGAGCTATCTGGTAAAGATAGGCGTAGTCAATGTCGGCATCTTTGCGGTTCAACATATTCAAGGATTCAGCAGTAACATGCCATTTCTTTTTGATCCGATAACCGACCTCCCCATTGAGCAGCACCGTTTGACTTGACTGATAAAGTTCGTCGGAGGTCAAATCGCGAGGGCCAAAGTAGCGCAGGCGCAGACTCGACGAAAAACCTTTGTAATCGTGCAGTGCGATGCCCGAGGAAATCACCACCCTGACCGCTTCGGGCACAAGCTTGCCCCCCTGGCCGCTCTGTTGCACATAGAAGGAGCCAACTGAGATGCCATTGATTGTGACGGCGCTATTTGTGAGAGTCTGTGCCGCATCACCTGGATCTATCTGGGTAAATTGGGCTCTGGAGTCCGAAATGTCAAAATCAACAGCCAAATGTTCCGTTGGCGTGTAGTAGTTCGCCCATTCGAGGCCATAGCGGTTGCTCGACTGCTCTGAAGCGGACGTGCCTCCGGTGTCGCCATCCTGCAGAAGTTCGGAATTACTGCGGAGATACCAGAGTGCAAGGGTGCTTTGCATGTGAGGGATGGCCACCGTGCGCACGCCGATTTCCCCGCCTTTGGTTTGGACCAGGGGTGTAATTTTCGCGTTGAGCGTATTGGGGTAAGGATTGTCCGGCGAAACAGGTTGCACCTGTTGCGTTGCGCCACGCCCGTCGTTCGAGTGAAACCCGAATCCGCCTTGTAAATAGAATTCGGTATTGGCCCACGGCCCGAAAATCAAACTCGCTTTTGAGCTGGGCAGGAACTTGCTGGCCGAGCCGGAATTGGCCGCGTTCACCGTGGTGGTGGTGCCGTCGCGCAAAGTAACACTATCGGTCGGGTAAGCCAGGCTGGTTACGCCAAATTTATCGTCGTCGCCGCGCAGGGCCACGACCGACCGGAATTTGTTCGCCCACTGGATTTTGTTCTCCACATAGGCACTGCCTATCGTGTCCGTAAAGTTATCCCGCTCCGTGGTCGGGGGCAAAGCCGGGCAGGCGCTGGGGAAAGTGGCAGGGGCACCACCATCCACACTGATACTAACGGTGGAAGTGTAGGTGTTGCAGATGGCGTCGTTGAAAGAGATGCCGGTGGCGGAATAATCAGCTTTGATCGTGCGCTTGCGATCTTCCGTCAGGTAAAGGCCGTTGTTGATCCAATCGTTGCGTAGTTGCAGGCCGAAGGTATTTGACATCTTGCGGCCAAACCATGTGCCGAAGACTGTGTGGTGTGCGTCAAACCCACCTACCCATCGCCTATCCTGCTGTTCGAACTGGTCGCCTCTGGTGTGGTCCACCAGGTAGTAAGTGAAATCGGAAAATAGATCAAGATCATAATAAAAGACGTAGGCCGCGATTCTCGACTCGGAATTTGTGCCTTGGTAATGCCACTCGCCCTGCAAGCTATAGCGCTGGCTGTGGCCGCCGTCAGTCGGGTTCAGTGTGCCGAAGTAACCAACTCCGTAGGGCGTAGATGGTGTGGGGTTGACTTGGGCGGAAACGGGGATCTGATCGCTCGAGTTCCATTTTCCGTGGTAAGCGCGGGCCGTGATGCTGGTGCCATTGGTGTCGTCGCCCCTGCTGCAGGTTAGCAAGCCGTTGATCTTGTTAAAGCCGTCCGGATGCGTCCATGGGCCGTCATAGTAAGTCTCTTCTCCGCCGTACAGCAAATTGCCCGAACCGAGTTTTTGCGATGCGCCGAAGACGGCCCGTCTGTATGTATGCGTCCCGCCTTCCACCTTGGCGAAGTTCTCAGGCAGCGTCTTGAAGAATTCCATTCGAGTCGATGCAGCCGAGCCAAAGTCGCCGACATTCGCGTAATAAGGACCTTTCTCGAAATCCACCCGCTTCACAAACTCCGGAATGACGACGTTCATGTCGGAGTAGCCCTCGCCGTGCGCGTGCGACGGCAGGTTAAGCGGCATATCGTCGAGGAAGATGGCGATATCCGTTCCGTGGTCGAGATTGAAGCCGCGAAGATAATATTGGTTGGCCTTGCCGCCCCCGGCGTGTTGAGTGATGATGAGACCTGGAACCATCTCCAGGACTTCCCCCGAGCGAAGAATTGGACGATCTTCGATCTCGGTTGCGCCCACCGTTCCCTGGGTGCTGGATTCGGCAATTCCGATAAGGTCGTCCTCACGACCCTGCACGTTGATGGTGGTGCTCACGGAGTCCACTACCAGAGAGATGCGTAGCGGGGCCGGCGTCCGGGTCGTCCCTATGGTGACAAGGATTTCCATGGTTTCAAATCCGGGGTTCGATACGACAAGCCGACAATTACCTGCCGCGAGTCCAGAAAAAATGAAGGAGCCGTTCGTCTCCGACCGTGTCGTTCTTTCGACAGTACCGCTTGCGCTTCGAACCTGCACGGTAGCCCCGGCAATCACCGCTCCAGACGTGTCAACGACAGTTCCTGATAGATGAGACGGAGATGCCTTATCACTCGTGGCGACCGGGTGATAAGGCGGATCGAGCACGGTCCCGGCGACATGCAGCACACCGGGCTGCGCCAATGCCAGGAAGCTCGCCAGAGGCAGAATTAAGAGTGCTACGAGTCTCGTGTTCGTGCTACGCGCGCACAAGCTTCTTCTCCTCGTAATCGACATACGTGTGGATCAGTGTTTTTGGATTTGATCTCGGCTATGTTTATGCGGGTCTTTTTGCGACTCTTCAATCGCATGGGCTGCGACGGTCATGACCAGGCGGCCGTGCTGCACGCCTTTTAGGCCGATGAGCCTGCCAGCGAATTGGGAGACGGCGGCGGACTTGCCATGCACGATGAGGGCTTCCAAGCAGGAGTTGTGGTCGAGGTGGGCGTGGCTGGTGGAGACGACGAGCTCGTGGCTGGCGTGCTGCAACTCGGTGAGTTTGTCGCTGATTCCCCTGGCGTGGTGGTCGTAGATAAGGGTGACGGTGCCCACCACGGGGGCGGTGTCGTCGGCGGTCCGATCCGTTATCAGGCGGTCTCGGATGAGATCGCGGAAGGCTTCGGATCGGTTGGTATAGCCCAGCCGAGAGATCAAATCATCGAAGCGTTCGAGGAGATCAGAATCGAGTGCAACTCCGATTCTGCTTAAGACGCCCATGGTCACTCCTAGGAAGAGAATTGCCTCTCCTTAAAGAATCGGAGAATAGCACGATTACGAGATTCGTGGCACGACTCTCCATTAGTAATACAAATGCAGAAACGGCCTTATGACGGCCATCACAACTGGGTGTCCACGAATGGTTGGACGGGGCCACGCCACTGCACAGCGGGCGTTTACACACTGCAGTTCGGCCACTGGCTTTTTAGATACATACCGGGAACGCCGATGCCAATCGGAGGCTTTCTGGGACGGCGCAAAATTTCCGGGTGCAAAATCTGCACCAGGACAGTCTTGCCGTTTGAGGTTTTTCAACGACTTACAAACCCGTGGGGAACGCCTAAAACCACCCAAGTCGTATAAGACCTCGCTTTTTGTGGATCGGATTGTGGATCGGATTTTCGACCTTGCCGTTCCGGAATAATGACAGGCAGTCGTGAAGTCACCAGATTGCCGGTCAATTCGGCGGGGATACGTCCTCGGAAATCCTTTCCCTGCCAGAGATCTGCTCAAGGCAAGAGTTGGTGATTTGGACTTAACGGAAAATCCTTCATTGAGACTTGGGAGCCAGCCAGCGCTGGGCCTGCCAAGACCGAGTCGACAAAGCCATCCCGAAGTAGTCAACCATACAGTTGTCAAGCAAGTCTCGCTGTCGTCGAATCGAATGAAAGGTTCCGATACTGACAGTTCACTCAACAGCCAAGCACCCTCGCGGCGAGTTCTGTACCCTCAACTCTCGCCCGGATCTTGCTGAACGCGATCTCGCGAGCAGTCGAGATGTCGTCTGCGAATGGAGCGAAGCCGCAATCGTCAGTGGTCCCAAGTTGGGAGATCGGTAAGGACGCAGCAGCCTCAAGCACACGGTCGCGAACTTCAGTGGCTGTTTCAACATTTGGATTGATAGGATCGATGACGCCTACAAATACAGTGTGATTCGGCCTCAGCAAATGACTGACAATTCCAAGCACACGCTTTCTGTCCGGTTCGCTGGCCATCTGCAGATAGAAGCGACCAACATTGAGCTTGAACAAGTCCGGAAGAAGGCCAGCGTAATCCACGTCTGCGCTGTGGGTCGAGTCACGATCGCCTCCGGGGCAGACGTGAACACCGATGCGCTGACGGTCTTCGGAGGTAAAGCGATCAAGGACTTTGTTGTTCAACTCCACGAAGCTTCTCAGCAATCCGCCAGAAGGATCCAGCTTCAGAGACAGTCTCGCCTCGGTGAAGTCAATTTGCACGCTGGCGGCTCCGGCGTCCAGTGCTCCGCGAATGTCTGTCTCCGCCTCACTGGTCAAATCCGCAAGAAACTCCTCGCGTGAGTAACCCGTGATTGTCTCCGCTGGGTACAACAAGCTAAGCGCCGATGCCGAGATTACCGCTTGCTTGATCGGGATACGAGTATAAGTACGTGCTGCCTCCAGATAGGTGGCAGCGTGCACACCATAGCGAAAAGGAGCGACAGTCAGCTTCGGCAACTGGCGCGTATGCCCGTCTGCGAACGGAATGATCACTCCATCGGGGGCAAGATTGGTGAGACCCGCGAGTGGATACGTGGCGAAGCTGGGCTTGGTCTGCTCGCCGTCGGTAATGATCTGAGACCCCGTCTCTTCCAGCCGCGCGATCGTATCACGAAGCGCCTCCGAATACGCAGCACTGAGCTCTGCATCGTTGGCTGTCCCTGCCTGAAAAGCTGCAATCGTTCCGATGAGTGAAAGAGGGCGTGGGATGCTTCCAATTGGTTCGGTCAAAATCGGCATGCAGCGAAGTCTAATGGCGCTTTGACTTGTGGTCATCCATCGAAAGATCGACCAATCAATGCATTCGCCGTTCATCGATGCAACTTCTCCATCTTGGGGATGAGAAGCGACTCATCCATTTGGGCGTTGCGAGTACCAGTGACTGTTTCCAATAATCTGGTCTGAATCGCGGCTTCCCGTTTAGCATTTCAAAAATCCGTTACGGCCGAGGAACTCCAAGTGAATAAACTGCTCGCTCTCTTCCCCTCCGGGAACTTACGCCGTGCTATGCAACCACGTGCTCGCATCTTTCATCGCTCCGCGAATCGTTTCCTTTGGCTCCTCCTACTGGCGATTGCGGGTTCCGCAACACTGCTCGGTCAACAGTTCGCAGCGCTGAGCCTGACCGTTGTCGATCCCTCGGGCAGCGTCATTCCCCACGCAAGCATTTCGGCTCGCAGCGTGGATACGGGAGCCGTCCGGACCGGCGTCTCTGACAAGCTTGGTTTGACGGTGATCCCAGGCCTTCCAGCCGGCGAATACAAGCTCACGGCAAGCGCGGAAGGATTCGCCGCATATGAAGCGCCTCTGACTTTGGCGCTCGGCCAGACTGCCTCCTTGAGAATCACGCTCAGGGTGCACGCTGCGACTGAACAGGTCGAAGTCAGCGATTCCGTGACGGGGGTGGACAAGGAACAAACGGAGGGCAGCCAAGTGATCGCTCCGGAGCAAATAGTGGACCTTCCTATCTCAGACCGGGATTTTATAGATTTCGTTCTCTTGACTCCCACGGCGACCGTGGGAAGAAACTCAAGCTCGGGCGCCCAGTCGGCGTTTCAGGAATCGGAACTGGAGATCAGCTTTGGGGGATTGCGCGAGACGCACAGCGTCTTCTATGGGTTGGATGGAGTCAACTATACTACCACGGTCTCGGGGGTGCAGAGAGTTAGCCCTTCGCTCGATTGGGTGCAGGAGTTTCGAGTCGTCGATGGTCCGGACGCGGCTGGTGGTGGGTTAAACCTGGGTGCGGCCGTGAACACCATCACTAAATCCGGAACCAACGATCTGCATGGATCCGTTTATGAGTATGCCCGTAACAGCGCGGTCGATGCGAGCAATCTCCTCGCCGCGCCCGGATTCAATACTCTACGGTTCAACCAATATGGAGCAACAATAGGGGGCCCCATCCGCAAGGATAGAGTGTTCTTCTTTGCTGGCTACGAAGGCCAGAGACGGGCACAATCTCCGATTTATTCACACTTCATCCTCAGCTGCATCGACACTGAAGGCTGCCTTGGGCCGGGCTCTCCCAGCATCAATGAGGTAAAGGCGGGTCTGGGACTTTCGACCGAAAAACTGGGGTCGATCCTCCAGACTGGCAACTATGACAATGCGTTTGGAAAGATCACCAGTGCGGTCAGCGATAAAAGCACATTATCCGCCGGGTACTTGTTCACGGATGTGACAAATGGCAATACTGCCGCAACCTCTCCAGGACAGGGGCTGCCGTCGAGTTACCGCGACAATCGCATTCACGATCAGACAGTCTACGGAAATCTCTTTCATTTCTTCAGCAGCCGCTGGGCCTCAGAGAGTTCCGTCGCCTTTGGCCGGCGAATCTTTTACATGGATCCGGTGGGCGCTGGTTTTGAGCCGGCGATCAATGTAGCCGATACGCTCTATAGCGGTGGATTTCTTGGCGGAGTCGATTACTATAGCGAGCACCACTTCCAATCCAGAGAGGCGCTGACCTACACCCACGACTCCAACTCCATTACGATTGGAGCGGAGTTTGAGCCCATCTGGTTCTCGGCTCAAACGCCCTATTTCACGCCGGGCGTTGGAATTTTCAGCCCGCAGAGCTTCTTTGGTGCCGGGCCTTTCAGCCATTTTGGTCCCGGAACCGCTGTCGAGTTCCTTTTCCAACAGACACGGGCCGACTTTCAAACCCAGGTTCCGCAGCGCGGCTTGCCCTGGGAGAACGGTTTCTACGACGGACCAGATGGACCGGCGCGCGAGGCTGCTGACGCCATCGCATTCTGGCATAAACTGGCCGACTTCTATGTGCAGGATCAATGGAAGGTGCTGCCCAACCTGACGCTTTCCCTCGGAGCC
>JBEKPH010000118.1:0-8963 GCA_049520915.1 Terriglobales bacterium
TGCGAATTTGCGAAAGCAGAGGTCCGACGTTCCTTTTGGCAGCACTCATGCATATCCACTAAGCAAGGAGCGGCTAATGACCACGGAAGCGCATACCGACATATCGCGGCGTAAATTTCTGGTTGTGGGAGGATTTGCGATTGCCACGGCTTGTTTCGCTCCAAGGAGGCTCTTCGCCCAGCAAGGAGACGAACTCGTCCCAGGGGCGATGAGAGCATCCGCAACGGCAAAGATCACGGTCCAAGCTCTTCGCCGTAATATCAGTGTCCTTTTGGGTCCTGGTGGAAACATTGCTGTCCTGACCGGGCCTGACGGAAAGCTCATTGTGGATGCAGAAATCGTCACCGCGCGTCCGAATGTCTCTGAAGCTCTAGCGAGCATCAACGCGGACCCCATCAAGCAGCTGATTAACACGCATTGGCACTTCGATCACACCGGCGGCAACGAGTGGCTACACGAGGCCGGAGCCGGCATCCTCGCGCAGGAGAACACACGCAAACATCTCTTGGTAGACACGCGGGTTGAAGGGTGGCACCACACTTTCCCAGCCTCGCCGGCAGGTGCGATTCCGTCCACCGTATTCAAGGAGGACTACAAGTTGCGCGCCAACGACACGACTCTTGTTCTCAAGCACTACTCGCCAGCCCACACGGATTCCGATATCTCCGTACTCTTTGAAGAGGCCGATATTCTTCATGTCGGAGATACTTTTTGGAACCGCGATTACCCCTTCATCGACTACTCGACGGGAGGCAGTATCGACGGTCAGATTCGTGCGGCGGAAGCAAATCTGGCAAAGGTTGGCGAGAAGACGATCGTTATTGGTGGGCACGGAGCCGTGGGCGGCAAGGCTGACCTGGTCCTGTTCCGCGACGTGTTGGTCGAACTGCGAGACAAGGTTGCAGCCCTGAAAAAACAGGGTAGGACTCTCGCGGAAATTGTCGCCGCCAAACCCGGCGCTCGCTACGACGCCGAATGGGGCAGGTCATTTATGACGCCCAGCGCGTTTCTTGCGTTGGTGTACCAGGGAGTCTAATAAATCAAATCTTTTGGAGGGGACAATTGATCAAAATACTCGCTGGTTTGATTTTGGGTTTACTCATCGGATCGGCCTGCAGGTGGTTTGATATTCCACTACCGGGGCCACCTAAACTTGTAGGGGCTCTTTTGATTGTTTCCATCACTGTTGGTTACCTGGCGACCGATAAACTGATCGCCGCCAAATTTTCATCGAAGACCCCCTCGGTGACGAGGGAGATGTGCGGCGGGCCAACCGGTGATGTGATTTCCCGTCGCGCATCCTGAGACGAGAACATTCGGCAGAATTTGATGACGGCTTGGGGGTGAGATATGAGAGGAAACGGTCGCGGCCTGTTGGTTCTGTTGTTTCTGGTCTGTTCAATCGCATCGCCGGCTCGGCAGGGTCTTCCTACCTCTAAAAAAGAGCAGACCGAGGGAACGGCCGGGCTGGAGATGGAACAAGCGGTGGAAAAGATGCACACGGGGATGGCGTCCATCAAGCCAACCGGGGACAATGACGCCGATTTTGTCAGGTTGATGCTTCCGCACCATCAGGCAGCATTGGATATGGCGAAGGTCGAGTTAAAGTATGGCAAAGATCCCCAAATGCGCAGGCTGGCACAGGAGATCGTTACGGACCAACAATCGGAGATTGAGTTGATGCACCTTTGGCTGGAGCGGCACGAGTCTAGTTCGAAGAAGTAAGACAGGCGCGGTTTTACGTTCGATAGTGGGGAGATAAACGTGAGAATCATTCGTTGGTTGTCGATTTTGTGCTTCGTGTCGTTTGGATTTGCCCAACAAGCGCCTTGGGGACGAGCCGACATCCCCGTTTCGGCGCACGATCGGGTTTACGCGGCGGATCAAACGTCGAATACCGTTTCTGTCATCGATCCCACCAGCAATACGCTTCTGGGTGTGATCAAGCTCGGCGATCCGATACCTGGCGCTTTGAGTCCTCTCTATAGAGGAGAGTTGCTGGTACACGGACTCGGGTACTCGCCGGATTCGAAGACGCTGGCGGTGGTCTCCGTCGGCTCGAATTCCGTCACGCTAATTGACACGGCGACCAATGCGATCAAAGGAAAGGTCTACGTGGGACGTTCGCCTCACGAACCATTTTTCACGCCCGACGGCCGCGAACTGTGGGTTACGGTGCGGGGAGAAAACTACGTCTCGGTGATCGACCCCGGACAGATGAAAGAGATCCGCCGCATCGAACTGGCCAACGGTCCAGGCATGACCATGTTCGGCCCGGATGGCAGATACGCGTTCGTCTGTTCGAGCTTCACTCCAGAGCTAGCCGTAATCGACGTGGCATCTCATCAGGTGAGCAAGCGCCTTTCGCAGATAAGTCCATTTTGCCCGAACATTTCCGTGAGTCCGGAAAACGATGAAGTATGGATCACACTCAAAGATGTGGGGAAGGTACAGGTATTCAGCGCCCAACCACCGTTTGACCAAAAGGCTGTGTTGGAGACAGGGCCGATCACGAACCACGTGAACTTCGTGAATAACCGAAACGGCAAATTCGCATATATCACTATCGGCGGCGCTAACGAAGTGAAAGCGTTCCGCCGCGGGGCGAATCCGGAACTGGTCGCCACTATACCGGTTGGAAATCTTCCCCACGGTATCTGGCCGTCGGGCGATGGTTCCAGGGTTTACGTCGCCTTGGAGAATGGCGAACACGCCATGGCGATTGACACGCTCACGAACAAGGTCGTCGCCGAAATCCCCATCGGGCAGACAACGCAGGCCTTGGTGTATGTTCCGGGCGCCGTTCCAAATGGCGCCGGCACGGACAACCTAGTGCCCCTTGGGCAGGCCGGCAATACAGCGCTCTTGCACTTGGAAGCAGGCGGAATTGCCCTACCCAACGCGCAGGCGTCGGTGGCAGTGAACTCGCTAGGCCTTCTGGATCTCGTACAAATCGCCGCGGCAGGACTCGCTCCAAAATCGCAATATCAGGTCTACCTCGCAGAGTCTAACCATGCGCCCTTCGGGAAACTGGAAGCTTTGGCAGTACTGAAGACCAATCCCGATGGAGAGGGGATCGTCCAAGCCATCGGTCCCCTGAAAACACTTACTGGTGGTGGCGCCGGTGGCACCGTCAGTCAGTCGGAAAGATACCTTGTTGTAACCGAGATGAACGAGGCATCGCAGGTAGTGCTCCGACAAAGTACCGCGTCAAGCGTTCGTTAAGTTGATTCGCTGAGAGGAGAATTCATGACAAACAGACCTCCGCTGCCTCCATTTACGCGCGAGACCGCGATCCAGAAGGTACGTCTCGCTGAAGACGGTTGGAATACGCGCGACGCCGAAAAAGTCGCCCTCGCATACTCGCTTGATTCGCGTTGGAGGAATCGCTCAGAGTTTGTGAACGGAAGACAAGACATCATCGCCTTTCTCGCTCGCAAGTGGGTCAAAGAGCTCGACTACCGCCTGATCAAGGAACTGTGGGCGTTCACGGATAACCGCATCGCCGTGCGCTTCGCCTACGAGTGGCACGATGATTCGGGGAACTGGTATCGCTCGTATGGCAACGAGAATTGGGAATTCAATGATGATGGTCTGATGCGGCTAAGGTTCGCATGCATCAACGATCTTCCAATCAAGGAATCGGATCGCAAATATCATTGGCCGCTCGGCCGCCGCCCCGATGATCATCCTGGATTGAGCGACCTTGGTCTTTAAGCAGTCGTTCGCAGATACTAGGTTCTCGAAGTGAAAGGCGCGCTAGGCAGAACGCAGGATCATCCTCAACAGGAATGAGGCAAAGATGTCGCAGAGACTTGCAGGAAAAGTGGCCGTGATTACCGGGGGAAGCAGTGGGATCGGGCTGGCGACAGCAAAGCGGTTCGTCGATGAAGGGGCGTACGTTTTCATCACGGGACGCCGGAAGAACGAACTCGACGCCGCGGTAAAGGAGATCGGCCGTAACGTGACGGGTGTTCAGGGCGATGCCTCGAAACTAGCGGACATCGACACGCTGTATGCGGTGATCAAGGTGCAGAAAGGCAAGCTCGATATTGTTTTTGCTAATGCCGGCACCGGCGAGTTTTCTCCGCTTGGCCAAATTACCGAAGAACACTTTGACAAGCAGTTCGACGTGAATGTGAAGGGGCTATTGTTCACTGTGCAGAAGGCACTACCGTTGCTGCAGTCAGGCGGAGCGATCGTGTTGAATGCATCGATTGTTGCGACCAAAGGAAATCAGGCGTTCAGTGTCTACAGCGCGACCAAAGCGGCGGTGCGCTCCTTTGCTCGCACCTGGTGTGTGGACTTGAAAGACCACAAAATACGAGTGAATGCAATTAGCCCAGGGGTTGTGCCAACTCCGGGCTACAACACCTCGCTGGGAATGACGCAGGAGCAGGTCGACCAGTTTGTGCAAAGCTCCATCGACGGCATACCCCTGGGCCGTCCCGGCACCACTGACGAGATCGCCAAAGCCGTTTTGTTTTTGGCTTCGGATGACAGCAGTTACGTGAACGGTATCGAGTTATTTGTCGACGGCGGCTTGGCTCAGATTTAGGGACCACGCGCCAGATGAAAGATCGAATGCCATGAGGCGAGTTTCCGAACTTATTCCGGGATATTCGTACGGTGCGGCCGAGGTAGCCAGGTCGCCCGTCTCGACAATGGACTTGGAGAAGCTGAAAACCAGCGCGGGATTCACGGAGGAAGATCAGCGCTATCTGCAGCTCGCCGGCGAAGTGCTTACGGGCCAGACGAAGCAGATCGTCGATCATTGGCGCAGTGGCATCATCGCCAGCATTCCGAACCTCGCCCGACACTCTCGTTCTCCCGAGGGGGCCCCAATCCCCGAGTATCTGACGAAAAGTAATCTGCGTTTTGAGCAATGGATCCTGGACACGTGCCTGCGACCTTACGATCAGGACTGGATCAACTATCAGCAGGAGATTGCGCTGCGACACACAAGCGCAAAAAAGAACCAGGTTGATGGGGTTCAATCAACCCCGTTTGTGCCCCTCCGCGACGTTATGACCTTTGTCGCGGTCATGAATGAGACCATCAAACCGTATCTGGCGACGGGAGGAAACTCCCTCGAAGAGGTGGAAAAAATGCATCTGGCATGGTGCAAGTCAATTCAGATGCAGCTGGCACTTTGGATCGGCCCGTACGGAGACACGAGACGGCCACCAACCGAGTGGTGACTCATCCTTAGATTTAATCTGCCATTGTTTTGTGTCTGAGGTTGGATTGGTTTGGAGTCTAGGGGGCTATCTATGACGGTCGCTGTGGGACAGGGGATTGTCAGTACTCTCTGCAATTATTCAGTGGACCAGGCAGTGGAAAAGCTCAAGGGAATTCTGAAGGCAAAGGGAGTCACCCTGTTTGCTCTAATCGACCATAGCGGGGAAGCGGAAAAAGCGGGGATGAAAATGCCTCCCACCAAGCTGCTAATCTTTGGGAGCCCCAAAGCTGGCACACCTTTGATGCTGGCCGTCCCGAGTATAGCCATCGATCTCCCTCTTAAGATTCTGATCTGGGAAGACATTCACGGTAAGGTCTGGGTCTCTTACAACAGCGCGGCCTATCTACAGACACGGTATGGCTTGCCGCCGGATCTGATGCAGACCATCGCTGTGGTCGAAACGTTGGCGGCGAAGGTCGCCGAATAGGGGCAGGCTGGAACAGCCAACTCTAGTTTAGGCACCGCTTATTGTCCGCAAATAATCTACGAATCAGAAGAAAAAAAACATGGGGAAAAAGCAGACTGACGCGAAAAATACCGACCACATCAACGCCCAACCCCGCCTTCATCAACGTGCACGAGAAATCCAGCCCTATGGAACGGTGAACCACGCCCTGCCACTCGAACTCGAAGAGCCGGTGCGCCTGGAGATGACCGAACAGTTAAACCAACTGCTCGCGGATACGATGACACTTCGCGATCTTTACAAGAAATCCCATTGGCAGGTCGCTGGTCCCACTTTTTATCAACTCCATTTGTTATTCGATAAACACTACGACGAGCAAGTTGAACTGGTCGATTCCATTGCCGAAAGAATTCAGTTGCTAGGGGGCGTCAGTTTGGCCATGGCAGCAGATGTGGCTGAGACAACACAGATCGAGCGTCCCCCTCGCGGTCGCGAAGAAATTCCGGTCCAGTTGTCACGACTGCTCGATGCTCACCAAATTATCATTGGCGAAACCCGCGAGCTGGCGCGCCGGGCATCGGCAATTGGGGATGACGGTACAAACGATCTCGTGGTCAGCGAGGTGTTACGCCGAAATGAGCTTCAGGTGTGGTTTTTGAGTGAGCATTTGGTCGACGTACCGTTGGTAAAGGCACAAGAGCCTACCGGGACTACAAGCGTAGCCTAGCCGGCGATGCGTCATCGTGTCTTGGGAGGAACTTGTTCTCGAAAAGCGCACCCAAATTCCATGGTCCATTAACAGTCCACGAACTGTTTCCGAGGGGCATTAAAACGTTTCTATGGCGCCATCCGTGCCGCGTGTTTTCAGTTAGTACGGTTGAAGATTTCGCTGTCACGGCGCGGTTCTCGATTGGAACGGGCGGCCCGGCCGGTACCGCCGAGTTGGTCAAAACGACTAAAACGACTGCGAGAACCGGGCTTCCAGGAATTCGCCCAGCTTGGCCGTCGCCCGGAACTGCGGGATGGGATCCAGTTCCTTGAATGCCGAGGTGAACGCATTGGAGAGACTCCAGATGGTTCGCGGCCGGAATTCCTCGTACTTGGGCTCGAAGTAGAGGTCATGCACGCTGCGGGCGAGGTGCTTTGGGGCTTCCAGCCTGCCCTCGACGAATGCCTCGTAGATGACCACCTTCGCGGTGACGTCGGTCAGTTCACTTCTTTGCCAGGCTTCCACCTGCTTACGCATGGGCTCGAAGTTCCGCTGCATGCGATCAACGCCAACTGAGATGCAGTCGATGAGCGAAAACGACTTCGAGTGTTTGGCGAGCACGGGCGTGAAGTCCCCTGCGAATGCCATGTTCGAGCACACGAACACGCGATAGCCGCAGGTCATCGCCAGGCGCATGCTCTTGTCATGCGAGTTGCGAAGCCCGATGGAGAAGCGGCATCCCTCCATTTCGGTTGCGAGGTCGAGAACGCCGAAGGCTTTCATGCCGTCCGGCGATACCGCGTATTCGTCGTGAACAACTCCGATGTGGCGAAAGCCCAGCGTCTCGATCAGCGCTTGCACGATTTCGTGATGCGGGATCGGCCGGTGGGTTTCCGTTGCTGCTGGTGTCGGCACCAGCGTTAGTTCTTCGCGGCCAATGGTCCGGCCGCTATAACCGATGAGCGTACTAGTTTCTGACATACTTCTTTCCTCCTTGTTTGATTTGAAACGTCGATTTGGAACAAACTTCTTGAGTTGCACAAACGGTGACAGGCGCGAATACTGCCGAATTACTGGCAAGGGTTGGGCGATTCTGCAGAGGGGATTTCCGTCACGAGCGGCGAGGACTGCGGTCACCTGACTTCGAACATTTCTCTGGTCAGCTGAAGCCGAATAATGACGGCTGTTCTGGGACAGCTATCCGCACGCGCCGCCGCTTTGCTGACAAGAATTGCGGTCGCTGCCCGAAGACGACGAGAGGCGCATGATCCATGGCTCCCTCCACAAGACTCGCGGGGGCCGACTCGGTTTCCAGAAGGACACCTGGCAATTCGACGGTGGAGCCGCCATCGTCGCAACGCGCAGTGGTCGGGAACAGCTTCTGATGTTCTGTGTTGAGGGCTTTCCAAACGGAGTCGGCAGTTTCACCAATACCGTTCCTCTCGACCAATTCCCGCGCCATCGCCGAGAGCATGTCATCGTCTTCATCGATGCTCTGCAGTCCCTCGCCGGCGAACTTGCCCTCCATGAAACTTCACTCGCACGGGACGTCGCTGTCCGATCCGCCACGACCGCCGACTGGCTTGCCGCAGGGTGTGCAGCGAATATCCTGACTCGTAGAAAAGGATGGTGGGAAAGTCGAGCAAATCCAATCCGGTTTCCACCAGCTTGGGATGGCAGATGACCACCTGGACTCCATCTTTTATCTGTCTCTCGTACCAGGCTTCACGCTTGGATGTGTCTACGCTGGCCCGCAAAACTGCTGTGCGGATTCTCTCGTCACTCAGGATTCGTTGAATTCGTGCGGTGACGTCATGCTTCTGGGTGTAGACGGCGAAGACCTGGCAGCGGCGTCCCTCTGCCAGTTCCTTCTTGATCTCTTCCACTAATCTGCGTTCTTTGGAATAGACGCATTCTTCGGGAAGGTCACGAGGTTCGGCGATGACAAACCGCACTTTGCGCTTGAGCTCAGGATCGAACTCGGTGCCGTACAGGGTTCCAATCCCGTAGGGGTGATCGGGGTACACCAGGAGGGTGTTGAGCATGGTGCTCAGCACCGACCGGTTGCCTCGGTGCGCCTTCAGCGCTTTCCGAATCTCATCTTCCAGTTCGGAGTATGCCTCGCGCATCGGAGCATCCATCGGAATGCTCAGGTAGGTCTCCTCATAGGGCGGGAGCTCTCCGGAAATGTCCTCCAAAAACACAAACGCGCACAGCTGCATCAGAAATTCGCCAAATAACAGGGGAGACGCTCCGGGCTTGCGACGCACCGTACTCGTGGTCTTCGCCTTGGAACAGGCGTTGTTCGCAGGCTCCACCTTAGTGATGGTCTCGAGGACGCCGTAATCCTGAATAAAGGAACCGCGTCCTGTAGTGCCCCACTCGTAGCCGTGCTCCTTCATCCTTCTCGCTTCGAGACGGAACAGAGTGTTGAACAGGTCGTCGGCATAGCCGCCAAGCAGCGTGCCGGTCAAGCCAACGATTCGGTCGGTACACGAGGCCAGCGTGCCCAGGGCATTGCCTTGGGCCGTGTCGCCCGCAAGTTGGTGGATCTCGTCGCAAATGGCATAGTCAAACCAGCCCGGCATGTAGCGCCCGATGAATTC
>JBEKPH010000119.1:0-9597 GCA_049520915.1 Terriglobales bacterium
GCGTCTCGGCGGTGAGATTTCTTTCTTCAGCTCCGCCAGCAAGTTTAGCGTCTCTAGAGCAATTAGCCAGTTCAAATCCAACTCGCCCGAGTTATTTTTCTGCTAACTTGTTCGCCGGAGGGAGCAAGGCTACACGACGGAGAGACCGGGAATGCGCTGGAAGTGCCGTACGTTGAGCGTAGCCACGCCATAGCCCAAGTGCAACGCGGTCGCTCCGATCAGCAAGTCCTCAAAGGCGATGCTGACTCCGCGAGCCGCCTGTTCGCCCTCGATACGGCCGGCCAGTTCCGCGATTTCAGCGGTCACCGGATGCACCGCCATGTCGCGCCGGAGTTCTTCGCTAAAAGCTCGCCGGCGCGTCCGGTCGGCATCGGTGCGTGCGCGGTAGATGCCGTGGGTCAGTTCCACTAAAGTCACCACCGAAAACGCGGCGTCCTGTTCTCCATGCGTCGCCTGCACACGCTGGAGAACGGCCTGCACACTTTCCCCGCGGCGCTCTCCTGCAATTAGCACGCTGGTATCGAGGATTATTCCCATGAAGGGATTTCGCGGGGCTTGCGGTTCTTGATGATCTCTTCCAGATCGGCGGCGAAGTCCGGATCGAGGATGGGGGCCTTGCCGGTTTCTTCCTCGTGCGCTTTCGCTAGGGCAATGGATTCGGAGAGCAAGCGCCCACGCACCGGCTCAGCGCGCTCATTTTCGGCTCGCACCACCACGACGGGTTCGCGTCCATCGATGACGATTTCGGCCCCGGCGCGCACGCGCGCCAGCACAGCGGCGAAATCGTTCGCGGCTTCCGCTTCCGAGATGTGGATAACGTTCTTCGCCATAGTCACAGTCTAGGAATGTTTGCGAGCGCTGTCAAAAGCAATCTGTAGCCGTCTTTCTAACCGTCCCGCCCACTGCCAAAGCTGCGGCACCCCTCAAATTTCTTTCTTCAGCTCCGCCAGCAAGTTTAGCGCCTCCAGCGGCGTCAGGCGGTTCAAATCCACCTCGCGAAGCTTATCGAGCACGGGCTGCGACAGGGGAGTAAAAATAGTTAACTGCGAGGGACGATCAGACACCGTCGATGCGCCCGGCGTCAGATGCCCCGTTAACCGGTGCTCCGACGACTCGTGTTCGGCCAGCACCTCACGCGCCCGTACGACGACCTCGTTCGGTAGCCCCGCGAGTTTGGCTACCTCGATGCCGTAGCTGCGATCCGCCGCGCCCGGTTCCACCCGACGGAGAAACACCACGCTTCCTCCGGCTTCTTTTACGGACACGTGATAGTTCTTCACTCCACTCAGTTGCTCGGCCAATTCCGTAAGCTCGAAATAGTGAGTGGCGAATAGAGTCTTGGCGCGGACGCGAGCATGCAGGTATTCGACCGCGGCCCAGGCGATGGCCAAACCGTCGTAGGTCGAGGTGCCGCGACCAACCTCGTCTAACAAGATCAACGACCGCGCCGTGGCCGTGTGCAAAATTGCCGCCGTCTCCGTCATCTCGACCATGAAGGTCGAGCGGCCGCGCGCCACGTTGTCACTTGCACCAATGCGCGTAAAGACGCGGTCCACGATGCCCATTCGCGCCGAACGCGCCGGAACGAACGATCCCATTTGCGCCATGATGACGATGAGCGCTGCTTGCCGCAGATAGGTGCTCTTGCCGCCCATGTTCGGTCCGGTCAGTAACACAATATTTTGCGAACCCGTCGCCGATTGCTGACCTGCTCCGAGTGGCGCTGAATTCAGGAACAGATCGTTGGGGACGAAGCGGTCGCCCGCGGCCGACATCTCCTGCAACTCAATCACGGGATGACGGCCTTCGACAATCTCCAGATCCCCCGCGTGCGGATTCCTCCAGATCCCCCGCGTGCGGATTCCCGTCAGAGGATTCATCCACCACCTCAAGTTGTGGGCGGCAATAATTGCGCATCGCCGCAATGTGAGCCAGGCAACCGAGGACATCGACCTCCGCCAAGGCCAGCGCCGTTTGCCGTATCCGCTTGGCCTCGGCGGCAATTGCCGAGCGCAGTTCGCTAAACAAACGTCGCTCAATCTCAACGATCTTTTCCTGCGCATCCAGAATCTTCGACTCGTACTCCTTCAGTTCGGGAGTCGTGAATCGTTCGGCGTTCACCAAGGTCTGCTTGCGCTCGTAGTCCGCCGGCGCATGGTGCAGATTCGCCTTCGAGATCTCGATGTAATAACCGAAAATGGAATTGAACTTCACCTTGAGCGACCCGATCCCGGTCCGCTCGCGTTCGCGCGTCTCCACCTGCGCCAGATACTGCTTTGAGTTGCGGTTCAGGTCGCGAAGCTCATCTAAATCCTTGTCGACTCCCGGGCCGATCACTCCGCCATCGTTCAGTGTCAGAGGAGGCTCGGGGACCAGCGTGCTATCGATTCTCGAGCCCAAGTCACTCAGCGCATCAACCAGGTTATGCAAGGTCGAAAGCCGCGACGTCGGTAGGCCAGCCAGTATCTCTCGAACTCTCGGGATCCGATTGAGCGACGCTGCGAGCGCCAGCACGTCGCGCGGATTCGCCGTCTCCAACGTGACCCGGCTGAGCAGCCGTTCGAGGTCAAGAATGCCGTCCAGCGCGCGACGTAACTCCTCCCGCCGCACCGTGTCTTTGACCTGGACCGTGACCGCGTCCAGGCGGCCTTCGATCTCGGCGCGATCGAGGGATGGGCGCAGCATCCATGTGCGCAACAGTCGCTTGCCCATGGGCGTGACGGTGGCGTCGAGGCAGCGGAATAGTGTGACTCCTGAGTCCGTTCCGGCAAAGAGTGGTTCGATCAGCTCCAGATTGCGCACTGTTACCGCGTCGAGAACCAGGCAGTTCTGGCGCTCGTAGAACCCGATGCGGTCGACGTGATCGAGCTTACCCCGCTGCGTCGAGCGGATGTAATAAAGGATTGCCCCAGCTGCCGAAGCCGCCGCCTGCTTGCCGGCCAGTCCGAAACCCTCCAGCGAGAGGACGCCAAAATGATTTTCGACCAACGGAATCGCATGATCAGGCGCGAAAATCCAGTCGTCTAAAGGCGTTTCCGCCCAGCCCGAGCCAGAAATTCGAACAATGGGCGCCGGACCCGTCGACGGACGAGTCCCGGGTTCGGCTAGCGAATCAATGTACGGACGCAGATCCCCAACGTTTGGCGCAGCCAAATTCCCCGCTCTTCCCGCTGCCGCCAGCTCCAGCAACGGAGCCGAAGACCCATACAGCATCTCCTTCGGACGCAGTTGCTCGAGTTCGTCTTGAATTCGCTGTCCAGCTGTTTCGCCACGAAACTCCGTCGCGCGGAATTCGCCCGTCGAAAGATCGAGCGCTGCAAAACCGACGCGATCCCCGACCGTTGCGACCGCCGCCAGAAAGTTGTTCTCCTCCGCGTTGAGTGAAGAATCGGCTGCCGTCCCCGGCGTCACCACCCGCGTCACCTCGCGTCGGACAAGCTTCTTCGCCTCGCGGGGATCCTCGACCTGTTCACAAACTGCAACCTTGAATCCGCGCCGGATCAGCTTGGCGATATAGCCTTCCGCAGCGTGGTAGGGCACGCCACACATCGGAATCTCCAGGCCCTTTTCTTTGTTGCGCGACGTTAAAGTGATCTGCAACTCGCGCGCCGCGAGCACCGCGTCATCAAAGAAAAGCTCGTAGAAATCACCCAGCCGAAAAAACAGCAGAGCGTTCGGATGATCTTTCTTGATCGCGGCATACTGCCGCATCAGCGGCGTGGAGAACTCGGACATGGAGAGATTTGAGATGGGTAATTTGTAGATCGTAATTTCGTAAATTGCAATTCTATGCTAACTGCTCCGGAGCGCCGGCACAGTCGAACGTTGAACAGTCGCTGCCGTTGCAAATTACCAATTGCAAATCGTAAATTCTTTTGTTCTTCTTACTGCCATGGAACTTCGGAAAGATCCGATCACCCGTTCGTGGGTGATCACCGGTGACGATGTCATCGAGCCCAAGCCGCGCTCGCAAGCTTGCCCGTTTTGCGGCCCCGCGGCGCAGCCAACCCAAGTCATCGCCAATCTGCCCGGCGTGGATGGCAGCGCGTGGTCGGCGCGCTCCATCGTCCATCCCCACGCCTTTTACCACATCGAAGGCGAGGCTGAACGCCGCGGCGATGGCCTTTACGACCGCATGGGATCAGTGGGAGCTCACGAGGTCTTGCTGGAAAATCCTCGCCATGACGGGCATATCTGGAATGCGAGCGATTTTGAAGTGGAGCAATTTCTGCGCCTCGCGGCACAGCGCATCCAGGACTTGAAGCGCGATAGCCGCCTGAAATACGTCAGCATTTTCAAGAATCACGGAGACGCCGCCGGACAGGAATTTGAGCATCCCACCTCTCAGCTCACGGCCACGACGTTTGTGCCGCGCCGCGTGCTCTACGAACTGCGCGCCGGACGCGACTACTACCAGAGCAAAGAACGCTGCGTCTTCTGCGACATTCTGGCGCAGGAGGAGCGGCAAAACCTGCGTATCGTCGAGATTCGCGGCGATTACCTAGCCTTCTGCCCCTATGCGCCGCGGGTGCCTTATGAAACATGGATCATTCCTCGCAGTCACGAGTCGTCGTTCGAGCGTACGGGCGCTTCACGAGTCGGCAACGTGACCGATCTAGCCGCCCTCCTGCGCCGCACTCTACAAAGAATTCGCTCCGTAACCGAAGCCTTTCATCTCGTCCTCCACACCTCACCCAACAGCCAGCATCCTTCCGAGACGCTGGGATACTGGAAGACCCTCGACGACGATTATCACTGGCACATTGAAATTCTTCCCATCCTCGAATCCAAAGCCAGGTCGTATACGTTCAAAGAGATTTACTATTCTCCCGTGACTTCCGAGACCGCCGTAAAACGTCTGCGCGAGGCAAAAATCTACTGATGCGAAACTGTGTGTTGCAGAAAATGATCGCAAGAGTGTTCACCTTTTTCTGGGCTGTCATCGTGATTGCAATCTTGGCAAGTTCACTCTCCGCCCAAACCTCCCCGCCACCGCCAAGCGAAAAGCAGCAAGTACTCTGGATGAAACTAGAAAAGTCCATTCTCGATGTCGACCGCAACCTGGATGGTGTGATGGGCGTGGCAATCGTCGATTTAACCGATGGCCATAAGTATCAGCTGCACTCGAATGACGTCTTTCCCCAGGCTAGTTCGATCAAGATCTGCGTACTCGCCGAACTTTACCGCCAGGCGCAGCAGGGGAAGCTCAAGCTGACCGATCTCTACACGGTCAACTCCGCTGACCTCGTACAGGATAGCGACATCATGGGCGGACTCACTCCGGGCGTCACGCAGATTACTCTCCGCGATCTTGCCACCATGATGGTCGCCGTAAGTGATAATTCCGCGACCAATGTACTCATTGACCGTGTCGGCATGGACAACGTGAATTCCTTTCTGAACGCGCAGGGCCTGCACGAAACCAAACTGCGTCGCAAAATGATGGATCTCAAAGCCGCCTCCGAGGGCCGCGAAAACGTCTCGACGCCGAGCGAGATGACAAGTTTGTTGCAGGCCCTTTATCGGGGCCAGATCCTCAATAAAGAGATGACCGACGACTTCTTCAAGGTTTTGTCGACGCACAAAGACAGCTGGATTCCGCGCGACCTTCCCGACGACCTCAAAATTGCGAATAAACCCGGCGCTCTTGAAGGCGTACGCAACGATTCAGGCGTGATTTTCGTGGAGAAGCGGCCCTACATCCTCTGCGTGATGACGACCTACTTGCATCGCGAGCGCGACGGGGAGGAAGCCATCAGCAAAATCTCGCTCGAAGCCTGGCGCATGTTCGATCGCATCGCTCGCGCGAGCGAATATGGACGAGTCATCTCTCCCGGAAACAGCAGCCGGTAGGGATTTGTTACTTGTCTTTGGCGGTTCACCCAATAGCCGCGCGGCCTGTCGGAGAAGCGAACGACCAGCGGCGAAGGACGAACAGCGAACTTCCTCATGACCATCCGTCGCCTAAAGACCTATACCGGATCCCAAGGTTACGTCTACCAGTACTACTTCGTGGGGAAACGCCCTGGTGCTCCGTCCGATGCCAAGCAGTCCGAAGCCGACGAATACATCTTCGATGTAACGAACGACCGCAAGTTAACGTATGCCGTTAGCATCCTTCTTTCGCACGAAAGAGTAGGCGAGTGGACGAGTTCGCACGGACGCTCTCTCTCCGACTCCGAGCAGTACTCCGCAGTCAAGATGCGCCTATTCCGAGCTTTCGACGAAGTACAAGACCCGCAGACCTATGGATGGAAACTGCTGATCGATTCTCAGTCACTGGAAGAGTCGCTAGCCTCCCTTGGCGTCGAGTAGATCACCCCAAAGAAAATAGCGGAAGCAGTGGCCTGCTTCCGCCATCGATTCCAGTTAGCTACCCGGGGTAAACGAAACGCCGCGCAATACCTCTCCAAAACCGGCCTGACGAATCGGAAAGAAGCTTTCCTGCGCCGCAACTGAAGGGTCGGTGTTGTCGAGATTGTCGAACACCAGGACGAGTTGATTCGGGTCGGCGCCCGTGTCGCCGTTCCCGCTGATCGTCGAAGTGATCGCCCAAATTGCAGCGTAGCCGTCTTCCACAACACCGGTGATATTCCGAAGTCCATCGGTCGCTGGCGCCCACGGCAGAGAGGTCGCGGCGTTCGTTCCCTTTGGATATCGCTTCACGATGTAAGGCGTCCCGAGTCCCAGTCCGGTTTGCAGCGTGTAGACCAGGTTCCAAGTGTTGGTGGACGAACTGAAGACCCACTTCTGCAATCCCGCCGTAGTTTGCGCCGCGGCATGGGTGTAGAGGTCGGTTCCTCCGGTGTAGCCGTCGCCCTCGTCTGCCACATAAAGAGTGGTGGCGTTTGCGAACCAGATGCCGAAGGGATAGGCCAAGGTTGTGGCTATCTTGTTCGGAACCGCCGGGAAGCCCGCCAGGATGCACATGTTGCTGGGAAGGCCTTCGGTCTGGAGGTTTTGGACGTCATAAGCCAGCGGTGTAGTGGGCAAAGTTGCCGTCGGCGAAGGCAGGCCGACGCCCTCTGGACAAGCGGCGCCAGTCGTGTCGAGGAAGTAGACGGTGTTCACGCCGTTGCTGCCGCTGCCCTTGGAGTAGTAGATGACGTTGTTAAAGACCGTTAGGCCGCGAAAGTTGTCGTCCTTGCCGATCTTGTCCGCCTTGCCTCCGAGTTCCGTGATGTTGAAGCTACCCACTGGCGTCGGAGTCGACGGATTCTGCGTGTTCTCCGCCGCATTCGCGGGGCTGATGATCTGCGTGCCCGCGCCGAGAATGACTCCATTCGGCTGAGGGCTGGCGCCATTTCCTGCATTTCCCGACGTGTAAAAGAAGTTGGCGCCGTTGCTGTTATTCAGAATCACAGCACGTCCGTTGTTACCGCTGTACGCATTGGTCTCCGTGAATTGGAACTTCCCCGCGATAGAGACTTGCGTTTCCGCGCGATAGACGTTCTCCCCCACGGGATTAGTGGGATCAACTACTCCCGGCGTGTTCGAGTTCGAAATATCGAGTTGATCGATCGGCGAAACATACCCTGAAAACGTCAGGTACTGTCCGTCACTCGAGAGGTTCAACGCCAATTCCGACTTCGAACTGAAACTGGTGACCAGTTGATCGCTCGTCGGTCCGATCCTGCTCTGCGAGCTGTTTGGCACCTGCAAACTGTTAATCAGCAGACCAAAAGGCACGATCTGGTCGAGAAAGATCTTCGAAGTAATGCCGAAGCTGGCATCGTAGAGGTCGTTGTTCCAGACGTTCGGATACGTGCCGTTGTACGGGGCGCCGCTCGGTGCCGAGCATCCACCCTGTGTGTTGGCACAATTGGGCGGCAGAATCTCGCCGACCTGCACGTTGTTGGGATTGTTGTTATAGACACTCCGGCTCACAACCAGATTGCCGGGATAAAAGAATTGTTTGGGCGGCTTGCTATTCTTCGAAACTTGCGCCACTGCGGGGATGGCGACTAACAGCGCTCCGAGGGAAATAGCAGTAATCGATTTCTTGAGTAAACGGTGAAACCCTTCTCTTTTCGATAGCCTTACAAACATAGAAATCTCCTTGGATAGATTTTGGAAGAATATTGAGTTGCAGCGGGTTGCATGTCCCCACGAGCGATTTCGTAAAATCTAGCAAGACGTTATTAACCGTGTGTTAAAGACGATCTCGCGCTGAGAATTGTCAGGAATCGAAGTGGCGGAGATTGGCCGGGTTAAGGTCTTGAGGACTCGGTGCCTGTCCTGCTCGAGGTGTGACCAAGATCACATACCCCTGTGACCGCTTCCGTTTCCCCGTGCCTTATCCCCCCGGCAAACTATAATCACCCGAGCGGGGTGGGAGACGTAACGAACCGGCCCGGGAAAGCACTAACACAACAAGCATGATGACTTTAGTCTGGCTGCGGGTCGCGCTCGTCTTTTACGCCGCGGGATTGCTCTACGCCCTGGTGGCCCTCACCCGTACGTCTGAGCTCCTCGGCAAGATCGCGCTCCACGCTTCTTATCTGGGGATGGTATTTCATCTCGTTTCGCTGACTGAGGCGATTGTCCAAAACGGCCAGCTCGCCACCGCCTCGGTGCATAACTCGGAGTCGCTGCTAGCGTTCCTGATCATGGTCGTTTTCATGATCGCGTATCTCGTATACAAGACGACTACTCCAGGAATTGTGATTTTTCCGCTCGTTTTCCTTCTTACTTTTGTTGCTGCGACCGGCCAACAGCCCTTCGTCTTCTCCTCAGACGTCGTTCGACGCGGCTGGCTGGACGTGCATATCCTCATGATCTTCACCGGTTACGCAGCGCTCTTCCTAAGCTTCGGCGCCAGCATCCTCTACCTGATGCAAGAGCGCGCTCTGAAATCGAAGAGCGGCAGCGGAATGTTCTCGCGCCTGCCCTCGCTCCAGGTCATCGACGACATCGGCTACAAGTCGTTGATGCTTGGATTTCCTTTCATGACGTTGGGCCTACTTGCCGGCATTGTCGTTGCCGAATCGACATACGGGCGAGTTGATTTTTCCGACCCGAAGATTTTGCTCTCGGTGCTGATGTGGGCCGTTTATTTGCTCATGGTCTTCACTCGCCTGACAGCTGGCTGGCGAGGACGTCGCGCCGCCTGGCTTGCCAGCGCCGCCTTCGCCGCGGCAATCGTGGCCTGGGCCGCCAACTATTTCAGCGGAATGCATAGGTTTATCGCCTCATGAGATTCCAGCTCATCGGCGTCAATCACAAGACCGCGCCGGTCGAAGTGCGCGAGCGCCTCGCCATCCCCGAATCGCGTCTGCCCGAGGCTTGCAAGCGTCTCTCCGAGCATCCCGCTGTCGCCGAGGGCATGATCGTTTCGACCTGTAATCGCGTTGAGTTCATCGCCAACATGAAGAACGGCACCGGCGATCTGCGCGATTTTATGCGCGAATATTTCGAAACCGATCTCGCGCAGTTTGAAACCCATCTTTACGAATTTCGCGAGGATGAGGCCATTCGCCATATCTTCCGCGTTGCCGCCAGTCTTGACTCGATGGTCGTCGGCGAACCGCAGATTCTAGGCCAGGTCAAAGAAGCCTATGCGACGGCTCGCGCGGTCGGAGCAGTCCGCGCCCAGCT
>JBEKPH010000120.1:0-7771 GCA_049520915.1 Terriglobales bacterium
CTGGAATTCATCAACCGGACGATCGGCGCCATACCAGCCCGCGTCCATCCAGAAATTTTCAAAGCCGATGTTTTCTTTGGTGATCTGTTCGATGAGATGCAAGCTGGTGGAGGTCTTCATTCCGCCCCACCCCAGGTGAGACACGGGGAGAACGACTGGCTTCCCGTCGTACTGGGGCGTGTGGTATTTGAGAATGTGCCGACGTAGAACGTTATGCGCGTCGAGATCGTCGCCGACCCAGGGGAGGAGCAGAACTTCGGGAGTACGGATTTCTTCGCCGGGGTGGAGTGAGAGGTGCGTTCCGTCCATGCCGGCACTGACGGCAATCGCTGGCTCGGTGGAACGGGAAAAGTTAATCGACCACTTGCCGGGCCAGCCTAGAGCTCCGATGAGGCCGCGTTTGGCGGTCGTAATGTCGAAGAACGGGATGGTCTCAACGGTCTTGCCACCGCTTTCACTGGAGATCTGAAAAGACTCGAGCTGGTTTAGCGGTTTTTTCACCAGCGAATAGGTGTCCATAACACCGCATCCTTTGGAGTAAAGGATGCTCGGGATGTCCTCGCCGGCGACGGGGAAGGAGACGTCGAGCGCCTGAACATATTCGAGGATTGGAGAATTGGCCTTGCCGTCGTTCTTGAAATAGGCTGTCCACTCGACTACGGGAGAGTTGGCAAACTCCATCGCATCGATGCGGAATTGCAGACCGGTCTTTGGGTCGCTCCAGACAACGATATGTTCGGTGCGTACGTTGTCGAGGTGCTTGGACTCTGTTTTCTTTGTCCAGGTCTTGAGGAGCGCGCTGGATCCCTGGCGGTCATAGGCGAACGAGACTGGAGGTTGAGCCTGGTCGTCCAGCAGATGTTGCTTGAGCCACTGGCCGCCTTGCGGGAAATCATGGGGCTGATCGACAGGGGCTTGCTGGGCGATGCCGCTGACGCAGGCGGTTATGATAGCGACCGACAGGATGAGTCTAAGAGCGACAGGGCAACGGTTGGTTTGGGCTGGGATTGCTTTTTCTTTCGTTCGCACGGTTATTTCTTGCCTCATTTCATCCGATCGTTTGAATCCGATCAATGCTCGCTATCTGCGACATTATAGAATGTCAACACTATTGTTAACAGGTTTGAAGCGGGATGGGAAGGGGCGGCCGTTTACGCACGGCGGCGACCTTAGGTTGGGTCTTGGGAGTCGCGGCGTCAGCTAGCTGCGAGCAGCAGTGGCTCTGCGAGCGATGAGAAGGAATCCGCGACTGCGGGCTTCCTTCTCGACAGATTGCAGAAGAACGAGGGCGTCCCGCTGGTGGCCCGATTTGGCTTGAATTTCCGCCAAGGCGAGGCTGGCATCGAGTTGGCGAACGAAGAAGCCGGATTTTTGCGCCTCCGAGATTGCAGCCCGCAAATTTCTGGTGGCCTCGCCAGGATTGCCAGCGGCCGCGAGCACTCGCGCGGCGACAATTTCAGTCTTGAGACGCACGGTGCGGGTCTGATTTCGGTCAGCTAGTTTTGCGGCCCGCGCGAGTTCTGTCTTTGCCTCTGGCAAGCGGCCCAGTTGCAAAAAGATTTCGGCCAGTGTGTCGTGGGCGGAGATTTCATTTGGAATTTGCTTCTCTTTCTGAAATTGATCGAGGGCGGATCGAGCCAGGGGCTCGGCGTTCGCGGCCTGGCCGGTTTCCGTCATCAACTCAGCTTTGTTGAGGCGCGTTCCGGCGGCATTGGCTTGTTCGCCAAGGTTCACTTGAATGGCGAGCGCTTCGTCGTACAGTTTCTGCGCTCCCGCCACATCTCCCTGCTCGGCGAGGGTTCCAGCGATGTTCTGGGTGTATTCGGCGACGCTACTTTCATTGCCCAGTTCACGCTGCAGAGCGAGAGAACCGTCGAAAAGGTCTTTGCCGGCCGATAGATCGCCCAAGTCAACGAGCACCGTAGCCATGTTGCCCTGGACGTATGCCAGCGCGCCTTTTTCGCCAAGCTCCTTGTAAAGAGCGAGAGCTTCTTCATCGTATCTTCTGGCTTGATCGAGATCTCCCTGCATTTCGAGAAGGGCACCGAGATTGGTGAGTACCTCGGCGATTCCGCGTTTACTGCGAACCAAACGTTGTCCGGCGAGTGCCTCTTCGTACATCGTTCTTGCTTTGCCGATCTCACCCATTTCGAGGAGTCCGCCGGCGATGTCGTTCAAAGCTTGAGCGGCATCCCCATCGCTGCCGAGGGCGCGGTAGGTTTGCAGACATTGTTCCAAGAGGGCATTTGATTCGGCGAACCTGCCTTGTTGAAACAAGAGATCGGCCATGCGATAGCGGGCGAGAGCGAGGCCGTACTTATCGCCAACTTGCCGGTAGAGTTCCTGGGCGTCTTCATCCAGAACGAGGGCGCCTTTGGGATCGTTCAGGCGGCTGGCAGCTAAACTCTGCTCGAGCTTTGCTTCGGCAGATAAAAAATGGGTACCGCGTTTCTCCGCCTTCAAGGCTGCACTGGCGGCGGCGGTTTGCAACGTCTGGTATTCTCCCGCCCGGTCGAAGGTGGCGGCCTCTTGCAGGTCGATGCGAGGATCGTCAGAGGTCGGCTCAGCGAGGTGCCGCAGCACGTCGATCTCATGCAAGCTATCCTGTGCTCGACCTCCCTTGCTCAGGACGGAGGCGAGTCGCAAACCGTAGTCGAGATTGTCGGGAAAAAACTGAGTGAGCGCGTGGTAGATCTCAATTGCTTTCGGCCAGTCCCATGTGAGTTCGCGATATCGGCCTTCGATAGAAAGCTGTTCTTCGCGTGAGAGGGTAGCGGAAAGGTCGAGTGCTCGCTTCGCTTCGTCCTGGGCAGTTTGGACATATCCCAGTGCCGACCACGCGTCTGCGAGGGCGGCGTGGGTTGCAGCGTTTTCGGCGTCGGCGGCAACGGCCTTGACTAGCAAATTACGCGCGTCCAGAAAATCGAACTCATAAAACTTGGCGCGCCCTTCCGCCAAGAGTCGCCTCGCCTGTTGATTGGAAGGGAGGGAGGCTCGTGCAGCGGTCATTGCTTCAGGCGAAGCCTCTTTCGTCCCGAGTTTCTCGCGCAAACGCGCGCCGGCCTGCGACGCTACCTCGAACAAGCTTTCTTCCGCTCCGGTGAAGGCTTCTTCATCGATCGTTTCTCCGGAGTCGGTGTCCTGGAGACGGACGTCGATCCGGATGCGTTTTTGACCTTTTTCTACAATTGGGGTGCAGGTGCCAAGTACGACGAGATCGGCGCCGGGGTTGATGCGGAGGTTCGCAAGCGTGGATTTGGCCAAAGAGTCGGTCTCGGCAATTTGCAGATCGCGCTTGGCGCGGGATACATCCTCTCCTGAGACCATGCGCAAGCCGCCGCCGGCTGCGAGTTCGGTGCTCAGCATTTCAGTGAACGCGGTTGAGAGCCAGTCTTCTTCCGGGCGTCCGGGCAAGTTGCGGAAGCCGAGCACGGCGACGGAGCGACGCGGCGCGGCCTGGAATCCGGAGTTGGATTTTGCGGCCGCTCTCATAGCGATAGAAGCGCGCCAGCGATAGGCGGCGATGCCGGCCAGCGCCAGGAGAACGACCATCAGGGCAACGATCAGCTCCCGCTGTCTTGAACGGTCTGAAGCGGGCGGCGGGACCGGAGCGGTTTGAGGCGTGGGAGCTGGAGTTTCGCGTTCAACGGTCGTTGCCGGTGTAGCTGCGGTATGGGTGACTGCAATTGGGGTAACTGCGCCGAAGCTCGCAGAGTTGGTGGAGACGGGAACGACGAAACGGTATCCACGCTTGGGGACGGTCTTAACAAAACGGGCATTGTCGGCATCGTCGCCCAATGCCGTGCGCAACTTCTTGACCGCGACATTCAGGCCGTTGTCGAATTCGACGAACGTGTTGCCGGGCCAGAGTCTTGCGCGGATCTCTTCGCGGGTCACGACCTCACCCGCACGTTCCAGCAGAAGAGTCAGGATTTCAAAAGGCTGGCCGTGCAACTTGATGCGCACGCCGTCTTTTCGCAGTTCTCTCTTTTCGAGATCGGCGGTGAAGAGTCCGAAACTGACAATCCTGGAATAACCCGGTGTGGTCCCCATACGAATTTGGATGGGCTGCGCCAGCCGCGAAATCCGTGAGCAAGTCTAGCATTGCTCCGGTCTGCTACCGAGGAAATCCGCGGCATCCGGCGTCTCGAGGCAACGCCTTTTGATCGGAGGCTTAGGCCTCGGCAATGGCCGCGATGGACACTCTCATGCCGGGGATTCGAACCGGCAACTTCGCGCCTTGCCGCGCCGGCGGGTTCTCCGGAAACCACTTAATCCACTCTTCATTCATTCCGGCAAAGTCTGCTTCCTCAAGAAGGATGACCGTGGCACTCACGATCCGATCGAGCGAAGTGCCTGCAGCTTTGAGGATGGCAGAAACGTTCTCCAAGCACTGTCTGGTCTGTTCTTGGATTGTATCCCCAACGATCTTCCCGGTTACCGGGTCGTGCGGCCCCGTGCCCGAGACGAAAACAAGACCCGCCGCCCGTACCGCTTGGCTGTATGTTGGCGGCGGAGACGGGGCGTTAGGCGTTCGAATGATATCTCTTGCCATAAGTTTCTCCCGGACAACCGGGATGTGCTATCCGATGGCCCGACTTGATTCAGAGGCGCGGATCGTGAAGAAACCGGAGCGCACCCCAGAAACAAATCGTCTCACAACTCCGCATTTTTGAGAGACGAATTGGAAATGGCGGTGTGTCATAACGGAGAAGTCGCGGTCATGTCGGATTCCCATTCCACCAAAAAACAAGCGGATGCTTATTAGGCAGGTCCCAGGCGGTAAAGAGGAGCAGCTATTTAAAGGGCAGCGAAGGACTAATGGAAAAGACCCACAGGGCCGCTGCTTGATGACACGTTCCCGAGCCAGCGGATCGGAGGAATCTGGTGGATTTGTTCCCAAGAGCAAACGTGCAATGACAGTTCTGCATCTGATCTGCTTTTGCGCAGGCGTCGCTTATACTGGACGCCATTCTGAGCCGATTACTATGTCCACTCCTACGGTTGTCGAGGTAGAAGGTCGCAAGCTGAAGCTGTCGAATCTGGACAAGGTTCTCTATCCCGCCACAGGTTTTACCAAAGGGCAGGTGGTGGATTATTACGCCCGGATCGCGCCGGTGCTGGTGCCGCATTTGGCGGGACGGCCGCTGACCATGAAGCGGTATCCGGGAGGCGTGGACCAGGAATTCTTTTTTGAGAAGAACGCGCCGAAGCACAGGGAAGAATGGGTGAAAACGGCTCCGGTATGGAGCGAAGGGAATCATCGGACAATTCAATTCCTGCTGGCGAACGATCTGCCGACGCTGATCTGGATCGCGAACCTGGCGTCGCTGGAACTGCATCCTTCGTTGTCGATCGCGCCGGATATCGGGACGCCGACGATGATCGTTTTCGATCTCGATCCGGGACCGCCGGCAAATATCGTGCAGTGCTGCCAAGTCGGAGTTTGGGTGCGCGAGATCTTCGAGCATTTCGGCTTGCAAAGTTTCCCCAAGACTTCGGGGTCGAAGGGGCTGCAGATTTATATTCCGTTGAATACGAAAACCAGCTACGAGGAGACCAAGCCATTTGCTCATGCGATCGCACGGTTGCTGGAGCAGCAGCATCCGGAGATGGTGGTGTCGGATATGAAGAAGGCGATCCGAACGAATAAGGTCCTGGTGGACTGGAGCCAGAACGACGAGCACAAGACGACGATCTCGGTGTACTCGCTGCGGGCGCGCGAACATCCGACGGTGTCGACTCCGGTGACGTGGGACGAAGTAGAGCAGACGTTGAAGAAGAAGGATGCATCGCGGCTGGTGTTTGAGGCGCCGGATGTGCTGGCGCGGGTGGAGAAGATGGGGGATCTGTTCGCGCCGGTGCAAACGCTGAAGCAGAAATTGCCGCAGTTGGCGGGCTTGGTTGCGGAATCGAAACAAGAAGCGAAGAAAGAGGGCGAGCGGGTGGCGGTTGGTGAGGGGCAATTGGGTCGGGCTTCGCGGGCAGCGGCGAAAAAAGCTCGGAAGGCGACGAATGCCAAGACGAGTGGGAAGGTGAAGTCTGCGGCGGAAAAGCGGCGCAAGATATAATCCCGTTTGCGTTGAAGGCGGTTGCGCCTTCTAGCGAAAATACCTCAAAGCAAAAATATCTCATGGCTTCTCTCCACATTGGGACTTCGGGTTGGGCGTATCCGACGTGGAGGCCTGGCTTCTATCCCGAAAAGCTGGCACAGAAGAAGTTTCTTAACTTCTACGCGTCGAAGTTGAATGCCGTGGAGGTGAATTACACTTTTCGGCAACTGGTGAAAGAGACGACGGTGCAGAACTGGATTGCGGAAACGCCAGAGCATTTCCGCTTCACCATCAAGGCGCATCAGGTGCTCACGCATATCAAGCGACTGAAGAGCGCGGAAGATTTCTTGCAGCGTTTTATCGGCACGCTGGAGGGGTTGGAGCGCGCGGGAAGGCTTGGTCCGATCCTGTTTCAGTTGCCTCCGAACTTCAAGGTGGATCAGGCGGTGCTGGCTGAGTTTCTGAAGTGCTTGCCGCGGACTGTGCGGGCGTCGTTTGAGTTTCGGAACGAGTCGTGGTTCACCGACGAAACCTGGAACACGCTGCGGGAACGGAATGTCGCGCTCTGCGTGGCCGAGACGGAAGAGCGGGACACTCCTGATGTGGTGACGGCCGATTACGCTTACTATCGCTACCGGAAGCCTTCTTACACTCCTGAAGAGCGGCAGAAGATGGTTGGTCGCATTCGCGAGCATCTGGCAGCGGGACGCGACGTGTTCGCCTACTTCAAGCATGAAGAGACTCCGGAAGGGGCGTTGTATGCGTCGGACTTGCTGACTGCTTGTCGCGAGACCAGCTAGTTTGGGGCGAATCCTGCTCGTTACTATTGTGGTTCTGTCTTACCTCTCATACTTATAAAGACGGCTCATAAAAATGGCTTCTGAGACCAATGCGCGAACGCTTTCGGCGTTTCTCGACTACCTGCGCGTGGAACGCGGGTCGGCGAAGCTGACGATTGCGGCATACACCAGCGACCTGTCGCAGTTTGCCGAGTTTCTGGAGAAGCGTCGCGTCGCATTGAGCGGAGCGCGGCGCGACGATGTGCGCGAGTATCTGCAGGAGTTGTTTTCCAACGCGCTGGATGGGCGTTCGGTGGGACGGAAGCTTTCGGCGATTCGGCAACTTTACCGGCATTTGCTGCTGGATGGAAAGATCGAGAAAGATCCGACGCTGAATATTGATTTGCCGAAACAGTGGAAGGTGCTGCCAAAGTCGTTGAGCCGCGTGGAAGTGGGATCGATGCTGGCGGAACGTCCGTCGGGAAAGGAAACGGTGCGCGAAGCGGCGCTGGCATTGCGCGATCGCGCGATGATCGAGCTGCTTTATGCGGGAGGCGTTCGGGTTTCGGAGGTTGCGGATGCGCGGCTGGAAGATCTGAAGTTGGAGATGGGATACATTCTAGTGCGCGGCAAGGGCGATAAAGAGCGCATGGTTCCGCTGGGAGCGCCTGCGCAGCGCGCAGTGCAGGAGTATCTGAAAAACGGCAGAGCGGTGATTGCGAAGAAAAAGAATTCTCCACTTTTGTTTCTGGGAGTGGGAGCGCGTCGACTGACGCGGCAACGAGTCTGGCAGTTGGTCGGGAAAGCGAGTCTGGCTTCGGGACGTCATGCGAGTCCGCATATGCTGCGGCATTCATGCGCGACACATATGGTCGAGAATGGAGCGGATTTGCGAACGGTGCAGACGATCCTGGGACATTCCGATATATCGACGACGCA
>JBEKPH010000121.1:0-14465 GCA_049520915.1 Terriglobales bacterium
TTGTAAGAGACTGCTGGCTGTCCGGGGCGGATACAGCGCGAAACAATACATCTGATTTGCGTGCGGCGTGAGAGTGGGCGGGAGGACCCATGGCGGAGACGTTCGAAGCATACCGAACTCGAGTCCTAAGCTATCTTGGCGATGAGGAGCCCATCGGTGTCCAACAAGCCACCCCATCGCAACTCGATTGGCGTCTGCGCGATGTCGCGCCCGAGGAGTTGATCCGGCGTCCTGCACCTGAAAAGTGGTCCATCGCCGAGATCGTAGCCCACTTGGCGGACGCGGAGCTGGCAATGGGGTGGCGATTGCGAAACATGCTGGCGAATCCGGGTGTGGCCTTAACCTGGTGGGATCAGGACGCATGGGCGGAGCGCTTGGGTTACGCGCAGCAAGATGCGAGCCTTTCGGCAGCGGTCTTTAGGGCGCTGCGCGAGAGCAACCTGCGACTGTTGGAGTCGGTCCCGCGCGCACGGTGGGTGGAGTGCTATGGGGTCCACGAGGTACGCGGACGGCAAACGGTTGAGGAGTTCGTCCGCTTGGAAGCGGCACACGACTTGAACCATCTTCGGCAGATCGACAGGATCTCGGGTGGGGGTAGGTAGTGGTAAGGGTGGGCACCCGGCTTAACTCCATTTAACCCTGTGTATACTTGCGAGTTACCTCGCAGCACCTTGCAGTTACGCGAGGATAAGGGCGCATGACGAGTTTTGAGAGCACATCGCTTTGGCTTCGGACGCTCGCCCTTAGGGCTAATGACGAGTTTGCGCAAGAGCGCGAAAAACTCCGCGTCGCATTCTACGCCTTTAGGGATCGAGCCCGAGACTTGGCAGCGGAAATAGCACGCGACCTTCCGGACCACACGGTACACGATATAACCCATCTCGATGCTCTCTGGCAGATGGCAGACCTGATACTCGGGGAAGAGTATCAACTCACGCCGACGGAAGCCTTTGTCCTAGGCGGGGCGTTCCTCATACATGATTTAGGAAACGGCTTAGCAGCCTATCCAGAAGGGATCAAATCTATATACGAGACCCCAGCTTGGAATGATGCCCTCTCGCTAATTCTGAGAAAGGAACTGGGGAGATCTCCAACGCCGAAAGAGCTGCAAAACTTCAGCGACTCAACCAAAAAGACCGCAACCGGACAGGTGCTAAGAACCCTCCACGCAGAACGCGCCGAGCGACTGGCACTGGCCGCATGGAAAGATCCCAACAGTGGAAATCAGCGCTTCCTAATGGAAGACGAGTTCCTACGTGACACGTATGGCCGCCTAATCGGCCGCATCGCGCATAGCCACTGGTGGAGCATCGAAAAGCTAAAGCCGGAATTTGAAGCCATCATCGGAGCGCCAGTAGGGGCTCCCCCCGCATGGACAGTCGACTCACTAAAGATCGCGTGCGCCCTTCGCGTCGCCGACGCCGCTCACCTGGATGCCAGAAGAGCCCCCGCTTTCCTAATGGCAATTCGCCGGCCCGCGGGCAAGTCTCTGGAGCATTGGACTTTTCAAGAAAAACTTCAGCAGCCCATACGAAACGGTGATCGCCTTATCTATACCTCTGCTCAGGCATTTCCGCACATCCAGGCTCCAGCGTGGTGGTTGTGCTTTGACGCACTACAGATGCTCGATAAGGAACTTGTGGGGGCAGATGCAATGCTTGCGGATTGTTCCCGTCCGAGGTTCGCGGTGCATGGAGTTCAAGGAGCTGAGGACGCCCCTCGCCTGAGCAGGTGGGTCAAAACAGAAGGCTGGGTTCCAGTAGATACGCGCATCAGGGTTACCGACGTCGCGGAACTGGCCAGCAGACTCGGCGGAACTCAGCTATATGGCGGCGACAATCTCGTACCGCTGAGAGAGCTAATACAGAACGCGGGGGACGCCATCCGCGCCCGACGCTACCTGGAAAACAGAACTCCGGATTACGGGGACATTACTGTGTGCCTCGGGCATGACGATGAAGGCCACTGGATCGAGGTCGCGGACAACGGAATAGGGATGTCTGAAACTGTGATGACCGGCCCAATGCTAGACTTCGGCTCGTCTTTCTGGAATTCGGAGCGGATGACGCAAGAGCTACCGGGCCTCGCAGCTTCCGGCTTCGAGTCGACCGGTAAGTATGGAATTGGCTTCTTCTCGCTCTTCATGTGGGGCAACCATGTAAGAGTCACCAGCCGAAGGTATCGCGACGCGGTGAGAGACACTCGCGTGCTGGAATTCACGAAAGGGCTGCGGACCCGCCCAATTCTGCGACGCGCGGAAAATCAAGAATGCCTAGCAGAGGGCGGGACACAGGTCCGAGTCTGGCTGGGCCGGCCGCCGGAGGAGGAGGGTGGCGTCTTGTTCCGTCCCGGACATGATCGAAAGAGAGCCGAAGAAATCTGCGAGTGGCTCTGTCCCGCGGTGGATTCGAATATCTATCTCAAACGTGGGGGATCGAAGAAATCTATCGTGGTTCGATGTTCAGACTGGAAGACGATGGATGGTGCCATGCTGCTTCAGCGGCTAGCTGACGATACCAGCTCTCAGTCCCCATGGATGAGGCAGGAGTTAGACCGGCTCATATTACTGACTGCTCCCAACCTAGAGACCTTACTTGACCCATGCGGCAACGTAGTGGGTCGTGCAGCCATCGTTCCAAGCGACCTTTACATAGAACTTGGAGCCGTCACGGATGGCGGTTTGAGGGTATGCGGTCTTCGAAGAATCGCTGGGATCCTGCACGGCTCGGCCGTCAAGGCATCGCGGGACGTTGCAATTCCTATTGTTACCCAGGCAACATTGGCCAACTGGGCCGAGCACCAAGCGGTCCTGGTCACTACGACCGATGCGGACGAATCAGATCGCGCGCGCGCAGCCGACACGATCCTGCGATGCGGAGGGGAGGTCAAAACGCTGCCCATCGCAGAGAGTGCCCGAGGTTGGCTATCAATTGAAGATGTACGGAATTGGCAACCGCTTCCTGATGAGATCGTGATCGTTGACGAGGAAGATGTCTCGATGATCTCCTCAGACATTGGGCCACTCAAGCTCTCCCCGGACGTCCTCGTCTGCGAACAGCAAGTCGCGTCCCTTATTCCGTGGGACACCGAGATGGAGTGGCCCGAACCACGTGCATCCGAAAGAGGGCCGTTCAGAAATCGATCAGCACAGTCCACGATAGCCCGATTACTAGCAAACCGCTGGTCGGCAACTCTTGACGAAGTGCTGGCATCATCCACACTCTGGAACAACCAAAACTACAATCACGCTCCAGTTGGCACAGTCGAAGGGATAACAATCGAGCGTGCGGTCAACACACTAAGAAATCCACACCGTAAGAAGACCACAGTTGGCGACTTGCTTCCGAGAAAACTCTGAAACCGGTACGAACGGAAGAAAAAACTGGGGACAGGAAGCTGTGAAAAAATTGGGTTTTGCTTCGCGGTTGGTTGAAGATTTGCAATCGCATTGGTTTGTGCGTGGCGGGGAGTGGCTCGCGAGTAGGACATCGGGCTGGCTGAGGTTAGGAATCGGGGGGTTGAGCGGCCTAAGCGGACGCAGTTGCTAGATTGGACTTGCGCTGTATGCTGAACCACCTGGTCAGGTTGTAGCTGAGGCACGCCCAAGTGGCTTCCATGGCTACCTTCAGGCGGTTGCGACACCGGAACTGCCGTAGGCCGCAGCGTTCTTTAATCCAAGCATGCGGGAACTCCGCGATCTGCGAGCGCTGGGCGTAGATTTGTCGTGCCTCTTCGGTGGCCATCTTGGCCTTGAACGCCGTCGTCGTCGCAGGCTCCTCGGTGCGCGTGATGGATCGCCTCCACGCGGGCCGCGCGTTGGCGGAAGCGCAAGGGCCGCGCAACGGGCAGTTCGGACACGATGTCTGGGGCGCGCGGTACACGTGGGCCGATACGCCGTTACCGCGATTCAGCAGGGCGTGATGCGTGAGGATCTTCCCGGCCGGACAAGTAAAGCAGTCCCGTTGCGCATCGTAGGGAAACGCGCTGGCCAAAAACTCGGCGCTGCGGCCTTGCGCATCCTGTTCCACCGGCTTCCAGCTCTCCTGCCAGGATCCATAAAAGTCCACCCCGCCAACGGCCGCCACTTGCACCGACGCGTGATTGGTGTAGTCGCCATCGGCCACGATCTGCTTCGGCTTCTGTCCCAGTGTCTTTTCGCAGCGCTCCAGAGCCGACTCCAGTTGGCGGTAATCGATGGCATCCGTGGTGGCTTCCACATTGACCACCAGGCCGTGGGTGATGTCGGTCATGAGTTGCAGGTTGTAACTCGGCACCGTACCGCCGTCGCCATTTCTCATCACGTGGGCTTCCGGGTCGGTGCTGGAGGCGCGCGCGACAAAATCTTTGCGATCATGTTTCTTCTCGCGCTGCAGCCGCTCCACCTCGCGACACGCCGCTTCCAGGCGACTCACGCGTTGCCGCGCGGCACGGCGCCGGGCACTGGCTTGACGCTTGGCCGTCTTCTCTTCGTCCGCCGCTTGCGCATTTAGGATCTGCACCTGCTCGCGCGCCAGCGCCAGATGCGCTTCGATCTTCTCTTTCCGGCGGAAGGTGTTGCCGCCGGCATTGGCTTTGATCTTGGTGCCGTCCAGCGTCACCCGTTCCATGGTGATGAGCCCCTCGGCACTGAGCAGGCCCAGCACCTGCACAAACAGATCGTCGAGCCCGGCCTTGAACTCCGAGCGAAAGCCCGACAGCGTCCGATGACTGACCGCTTCCAACCCGCACAGCCACTGGCAGCCCGGTTCCTAGTCGCATTGCCGGGCCAGTTCGCGCGCCGAACTGATGCCTCGGCTGTAGGCGTACAGCCAGAGACTGATCAGCAACTGCGGATCGGTATGCTCCCGGCCCGCGTGCCCCTCGACCGCATCAATCTGGGCCTGGTGCCCCAGGTTCCGCGTAGCCGAAGGCGAGCTAACCTGGGATTGCCGGGCATGAGAACGCCGGATGGGCAGGAGTTCTGGAATGCGGTTGAATACCACGAGATTGTTCCCCAAGAAAAGATCGTTTCCTTGATGTACTTTTCCGACCCGCAGGGAAACAAGATCGAGCCTGCGCAATTAGGAATAGAACATGAGGCCATCGACGGCGCATACGACGTGACCATCTTTGAGGATCTCGGAAACGGCCAGACGAAACTCACCTTCATTGGAAATGAACCCATGGAGAGCGCGAAAAATAGCGGTCAATTGGAGGGCTGGAACCAGATACTCGATAAAATTGCCGCAGTTGTTGCGGGGCTAGCGCAGGCGAAATAAGAAGTCGGAGTTTCGATGCTTGCCATGCGCGAGATCGGAACGCAACGCAGGTCCGTTCGCGAATCCTATGGGAGGGCGCCGGAGACTTGCCCATCACCACGAGTTCCGCGATCGATTTACACAAGCCCACTCGCAGGCACTCTCGGTGACTAGAGTCGCTCGGGTGCCCTGTCCCAAACGGTGAATGCGACGGTAGCGGCAAGCGCTAACAGCAGACCGTAGACGAAACGCATACTGCTGCGACTCTGTTCAGAGAAGTCCTCAAGATCGCTAACCCGGGGGTCTTGGCTGTCGTAATAAACCATCGCAGTCTGGCCGAATTCAAGTCCTTGCTCTGCTTTACTGACACCCGCGTATTGTTCATCGCCGACTGGAAACGTGTAGTGACAGTAGTTGTCGTTTCCACGGCCGCGGTGTTCGCACTGGACGATGGTCCCGAAGCTCGTTTGTTGTCTGTGCGCCGAATCGTTCGCAACTGCCGCACGATAGCCGAAAAAGATGCTGCAGAACAGCAAGAAAGAAACGAACGGCCACAGGGAACGCCGTGACTTGTCATCATCTCGAGAGAGTGAGCGAAAAACCCTATTGAGGAAGTTCACGATTACTCACTACGGCGAAATCCGGGGACAGACGAGACGTTCCCCGTTTTTCGACCGTGACATTTGCCTGGTTTCCCGTAAAACTTGGGCACATCCCGTCTGCCCCCAGTTCCTAAAGCGTTGAACACTCGATGTCTATTGCTTCTCGTAGACGTAAATCTCTTTGTGGTCGTCTGCTTCGTGAGTGAGAGTGCGACCTTCAGCCGTCAGTGTCCATGTATCGATGACGGGCTTAAGTCCCGTTACAACCACAGTGGTGTTAGGAAGTTTTATATCCAGCATTGATTCGATGACAAGCACTGAGTCGTGCCAGCTCGCGCTCGAATTCAATTGACCTGACGCCATTTTCATCGAAGCTCGTTTCTTTCCATCCGGGGTGTAGGTTTCCGTCGACTTCTTGCCATCGGTTTTGTAATGGAAAACAATTGCCGACTTCTTGTTTTCAATGACGATTGTCTCGGAATTGGTCGTGCTGTCCTTCGGGAGCGTGCTCTTTGCGACGTTGAGCACCCAAGTACCAGAAAAGTCGGGTGTCTCAGCAGCCCTTGCGAACACCGGGAACATTACAGCGATAACCAGCGCAATTGTGATTAGAAACTGACGCATGACAGTGGCCTCTGCTTTCGCGACCGATTGTAATAGATTTCTCCCAGCGGGTGCCCCACACATTCGCGTACGTTGCGAATGTGTGGGTGCTGCGTGCGTCAAACACTAGCGGGTCAGTCTAATACATCTGGACCAAAGACCAGTTTTCCCATCGACTGCGCCGCGGCGGTGGCGGGGGCGGTTGCGTCCGGCGCATCCGGTTGACCGGGTTATTAGGATTGTTCGGATTCAACAGGCCTGGTGCCCCAGGTTCCGCGTAGCCGAAGGCGAGCTAACCTGGGATTGCCGGGCATGAGAACGCCGGATGGGCAGGAGTTCTGGAATGCGGTTGAATACCACGAGATTGTTCCCCAGGAAAAGATCGTTTCCTTGATGTACTTTTCCGACTCGAAGGGAAACAAGATCGATCCTGCGCAATTAGGAATAGAACATGAGGCTATCGACGGTGCGTACGACGTGACCATCTTTGAGGATCTCGGGAACGGTCAGACGAAACTCACCTTCATTGGAAATGAACCCATGGAGAGCGCGAAAAATAGCGGTCAAATGGAAGGCTGGAACCAGATACTCGATAAAATTGCCGCAGTTGTTATGCAGCTAGCGCAGGCGAAATAAGAAGTTGGAGTTTTGACGATCGTCATGCGCGAGATCTGAACGTAACGCAACGCGGGTCCGTTCCCCGAAAACCTAAGGGTGGAGGGGGCGTTGGATCATTGAGTTGCTTAAGCCCTCGGTGCGTCTGATGTTATTGTCAGCTAACAATTTAGGGTGTTAATGTTCATGTCAGGCCATGGCGACAACTGAGCACACCATCAACGATGCCCTCGCCGAACTTCCGCGTGGGACACGCAGGGCATGGCGTGACAGCGATATTGTCAGGTCGGAAAACACCGGACAACTCAAAGGCAGCACCGGACAGCCGGGTGCCCCACACATCGCGCACGTTGCGATGTGTGGGTTTTGACGCCGCCGAAATGCGTCCAGTTCGATAGCGCAGTTGTTGCCATTCGCTTCTGTTCCTACCCTGTCCGCTTCTTACCCCCCGGGCCTTTGGACTTGAACCAATCCACAACCTCTGCATCCACGCGCAGCGAGATTCGCCGTTTGCGCGGACGGTTCCATCGCGCCTCCGCACCTCTCTCCTCCTCGGCCAGGGACAACAGTTCCTCTTCAATCAAGGCCCGCACCCGGCCCAGCTTTGCCGGGAGTGATCGCACCTTCCGCCGCTTTGCTTTCTTCTTCTTAACTGTCATGACATAATCGTATGCCCGCAGCCGCCATGACGCTATGTTCCTCATGGAACATTTGAAAATCCCGAGCCAAGGCGCGCCGTACTCCACCCTACGAATAAATCCCAGGCGCCTCATGCCCCAACTTCTGCACGTACTCAACGTATGACCCAGGATAAACAGTCGGAGTCCGGTCCGTCCCGCTCTCACCGCCCAGTTCCAGCACACGTGAGCCCAGACCGCGAAGGAACATGCGGTCATGCGATACGAAGATCATCGTGCCTTCAAAATCTTTGAGCGCCTCCACCAGCATCTCCTTGGTCGCAAGATCCAGGTGATTCGTCGGTTCGTCGAGCACCAGAAAATTCGGCGGGTTGTGGAGCATGCGCGCGATCGCCAGCCGCGATTTTTCACCGCCAGAGAGTGCGCGGATCTTCTTGTCCGTGTCTTCGCCGGAGAATTGGAACGCTCCCGCCAGGTTCCGCAACGACCCAATGCTGTCCTGCGGAAAATCCTGTTGCAACTGTTCGCTGACCGTAAGATCCGAATTGAGTACATCCAAAGACTGTTGCGCGAAATAGCCCATATATAGACTGGCGCCCAGCCGCACGCTCCCCGCATCCGGAGCGCTCGCCCCGGCAATCATCTTGAGCAGCGTGGTCTTGCCCGCGCCGTTTCTCCCCATGACGGCCCAGCGTTCTCCGCGGCGAATCGTCAAACTGAACCCGTCGTAAATCACCCTCGCGCCATAACTCTTGTGCAGATTCTCCAGCACAGCCACCTGTTCGCCCGATCGCGGAGGAACACGAAACTCAAATTTCACCACCACGCGCTTTTTCGGCAGTTCGATCTTCTCGATCTTATCCAAGGCCTTGATCCGGCTCTGCACCTGGGCCGCTTTCGCCGCGTGCGTCCTGAAACGATCAATGAAGCGCTGTTCCTTCGCCAGCATGGATTGCTGCCGCGCAAATGCCGCCTGCTGGTTGCTCTCCCGCACCGCCCGCTCGCGCTCGTAAAAGTCGTAGTCGCCCGAGTACGTGATGATCTCGCCGCCATCAATCTCTGCAATCTTTGAGACCAGACGATTCATGAACTCGCGGTCGTGCGAAGTCATCAGCAGCGCGCCCGGAAACGACTTGAGAAACTGCTCCAGCCATATAATGGATTCGATGTCGAGATGGTTCGTCGGTTCGTCCATCAGCAATACATCCGGCATTCCGAGCAGCACCCGCGCCAGCGCCACCCGCATCTTCCATCCGCCCGAAAGCGCCCCCACATCGCCGTCAATCTGATCGTCTTTGAATCCCAACCCGTGCAACACTTCGCGCGCCTGCGATTCGAGTGCGTAACCGCCCAAATGCTCATACTCCTCCTGCACGTGACCGAAGCGCTCAAGAATGCGGTCCATTTCATCAGCCTTCTCCGGATCGGACATCTCGTGCTGCAAGGCTTCGAGCTCGTGGTGCAGATCGCCAACGCGTCCGCTCCCCGCAATCGCTTCATCCAGCACCGAACGCCCCTGCATCTCCTCGACGTCCTGGCGAAAGTAGCCGATCGTCATTTTCTTCGGGACAGACACCGTGCCATCGTCGGGAGTTTCCTCGCCGACCACCATCCGAAATAGCGTCGTCTTGCCCGCCCCATTAGGACCGACCAGTCCAACCTTTTCGCCAGGATTCAACTGAAACGAAGCGTCCACAAAGAGCAACTGCTTGCCATACTGCTTATTGATATTTGAGAAAGAGATCATTTTGAGAGGTCACTTAAACGAGCAACTCGCGGCACCGTGCCTCTTAGATAGTGTAGCCGCAGTGCAGCCCGCCAGAAAATTTGCCGGGCGGGAGGCCCAGCCTGGTGCCCCAGGTTCCGCGTAGCCTGGTGCCCCAGGTTCCGCGTAGCCCAAGGCGAGCTAACCTGGGATTGCCGGCGTCGCAAACTTCCCCCTTGACATCGCCCAACAATCCACTACCATACGGTTGTGGATAAATTAGGCACCACCTTCGCCGCTTTATCCGATCCCACCCGCCGGGCAATGATCGAACGACTCTCCCACGGCCCTGCCTCTGTGCATGGATTGACGGCACCGTTCGCCCTCTCGCAGCAAATGATTTCAAAACATATTGCCTACCTGGTGCGGGCGCGGATCGTGATTAAGACGAAGCGTGGACGAGAGAGTGTCTGCACGCTTAGGCCAGGGGCGATCAAGACCGTCAGCGACTGGGCGATCAGCTATCGCCGGTTCTGGGAAGAGAGTTTCGACAAGCTGGATGTAGTTCTGAAAGAAATGAAACGAACGGAGGTCAAAGTCAAAGATGACAAATAACACGGCGCACGAGACAGAGCGGATGACGATCACCAGAGTTTTCGATGCCCCACGTGAACTGGTTTGGAAGGCGTGGACCGACCCAAAATACGTCATGCAGTGGTGGGGACCCAAGGGTTTTACTGCGCCCGTTTGCCAGATGGATTTTCGCGTGGGCGGAAAATCTCTCTTCTGCATGAGAGCGCCCGATGGGCAGGAGTTCTGGAATGCGATTGAATACCACGAGATTGTTCCCCCAGAGAAGATCGTTTCCTCCATGTACTTCGCCGACTCGAAGGGAAACAAGGTTGAGCCCGCGACCTATGGAATCGAACATGAGGCCATCGACGGTGCGTACGACGTGACCATCTTTGAGGATCTCGGAAACGGCCAGACGAAACTCACCTTCATCGGAAATGAACCCATGGAGAGCGCGAAAAATAGCGGTCAAATGGAAGGCTGGATCCAGATACTCGATAAAGTTGCCGCGGTTGTTACGAAGCTAGCGCAGGCGAAATAAGAAGTTCGAGTTTTGATGATCGTCATGCGCGAGATCGGAGCATAACGCAACGCCGGTGCGTTCCGGAAACCTAAGGGTCGGCGGCGGAGGCGTAAAAGATCGGGGACAGAACGGGACGTTCGCCAATTTCCATTCGTCGAAAAATTGGAGGAACGTCCCGTCTGTCCCCATATTTCCCAAAACAGCTATGATCTTACTTAGGTAGAAATGCCGCTCTAGTCAGCTTAGAAGTAGCAAACGGAGGGGTTGGCATGGGTGACCCGTGCGAGAGGCTTCGTCACAGCTTGCGAAGTATCGTAGATGTTAGTTGGATCGCCTGGTTGCTTGGGCTGATCCTGATGGGTGTGTCCGGTGCCGCGGGCCAAACTGAAACTGTGCTCCACAGCTTCGGGACCACGCCAGGCGATGGCTATGGACCCGCTGGGGGCCTCGTTGTGGATGCTTCTGGCAACCTCTTCGGGACCACGGTCGAAGGTTCTCAAACTCTATGCGACCTTGGTGAGGTCTTTGGCTGTGGCATAGTTTACGAGTTGCTAAAGTCGCCAAACGGCTACACCGAAAAGATACTTTACAGTTTTGGGCTTAACTCAGCGACCAAGGATGGTGCGAGCCCATATGCAGGTTTGATCCGGGACACTGCTGGCAACTTCTACGGAACCACAACCTATGGCGGTTCGCCCAATTGCCTCATCGACATCGGCGTGGACGGTTGCGGGACCGTCTTCGAGCTGGTTGCAACTCCGAATGGCTACACCGAGATCTTGCTTTATACTTTTACGGGCCCCGATGGTGCTTACCCCTATGCAGGCCTGACGATGGATTCGTCGGGCAATCTTTTTGGAACAACCTACAGCGGCGGTGCTTGCGGCCTCGGGACCGTTTTCGAACTCGTCAGCTCTTCCGGAGCGTACACGGAAAAGGTCCTCCATAGCTTTGGTTGCTCTTCCAGCGACGGCTGGGATCCCTACGCAGGCGTGACCCTGGACTCCGCAGGAAACCTGTACGGCACCACGGAATCTGCCGGCGCTTCCGGGGGCGGTATCGTCTTTGAGTTGGTGAATTCGGGCGGTAACTATACCGAAGATGTGATCTACAACTTTACTGGAACCGATGGCCAGCTGCCTAGCGGAAGTTTAAGCTTCGACTCATCGGGGAGTCTCTACGGCACTACTGAGGGAGGCGGCGAATACGGCTATGGTACGGTTTTCGAGCTAGTGAATTCTCTCGGCACCTATACCGAGAAGGTGTTGTATAGCTTTAAGGGTCCTGGCAATGATGACGGGCAAGACCCTGTGCCCGGCGTGCTCATGGACTCCTCAGGAAACCTGTACGGCACCACGAGATTGGGTGGCACGAACTGCGCTCCTCAAGGATGTGGAATCGTTTTCGAGCTGGTTTACTCCTCCGGCATATACTCCGAGAAAATTCTGCATAGGTTCGGCGCAGCCGGCGACGGACAAGACCCTGCAGCGCCGCTGGTCATGGACAGCTCAGGCAATCTCTACTCCACCACCGATGTAGGCGGTGTTACCTCCTGCCTGTGCGGCGCTGTATTTGTCGTGAATCCCACTGCAACGGCGCCGGCTGCAATTCTCTCCATTTTGAGCCTCACTTTCGGTAACCAACCTGTTCATGTGAGCAGCCCGCCGCAGTCTGTCACGGTCACGAACAGCGGGAGCGCTGATTTAACCTTCGGCCCAAATGCTGTGACGGTTTCAGGCGGAAACGCCGCAGACTATTCTGTGGGGGCGAACACATGCAGCGGAGCATCCCTCGCACCGGAGGCGACTTGCTCAGTGTCGGTCGCCTTTACCCCGTCGAATCTCGGCACCGAAAGCGCAACGCTCAACTTCGCTGATAATGCCCCGACCAGTCCACAGACAGTAAGCCTTTCGGGTACTGGCGTGACTGATCCCGCGGTGACGCTTTCACCCAGCAGCCTTTCCTTCTCGCCGCAATCTGTTGGTACAACCAGTGCGCCTCAGGCTATTTCGTTGACAAACATGGGGGCCGGTTTGTTGAGCATTTCGGGAATTACTGCAAGCTCGAGTTTCGGCGAGAGCGACAATTGCGGAACCAGCCTCCCGGCGGGTAAGAGCTGCGTGATTAACGTGGTGTTCGCGCCAATTGCAGCGGGTGTGATCACGGGAACGCTTTCTGTTTCCGATAACGCACCGAACAATCCGCAGACGGTTAGCTTGAACGGCACGGGGACCGCGCCGGAGGCGAGCGTTTCGCCCGCCAGCATTGCCTTCAACAGTCAGATCGTAGGCCAGACCAGCGGGGCGCAGCCGATAACCGTATCAAATACCGGGAATGCAGCCCTAACGATTTCCTCAGTCGCGATCTCGGGAGCGAATGCCGCAGATTTCGCGGTCGCGTCGAGCGGGACGACGTGTGTAGTAAACGGCACAGTCACGCCCGGATCCGGCTGCATAGTTAATCTGACGTTCACACCGACGGCGGCTGGCGCCTGGAGCGCGGCCGTTACGTTTACCGACAACAGCAACAATCAGATGAATAGCACGCAGACCGTGATGCTCTCGGGCTCCGGGGAGGATTTTGGCGTGGCTGTAACCCCTGGTACGCCGTCGAGCGCAACGGTGACGCCTGGCGGGACCGCAAGCTACTCGATCAGCCTATCGCCTGAAGCAGGGTTCAACCAGACCGTGAACCTCTCTTGCGCTGGTACGCCGTCTGAGGCGACATGCTCACTCACCCCCAACTCACTCGTACTCAATGGGACCTCCGGGTCGACCAGCACGGTAACGGTCACGACCACAGCGGCATCTGTAACGCCGTTCAATGGTTGGCTCAACGAGGGTGGTCATGGGCAGTGGAGTCTGCTCTATTGGCCCGCGGTATGGTTGTTGGTCGGGGTGCTCGGACTGTGGCCAGCCCTAGGCAACCACCGGGACTGGGAGATTAGTCCGCTGTTACGACGGGCTATGCTGGCGCCGATTATCGTGAGTACGGCAATGCTGACCTCATGCGGAGGAGGTGGCTCAAACTCATCACAGAATCCCGGTACGCCGCCTGGTTTGTACACGCTTACAATAACCGGGACTTCCGGCAACTTGTCGCACTCGATAACCTTGACACTGAAGGTGGATTGAAAGTCTAGCGGCAGGTCCTATAAAAGGGGATGTCAAGTAAACAACAGTTCTCCCTTCAACAAAATACAGGAACAAAATACGGGGACAGACGAAAATACAGGGACAGACGGGACTGACCCGAATTTCCGCCCCGAATTTCCTCCTGAACCTACTGCAATGAGAATCCAGACGGCAAAGCTGCCTCAAGATTGATTTGTTCTCCGGTGATGGGGTGTTGGAAATTCAGAAATTGGGCGTGCAGGAAATATCCTCCATCGCCCGGGAGGCCGGGGAGATTTTCAAGAGGCTGTCCGGTTAAACCGTATAGAGGATCGCCTACCAGAGGATGTCCGATGGATGCCAGATGGATTCTGATTTGATGAGGGCGTCCCGAATTCAGGGTGACCTCAAATGTTGTGGTGCCCGCCGTGCTGCTTGACGCCGTGCTGCTCGGCGCCCGTGCGATCACCTTCGCCAATGACTTTGACGGTTTGCCACTTGGGTTGGCGGCCCACACGGATCCGATGCGCGGGTGCGGTACAAGTCCGATGGGTGTGAGGATTTCGTAGGCGTCTTGCTGTGCAATGCCTTGCGCCAGCGCGCGGTAGATTTTTTGAATTCTGGATGTGTTCCAGTTCGCGGATAGTTTAGCGGCCGCCTGCGCTGTTTTGGCGAAGAGAACGATGCCGGTTGTGCCTCGGCCCAGCCGGTGGACAGGGTTGGCGCTGGGAGTCTGCTTTTGCACCAGGCGCAGGAGAGTGTTTTCCATGAAGCCGCCGCCCGGGAGAGTTGGCAGTCCGCCAGGTTTGTTGACGGCCAACAGATGGGGATCATCAAACAGTACTTCGAAGTGCTG
>JBEKPH010000122.1:0-7307 GCA_049520915.1 Terriglobales bacterium
GCGTGTGTGTAAATCGCAACCTATAATCATCATCGCTCGGCTCCTTTCCTCCGAGCCTTGGTCGCTTGAGCGCTTCCAAGTCTACTCGCCCGAAGGGAGCCGACACGGTTATCTCATCAGCCATAGATGACCATGAACCGAGCGCAGAGAGTTGTTCTCATCGTGTACTGTGCGTTGCTCGCCTACTGCTGCGTCTGGGTGCCTTGGCATGTTAGGTCCAACCACACTCACGAGTGGCGCTCAGGCTACGGTTGGCTTTGGGCCGGACCCTCAAGCACGCAAGTTTTGCCCGGCTACGGCCAATACCATACTCCCGATTTGCAGATCATCGGCTTGCGATTCGTAGCCGTCACTGGCGTTGCGGGAGCTGCATTTTGCGTATCAGGATGGAGGCGAGATCGACTGTAGCACTGACGGATGGGAGTTTCGGGACGAATATGCGTGATGATTTTCGCGAAGACGTGAAACAAGCGGTCGCTGATCGCGTGGGCAATCTTTGCTCAAACCCGCAGTGCCGAGCGCTTACAAGTGGACCACAGGACGACCCGGCCAAGGCTCTCAACGTTGGTGTCGCGGCACACATAACGAGTGCTGCTCCGGGTGGACCCAGATATAACAAATTACTCACAGGAGGCGAACGACGAAACGCAGAAAACGCAATTTGGCTCTGCCAGACTTGCGCGAAACTCGTGGACAATGACGTTTCGCATTTCCCAGAAAAACTACTTCAAGCATGGAAGGTAATGGCTGAGCACGATGCTCTTTCGAGCATAGGGAAGACGCGACCTTCGCCTTATGAGTCCGACTCACAGCGAAAAGCCCGCGAAATTCTCAAATGGAAAGGCCGAACGGTTATGCTCATTACGATGAGCACCGGGATGGCCGTTTATACGATTGGCCCAGTCAGTAGCAGCGTGTCCGTTCAGATCGTGGATTGCACAGAATTTTCAGTAAAGGTTCGCGGCAGTGGCTGGCCCGTCTCACGTTCCATCCCTCTGACGAACATCGAGATCGGATTCGACGATAAGGACTGTCTGGAGCTTCAAGAGCGCAATCGTTAACTCTAGTTCCGCTGGGGAAAGTAGATCGACGACCCAGCCGCGGACGAACGGCCTTGCGGACTATGCAGAATGACCTTCCGAACTCCGCGTCCTTCCAAAATCAAACCCGAACCGCCCCGCTTCGTGTAAGATTCTAGAGGCGAGTCCAAGCCGAGCCTATCCGCCGGCATGTACTGATTGTCGAGACGTTGATCGCACAAAACGATCATCCAGCGACGAACTCCCAAATACCAGGTAGAACCGCAGCCCTCCGGGCCGCTGGCACATTCCTGTCAAGAGAGAAACTTAAATGGCGAAAATTGCAAAGACAGCCGACCGGAAAAAGGTCATGGACACCACCAAATCCACCGCATGCCCCAAGTGCGGCAAAGAAACCCGCATCGTCAAGCGAATGAAAGATCGCGAACGCGGCGTTCCCGGAGGCATTTACATCTCCTGCTCCGGCTGCGAATTCTTCGAAAAACTCTAGAACCCAGTTCTCAGCTTTCAGTTCTCAGTTCTCAGTAAATTCCAACCAAAGGCGCGGCGATACTGTCCGCGCTTTTTTTATTTTTTTGGAAATAGCGGTTTCTTAATTTTTCAATTGCCAAAAACGTTCGATATTCGACGTTTGACGGACCGCCGGACAGTCCCATGCCCAAAAATGAAGAGGTTAGAAGAGTCTAGAAGAGGCGAGAAGAAGAAAAGGCGGTCACCGGGAACGACCATCTGTCAATCTTGACATTGGGTCCCCTACCCCATCTGCCCCAAAATCGCCCTCGCCTCCGCCGCCGGATCCGCCGCAGCCGTAATCGGCCTGCCTACAACAATATGCGAGGCTCCCGCCGCAATCGCCTCCGCCGGAGTCACCACCCGCGCCTGGTCGTCGTGTCCGCTCCCCGCCGGACGCACCCCCGGCGTCACAATCGCAAACTTGTGTCCGTACTCCGCCCGCACCGCAGGCGCCTCTTGCGCAGATGTCACGATCCCGTTGCATCCATGGGAGATAGCGAGCGCCGTCAGCCGCAAAACCTGGCTCGTGATGCCGCCCCGCACCCCAATCGTAGTCAGCTGATCTTCATCGAAGCTGGTCAGCACCGTAACCGCCAGAATCAGCAGCTCCGAATTCTCGCTAAGTCCAGCGTCGACAGCCGCTTGCAGCATCTTGCTGCTCCCCGAAGCATGCACCGTCAACATGCTGACCCCAAGCCTCGCCGCCTCCCGCACCGCGGAAGCCACCGTATTTGGGATGTCGTGGTATTTCAGGTCCAGAAAAACCTGCCGCCCCGAGCCCACAAGCTCGCGCACAAAGCCAGGCCCCTCAGCAGTATAGAGCTGCATTCCAACTTTAAAGGTGAGCACGGAATCACCGACGGCCGCCACGATCTTCCGGGCGGCCTCGGCCGTGGATACGTCCAAGGCAACGATGAGACGCTCTCGCGGATTCATCGTTGCCGAGTCTATCGGTTTTAGTTCAGTTTGGCTACAGGTTGCAGCATCGCCATGGTTGTTGGTGTAACTGCCCTTGGCTGATACAGATCCAGGCGGACCCGCTGCACTCCGCGCTCTTTGAAGCCCAACGCGCGAGCCGCGGTATAGGAGACGTCGATAATCCGGTTGTCCACAAAAGGACCCCGATCATTGATCCTTACCACGACGGCCTTGCCATTCTTCAAGTTCGTCACCTTGACGAAAGATCCCAGCGGCAGACTGGGGTGTGCGGCCGTAAAATCGCGCATTTCGAAGGGTTCCCCGCTGGCAGTTTGTTTACCCTCAAACTGCTCTCCATACCAGGAGGCGGTGCCTACTTGATAGGCCTTCGACTTTGAGCTGTTGGTTCGTACTTTATGCCCTCCGGTCGTGGTTGCAATGACCGGTGGCTGTGTGACCTTGGCGGCTTCCAGGCTGCTTGGCCCGGATGCGGCTCCGGCACCCAGACTGGCTACTGATAACAAAATCGCCAGGCTTTCGGCTAGTCGTCGTCGCATTCGATTCCCTCTCAATCGTGGAAAGTCGTTTTGTGGTCGTATGCTCCTTTGGTCATAACGAACAATCTTCTGATGCTACCGACCGCCAGGGGGTGTGTCAACCCGAAATCGGTGATCCTTTATTAACTAAGTGGTAATTAATCAATCACTTAGCCCACTGAAACACGGGAGTTTGCGTCGTATGTCGTTGAAACCAGTCAGCAGCAGTTGTTTACCTATTAGTACTGGTCGGATTACGTCCATTTCGGGAAATCGTGCAACTTCATCGGATTGTTACACTTAGGTCACAATCCTGGAAACACGCTTGTAATCATCAAGATACGGCGTCGGTAATGGCGGATCGGTAAACCACCGGACCCCAACGAGCGACGCCTTCGGGAAGTTGGCATTCTCCCTGCAATTCGCATCTGCGTTCCCAAGCGCTGTTTCCCTCGCCGACCTTTCGCGCTACAGTGACAGCATGGCTGTAACGCCGCCTGTGGTGTTGACGATCGCTGGCTTCGATCCCTCCTCGGGCGCGGGCATTACTGCGGACATCAAGACCATCGCCGCGCATGAATGTTACGGCGTTGCGTGCATTACGGCTCTCACCGTCCAATCGACCCTCGGGGTGCGGCGAGTCGAAGCCGTTGACCCAACGCTGATCGCCGATACCTTGCAGGAACTGCTTTCGGACATTCGGCTCGAGGCTGTTCACATCGGCATGTTGGGAAACGAGCAGGTGGTCGCTGTCGTTGCCGACTTTCTTGAGAAAGCTCGATCCCCTCACGTCGTCTTGGATCCCGTCCTGAAATCGAGTTCGGGAACCGATCTCTTGAATTCGACAGGCACTCGCCTGCTCATCGACCGCCTCCTGCCCATCGTGGAACTGATCACGCCGAACCTCGATGAAGCCGGCGCCTTAACCGGTCTGGAGGTGAAGAATCTCGACCAGATGCGTGCCGCCGCGACGCAACTCCACGCCATGGGCGCGGCCAACGTGGTGGTCACCGGAGGCCATCTCGACAAGGCGATCGATCTGCTTAGCTTCACGACCTCGCGGGGTAAGGAGCAGGAAGTCTTTAAGTCGGAAAAAATTCGCTCCAATTCGACTCATGGCACCGGATGCGCTTTTTCGACAGCGCTGGCTTGCCATTTGGCGCTCGGGCGCGGCCTTCCCGAAGCGGTTCTTCTCTCGAAGGTCTATGTTTCGGCAGCGATCGCGAATGCCCACCCGCTAGGCACCGGCGTCGGACCGCTGCACCATCTCTACCGCACAGGCCAGCAGCGGCGGCAGGGAACGATCGTCTCTGAGGCGGAACACGCCCACTCGCGCAATTAGTCTCGACCAAGCAGGGGGTCAATAATAAGGAAGATCAGCGCATAAGGAAGATCATCAAGAGCGAGAAGCGAAGGGCGAACAGCGAATAGCGAAACAGCTACTTCTTCAGCAGCAAACCCGCAGCGAAGGCTGCTACTGCGGCGACTAGCCACTCGATCCGCCAGAGTTGGATGGCTTGCCAATCGAGAACCGTCCGGGCACTGAAGAAGATGCCAACCGACAGGGCACCGACGACGCAAAGAACGCCGGCGAGGAAAGCAATCAGGGCGGGAATCTTGAGCTCCAACCGTTCGGCGAGCCGGACGAACTCGGCGACGCCGGGGATTTCAAGCGCGGAGGCGCTCTCGGAATCAGGCCGGCTGGCGCCACAGGCGTGGCAGTACAGCGAGCTGACGATGAACTCGGTTCCACAGCGGATGCAGGTGGCGACCCGTTCGGTGTGGGCCTGGGCCTTTGCCGCCGCCATGGGCGGACGCCAAAATTCGTGCTGAGCCTGATCGGCTGCTTCTGCCATATGGAAGCTCTTCGGTTCGTTCCACTCCAAATCGCAAGCGAATCACCAAAGCAAATTCGCAAAAATGCGGTCATTTGCGCGCAAGCCTAGGGGAGGGGAGGCTTGCTATGGGCAAGATTTACGCTATCCATGCCCGATTTTCCCATTCTGCCTGAAGCGGCATCGTCTCGGGACGTACTCGGTTTGGTTCGGGGGGGGAGCTATTAGCCATCAGCCATCAGCCATCAGGTAAACCTCTCAAGCGTGCAGATCGGTGGCGGCGGACAACTGGACAATGGAGGGGTTGGGGCGGGCAGGCAAGTTCGGGTTCGGGTAAACTGGGGGGACGTGGTGCCTATCCTTCCCCGGCTTCGTTCCTTTCCAACTGCCCTGATCTTGCTGGTGCTCGTCTTCGTCTTGGGCTCGCTCGCTACGCTGGGCTGGGCCGATTCAACGACTGTGTTCCGGCCGGCGGATCCACTGAACCAGGCGGCGTTCGAGCACTATTACAACCTTGACTACGATCTGGCGGTGCAGGACTTTGAGCGCATCCTGGCGCGGCATCCTAGCGATCCCTTTGCCGTGAATCACTTGCTGTCGGCGGTTCAGGTGCGCGAGCTATACCGCATGGGCGCGATGAACACAGGCGAATATGCCAATGACAGCTTTATCGGACAGGCGCATCGCCCGGCCGATCCGGTGCAGCGGGAGCGGATCAAGCAGCTGGTCGAGCAGGCCGAAAAGCTGGAGGACGACGCGCTGGCGCGCGACGCCAACAACGTCGACATGCTCTATGCCCGGGGAGTGACTCGCGGGCAGTTCGCCCTCTACACCGCGCTGATCGAGCGGGCATGGTTCTCGTCGCTGCGCAATGCCGTGGGGGCGCGACGCGATCACGAGCGCGTGCTCGAGCTCTCTCCTGGATACACTGACGCGAAGCTGGTGGTGGGCGCGCACTACTACGTCATGGGGAGCCTGTCGTTTGCGGTGAAGATGGCGGTCGCGCTGGCCGGGCTGAGTGGCGACAAAGACAAGGGACTGCACTATCTGAACGATGCTTACCACTCGAACGGGGAGACGAGCGTGGATGCGGGCATTGTGCTGATGGTGTTCTTACGGCGCGAGCACCGGTACGACGAAGCGCTGCGGATTGCCCGCGACATTGGTCCCAGGTTCCCGCGCAACTACCTGCTGCCGCTCGAAGAGGGCAACCTGCTGCGCGCGTCGGGCAAGAATGCGGAGGCCGAAGAGCAGTACCGGCGCGTCTGGCAGAACGGGCGCGAGGGCAAGTACGGCAGCCTGCACTATGAGATTGCCGCGCTGGCGCTCGGCGACCTGCTGCGCGGAGAGAAGAAGTATCAGGACGCGGCCGCCGCGTATGAGCGCGTGGGCGAGGTTGCCGGGGCGGATCCCGAGACCTTGCAGAAGGCGAACCTGGGAGCGGGCGAGATGTACGACCAGCTCCAGAGGCGCGATCTGGCGGTGAAGAAGTATCAGGCGGTGGTGGCGCTGAACTCGGGCAATGCCCAGGCAGATCAGGCGCGAAGAAGGATTAAAGAAGCGTATCGGGAGTGAAGCGGCTGTTGGCTATGGGCTGTTAGCTTTTGGATTGTAGCTAATAGATGTTCTACGAGTGTGAGCGTTATCTTTAAGATAAGATTGTTGGGGTCAGATTTTGCTTTACCTGACGGCTGATGGCTGACGGCTGATACCCGCGCTCCCGGCTCGGGAACTTTTTTTCGAGCTACCGCGTATTCACAACAAGGAGACACACACCATGTACTGCAACGCTTGCGGCAAGGGTATCGCGGAAGATGGACGTTTTTGTGCGTATTGCGGGAACGTGGTTGGAGTTCCTCCGGTGCCGAAGAAGCTGATGCGCTCGCGGACCGACCGAAAGATCGGAGGCGTGTGCGCCGGGCTGGCGGCGTATCTCGAACTAGACGTTTCGCTGGTGCGCATCCTGTGGTTCTTTATCACGCTGGCCTGCGGGATTGTCCCGGGTCTCGTCGCGTACATTCTGGCGTGGATCATTATTCCCGAGGGACAGTATTTGCTGCCGGCGGCGGGGGCGACGAGGCAGACGGTGGCGAGCTAGCTATCAGCCGTCAGCCATCAGCCATCAGGAAAGGCCGACGAACTGGCGTCCGTGTTGGCTTGCGCTGACCCTCGGCTTTCCATGGCAAATGTGGCTTCCTTGATTTTTCTTGAAGTCGATCTTTTAGAATTATAGATTTAGCGGATGTTGCGCGTTAGGTCTGAATTTAAAGGGCTTATTCGTAAAATATTGCGGAATAGTGACTTAGAGGGACGGCTCTCGCAGCCTATTTGCCGTGGACCGGAGGATACCAATATTTCTGATGACAGCGCTCACAGGCGCTGTCGATCGCATCCCCGCTCTCCAGCACTCTCGCTGGGTCTTTCGCGTCAACCGCATTGAGCGCCTGTGTCGCGGCGTCATGCAG
>JBEKPH010000123.1:0-7102 GCA_049520915.1 Terriglobales bacterium
GCCGCAGATTCCTGTGAAGTTTGTGGATGTCACACAAGGTGCCAATGTGCTCTCGAAGTCTTCAGCCCCAGGAGAAAACGACTTGGCCTCGTTGTTCAGCGGGGGAGCGTGTTTTTTCGATTACGACAATGACGGACGAATCGACTTGTTACTCGCCGACAACGGTCCCCAAGGCGGGCTCGCACTGTTTCACAACATCGGAGGGAAATTTGAGGACGTTACAACGAAAGCTGGACTCGATCCGACGTTGCATGCCCTAGGCTGCACAGCGGGAGATTATGACAACGATGGGTTTGCGGATGTCGCTCTGACCACCGGTGGCCGCGTGCTGCTTCTGCACAACGAGAAGAATGGAAGCTTCTCGGACGTCACCGAAGCCGCGGGGCTCAGGACGGATAAATTTGCTTTTGGTGTGACGTTCGTTGACTACGACCACGATGGTGATTTGGACTTGTACGTCACTCGCTCAAACCTAGTTCCCCTCGCTACTTGCGGAGGTCCACTCGTCGGCCACTGGTGTCGGATTGTGCCTGCCAGTGGAAATTTCGATCCTGAGGTGGCGAATGCGATGTGGCGAAATAACGGCGATGGGACTTTCACGGACGCAACTGAGAGCACGGGGCTGTCGAAAGCCGGAGGTGGACTCGCGGCCGTTGGTACCGATTACAACAACGATCGCGCTGTGGACATTGCTGTGGCGAATTGGAAAAGTGAGCCCAATGATGGTCCGACGATATTCGAGAATCCTCGCGAAGGAAAGTTTCCCGCTCGACACCCTTGGGCCGTACCGACTCCCTTCAATTCAGTAGCAATTGCTGTTCTTGACTTTGATCACGACGGCTGGATGGACCTGGTGTTAACAAATTCCGGCACCCCCGGTATCACTCTCTGGCGCAACAATCAGGGCAGGTCCTTTGATCGAGTTTCCTTACCCGAAACCAACTGGGTCCGCGCCTACGGTGTAGCCGCCATCGACTACGACAACGACGGCTGGGTTGATCTCGTCGCGGTCGGCGAAACAAAAGACGGCAAGGGAGAAGTCCGCCTCTTCCGCAATCTCGGCCCCGACGGATGGAAAGACGTTACCTCCGACGTCGGTCTCGACAAAATTCAGCTCAAAGAACCCCGCGCCATCATCACCGGAGACTACGACAACGACGGAGCCACTGATCTTCTGATCACGCAAAATCACGGTCCGGCCGTCCTTCTCCGCAACGAAGGTGGAAACCGGAACAACTCTCTGCGCCTCGCACTCAAAGGCCTTAACGACAACAAGAGCGCCATCGGCACGAAAGTTGAAGTCTTCTCCGGCGGAATCCGGCAGAAGTTCGAAGTCTACGGATCGTCCGGCTACCTCGGCCAGAACTCGCCGTATCTCACCATCGGCCTCGGCCAAGCGAAAGAAGCCGATGTTGTACGCATGCTGTGGCCCACGGGTGTTCTGCAAGATGAAATCGGTGTCGCGGCCAACACTCCGCAGAACATCACTGAACTCGATCGCCGCGGCAGTTCGTGTCCCACACTATTTGCATGGGACGGTCGGGAATATAAACTCGTCGGCGATATGCTCGGTGCGGGCGTCGTCGGGCACTGGATTGCCGCGGAGAAGGGTAACGTCGAGCGCAACATCGCTCGTCCCACCGAGGCGATTAAGATTGACCGAGCATCGCTGCGCGAAAAAGATGGCAAGCTGAGTCTTCGTTTTATGGAGCCGCTGGAAGAATCGGTCTATCTCGATCAAGCGAAGCTTCTGGCAGTCGATCATCCTGCCGGTCTCGACGTTTATCCCAACGAATATTTTGCGAGTAATCCGCCCTATCCGCCGTTCAAGGTTGTGTTGAGCGACAAGAACGAAGCGCGACCACCGGCCGGAGCCTGGGACGAGCACGGCCACAACGTCCTTCCCGACTTGCTGGCGCATCGCTATTTTGGCGATTTCAAAGTGCTCTCGTTCCAAGGATTCGCCGAGCCGCACACGCTGGAACTCGACTTGGGCGATCCCTATCGCGGCGGCCCGCTCTGGCTGCTGATGCACGGTGAAATCGAATATTACTCGGCGACAAGCATGTACGCCGCCGATCAAGCCAACCTCCGCCCGTTCGCGCCGTATGCGGAATCGCTGGGTTCGAACGGAAAGTGGACGCGGGTTGTGGACGATCTAGGCTTTCCCGCGGGCGGACCTCGTACGATGACGGCCGATCTAACCGGCAAACTTCCCGTCGGCACGCGCCGCATCCGCATCACGACGAATCTGCAAGTTTACTGGGATGACATCCTCATCAGCCGCACCGATCAAGACAACAGTCAGAACCAAAATGCCCGAGTGACGCCCATTCCGCTGGCGAACGCCGAACTGAATTTCCACGGGTTCCCGCTGAAGATCGAAGACCAGCCGCCGGGCAACGTGAAGTACATCTACGAAAAGACGAGCGCCACCGGCCCCTACACGCGTCCCGCGGGCGCATATACACGCTATGGCGACGTCCGGGCGCTGCTTGACACAGTCGATGACAAGTTTGTCGTCTTTGGGTCGGGCGATGAAGTCGCCCTCGATTTCGATCCCTCGAATTTGCCGGCTCTGGCGCGAGGCTGGGTACGCGACTATTTCTTCGTCGCCAACGGATACGAAAAAGACATGGACTTCTACGCCTATCGCGGCGATACGGTCGATCCACTGCCATTTCGCGAGATGCGCAGTTACCCGTATCCCGCGCAGTCTTTTCCCTCCGACGCCGATCACTTGAATTATTTGCTCGAATACAACACGCGCTTCATGTCAGGGAACGAAGCGAGCGGATACTCGTTCCAATATCCCAAATGAAAAGTATTCCACCTAGGCTTGCCATCCTGAGCGAAGCGAACGACCTGCTTTTTGGAGCGTGCAAGGCGCCGCCGGGACTCCGCGCTCAGGCTGTCAACGTTTATCAGGGATGTTGGATCGTCGTTTTGATCATCGCCTTCATGCGCCTTCTGCCCGCACAAATCCAAACACAGGGCCCCATGGGACCGCCCGCGAAAACCCCTTCCCCGCACGCCGAAAAAAAATCGCCAGCGGCTGCGGACAAACCAACCACGCCAATCCCCCTCTTTCGCGACATCGCTTCCCAAGCCGGCCTGACTGCCTCCCACATCTCTTCGCGCGAAAAATATTACGTCATCGAATCCATGAGCGGCGGCATTGGACTCTTTGACTGCGACAACGATGGCAAACTCGACATCGTGATGGTGAACGCATCCACCGTCGAACGCTACAAGAACGGAGGCGATCCGCTCGTCACGCTTTGGCATCAGGATGCTGACCTCAAGTTCACCGACATCACCGAGAAGGCGGGACTGACGCGCAAAGGTTGGGGCATGGGGGTGGCCGTCGCCGATTTCGATAACGACGGCAATCTCGATCTCTTCGTGACCAGCTATGGTGGCAACGCGCTCTATCGGAATAAGGGCAATTGCACCTTTGAAGACGTGACCGATAAAGCTGGAGTCCGCGGTGGTGGCTTCTCCACGGGCGCTGCTTGGGCTGACTACGACCGAGATGGCAACGTCGATTTGTTTGTCTCTCGCTACGTTCACGTCGATATGAATAACTTGCCCACCTTCGGTTCGACGAAGTTCTGCCAGTTCAAAGGTGCGCCCGTGCAATGTGGACCGTGGGGAATGGAGGGTGAGAGCGATCTGCTCTATCACAACCGTGGCGACGGCACATTCGAGGAGGTGTCGAAAAAAGCGGGTGTCGATGATCCCGAGAAATATTATGGTCTGGGCGCGATCTGGGGAGACTACGACAACGATGGCTGGCCCGATTTGTTCGTTGCCGACGATGCCACTCCCAATCATCTCTACCACAACAATCGCAACGGCACGTTTAGCGACGAGGCGATGGTTGCCGGAATTGCCCTGAACAGCGAAGGGCAGGCGCTCGGTTCGATGGGCGTCGATTGGGGCGACTACGATCACAGCGGACGGCTATCGATGTTTGTGACCGAATTTGCCGACCAGCCGAACACTCTCTACCACAACCAGCGGACCGGCGTTTTTGAGGATGTCGCGATGCAGTCTCGTCTGGGGCAGCCAAGTTTGCCGTTCCTCGGATGGGGCACCAAGTTTTTCGACATGGACAACGACGGCTGGCTCGATCTCTTCGTCGCCTGTGGGCACGTCTATCCGCAGATGGATAACGTGCGGGGAAGCGCTGCCTATGCCGAACCGATGCTGCTGCATCGCAACTTGCGCAACGGAACCTTCGAAGAAGTTTCGAAGCCCGCCGGCCTGGCCGACATGCCCCTGGAGTCGCGGCGGGGCGCGGCTTTTGGCGATATTGCGAACACGGGCAACATCGACATCGTCGTTTTGAATGTCGGTAAGCCGCCTTCGATGCTGCTCAACACCAACAAGAGTTCAAACCATCGCGTTCTCTTTCATTTGATTGGCACAAAAAGCAATCGCGCCGCGATTGGCGCGCGCGTCACCATTCATGCTGCCGGCATGATGCAATTCGACGAAGTGCGGGGCGGGGGAAGTTATCTTTCGCAGAACGATCTGCGCCTTCATTTCGGCTTGGGACTGGCGGCGAAAATCGATGCCGTCGAAGTGCGCTGGCCGTCAGGCACCGTCGAGAACTTGAAAGATGTCGCCGCCGACAAGATTTATACGATTGTTGAGGGGCAGGGAGTTCAGACGTCGTCGTCTTTCAACGAACCTGTGCAGTGACCCGTTGCCGCAGGGGTCGTCGTGCCGCCGAGTTAATTCTTACCGCCGTAATTCTTCGGTAACGCTTTCGCCAGATCCTTCCATCCCACCAGCACAAATCCCTGTTCTTTCAGAAACTGACGAAATTCAGCGCTCTTCACCATGTCGAAATCGTGCTGCCTCCACGCGGCTCCCCAATCGGGATGATCGTAAGTCGCTCCGCGCATCTCCTCGTCGTCGTATGCGAGATGGACGATCACCTGGTACACGCCGGGACCGAGAGCCTGGAGCTGCGACCGGTACCACGCGGCCCAATCGCGAGCGTCAATGCCGGGAGTGATTTCGATGACTTTCTGCACAAGTACTTCCTCCTTCGGTGGCAAGTCAGCTTCGGGTGCGTGGGTTCCCGTCCACGCTTCGAGGATCGGCAGACCGTAGGAGTAGCCTGTTTTGCGATAGAGATGGTAGAGATCGGTCGAGCCAAACAGCGCGCCCATGTGCGTATCCAGGTGAGTGAGATGAATCCCCATCGACTGGGCGCGATCGATTTGAGCGCGCAACTCTGTTTCAACTTCCGCGACTTTGGCGTTCTGCGTGACCGCGGGCGTTTCCAGCGGAAGGAACCCGTCAGGGTCGAGCAAACTACTCACTTTGTCTTTCGGGCTGACCGGCCCCCAGCGGAAACTCGTCCATTCGCTGTTGAGCGCCAAGTGAATTCCAACATCGGCCCCTGGATGGTCTTTGGCCCACTTCACCACCTCCGGAAACCACGGGCAAGGGACGAGGATGCTGGCTGATGTCACCCAACCTTGCGCGAGCGCCTCCGTCACGGCTCGATTGACGGAATGATTCATGCCCAGATCGTCCGCGTGAATCACCAACAAGCGGGCCGAGGCCGGATAGCCCAATCGCTCCTGCACGTTTGCCTCAGGAGAGACTGCTGCCGTACCGGGCATTTCTTGCGAGGCCGCTGGCCGTGCGGTTTGCGCGAACATCGGCGTCAGGCAAAGAATGACGGCAGAAAGCAATCGAGCAATTTTAGAATTCAAAAGGATGACCTCGGCGCGTTTTCAAAACCGATTTTCGCCGAATACTCAAAGTTCATCAAGCTACGGCACGAATCGTTTTAATAGAAGCGCTTTTCTGTTGACAGAATAGCGCTTCCGTATAGAATTCGAGAGGAATTTCTGGAAGTGCGGCAGCGCTGTTCTGTCGCGAACGAATTACCCTCCCCGAGACCCCGTTATCTGCGTAGGATAATGGGGTTTCGTTTTTGGAACAGAATATTCCAGGACAGAAGACAGAACATGAGTTCGACTGCCAACCCGCCCGCCAGCGCTCCCCGCCTCAGACGCTCTCTTACGCTGTGGGATCTGATTCTCTACGGCATCATCGTCATCCAACCGGTTGCGCCGATGTCGGTCTTTGGCGTGCTTAGCGACCGCGGCCACGGACACGTGGTGACGACCATCCTCATCGCCATGGTGGCCATGCTGTTCACCGCCATCAGCTATGGACGCATGGCGCGTGCCTACCCCAGCGCCGGTTCCGCTTTCACGTATGTCGGCCAAGAGATCAATCCCGCCCTCGGATACGTGACCGGATGGAGCATGGTGATGGATTACATGCTCAATCCGATCATCTGCACCATCTGGTGCAGCCAGCAGGCGCATGTGTTTGCTCCTGGAATTCCCTATGCGCTGTGGGCTGTTTTCTTCGCGCTCGTCTTTACGCTGCTCAATGTCCAGGGAGTGAAAACGTCCGCTCGCGTGAACTCGGCGCTGGCCGCGGGAATGGGAGTGGTGATTGCCATCTTCTTTGTGGTCGCCGCTCGCTATATTTTCGGCCATCCACATGACGCCCCAGGTTTTTACACCCATCCGTTTTACGACCCGGCGCTTTGGAACACCAAAGCCGTTCTCGGCGGAACGTCGATCGCCGTGCTCACCTACATTGGCTTCGACGGCATCTCCACGCTCTCGGAAGAGGCGGAAAATCCCAGGCGCAATATTTTGCTGGCGACCGTACTCACTTGTCTGGTGATCGGCATTCTCTCAGCGGTTGAAGTCTATGCCGCACAGTTGATCTGGCCCGCGTCGCAACCGTTCCCCGACGTGGATACGGCTTTCGTTCACGTCGCCGGCCGCGCCTGGCTGCCCATGTTTGGCATCATCGGATTCACGCTGCTGGTTGCCAACTTTGGATCGGGCATGGGTTCGCAAATCGGCGCGGCGCGCCTGCTCTACGGGATGGGTCGAAGCAATGCGCTGCCCAAATCCTTCTTCGGTGCCGTCGACGCGAAGCACCGCGTGCCACGGAATAACGTGCTCTTTGTAGGCGCCGTCGCCCTGATTGGCGCATTCGTAATGAGCTACGGCCTGGGCGCAGAGATGTTGAACTTCGGGGCCCTGAT
>JBEKPH010000124.1:0-6971 GCA_049520915.1 Terriglobales bacterium
TCATTTTGCGAAGGTGGGTCATAGGTGATCTCCTTATGACCCAACCTTATCCGCTCACAGGCACACTGCCGATACCGAGCACGCGAAAGCGTCTGCCGCTAAGGCTTCGTTCAAACGGGCTTCGTGGAAGTTAGCCAGATTGCTCACGGGAAGTCGGCTAGGCTGGAGACAAAATCCTGGATGCTTGCACGTTTATCGTTACCGATGTGGTGAAACGTCCTACAAGAGGACTTCTAGCTAATAAGGTAGGCCTCGCCGCGTAAGTAAACCGGTTACGCCTGCGAGGTGAGCTGCCGCGGAAATTTGCGGTCTTCCATACCGAATCCCAGCACCTGAAAACTGTCGATTTCCTCCGGCGGTCATCGCGAAGCGCAATAGAAAAGGGCGGGACCGAGGTCCCGCCCGATGAGGTGAGCGCTGAGCCACCTCGCTAGTGTTGTTTACTTGCCGGTCCCGGTCAGAGCGACGCTCTGCGGGTTGCCGGGCGCGTTGTCGGTGAACGTCAGGTCGCCGGTGCGCGTGCCGGTCTGGGTCGGGGTGAACGATACCTTCACCTCGCAACTCGCTCCAGCGGCCACCGTGCCTCCGTTGACGCATGGAGTCACTTTCTTGGTCTCTTTGACGGGCACCAGCGTGAAATCGCCTGAGGAGGCGATCGTGCTGATGCTCAGCGCCCCAGTCCCACTGTTGGTGAGAACGACCTTCTTTGTTGCGCCTGTGACACCCACTACAACTTTGCCCCACTTCAGCGACGTGGGCGCGAGGGAAACCTGTGGGCCACCACCGCCGCCGCAGCCAGCGAAGGTGAACGATCCGACTTGTGTACTCCAATCGAATTGCGCCGTTGTCTTGTAGTACTCCTGCGTATACCAGAAGGTGCATCCGTCCTGGTCGATACGCATCGCACTATAGTCGCCCCAGCGGTTCGAGGTGTCAGGCTGCGAACCCGCGCCCGCAACCAACTGGACTTCGGACTCCAGAGTACCCGCGGCATCGCTGGGAGTGCGGCCAGCGACGTAGATCGACGGATAAGTCGGCGTCCCCCCGGGGCACGTGCTGCCGCAGGATTCGCTGTAGCCGAGGAGGATGTCACCGGCCTTGTCGCGGGTGAGTGAACCCATCCAGCGCCAGGTTCCATCGGGAGCATACGTACCCTGCTGAAAGACGCTCAGCGCTGTGGGTGCGACGGCCGATTCTGGAGCGGTGATCTCCATCCATCGAACGCCGCCCTGGTTTCCCGAAGCGGTGACATCAAAGTTCGCAAACCAGTGCTGGTCGCCGCCGCTGCCGTCGTTCCAGTACGCGAAGCGGTACATTAGACGGTCGCCGAGAGAATCGGCTTTGTCCGTGATTCCCTTTTGGGGAACACAATCACCGCCGTATCCGCCGGTGCATGCCGGGGTAAACGTGGCGATGGCAATCGGCTGGTCATTGCCGTCACCAGTAAAGGTCGCGCCCTTCGTCCAGTCGGCCGGGTTGTTAATGTGTACCGAGTAGAGCGAGAGGTGCGAGTTGTCGACGTCGCCGATGCTGCCAATGGCGAACTGGTCTTCGCCAGAAGGAGGCAGGGTTGGAGAATCAAGGTCGGCCGGCAACAGGCTGTCTTCGGAACCAGTGTACTGATGGCAAATCTGCTCTGCGGTCTTGTCGCCCGCCAGCATTTTCGTTCTGTTGTAAGCGCAAAATACCGGGCCCACGAAGTTGCCCGTACCGAAGTTGTTCCAGGTTTCGCCGTAGTTATTGACCCAGACGCCCCACTTCGGGTAGTCGGGGAAGCCGCCGTTCACAACCGGATACTCATACAGGTAGTAGGAGCCGGTGGCATCGTTGGTGGTTGAAATCGCGACACAGACACCGTAAGAACCGGCGAAAATGTTCTGAGTGAGGAGCCAGCGATGCGCCTGTGCGTCCCACTGCGCGATGATGTCGCCGTCATTGTTCGCCGCGCATACCCCGCCGAGGCTGTTCCATAGCGTGTTGCCCTCAATGGAGGCGCCACACGTATAAGGAGATGTCTTCGAACAAACCGTATACGAGGTGTTGACCCACTGCACGATCTGCGTGTCGCCGACCGCCATATTGGTGTCGGGAGGAGCGTCGGGAACGCTGTAGTTGGGGAAGCCATTCCCCACTCCCAAGAAACTCGCGATCACACTGTAACTTGCTTCGGGGACGTCGATCGAGCTCTGTTCCACCCGGTCTACTACTTGTCCTTCTCCGGCAAAACGCTTTGGAACCCGGCGAACCGGATTCGCTTCATGAAAACCATACTGTGGCGTCTGAGGTTGCTGGGCCAAATCCCCAAGACGTGGCGAAACGGCAAATGCAACCGGATGCTTCACTTGATCCTGCGCGGCTAGTGGCAGGCTACACACCAACAGCGCGACCAAGGCTAAACAGCATGTGACAAAGCTTCGTTCTTTGCGCATGATTCTTTTAGTTCCTCTCTTTATTACTTCTCGGGGTTCGGTTGGGTGGTAAGTAAATCGAGGTGCTGGCGGGAACTACTAGTTCCCATAGTTGCGAATCGACTGACTATACCCGTTTTGGCTCGGCCTGCATAGTGTGAATAGATTTGCATCCTAAGGGCCGAGCACGCGATCTGGCCGAGTCATGCGCCCAAAGGCAAAACGGCGTCGGAACCGCTACCGCCCGTCTCTCGGCGGGCTGCGTGGTACACTCCGATTTTCGCCACACGGAGAGATCCGCCTGTCACAAAATCAGCGGTCCTTGGTTTCAATTTTTTCGCAGTTGCTGACGTTGGCTACGCTGCTGGTTTGCGGCGCAGCCACAGGAATGGCGCAACACACTGTCGTGGAAAAAAACGGACTGAACGGACGCATTGAAACCGACTACAACGCCGCCGGCAAAGCGACGGAAATGCGTACCATCGGCGCCGATGGCAAACTTCAGCAGAAGGTCGACTTCGAATATCTCCCGGGCTTTTACGTCGCCCAGCAAACCAACACCACCTATTGGCCCAGCGGCCAGCTTCGCAGGGTGGCACGCAATACCTATGACGACAGCGCAAACTTCACCGGTGAATTCATTCAGGCCTTCGACGAGTCCGGCAAACAGACTGGCGGCCATAAGCTGACGCACGATCCATGGACTGGAGTGTATCGTTGCTCCGAATGGAACGTTGCCGCGCAGGACTACCGAGTCATCGACTGCCCCTCCGGCGAGGAAGAGAGCGGTGGAGCGGAGAAGCTGAAAACATTCACCTATGACGAGGTGATGAAGAATCTCGAGGCAGCGAGGCAAGCCGCCCGGCGGGAGCAGAAGATCGGACGCATGCAGCCCATGACGCCGATCCATCCGCCGATTACTTCGGCACACAAAGAAGTGGGACTCGTCTTACCCGCGCAACTCCATCCTGGTGAGCGGGTCTCCGGAAGCGTGGTTGAGAATCCGGATCAATATAGCGAAATGCCGGGAGTCACCGTCACGCGCATTGCGGTGCCATTTGAGTCCACAGGAGAAGCGTCGCGATTGGCAGGATGGTTGTTCGAGACGGCAGGCGAAGAACCGCGGCGTGCCGACGGACCCATTACATTGATAGTTCCACGGCTCGGCTCCGGATTGAACATCACGTTTCGACAAGCCGGGAATCCCGCTCATTCCGTTTCGCAAACGCTAAGTTTCCCCCAGTTCTCAGAAAGCAAATCACTCCCCCTGAACTCGTTTCAGGCGCCAGCGCTTTGCCTGAAGGGCGAACTCTGCGTGGTGAGCGGCCCGTTCAGTGGCGACAGCGCCAAGACCTTCGCTGCCTTCGAAGATCGGCCGGCGACAATCGTGGCCGAAACAATCGACGTCGCATACCTCGGCGTTCCAGAGCTAACCGAGCCGGGGTCACGTCCGTTGTTTATTGCAGAAGAAAAGAAGGTCGTCGCATTTCCCGTCGCGGTGGGCAAGTTTTTCATCAAGAACAACGGACGCGAATTGGAGGCTGGCGAGACCCTGATCACCTTCCCGACCTTGGATGGTCCCGGGGGCATACCGGATCCAGCGTGGCAGAGCGGCAGCTTCCCGGCCACAAATCTTCAGCGGGCGCAGCATTTAGTTCCTGGATTCCAGCTTTCACAGGGGGATCGCGAGCTTCGCGAAAGACTCGAAGCCAACGAAGACGAAAAGGGAGCGCCAAAAGAAAAGCGCGCGATCGAAGAGAAGAAACCAGAGGGAGAGATTCTCCTCGTCGTCCAGAACCTTACTCCGGAGCAGATTTCGTTGCGCAGTTCCAGGAACGAAGTGCTGGTCTTTCATTTGAGCGACGAGGCTTTCCGCCGCGGCGAGTTCAAATACGACCTCGTGGTTGAAGCTAAGAAAGCGGGCAAGGTTGAAGTCAGGGGCTACGTCATCCCGTTTCTGGCGCCCGTTGCCGGTCAAGAGTTCAGCATCAAGGCGGCTCGATAGCCGCCGACAGAGGCTATCACTATTTCCTAGTGGGACGAAGTTCCACTTGAACCTCAGAGACCCCGCACCACATGTTAGTAGGTCGCTCCACCGCAACTCTTTCTTGAAACCTGCGACCGTCAAATCGTGGCCGATCATGAGGAATTCCATACCAGCCATTTCCGCAACAGTGACGCGCAAAAGAAGTTGCCGCGTATTACGAGCGATGGCCAACGCGCAACTCGCCGGAAAGGACTGATCGGCTCGGATACCAACTGGTCGAAAATTCAAGCTTTTCGGAGGAAAATTATGTCAAGCAACATAGCAGAAATCGCCGCCGGAGCGACTCTCACCTTCCGGCCAGGGTTCGAACCCCCTTCCTCGTCCGGATGAGCCCCTTTTTGGTTCGGTGGCCACAACGGCGTTTCCCATTACCGATCTGGTGAGATCTCCCACAAGATGACTTCGGGCCCGGAACAACTTCCGTGTTGTCCATAATCGGCAGCGATCGAAGAACAGGACATCGCAATCATAAATCGCGAATGTCTCGGGCTAATGGCAATGGATTGGAGAAAAGAAGGACTGAACCGTTTGCTGTAGGTTGCTTCCGCGGAGCTGCTCATTTTGGACCGCGCGTGTGAACCACTGCGAATAGGACTCGGGAGTTAGCGATGACGCCTGCTTGTAGCCTGTATATATGGCAACTGCGAGGACATGCATTCCACCATCCTGCTCCTGCCAATATTGGCAGGCATTGCGGCCCACACCGAACTTCTCGCTAACTAGCTGCTCTAAGGCTTGCACGGAGTCCTCTTCGATATAGCCAGCCGTCGTGTTGTATCCAAAGGACGGGTCATGGTGCTGAACCTTATCGATCACGAGCGGGTCACGCGCTAGCAGGTCGATAGCTTGGCGGACCTTCGGATCGTCTGCGTGATAAGGCGGGTGCATGGGTTCGTGAATTGCATTATGGAGGACGATACTAAACGGATAGGACACATGGGTCAGGAAACGCAGCCCCGTGATACGGATTCCGTGAGGCTCCGAATAGGCCAGCAGGTACACGGTGATCGTGTGGGATGAAAGCGGAAAGCCCAAGTCGCTCTCGATTACTGGGATGATGTTGTACTTCGGGAGTTCGGGAGAGATCTCCGCTATGCGCTTCTCAATCCTCGGCTTGGCATTTGCCGCCCAATATGCCGGAAACCCGACCCGATCCAAGGCCCTAAGCGCCACCTCCAGGGCCGGTCTAGCCGCTTCGTAGTTCTGCCACGAATCTGCGCTCCAGTATGACGTCTTCTTGAGGGCTGCTTCCATCACGGCGCTATCGTGTGCAGTGCGGACCATCTCGGGCAGGGTTTCGTCATCGACCACAGAATAATAAAGGGTCAGCCTCGCAGAGACGATTCCATGCCCTTCATCCTTGATGACACGCTTCAACTGCGCGAAGGCGGCCTGCTCCGCAGGCGTGAAGAGAGGATGGAAGTGGTCGTACTCGGCTTGATAGTAGTGAAGATAGTATGGATCACCGCTTAGCGCATTCAACAGGCACAGTGTGTCATATTTGAGCGAAGATTTAAGTTGCCAGTCGGTGCTCGTGTGGAGGGGAACCGTCTCCGCACACAGGAGAGGCAGGTTGGCAATCTGGGTAGAACACACGATGAGCAGGCAGAGCAGATAATAGATCCGGCGCATTGCCTCACTCTAAACACCGAGGTTTCTTCTTGTCTTGAATCCATTTGCAGCGGATCGCCATGCCTGCGGTCCAATTCCAGTGAGTTGCTTGACACTCCGCGTCATGTGCGACTGGTCGGCGAAGCCAAGCTCAGCGGCAATATTTGCGAGTGGCCCCTGAGTATTCTTAATGGACTTCAATGCCTGGCGAGCGCGAGTGCGCGCACGGAAGGTCTCTGGTGAAACGCCACCAAAGCGAAACCCCGCGATACAGCCCACGGCGCAATTCCATTCTTTTCTCCCCATTGCGACAGCTTGAGAGATGGATTCCGCATCAGTGCCGCTGCCAACTCGTCCGGCCAATCGGCAGGCTGCGGCATCTTTCTTCTTATCGCAACGAAGAAAAGCAAATCGACGGCGTCTCTATGGCTTTTCTCCGCCACGCGCGCAATGGAATCGGGATCGGCCACACTCGCAATTCCTGGCGTATAGGAACCACCGAGAGGCAGCCGAAGATTGAGCACTACTGCACCCGTTTCGGAGAAACGGTCCAGGTGCGCTTCAAATTGCTCATGGAAGACAGCGTCGCCGGCTTTAACCTGGAAACGTCCATTATCTCCCGCTTCTTCGTACCGGCCTGAAAGAACGAGAGCTGCATAGGCTTCCTCGTGAACATGACGGCCAAGGGCGGAGGCTCGAATTGTCTGCCACATACGCACCCACTCCAGTATGCACCATTCGATCTCGAAACCGTATCACCAACTCCCGGGTCGGCGATCTGGATATCCAGAAACGCTAGTGCTGTATCGGACGCGCCCCATTCCAAGAAGGTAGGCAGGTAGGTTCCGGAGGTCGTGCGGGGCGCGTTCGATACAGCTGTTTGAAGGAAGCCGCCGGTGAGGAAG
>JBEKPH010000125.1:0-7190 GCA_049520915.1 Terriglobales bacterium
CAGTACGCCGCGCAAAATCTCGCGCCCCATAAGCGACCAACGCAAATTCTGTTTGTATCTTCAATGCCGCTGACTCCGACTGGAAAAGTGATAAAAGGTGAACTCTATAAATTAGCTGTATTGACTCCCACACATTAACGACGCCATGAGCCGTCAGGCTCTTGATCGCATCTGCCCACACTTAAAGGGGCACTTCGATCAGCATCGGTCCGTCTCCCTCTAACCCCGCGCGTAACGCCTTCCCAAATGCATCCAGCGAATCCACCCGGATGCCCGGCACTCCCATTCCCTTTGCCAAGAGTGTCCAGTCGAGATCGGGATGTCCGATCTCGAACATCGCGTTCGCGCGCACTCCCGGATCTCCCTTTCCCAGGTACGAAAACTCCCGCTTCAAAACAGCATAGTCACGGTTGGCAAAGACGACGGTCGTCACATTCAGACCTTCTCTTGCCATGGTCCACAGGGCCTGTGGTGTGTACATACCGCTGCCGTCGGCACTGAGGCACAAAACACGTCGATCAGGACACGCTACCGCTGCGCCCACGGACAGTGGCATCGCGATGCCGATCGAACCGCCGGTGTTTGCGAGCCAATCGTGCGGAGGTGCGCCGTGGGTTGTGGCCATCAATCCACGTCCCGAAGTCATGGATTCATCGACCACGATCGTGTTTTCGGGGAGCAAAGCACCGACTACCGAGGCGAGTCCGGCAAGGGTAATTTCGCCGCTCGGCATAGGCGGCCTAGTAGCCTTTTCCGCCTGCATCTCTTCGCCGTGTAGCGACAACGCACTAGCCAACGCCTCGAGTGCGCCAATGTAGTCTTCTCCGGGAGAGGCCAGGCTGAAAATCGCGCAGTCGGGCTGCGTAAAAACGCTGCTCTTGCCCGGATAGGCGAAATAGAGTGATCGGATATGGAGCAAGCAGCCTGGCCCCAGTTGCAGCTGCGATGCGCCCTGCGGCGAGAAGGCCTTTGCCATGCAATCCATTTCCTGTAACAAGGATTGCGGTCTTAAGTCCCGATCGCAGCATGGAGGCCGCATGTTCAATCGTTTGTTGGTTTGGCAGCGGAGGCTTCGGAAGCGCGGGAATTGCGGCCGGGGAACCCCCCTCCCCCCAGGCAACATCGGCAGGGACGATGAGCGTGGCAATTTGCCCGGGTGCGGTGCGCGCCCCGATGACTGCATCCGCGGCGTCACGGCTCAGGTCACCAGCAGCGCGAGAAGTCCGAAGCCACTTCGAGTATGGCCGCGCGATACCTTCGATATCTGACGTTAACGGCGTGTCATACTTGAGATGATCCGTAGCGTGTTGCCCCACGATATTGACGATCGGAACCTGTGCACGATTTGCGTTGTGTAGATTCGCGAGACCGTTGCCGAGCCCGGGGCCGAGATGAAGAAGTGTGCAAGCCGGCCTCTCGGACATTCGCGCGTAGCCATCCGCGGCGCCAGTTACCACGCCTTCAAAAAGACCGAGCACGCAGCGCATTTCGCTGACGCGATCGAGCGCAGCGACGATGTGGATTTCCGATGTGCCCGGATTGGCGAAGCACGTATCAACTCCGGCCGCCAGCAGTGTACGGATCAGGCTTTCCGCGCCGTTCATCGCAAGTCTTTCATAGAGCTTTCAGAGCCAGGGAACATCGTTGGTTCGAAGAATGAGTATATCCAAACGATTCCGATTTTCTCTTGTCGGAGTGCGGCGAGCATGAGAGATTTTCAATAACTGTACCTTACGAGAAATTCTCTGCTTCCAGTGAAACGACTAATAGAACACGAGGGTCGGGAACATAAACTTGAAATGAAGTCGTCGAAAGCAATTCGCGTATCGTTTTTCATCGGTATTAGTATTTTGCTTGTTTCTATCGGCGCTGGAGCCCAAAAGGACCCCGGACCGCGACCGGGAGCACCAGGGGCCGGCGGCCCGTATCTCAATCTCACCGCTGATGAACTCTCCTTTTTCAGCCACGCGTTTCTGCGCTTCGCCAGACCGATTTCGGTCTCGGGAACGATTGAAAAGGGAAGAGGTTTAGGACCAACTTTCAATGGCAACGATTGCGCCATGTGTCACGCGCAGCCGACTGCTGGAGGTAGCAGCCCCGGACTCATAGCGCCTGATGAGCCGCATCCGAATCCCCAGGTCGCTTTGGCGACGCTCGACGGAGCGACCAATTCCATCCCTTCATTCATCACCCTCCGCAGTCCCGTGCTGGTGGCTAGGTTTGTGCGAAAAGTCGATGGCTCACTCGATGGCGACGTTCATGCTATGTACACGATAGCGGGCCGCTCCGACGCAAAAGGATGCGACTTGAAGCCGCCGGACTTCGCGCGCCAGATCGCTGACAACAACATCGTTTTTCGGATTCCAACCCCGCTGTTCGGGCTGGGGCTGGTCGAGAACACTACCGATGAAACCCTGCTCGCAAATTTGTCGTCCACAGCCGCTGCGAGATTAAAACTTGGCATCGGTGGGACGTTCAATATCAGCCAAAATGACGGTTCGATTACGCGCTTCGGCTGGAAGGCCCAAAACAAATCGCTGCTGATAGCGGGCGCCGAGGCCGCGATTGTAGAAGAAGGTGTCTCGAACGAACTGTTTCCGAATGAGCGCGACGCGGCACCCGGCTGCTTACTTAATGCGACGCCAGAGGACTCAAGCAATATTTTGAACCCAGATGCCCAGAGTCCAAATTTCGGAAGCTCCGCCGGAACTGTATCTGAAATGTCATCGGATGTTGTTAACTTCGCTGCTTTCGTGAGGCTCTTGGCGCCACCCAAACCTGCGCCATCGACGCCCTCTTCGCAGAATGGCGCGGCATTGTTCGAGCGGGTTGGATGTGGACTATGTCACTCGCCCGCACTTCAGTCGGCGGCATCGAAGTATTCTTCCCTGAATAAAGTTCTTTACTACCCCTACTCCGATTTTGCTCTCCATCACATGGGACCAGGGCTTGCGGACGGTATTTATCAAGGCGCGGCGGGAGCGGACCAGTTTCGGACCGCTCCATTATGGGGTATCGGGAAGCGTCTATTCTTTCTGCACGACGGACGCGCGTCAGACCTGTTACAAGCGATCGAAGACCATAGTTCGAGCCGCGCTCAGACCGAAGACTGTCGAGCCCAAAAAGAAAATCAGCCTCCAAAGCTAAATTGCAGCTCGGAGGCCGATACCGTGATCCGCGACTTCAGAATGCTCAACCCAGCGCAGGTTCAAGACATATTGAACTTCCTGCGCTCGCTGTAATGCCAACTGCGGTACTACAGTCAGTTTAAGGCGTGACCTCATACACCACACCATCGTTATTCTCGCCACCGTAGAGAGTAGTTCCGTAGAGCTTCCCCCCGCTCGATACGAGATTGCTCACGGAGTAGAGTCCGTCTTTACCACCGGTGAAGGTATAAAGCAGCGTGTAGTTCCAGTTGCTGCCTGACGGTGTCAGTTCATAAACCGTTCCAGCTTCGTATGAGCCGTCGCAGTGAGTTGTGCCATAGAGGTTACCCGCCGTATCGAGGACGACATTTCGGAAGGTTCCTGAGATCCCCCATCCGGGGACGCTGTAGAGCACGTTAAAAGACCAAGCGCCTTTGGAGGACGCTAGCTGGAAAACCGTGCCGCCGCCATTCGTGCCGCCTTGCGTTGCGGCGCCATAAAAATTGCCCGCATGATCAGCGATCAGGCCGGCATAGGGAACCGATCCATCATTTCCATTTTCGAAATGATGAAGGATGTTTTCAGTCCAAGGGGTTCCCGGCACCAACTGAAATACGGTACCGTAACCGTATTGTCCCCCGCCCGAAGTCGTGCCGTAGAGGTTGCCTGCTGTGTCGAAGCTAACGCCGCCAAGGGGATCTGACCCGTCGGTTCCCGCGCCGAAACTGTAGAGAATGGCCTCGGTCCAAGTTCCACCTTTCGTCTTCGGAGCCACTAGCTCGAAAACTGTGCCATTGCCACTGACGCCGCCTTGGGTCGTGGTGCCATAGAGATTTCCGGCCGCGTCCTGAATAAGATCGGCGATGGGATGAGCGCCATCTGTGCCACCCGCGAAATTGTAGATTACGGTCTCTGTCGTCCCGGCGATCTCGTACACGGTGCCGAGGTCCGATGAGCCTCCTCCGGTAGTCGTGCCATACAAGTTCCCGGACTTGTCGAGCAATACACTCGCATATGGTGTTGCTCCATCGGAACCGCCTGCGAAGTTATGGAGCACTGTCTCTTCGCCGCTCGTGCTCATGGCGAATACAACTCCGTAATTTGATGTGCCGCCAGCGCTGGCCGTACCGTAGAAATTTGCATTTCCCTTGAGCGGGGCGCTTACTGGGGCACTCGACCCGCCACTGCCTCCGACGGTGAAACCGTTCCAAGGAACGCCGCCGTCGTTTCCACCTGTGAAGTTGTGAACAACGCTGAAAGTCTGTGCCGGAGAGATAGAGACGAGGAGTGCCATTACGCAAGCGGTCGCAAAAATTGGCGCTCCTGCTTTTGATACTGATTTCAATTCTTTTCCCATGGTGTCCAAGTTGCCTTTCTAAAGTGAAAAGTCGGAGGATCACGTATAGGTAGGCTCGTGGGGGGGAGGCCGTACCAGAGTGCCTGAAGCTTCTTATATGTTCGAAAAATTGTCAAGAATGAAAAGTGCATGTCGGGAGTGAACGACGATTTAATCTCGACCAAATTACTTGACATTTCCATTTCTCGCCTTTATCTTAGTCGAAATCCCCCAAAAGGCTTTGCCCGTAAGCTTTTCCAACTGCCCGTCGCTTTCAATGATCGATCCCGAGGAATCATGCAACGACCTTTGCTGGCAATTGCTTTGTTGTGTTTTACCATTCTTGCTTCTGCCCAAGTGAATGTGACGACGTATCACTATGACGACGCCCGCACTGGCCAAAATCCTCAGGAAACGAGACTCACCCCAGCCAACGTCAACGTTGAACAGTTTGGAAAGCTTTTTACAGTTTCTGTGCAAGGATACGTCTACGCCCAACCGCTTTATCTCGCGAACGTGCAGAACATTGCTGGTGGAACTCATAATGTCCTATTCGTAGCCACCGAGCACGATCAACTGTATGCCCTCGATGCCGATACTGGAGCCCTGCTTTGGCAACAGAGCTTCATCGATCCTCCCAGTATCAATACGGTTACCAGCCAGGAAGTCAACTGTAACGACATCGTTCCCGAGATAGGAATTACAGGCACGCCGGTGATCGACCAGAGCACGGGAACCATTTATCTCATAGCCAAAACCAACGAATCCGGCGTCTACTTCCAGCGTCTTCACGCTATCGATATCGCGACTCACGCCGAAAAATTTGGCGCTCCCATTGTTGTCTCGGCCACGGTGAACGGAGAGAACTTCGATCCACTACGAAACCATAATCGTCCCGGCCTTCTTCTAAACAACGGGCACATCGTGATTGCCTGGGCGTCGCACTGCGATAACGGACCCTACCACGGTTGGGTGATGTCATACCGCGCGGGTGTGCAGTCGACCGACACGCTGAGTCAAGAGGCCGTTTTCAACGGTTCGCCCGACGGTGGCCTGTCTGGTATCTGGATGTCTGGTGACGGAGTTGCCGCGGACTCCAATGGAGATTTGTACTTTGCCACTGGAAACGGCACATACGATGGCCTACAATATGGCGACTTTGGCGACAGTATCGTGAAAGTTAGCCCCCCCACCAATGGGGCATTCAACGTTCTCGACTGGTTCACGCCCTGGAATCAGCAAAGCCTCAGCGAATCCGACGAAGATCTGGGCTCGGGAGGATTGCTCCTGCTGCCAGACCTCCCCCAAGGTTCTCCCCATCAACAATTGCTTGTGCAGCAAGGCAAAGAAGGAACGATTTTTCTGGTCGACCGAAACGATATGGGCCAGTTCTGCTCCAGTTGCGTCAACGTTGATACGCAGATCGTGCAGGAGATCCCCGGAGCTTCGCAAGGCATTTGGGGCTCACCGTCTTATTGGAATGGAAATCTGTACTGGGGTTCCGGCAACGACAACGGAAATCCCGACTTTCTCCGCGCATTCTCGTTCAATGCGAACGGCAGTGGGATGCTTTCGACCTCACCGACATCCCAGACCTCGCAATCCTTTACTCTCGGTACGGCCGCTCCCATCGTTTCTGCGAACGGAAACACCAATGGCATCGTGTGGTTGATCGATAATAGCAATGGGAATCAGACGCTCTACGCGTATGACGCAACCAACCTCGCGAATATGTTCTACAACAGTAACCAGGCCGCGAACGGACGAGATGCGCTGAGGGGCCCAGTCAAATTTATTGCGCCGATTGTGGCGAACGGTAAAGTCTTCTTGGGCAGTCAGGGTTCGGTCAGCGCTTTCGGATCTCTATCGCAAGGGCCCTTGACCACAACCACCTTAACCTCTTCATTGAATCCGTCTTACGTAACCCAAACCGTGACGTACACGGCGACCGTGGCCGGAGGTTCAGGCAATCCTACTGGAACGGTCATTTTCACCGATGGTAAGAAAACGGTGGTCACGGCCACTCTGGTGAATAGTCAGGCCTCATACTCTGTCTCCTATTCGTCCGCCGGAGCCCACAATCTAGTCGCGACTTATTCCGGGGATGGCAATGACCAGGGAAGTATTTCGAACACCGTCCACCAGGTTGTGAAAAAGCTGCCGGCGAAGACCTCGACATCGGTGGCTACCTCTGGTTCGCCCTCACAGTTGGGGCAGCTTGTGAGCTTTACTGCCGTTGTCAGTTCCTCCCTGGGAACACCTCCCGACGGTGAAACCGTCACTTTCAGCAGCGGCGCGAGCGAGATCGGAACCGGAACCCTGAGGGGGGGCATCGCGTCCGTGAGTACGTCAGCACTGCCCGCCGGTTCGCATACGATTAAAGCGAGCTACTCCGGAGACGCCACTTTTGCTTCCAGCACCGGTCGGGTGACGCAGGTGGTCAGTAAGAAATAGAATTCTATTTCGGTAGGTTTACCCTAAGTCGCGCCGGTGTTGCGTGATTTCGCGTTGCTGCTTTCGACGATTCGCTCAGCCCTTAGCCAGTGAAATCTCAGAATGCTGCCGACGTCGCGGGCGATTGACAAATCGTGAGATGACTTCATTTTGTTCACGATTCCCATCAACCTGCGATGCTAAAATTATCGTTGCTATTATGAATACTCAGCTTACCGCTTCTTCGCTTTTTACCGACTTGCAAAGCCGCA
>JBEKPH010000126.1:0-6248 GCA_049520915.1 Terriglobales bacterium
GTTGGTAAACAACTCGTGCTGTGGTACCGTTTTCATGTTTAAAGTCTACTAAACTACTATGGGTATGTCAAGTGCATAATTCCGCAAAATATTCTGGAATAAGGACTTAGGGGGAGAAGTTCTTGGTTCTCAATAAGGGCAGGTGTGAGACTTGTTGCGCCGATCCGGTTGTTTTGGCGTTCCGGTTCGATTTTCTTTGTTTCTCCATCTTTTAGAATCATGGGTTTAGGAGAGCCATTCCTGCCAGATCTCTGACTTTAAAAGAGTTATATGCAAAATATCGTGGAATAAGGAGTTAGGGAATACAGCTGTCAGCTATCCAGTCCTCAACTAAGAGCTTGTTTCAACATGGTCTTCATCTTTATGGTCGGACGGGGTCGGGGTTAAGTCAACTGATTTAATCAGCGGCTGGCTGATGCGTTCGCTATTCGCCGTTCTGGCGAGGGCGCGAGAAGGGCGCAGCCGGCTGCGATTATCCTCGATTCCTCCTTGATTCGCTCGGGCGACTCGACTGATAATTGGCCGTGGCTAGCGGGCAAATGCGCAGGTTATGGTTTGGATTCTGGGTGCTGGTCGTGGCGCTGATCGTATGGTTTTGGCCTGTGAGGTTTCGGCTTATGACTCCTGCATCTCCGCCACAGTCGCGGTCGCCTAATTAGTAGAGTAAGGGGAGTTAGTGAGAGGCCCGCGGCGTTTGCTCCAATAACCGGTCGAGACAGGGCTTTTGGAATCGTTAGCGGAAGCCCTCGTGAGCTGCGCATCACTTCGACGTCCAATCGGAAAAATAAGAACCTTTGAGCTCGTACATGACGAGTTCCTCGCTATTACGCGAGAGCATGGTGTGGTTCTTCAGTGCCCCTTCAAAGATATTTTGGAAAAAGTAGTAAGCCTTGACGGCCTCCAGTTCCATGTTGAAGCCGTTCGCGTTTACGGACTGCGAGACCAGATGATATTTGCCGGGCTCAACGTAGGCGATGCTATAGGTTCCCTCTTGATTGACCGCGATCACGCGCTCGTTAGCATGCAGCTTGAACTGATTTCCAAACGCCGGGTCTTCGCTCCGAATACGCGGGCATACGACAACGACCGTTGCCTTATCGGACTTCAACTCAGGCAAGGGCTGGCTCTTCCAGTCAACCCGAATCGACTGCCTGGAGTGAATTGCGGTAAGGGATTGCGGATCGACGGGTTCCCCATGCTCTTGAAATGCAGGAATGATGACGCGCGATCCAAACAGGCCTTTGGCTCTGGCAATGACTGTTTCCGAAGAGTCTTTGGGGATTTCCAGCAGCGCCGTTTCATTGTGGTCGCCATTCTTATATTCCAAATAGAACCAGTAGTCGTGCACGGGGTCGAGATGGAGGAGAGATTGACCGGCAATGCCAGTTAGTCCTAGAAATCCAACGGCACTCGTTAGGGTGTCGTCCCGCATATGAGTTGTGACCTCAAACTGCGCTTTGGTCACGTCGTCATAATTCACGTCGAAACTGTCGTGCTTCCCACCCGCAAAGGCGAGTCTTCTTGTGGCGTCGTCGAAGGTGAGGACGCCTGATTTGTCTGTAAGTATGCGACTTTTGTGGTTCTCCCGGTGTTGGATCTTGACGTGGAAGGTTGTTTGGTCCGTTGCAAAGGAAAGCGTGCAGGCGAGTAAGAAGAGCAACAACCGATTCGCGGGTCTCGACACTACTCTCTCTTCGATCGGATCGCGAGTATTGTAAACCGCGATCCCAGTTAGTGAAATCGTCCGCCCTACCCGGCATACCAAGAAAAAGCCGAGGGATGATTCCCTCGGCTTCTTTCTCGTCGTCAGCTCTCATACTTGGTCAGCGCTCCGGCAGCAGGGCCACGTCAGTTCGATTCCGTGAACTGAATATAGGGTGACGATCCGCCAGCCGTGCTGCAGTTGCCCAAATTCAAGTTGTTGCTTTCTCCGGTTGTGCCGTCATTTGCGACACAAGTTGGAGCTGAAGTGGAACCATCCGTCAGCGCTACCTTCACGGTGATCGAGGTTCCACTATTGAAAACCGCTTCCGAACCGCCCGCGTCACCGACGATGTTGTATTCGGATTCCTTCCAAACCGTCGCGATGTCAAGCTTGCTGTCGGCGCCGCTGACGGAGTAGGCGGTGCTTCCATTGTGGAAGACCACAGAATCGTTGCCGCCCTTTGTCGCGGTTCCGGCGAGCGTCAGGCTGCCGAGGCCGGTGGCCTTGATATCGGGCGCTGCCACATAATTGCTGTTGCCGTAGCAATCGCCCGCGCCGTCACTACCGAAACCACTGGGACACCGCGAGCGTCCCCAGCCGATGAGCCAATACTGCATGAATACGGCCGCCTCACCCTTGGTTTCGTAGTCCGTCGCATAAATGAATTGTTGCCACACGGTGCAACCGGAATGACCGGCACAGGCCGCGCTGGTGCTGGTGAATTGCGTATTGAGCTGAATCGAATATTCGTTTGCACCGAGGATGCCACCATCTCCATATTCGGGCACTCCCACACTCTTCTCGGAGGTTATACCTGTGGCCTTCGGGAAGGTGCCAAGCGTTTCGCTGATCAGCCCAGCAGCTTCGGCGACGTAGTCGTTCCCGTTGCCGGCCGTCTGCTCGGCATTCTGGGGCTTGCGGACCGTGGGGTGGACAAGTGGATGGGTTAGTATCTTGCATTCCACCTGCTCCCAGAAGAGATTGGGATAAGTTGCCGTAAAGCATCCCGCGTCGGGCTGGGGGTAGTGCGCCATAAACGCACCCCAACTCTCGCGGGCTGCTGCGTCCGCGTCGGCGGCTGTGTCTCTAGTTTGGGCTGCGGCGGACGCGAGGCAGCAGGCGCAGAGAAGCGCTGCGGCGGCGATCTGTAATCGACAGTGCGAAGACCGAATTTTCCTGGGCGTCATGGATTCTCCTTGTTATTGAATGGGTGCTTGAGTTAGTTGAGAATTTCCTTGTTACCCCAACAAATTGGCGGTAGTGTCTCACCAAATCTCGCGGTCCGTCAATGTGGAACACATGTTAATTGGGTAATATTGAATTGCGCTAATTGACCTTGGACTAGCCAAACCTCAATTCGCGAAATTGCCCTGATAACGCCAGTCTGCGCTTTAAGGCGCACACGAGGACGAGGTTCAAGGTGCGGGAGTACGACCTAATCGCGGGGTGGTATGCATCACAACGCGACCATCAGACAGGGGTACGCGAAGCGACCAGTCTAGCTTCATCCATCCCCCGCGGATCGTTTGTTCTCGATGTTGGTTGTGGCAACGGTATACCCATCACCCGCGCGTTACTGAGCGGTGGCCACCGAGTCATCGGCCTGGATAGTTCGAGTGCGATGCTGGCAAAGTTTATGGATAATTGCCCCGAAGCGTTTGCTGTTAGAGGAACCATTCAGTCATGCCCGTTCGCCGATCGCATGTTTGATGCGGCGGTTGCATGGGGCGTCATGTTCCATCTCAATCCCGATGACGCGATTAGGGCAATTGCGAATGTTTCGCGCATTACTAAGAGCGGTGCGCCGTTCCTTTTCACAGCCGGTGACGTAGACGGCTCTAATGGCAAAGAGGGCAATATGAACGGCGTGGCATTTCGGTATTTCTCCTACAGCGTCCAAAGCTACCGACGTATCCTCGGGGATCACAGCTTCACATTGGAGGACGTCCACACCGATAGCGGGAATAACACCTATTACCTCGCGAAGAAAACCTGAGCTGCGGAGCCGATTGTCGTAAAATCGCGATATCACTCGTTGAAATGGACGGGGCTACAGCACGTAGAGTCGAAGCATCCACCATACAAGGAAGATTGCAATAATTGCTCCCGCGATATGGACGAGCCAGTCCCCACCTGTTTTCGGATTGCCAAGATTGAACACGATGGAATCGTAGCACGCGCGTCTTTCGCTCGTAGTGTTCGATGCAGTCTCGCAACTGTTACGTCGTTGTGAATCGCTTTGGTGAGACGAGATTTTTAAATCCTGCTACTCGATTGCCGATGTACGCGGGGCGGGCAGGAATGCCCGCCTCCACACGATTTGTTCTCGTGGTTGCGGCTTACTTCTCTTTATATGCTTACTTCTCTTTATATAAGGAGCCGGCGACTATGGCAGCGAGGATGGCGCCGCCCCAGAGGTCGAGCATCCAGCCGAGGGGCATGACGCGAGGGACGGGGGACCAGGCGGCTTGGGCGAAGTTGTCGGGGACTCCGGCGCAGAAGCCGACGATCATGCCGACTTTGAGAGCGGTGCGGAAGCCAGGGCCGGCGGTGGCGCGAGCCCAGGCGTAGAGGTAAGCGATGAGGATCGACATGATGAAGATGAGCAGGATCCATTGCCCGGCGAAAAAGGGATAGCGTGGTTCTTTGAGGAATAATCCGCGGCTTTGCATGGCCGCGTAGAACGGGGCGAGGCGCATGCCGACGAGAAAGCCCCAGGCGATCCAAGCGACGCCGCCGACGATACCGCCCAACCAGATGCGAGTTGTATTCAGTTTCATTGTGTCCCCTGTAGGTGTGTCCGGAATTCGGGACAAGTGTACTCCTGCGAGTCAAGTTTGCTGAGGGTTGAGACGCTTCCGACGAAAGGCTTTTACCACGGAGGGCACAGGGGACACGGGGTGAGACCAGGCAAAAGGCGTTGCCACGCAGGGAACGAAAGAGCACTAAGGAAATCCCGGGAAAACTGCAAGCGAAAACTTAGCGAAAGTCAAGTTTGGGAATCTCTTTCGTAAACACAAGGGGGAGTGGTCATCTTTCTGGTTAACCGCAAGATGCTGCGGTTTGGGGAAAGCGGGGGTTTGGGGAGTCTCAAGATGAAACTTTGTTATTGACAACAAACGATTTAGGCGTAGGATGTGGACAAAAGTGGTTGAAAGTGGAACAAATATTAGAGGTCGTGGGAAAGAACGTTAACTTTCGAGGCGCCAGTGGGTTACGAGACTGACACCGACAAAAACGAGCCCAACGAACCCGAATCAACCCTTTTTGCGACCGCTTCTACCTCCCTCGCAATCGTGGCTGTGGTAGCAGCCATAAGTAAACGGAGCCCAGCAGCCGGAAGCCATCCGAGAAATGGCCAAAGGCGCGGACGTGGGCTGCCACAGAGGCTAAAGCCCGAGTCGGGGTCGGCTCCATGCGGCACGGCTGAAGCCGTGCCCTTCCCAAAACCGAATGATGACATAGGCGGTAACCGAGCACATGTTTCGCGGAAATCATCCAACGCGCGTCGACGAAAAGGGACGGTTAAAAGTCCCCGCGGAATTCAAGCGCGTGATCGACGAGAAATATGCGCAGAAATTCTACATCACAAGCCAGGACGGCGTTATTGCTCAAGTGTATCCCTTCGAGGAATGGGAGCGGATCGAGGAGAAACTGGCGGCGCTGTCGACTTACAACCCGGCGAAGAAAAAGTTTTTAACGCGCACGAACTATTACGGGCAGGTCGTGGAGATGGACGGGCAGGGGCGTCTGCTGATCCCACAGATTTTGCGTGAGTCGGCGCAGATTCGCGGGGAAGTGGCAGTGCTCGGAAATCTGACTTACCTGGAAGTACGAAACATGGAAGCGCTCGACAAGGAAATCAAAGAGCAAGCTTTCACGGATGAAGACATCAAGACGCTCGACGAATTGGGCATCTAGTGGGCGCGGAAGCGGATTTGGACAACACCCCCGAGCGGGGTGGGCATGGAGCGGCGGTTGGCCATGTTCCGGTTCTTTTAAAAGAAGCGATCGATTTTTTAGCCGTCAAGAGCGGCGGAACTTATCTGGATTGCACGGTGGGCCTGGGCGGGCACAGTTTCGAAATCGCAAAACGCCTCGGCGCAGCGGGACATTTGATTGGCTTCGATAAGGATCCGGCGGCGCTGGGAAGAGCAGCCGTCAGCCTTCAGCCATCAGCCGTCAGGGAAGGCCCTGGTGAGGGAGCGGCGCGCGGGGAACAGCAGGCGAATTTGGATTGGCCTACGGTTTCGCTGATTCATTCGTCGTTTGCGGAGGTGGGGGAGAGGGTGGCTCCGGCATCTCTGGACGGAATTTTGGCCGACCTCGGCGTCAGTAGTTTGCAGTTGGGGGACGCTGAGCGCGGATTTAGTTTTCAGGCGGAAGGACCGCTGGACATGCGGATGAACCCGATGTCCGGTGAGACCGCCGAACAAGTGGTAAACCACATCGACGAGCGCGAGCTGGCCGATGTGATTTACGAATTCGGTGAGGAAAGGAGGTCGCGGAGAATCGCCAGAGCCATTGTCCGGTCGCGGCCGAT
>JBEKPH010000127.1:0-6123 GCA_049520915.1 Terriglobales bacterium
GCTATCCAGCGCCTCGTAAAGTCACTGGGTCTGCAAGTTGAAATCTTCAGTTCTGCTCGGGAATTCTTGTTCAGCAAGCGACCGCAAGCTCCAAGCTGCCTAATCCGGGAAGTTAGGTTGCGTGGGATCAGCAACGCGGATTTCCAGAGGAATTTGGGGCAAGCCGAAATTAACATTCCGACGATCTATATCGCAGCACACGGCGACATTCGCACGGCCGTGCGAGCGATGAAGTCCGGGGCAGTAGAATTTCTACCCAAACCGTTCCGCGATCAAGAGCTAGTCGAGGCGATTCAATCTGCGCTGGAAAGGGATCGTAGGGAACGGCAGTTAGAAATCGAGGTTGAAGCGTTGCGCAAGCGTCTGGAATCGCTGACACCGCGAGAGCTGCAGGTCGTTACGTTAGTCGTTTCGGGTATGCCCAACAAACTAATTGGGGATCAGATCGGAATCTCCGAAAACACGGTCAAAGCTCATCGCGGCCGGGCAATGAGTAAGGTGCATGCGACTTCGCTCCCCGATCTAGTCAATCGACCTTGTTTCTGACCAAGAACAAGTGTTTTCTGACAGATCGGGCATTGCTCCTTTGTCATCCATATCCTGTAGAAATTCTTTTTCGGGTGAGTTATCCTTTGCACCGCTCGATCCGGGCTCTCGGAGGACTAATGACCAGCTATAGATTTGTGGCACTTGCTTCTTGCCTTATTTGGTTCGTCTCCACCGCTGCATTGGCGCAAGGAGTTCAACCTTACCCCGACGCCTTTACAGATCGGAATGTGCACCCGAAAACGCCGATGGCTCCGCCTTCCGTCAATATTGTATTTCAAGACCCTGATTTCGGAGCGCCAATGGTTCGCGTCACTAACGACTATACGAACCCGAAACAGATTCACAGTTATTTTCGAAATCCGGAAACTGAGACCAATGCGTGGAGCGCAGACGAAAGCAAGTTCTTCGCAGTCGGTGAGCCACAGACGGCGCTTGCCTTCGGATTCGACCCGAGCACGATGCTCATCAGTCCACTGCCGGGAGCAGGTAGTGGAGGCGGTTTTGCGATTCCTCTATATCCGGGACCCACATTCAGCTTTACTGATCCAGACTTGATGTACGGGGTAATGCCAAAAGCGCCGCTGACAATCGCCAATTTCCGATTTTCGACTAATACGATCACCCCCCTGTTCGACACCACGACATGCGGAATGCAGCCTCCTCTGGTTGCTGGTAAACATGTCACCAGCAGCGATATATCGATTTCGGCTGACGACAGCCGAATCGAGATCAATGCGGGTGGAAACCAGTTTGGCAACCGCACCTTCGTAATTGTGTATGACCAGACACTCGGCTGCCGTTGGTACAACACTCACACAGGACAGATCGGCGGCAGTTGGGGGCCGGCGGGTCAGGCGGTGGGTGCGCCGAGCTTCCTGATCAACCATGCCTATATCTCGGGGAGCGGGCAGTACATAAAGATTCAGCAAGGACACAAAGGATATTACGTTTGGGATACGACTTCGCTCAACGTGCAGGCGTGCTACGATCACGGCGGCCCACTATGCGCGGGCTATGATTCTCTCGGCTATGACACGGAGATAAACGCCCCCGGAGTGACCGACGAGATGAACACCTTCCGTCGCACCCTAAATGATGTCACAAATATTACCCCGCTCGTTTACCCCCTACCGCTCCCCCACCTCTGGGGGATGGAGAAACATTTTACTTGGAGCGGAGGGCATCTCAACAACAACGTTCCTGTGTGTGGTTCCACCTACGCTGCCGACGGCCGCGACACGGTAATACAGCCTTACGATGGCGAGATTTTCTGTATCGAGACTGACCTCAACGCCTCTACCATCTGGCGATTCGCGCACAATCGGGCGATTTGGGACGAGGAATACTACTGGTCGGAACCTTTCGGTAATGTCTCGCTCGATGGAAGGTTCTTCATGTTCTCGTCAAGCTGGGACGGGCAGGTTGGAACTGATAGCGATGGCGACCCGCGCTCCGATATTTGGATCGTGAAACTCGACTAGCATGGGCTCGTATTTAGGCAAAGTTTGCGAGCCGATCAGGAAATAACGACGGATTCGAAGTTCGTAATGCGCTGCTCCCAATCCCGGCGGACAAGGACGATGCCATGGGTCGTTACTGGAAAGTTTTAGCCGCAACAATCCTTCTGCTCGCCGCAGCCCACACGCATGCTGCCCGCGTTCTAGTACCTCGGTTTGCGTATGTCGCCAACAACCAAGATGATACGGTCTCCATCTTCGCTATCCGTGGATATCGCTTACAAGCGGTCGGATACGTGTACACAGGCTCAGGCAGCAATCCTCGCGGTGTTGTCGTCACTCCCTCGCAAGACTTCCTCTATATCGCGGAAGGCAATGTCGGAATAGCGGGGTACGCGGTAAACACCATCAATGGAGTCCTAACTCCGGTGCCCGGCTCTCCCTTCCTGACGGGTCCCGAATTCAACATCGTTATGCACCCCAGCGGCAAATGGTTGGTGGCTGTCAGCGGTTCGACGGTTTCCGTTTACGCGATCAGTCCCAGCACGGGTGCGCTGACTTCAGTTCAAACAATCTCTGGAGACAGTCCAATATCGGCTGCAATCGATCCCACAGGCTCCTTTCTGTTCGCTGCGAACGTCAATTCCAACAGCGTTTCAGCTTTCACTTTCGATCAAAACACGGGGCTACTCACGCCTGTGGCGGGCTCTCCCTTTCCTGCCGGGCTGAATCCGCAGAGTGTCGCAATCGAGCATGGCAAGTTTCTTTATGTCCCAAATGGGAACAGCGCAAGCGTTTCGGCCTATGCAATCAATGCGAAGACGGGAGCGTTACTCCCGGTGCCCGGTTCGCCCTTCCCCACTGGCGCGGTTCCAGTGACCGCCACCACCAAGAACTCCTTCCTTTTTGTTGGAAACTCTGCCGATAAGACCGTCTCGCAATATGCAATCGACAAAACGACCGGCGCTCTGACTCAGATCGCCGCGCCTTTCCCTACCGGAAGTTCGGGGCCGCTGGGATTGACAGCAAGCCCGACCGAGCCCCTGCTGTATGTGGCAGATCACGATTCGGATGAAGTTCTGGTCTTGGGTATAACGAAGAATGGTGTGCTTTTCAACGAGAGCAGCATGCGCTCTCGCGGAAGTGCGCTTTCAATCGCCCTTGCGGCGGGAAATACCAAGGTGACGTACACTCCAAAATTTGCTTACGAATGCAATGGGGCATCGAATGACATTTGGGGCTATAAAGTCAGCGGGACTGGTTCGCTGGAAGCACTAGGCAGTTCTCCGTTTGCAACGGGAGCTTCGCCCCAAGCCATTGTCTCTGACTTGAACGGCTCGTTCTTGTTCAGTGCGAACGCGAACAGCAATACTGTTTCGGCGTTCACTATCAGTCCCCAGACAGGGTCTCTGATGCCCGCGCCGGGTTCGCCCTATGCCTCAGGCTCACAACCTTCTGCCCTCGCAGTGGACAACGGCGTTCACTACCTTTACGTCGCGAATAACGGGTCAAATACGATCTCCGCATATTCTGTCGGCTCCAGCGGTATCTTGAGTGTTATCCCCGGCTCTCCATTCGCGACCTCGGGCAATGGCCCGCTCGGAGTCACGGTCGATCCACGAGGCAAGTTTGTATACGTGGCGAACTCGCAATCAAACTCAGTCTCGATCTTCGAAATTGATGCGGGTAGTGGCAGTTTGCAGTTCGTAGAGGCGGTTGCTTCGGGCGGATTCCCCGTCGCCGTGACGACTAATTTCGACGGGAAGTATTTGTATGTATTAAACCAGTCTTCCGAGAATATCTCGGCTTACGAAATCGACTCGGTCACGGGCCAATTGATACCAGTCCCGCGTTCCCCATTCGCCGGGGCAGGCTCGTCAAACTCGATGGTTGCGGATTCCTTGGGAGAGCATCTTTATACCGGAGATTCGACTGCGCTCATCGGCTATCGCAGTTTCGACAACAACGGCGGTCTAAGCCTGCTCAAGCAATCGCCATTCGACGGAGTCGCAGGCGCATACGGCCTTAGCATCGATCTTTCCGACAGCTTCCTATACTCCGGCAACAATACAACCAACACCCTTTCGGGATTTAGCATTGATAAAACGACTGGCGATCTGCAGGAACTGCCAGACTCCCCTTACACGGCGGGAGCAGGTCCTACTTCCGTGGCTGTGGTCAACAATCTGCTGTGATTCTGCCCCGCCAAGTGGGATCAGCGGCGATGGCGATGATTATGATGGCTCCGGTGCTCATTGGTCGCTGTTTCCTCCAACGCGGCGGCGATTGGGTGTGCTCTCTCGTCGAGGGGAAATCCGTTTGGATTTCAGCTTGCGCTTCGCTCGGTGAGCGCGGACGTGATTCTGCCGCCGCAAACCGCCAAGGGCAAATTCAAAGTTGGTTTGCAGGACACCTTCGACTACTCGAATTTCATCTTCGTCGGCGCACAGGCCGGGCTCAGTCAAGCCACGGATTCCTACCCCGCATTTCATCAGGGTGCGCGCGGATACGGGCGATATTACTGGCACACATTTGCAGATCAATCGGATGAGAATATTTTGGTCGAATCCGTTCTGTCTGCGGCCTTTCATGAGGACAGCAGGTATTACACCTTAGGGCAGGAGGATTCCTCAAACGCACCGCCTACTCCTTAAGCCGCGTGATCGTCACTCGAACCGACAACGGAACTGAGAGCTTCAATGCATCCGAGATCATCGGAGCGGGTGGGGCGGCAGGAATCTCCTCCGTTTATTATCCGGGTCAATATCGTACGTGGACGAAGACCGGCCAGCGCTGGCTGACGAACATTATTCTTGACGGGGCAAACTTCGCCGTCAGGGAGTTCTGGCCAGACGTACATTCGGCCTTCAGGAACCACCGGGATTAGCAGAAACTCCCACGCATCCGGCCCATTCGCCCGCTTCTTTAGGGTTAAGTTCCCCCGTTGGTATTTTCGTGCCATCACTGAATCCTCTCCGTGAGGCACGGGCGATGCGATTGTGATCGTAGCCCAATCCAATCGTTGAGGGCACTGGCCCGAAAAAACCAACACCGCCCGATTTTGATTGCAGGTACTTCTCCCAGGCGAGCGAGCCGCATCAAGGTTTTCGGATGCATGCCGCCTAATAGCAAAGCCGCTGCGTTCACGGAAAACGAACGCACTGACTTTGCTTTGCATGGACTGCTTCCACCCCATGTTGGCAATCTTGAAGATCAGGCGGCACGCCGTCTCAAGCCGTTACGCGACTTTGAATTGAACTTCGCACGCTATTCCTACCTGAGGGACCTTCAGGACACCAATGAAACCCTGTTTTATGCCGTGCTGGTGCGCAACCTTGAAGAGATGATGCCGCTTGTGTACACGCCGACGGTTGGTGAAGGATGCCAACGTTTCAGCGCGAGATCTGGCGTAAGCCGCGCGGAGTATTTCTCAGTTATCCAAACCGCCATAGGATTCGCGAGATCCTCGGACATCACCGCGTCGCAGGCCGGTCGCATACAGCATCATCAGCATGGTGCGGTGCATCAGGTTCTGCGCGGAAGCAATGAGCCGCGCCACTTCCTCCTGACTCAGCACTGTGGGCATCCGCCTCTGACGCTTGGGAAACGGAATGTGATCGGGAAGATACGGCCGCCGGAGTGTCTTGACGAAGAGAAAACGCAGAGCAGCGGTACGACCTTCGATGGTCCCCGCCGAGAGTTTGCAGTCGCGAAACAGGTGAACCTGGTACTCGCGAATATGTTCTGGGCCGAGGCGATCTGGCGAACGGTGGAAGTACTTCGCGAAATCCTCTATGGCGTGGATATACGCACGTACGGTGTTCTGAGCGTAGTTGCGACGCTGGAGTTCGTCCAGCATCAGCTTCCTGAGTCGGGTCACAGTAACCTCCTTGTGACCCAAAACCTTACACGGGCAACAATGCTCGCGACGACCACGCGGTAGCGTCCGCCGCGCTAGCGGCTTAGTTCAAACGGGCTTCGGGGAAGTTAGCCAGATAGGTACCGACAAGTCTTAGTGCTGTATCTGAAGCGGCCACGAGCGAAGAGCTGGGAGTTGAGACGCTGTGTAGGGGCGCTTCAGATACAGCGACTTGAAGGAAGCCGCCCCGGGGGGACT
>JBEKPH010000128.1:0-6093 GCA_049520915.1 Terriglobales bacterium
TTCACCCGTCCCCGGCCGGTGCGCGAATCGATTTCCGAAATGACGGAAATCGTTCTGCCGAACGACGCGAACCCGCTGAATGCGCTTCTGGGCGGACGCCTCATGCACTGGATCGATCTCGCCGGCGCCATGGCCGCGCATCGCCATTCGCGCGCCTACGTGGTCACGGCTTCGATCGATCATATGGACTTCCTGGTCCCGGTTCGAGTCGGCGATTTCGTCATCCTGCGGTCGTCGGTCAATCGCGTCTTCCACACTTCGATGGAAGTCGGCGTAAAAGTCTGGGTGGAAAATTACCGCGCCGAGCAGAGCCGCCATGTCAGCTCGGCCTATCTGACTTTCGTCGCCGTCGACGGCGCCGGAAATAAAGTCGTCGTACCGCCAGTTGTGCCCGAGACCGAAGACGAAAAGCGCCGCTACGATGGCGCTCAGCGTCGACGTGAAATCCGGCGAGCCGAATCGGCTCTAAGAAAGAGAGTGCACAGCTAAACGGCTCTCCATCAGCGAATTCGACACTTTTCATTGCAAGATGTCCTGGCACGAGCGTTCGTCAAAATCGACACAGTGAGTCTTAAATACTTGATACCTAAAACCACCTGAGACCTGACTTATGAACGATGCACTCCTAATTCACCGCCTTCACTTCGCTTTTACCGCGACGTTTCATTATCTTTTTCCTCAACTCACCATGGGACTCGCGCTGCTGATCGTCATCCTAAAGACGATTGCTTTGCGGCGCAACGATCCTGCCTACAGCGAGGCGGCCCGCTTTTGGGCAAAGATTTTCGGGATCAATTTTGTCTTAGGGGTTGTGACCGGAATCCCCATGGAATTTCAGTTCGGTACGAACTGGGCGGTCTTTTCCCGCTTCGCCGGCGGAGTCATTGGACAGACCTTAGCCATGGAAGGGATGTTTGCCTTCTTTCTCGAGTCGGCGTTCCTCGGATTATTTTTGTTCGGCGAGAAGCGCTTAAGTCCGAGAGCGCATTGGTGGTCGGCCGTTGCCGTTTTTGTAGGTTCCTGGTTGTCGGGATACTTCATCATCGCGACCGATGCCTTCATGCAGCATCCTGTCGGTTACTTCACGGCGGCGGATGGCAGCTTGCAACTGTCGAGCTTCTGGAATTTCGTTCTTAACCCCTGGGCTGGATGGCAGTACGCGCACAACATGAGTGGCGCCGCCATTACCGGCGCGTTCGTCATGACGGCTGTTGGCGCCTTTTATCTTCTCTCCGGCAAATACACCACCCACGCCCGCATGTTCGTCAAAACCGGCGTGATTGTCGGCTGCCTGTTCAGCATTGTGCAGATTTTCCCGACTGGCGATCGGCAAGGAAAAATGGTGACCGACTTGCAGCCCCCCACTTTGGCGGCGATGGAAGGGCTCTTCCAGGGGCAGGAGTCTGCGCCCCTGGTCATCGTTGGTCAGCCGGACGTGCAACGAGGCAAGATCGATAACCCACTCGCGGTTCCGGGAATGCTGAGTATGCTGACCTACCGGCGCTGGGGCGCGCACGTTCGCGGACTCGACGCATTTCCGAAAGAAGATTGGCCGGGCAACATCCCTCTTCTTTATTACAGCTATCACATCATGGTAGGCCTGGGGACGGCGTTCATCGCCATCATGGTTGTCTCGGCGTTTCTGTTGTGGCGCGGCAAACTTTATAACGCGCGCTGGATGCTTTGGATCCTCATGTTGGCTGCGCCGTTTCCCTACATCGCCAACACCGCCGGATGGTTGACCGCCGAGCTCGGCCGCCAGCCCTGGCTGGTCTATGGGCTGATGCGAACCGAAAACGGTTACTCCAAGTTGGTATCCGCGGGTAACGGAATGTTTACTCTTCTCGGCTTCATGGGTATGTACACGGTGCTGGGAATTCTCGGTTTATTTCTGATCTGGCGTGAGATTGAGCACGGTCCTATAAGCGAAGCAATGTCGAATCTTCATCCCATCGCGGAGGCTAAATAATATGGCGGGCCTTTGGTTCTGGATCGTCGCCGTCATGGTGACGGCCTACGTCGTCCTCGACGGATTTGATCTCGGCGCGGGTGCGATCTATTTGTTTGCCGCCAAGACGAACGATGAACGTCGCCGCGTCTTGCGCGCGATTGGCCCCGTGTGGGATGGCAACGAAGTTTGGTTGCTTGCGGCGGGAGGCACGCTTTACTTTGCGTTTCCTCTTCTCTACGCATCGAGCTTCAGCGGTTTTTATCTTCCTCTGATGATGGTGCTGTGGCTGCTCATTCTGCGTGGCATCGGAATCGAGTTTCGCGCGCATATCGACAGCCCCGTCTGGCAATCTTTCTTCGACGTGGTCTTCAGTTTTTCCAGCATTCTGCTGGCTGTCTTTTTCGGGGCAGCGCTGGGCAACGTCGTGCGCGGAGTTCCACTCGATGCCACCGGCTATTTTTTTGAGCCGCTCTGGACCAACTTCAAACTCGGTCCGCAGACGGGCATTCTCGACTGGTACACGGTACTCATCGGCGTCGTGGCTCTGGTGACTTTGTCGGCCCACGGGGCGTATTACATCGCTCTCAAGACGGACGAAGATCTGGGCCGTCGCGCTCGCGGATTTGCCTTGCTCTGCTGGCCTCTTCAGTTTTTTCTAACCTTCAGCACGCTGATCGCGACTTATTTCATCCGTCCTGAAATCATGGACAATTACGGACGCCACAAAATCGGAGTCCTCGTTCCGGTGGTTGTCGTCGCGAGTCTTGCCGTGATGCTCTGGGCGAATCCCAAGGGCAAAGAGAAGTTGGCATTCCTGGCTTCGTGCCTTTATATCGTCGCCATGCTGGTTGGCGCCGCGTTTGCCCTTTATCCCGTGTTGCTGCCTGCCCGCGACGATCAATACAGCCTTACCATCCACAACGCCGCCGCCGGGATTCACGGACTGAACGTCGGCTTGGTTTGGTGGACATTCGCAGCGCTGCTCGCTCTCGCCTACTTCACCTTCGTCTACCGAAAATTCAGTGGCAAAGTGCAGGCCGGAGAAGGACACTATTAGCTGATGGCTGACGGATGGTGGCTCACTCCCCCTCCCGTATAATGACCAGATGGGCGCTCATTCTCACGCTGGCCAGCAACAACCGACTCCGCAACCTCTTCCTGGTGTCAACGCCATCATCGCCGTTGGATCCGGCAAAGGCGGGGTCGGCAAGACGACGCTCGCCGTGAACCTGGCCATCGCTCTCAGCAAGATGGGGCACAAAGTGGGATTGCTCGACGCCGATGTCTATGGCCCCAACGTCCCGCTCATGCTGGGAACGAACGAGCAGCCGAAGGTGATGGGCGAAAATCAGATTGCGCCGATTAATTCACATGGCCTGAAAGTCATTTCGGTCGGATTTCTAAATCCCGGGGATAAGCCCCTGATTTGGCGCGGACCGATGCTGCATTCGATCATCAAGCAATTTCTCGGATCGGTGCAGTGGGGACAGCTCGACTATCTCGTCATCGATCTTCCTCCGGGAACGGGCGACGTCGCTCTTTCTTTGATTCAGACCGTGCCGCTGACCGGCGCGATTGTGGTTTCGACTCCTTCCGACGTTTCTCTACAAGATGCGCGCAAGGCCATCGAGATGTTCCGCCAGATGAAGGTGGATATCGTCGGCATGGTCGAAAATATGAGCTATTTCGTGTGCCCTCATTGCCAGCACGAGATCGACATCTTCTCTCGCGGTGGAGCGGAAAAGACGGCGAAACAGTTCGACATTGCCTACCTCGGCAGCGTTGAGCTGGATCCCGAGATCCGCAAGTCATCGGACGGCGGAACGCCAACGGTCTTGCAAGGCGAGGATTCTCCCCATGCCAAGTCGCTCTTCGCTTTCGCCCGCAACGTAATCGCGCGCGTCGAAGAGATTAAAGCTGCTGGTTCGGAAACCGTCATTCAGATCCAGTAGGCGCAGGGAATCGCACGCTTCCAATCCAACCTGGTCGCTCACAATTTACTTGAATTGCAAATGCAATTGGCGCAACGCCACCTGCGCGGCGTTTTTGCCGGCGTTGAGTACGACAATCCGCACAAGATAGTCGCCGTTTGCTCCTGTCGGCATTCCTTGCCAACCAGTCGAGTAGGTTCCATTGGCTGTTGTCACCGGCACTTCGCCGGAGAGCGGATACCAGTTGGTTCCGTCAGGCGTGTATTCCGCTTCGGCATAGCTTCCGCTTGCCAGAACATTCGCCGCAATCGTGGTGATGAAACGGACCGAAACTGCGCTCAACATATCAATCTGGTTGCGGTCAGAAATCCCCGCGACTTCGCTTGTTCCGACCACCGCTCTGAATCCACTCTCGCCATAATAGAAGCTGTAATCGGGAGGAGCGGCTAGGGATCCCGCGGGTCCTTGTGGACCTTCCGGTCCAGAGGAGCCTTGAGGACCTTGGGCGCCTGTGAGTCCCGGTGTACCTTGAGCACCTGCTGGACCGGTAGCGCCGACGGCACCGGCAAGGCCTTGAGCACCTTGCGCTCCAGCGGGACCGATGGCACCAGTGGCGCCTGTGAGACCCTGAGCTCCTTGAGCGCCTGCCGGACCGGTAGCACCGACGGCACCAGCAAGGCCTTGAGCACCTTGCGCTCCAGCGGGACCGATGGCTCCAGTGGCGCCCGTGAGACCCGGAGTACCTTGAGCGCCTGCCGGACCAGTGGCTCCGACGGCACCAGCAAGGCCTTGAGCCCCTTGAGCTCCAGCGGGACCGATGGCACCAGTGGCGCCTGTGAGTCCCTGAATACCTTGAGCGCCGGCAGGGCCTGCGGTGCCGGTGGCGCCTGTGAGGCCTTGAGCCCCTTGAGCGCCGGCAGGGCCAGTGGCGCCGGCTGCACCAGTGAGGCCTTGAGTACCTTGGGCTCCTGCAGGGCCAATGGCTCCTGTGGCACCCGGAGCTCCTTGAACTCCAGCAGGTCCAGTGGCCCCCACAGCGCCCGTGAGACCTTGGGTGCCCTGAGATCCCGTCGCTCCGGTTAGGCCCTGGGGTCCGACTAAGGAGTGGTAGCTGTTACCGTTATCCGATTCGAGGAGGATGCCGCTGGCGATCGACAGGGTGTACTGCCCGACTACTGGCGCTGGCACTGGCAGACCAATGTCTACGAGAGTGATCGCTGACTGCCCTGCATTCCCGGCTTGCGGTTGCACGTTTAGCGGTCCAGTGCAGTTCGTTCCCGGAGTCCCAACCACGCACTGTGCCCACGAAACGGCGGATAAGAGGCTCATCATGCCGACGAGTAGATAGTGTTTCATTTCATCTCCAACGATTTACGGAATCACTGCACTAACTTCATTGCTGTAGCCGCTTTCGTAGCTTCCGCTGACGGCCGTGGTGACGTAGTAAAACGTCTGCGCATGTGTTACTTGTGCGTCACTGTAAGTAGTGCCGAGGTTGCCTGCAAACACTTTCGAGTAGGGTCCGCCGGAGACGGTTCCACGGTAGGTGTTGTAACTCGCCGCGCCTTGACTGGCGTTCCAGGCAAGAACCACCGAGTGGCCGGTGACCGTGACGGTAGTGTTGCCGCCGAGAGTTACATTGCCTTGAATTCCCTGAGCGAAGCCAAAAGCTAAGCAGCCCAAAATCACGAAGAGATTGAATAGTGTTTTCATCAGAATCACGCTCGTCTCGGCGACACCTCGCGTCGACGCCGAGGGATTCAAAACATGAATCCCCGGGCGCCAAACGGAGAAGTCCCAGGGGTATTGCCGGTGAACAAGCGCGGTTGCGTTAGTCGCCGGAATGGTGTGCGTCGATTGTGTTATTCGCGTGGAGAGTAGTGATCGGGGTCGGCGATGTGGTGAGGGGAATTGAGGAGGGATGCAATAGAATCGACCTCGGGATTGCGGGAGCGAGTTCCAAGCGCGGATAACCTGACGTTGTGCTTGCTGGTAAGTGGAAATCCGGCCAGAGATTTTGTATCGATGGCGAACACTTGATTCTGAATCAAGCGGAACGAATGATTGGAGAATCGTGCGGCGAGTACTGCGCCTCCTGGAGCAACGATTCGTCTAACTTCGCCCATAACAATGCTCTTAGTTGAAGGCGATCCTATCAACCTCTAACTTAGTCAGTATGGTCAAGAGTGCTCGCTTTCAAAAATAATTATC
>JBEKPH010000129.1:0-5683 GCA_049520915.1 Terriglobales bacterium
ACAATCTGCCACTTCTCTTCTGGAGTTCTCTGGACTCTGGGCTTTCTCGACATTCTCGCCTCCTGGCGGAGGCCCCAAGCCTAACTAACTTCCCTGTCCAGTTCTACAGGGGTGCACTACAATAGCCGCAGGTCATCGCCAAACGCATGTTCTTGTCGTGGGAGTTGCGCAAGCCGATCGAGAAGCGGCATCCTTCCATCTCGGTTGCGAGATCGAGAACGCCGAACGCTTTCATACCATCCGGGGAGACAGCGTATTCGTCATGGACCACTCCGATGTGGCGGAATCCGAGTGTCTCGATCAGCGCTTCCACAATCTCATGATGCGGCACGGAACGATGCGTTTCGGTTGCCGGTGGGGTGGGCACCAACACCAGTTCCCCGCGGCCGATGGTTCGGCCGCCATAGCCAATGAGCGTACCAGTTTCTGACATACTTCTTTCCTCCTTGTTGATTTGGAATGACGTTCTTGAAGATCGGAAAGTGGCGACCGCGCAGGACGCTGCCAGATACGATACGGATTGAGGAACTTAGGAGATGTGGCTAGTCAACTTGCTCAACTAGATAGCTCGCGGTCGGATTGAATCTACGACCCTCGAGCGACAGCATCGGGACCTACACCCGCTATCGGAGGCCGGCATCGCTTTCGGGAAACGTACGCTGTGGCAGTGCCGGAACCGGTTCATGGTGAAAGCGCAGGTTCCAATAGTTCCACGAGCGACGGTCGAAGATTCCTGTTGGGGGATCCTTCAGAACCAGGTCGAAATCGGCATCAGCGTAGTACTTCATCGCAGTCGCGATGTCTTCGAGAGTCCCGTAGGTCATCAAGTGTGCCAGAAACAATTTGGGTTCTTGGAGCGTTTCTTCGGGCGTCTTGAACCAAACGACGCGTTTCGCGACTCGCCTGAGGTCTTCGGAATGGTTCATGATCCCTCTTCCTGTCGACTTAGCCCAGGTCTGGCCGCAACGAGTGGGAGCTCTTTTAAGTCTACCGAAGTCGCAGCCGCTAACAGTCGCTTTCGAATTGAGGGTGTCAGGCTGGGAAGATCCCCATCCTCGAAGAACGTAAGCGCCTTAAGACTGAGCGCTCCATTGAAGTTTTTCCCATAGATCGCCGCGGCGGCCCCCAAACCCTCCGCAAGGCTCAAGCCCGCGTCGAAGGAGGCCGCGATATCCCGATAGTCCTTTGCCTCGGCCCTCGACTGAACCGTTTTCAGTTTCGACGCTAGAAGATCAAGCAGAGCGGCGACCTGAATTCCGTTCTCCTCGGCGATGTCGGGATCCTGTGCCCGCTTGATTCCCAAAGCTCCAAAGAATGAAAGCTTCACTGGCCCATTCCGATCCACAAGGGCGGTAAGTGTGTTGTCTTGGAATTGGGTCATTTCCGCGTGCTTCAGGTAGAGGATGCTATCGCGTAGTGAATCGGGGTGGAAGGGCTGGTTCGAGAAGAAATCGAAATCCTCCGATTGGCGGTGCCCCAGTCGCAATGCCAAAGCCGTGCCTCCATAAAGCACGAATGCCTTCGGAGTGTCTTTCAATTCAGCCCAAAGCTGCCTTTGAGGCTCTGGAAGAATGCTCAGATTTGGTGTGAACATTTCCAACTCCTTGGGGCTGGCCTCGCATCCACCTTGATCACCTCAAGGCCGCCTTTTGTACGAACAGATGAATGGCGCCGAGACGTCTCCCTTATTTTGCCTGATTTAACTCAAGCTGAATAGCGACGCCTGTTTGGGGACCGCGGACCTAGCACGCCGTCTCTTACCCGACAATGATTCCGGTCTCTGCCCGAAGACGACGATAGACGCGGTGTCCATGGCTTCCTCAACCAGACTTGCGGGACCAGGCTGAGGATCCAGCAGAAGATCAGGAATTTCGAATGGATGAGACGTTGTCGTCGCTATGAGAATTCGTTGGAAACAAGGGAAAACCTGCTCTTGAACAAAATTGAGTGGCAGAAAGGCTACTTCGCTTGCTGAGCCTGTCTTACTCGATATGAGGCTACTGAATTGAAAAATGAGCAACCAATGCCGCGAACGGTCTTTGCTCCTTCGTAGCTGTGCGGGAAATGCTCGATGTCTACTTAGAAAGAACACTGCGCCTCAAACAGCGGATTGGTCAGCTGACCCAAGTCCGCCTCCATTAAGAAGTCCGCTCACCGCGCACTCAACGGTGGTTTGAAGGAATCCGAGAACGATTGGGTGCGGGTTCTCTCTCGTTGAATTCGCCTGTGGGACAAAGAGAGTCCCAAGAAAGAATGGGTGCCTGGGTAATTCCATGATTCTCGCCTCACCGCCCTGATCGGTGCCCGAAATCTCGAGACCTGCCTCCTCCAATTGCTCGCGGTATACGGGATTCAGTCCGAAGTTGCAGTAGTACTTTTCAATGGCCCGCGCGCTTTTGTAAATGTCAGCCGCTTTCGATCCCGGCTTCACCTTTACCTCCATGGTCTTGCCGACGAGCGAACAACTCAGTGACGTAATAAACAGGCATGATGCGTAAGGGTCACTCTCAGCATGGCTGGCCTCCCGAATTCCCATTACATTTCGAGCGTATTCGAGGATCAGATGCTGCGAACCGCCACAAGTCCCAAGAAACGGGATCTGCCTCTCTCTCGCGGATTGAATGCCGAGTAACGCACCTTCGAGGCTTCGGTACGGACTGCCCGGGCTGCAAAACAGTCCCTGGTAATCGCTGAACGGATGCGGCTGATCGGTAGGGAGCCACGTGACCTCGAAGGAGTGCTCCGGCAGAGCTCCGATCGCGTGGTTGAGGCCCTCGTTGGTGGCAATGTGAGTGGGATTGTCGGGGTTGTAGTCACCAATGATGCCAATTCTGACTTTGGTTGTCATGGGCTAATAATTAGCGCAGAATCGCTATGTGTCAAATCGAATGATAGGAATTAATATATGAAACGTTTCGAACCATCGATTGCCGCTCTACGCCTTGCGGTCAAGATCGCGCAGGTGGGAAAGTTGACGCGAGCCGCCAGCGAATTGCACATGTCGCAGTCTGCTGCCAGCCATGCGCTCAATTCGCTCGAATTGCAATTGGGCACCAGCCTGTTCCTGCGTGTGCACGAAGGACTCCGACTCTCTGAGGCTGGCCAGCGACTGTGTCCATTCATTGAAGCTGCACTATCAGGTCTGGACCGAATCCGTGTCGAGGCGGCCGGGATCAGCGCACTTGAAACGGGAACCCTGCGCATCGCTTCCGTCCCGAGCCTCCTCGGTACCATCCTGCCGCCGATTCTTCGCGAGTATTCGACCCGCTATCCGGGCGTGGAGCTGTCGATTTTCGAGGGGACAGATGATGAAGTGCTCGCGTGGGTAAAGTCGGGAGTTGCCCAGCTCGGCTTTGCGGCGCTACCGATGGAAGGGGTTATAGCAGAACAGGTCGCGCGGGATGAATGGCTGGCATTGGTGCCTACAAGACAGTTCCGAGAAAAGGATTCGATGACTCTCCGCGAATTATCTCATCACAAGTTCCTGATGTCCGGAGGAGGTTGTGAACGTCATATTCAACGAATGTTTGTTGCGGCGGGCATTGTAGTCGACGGAGCGATGATGGTGAAGGAAATGTCCACGATTCACGCCATGGTCAGCGAACGTCTGGGAGTGAGCCTGATTCCTCGTTTGTCCGCTATCCCGGGTCGGGCCTGTCGGTTGTTGCCGCTGAGACCTCGCTTGTTTCGTCAAATCGGCATGGTTCGCTCTGCGAGTTCTACGACTAGTCCTCCGGTTGTGGCCTGGGAGGCGTTGGTTAAAACCAGATTCAAGCGTTCGAAGATAGCGGTATCCGGGAATTCGATAAATGGCAGACGGCCTGAGCCGGATCGTTCGGATAGACACTGAAAGGGAGTTGGACATCACCAGAATGGATGCTCAAGCGCAAACACGAACCGATTGCTGCCGTCGCGTAGTTTGAAGGTTTCGGTTTTGCTCAACCGCACCTGCTGGCGGATGACGGGCTAACCAGAAGCTGTCGGGGAAGAAATCTAGCCTTGGCCATTCGGCAATTCGTTTTGGGTACTTTCGTTAGCAGGGTAGCGAATTCCAACCGGTTTCGCGGTTCACGCCGGTTGTGTTTCCCAAGGATCGAAGGTTCCAACATTCCAGACGTGTCCCTCGGGATCGCGGCAGGTGAATGCTTTACCGCCATGCTCTTTCTCTTCAAGATCGATCACCATTTTGGCGCCGGCCATCTTGGCGCTAGCATAGATCGCATCTATGTCGGATACGACAAGATAAGGACTTTGGGTCTCTGCTCCACCGATCTCATCCGGTTGCTTCAGCAGCTTCGACACCGGCGTCCCACTAATGACCGAGCCGACCATGATCATGCCGTTGCCGAAAGTCAGCTGGGAATGCATCACCACACCGTCAGGACCAGCGTAAACGGCCTGCTTCTCAAACCCGAAGGCCCGGCGCAGCCATTCGATCATTTCCATCGCATTTCGATAGCGGAGTCCTGGGATTACGGTTGATTTGCAGTTCTTCGCAGAGGTGGTCATCTCCATCATTCTGTCACCGAAGGCACTGTTATACTTGGAAAATTCGGAACTAAACGATAGGCACGTGGTTTTGCCAGCGGCCACGGTGTGCGGAATAGGTGGTGGGGTTGATACCGGAAAACGCGCGGAAATCATTGGCAAAATGCGATTGGTCGTAGTATCCACAGCGGAGTGCCAACTCCGTCCAAGGCACGTCCTCTCCGTTGTGCAGAGCTCGCACGGCGGTCTGAAAGCGGTGTATGCGGCACCACGTTTTGGGGCTCATACCAACCTGTTCTCGAAACACCTGTGAGAGGCGCCGCTCGCTTACTCCTACGGATCGGGCACACTCGGCAACGCGGAAACTTTTCTCCCGGAAGAGATGCAACGCCTGATCGACCAGTTCAGAACGCCGTGTGCTTGGGTGAAGCCGTCCGGTCAGGAGAACTTCCAGAGTCCTCAGCTTCTCGACGGGTGTCGGAATCTCGCACAACCTTTCCGTGAGAGACGGGCCAGCCCAGATCTCTTCCAAACCGATAGAGCGCTCAAAAAACAGATCGGCGCGCTCGCGGAACAACTCCGGGAAACCTCCAGGCTCGATCAAAATCCCGATCATCTCTTCCATGTCCGCCGTATCCACAAATCCGTATCGTGCTCGCATACCTACGACGATGGCTCGTGGAAGACGGCTGCTTGCCTTTCCGTCCTCTCCGCAGTCGGTGAGATAGTTGCGGGACAAATTGAGGATGATCTGCATGCAGCCATTAGGCAAAACGCGTTCGCGGCCGTGGGAAAGCCGGGGCGCGCGGCAGTACCACAGTGATCGAACCCATGAACGAAGAGGGGGATTTGGAGGTTCTTCCAGAAAGACTATCGGTTCGTTGGTTGTGAGGGCAGACAAAACCTGGTACCACAGTCATCGTACCACTCGTGTCACTCTGAGAAGTTTAGAATCTCGGCTTGAGTGCCGCTCGCTCTCCCAAACGCCTTGTGGGAGGTTGCCAACGCATATCACGCGGAGGCGCAGAGGAGGATCCGAACGATTCTGGTCGAGTTGTCGGCAAACCGGAAACTATCCAGAAACGCTAGTGCTGTATCGGACGCGCCCCATTCCAAGAAGGTAGGCAGGTAGGTTCCGGAGGTCGTGCGGGGCGCGTTCGATACAGCTGTTTGAAGGAAGCCGCCGGTGAGGAAG
>JBEKPH010000130.1:0-5579 GCA_049520915.1 Terriglobales bacterium
GGAAATCCCGCAAACTACGCGGGATTCCCACTTTCCCACCGCCACGGCTACGGCTGCTGTCTAACTTAAACCGGACATATCGTGTGCTAAGAAAAGCGGACATTTTAACTTGCTACCGACAGCCCTTTACGTAGCCCTCTAAATGGCCTCTCGGCCGAGCCGTGGAGCTCGCGATCAAACTGAATTCTTCGCGTATTTGCAGGATGAAATAGAATGGCACAGCTGCGGAGACGTGTTGAACTCGTCTCTTAGGTCGCATAAGACGCGGCAGCCGCGTCTTTACGGGGAAAGAAGAGCGTTATATTGATCAGGAGTCCCATCGCGCGCGCAGTCATATTGGCTGGAGTTTGCCTGCTCGCTATCTCTCCATTCTTCTGGTGGGGCAGTCCTTCGGGGCACGACTTTGAGTTTCACGTGTTCTCATGGATGGAGGTTCTAGGGCAGTGGAAACAAGGTATCGTGTATCCACGTTGGGCGGGGCTCGCTCATTTCGGATATGGCGAGGCGCGATTCCTATTCTATCCGCCAGCCTCGTGGACTCTAGGCGCCGCTTTGGGCGCTGTGCTGCCGTGGGGAATCGTCCCAGGCTCGTATTGCTGGATCGCGATCATGCTCGCGGGAATCGCGATGTATCGACTCGCGCGCGAATGGTTGCGGCCTGCGGACGCTCTCTTCGCGGCCGTTTTCTACGCTGTAAATCCCTACCACCTGCTGATCATTTATTGGCGGAGCGCCTACGCCGAATTGCTGGCGTCCGCTTTGTTGCCGCTTCTATTGCTGTGCCTTTTACGGATCCAGGAACCGGAGGATGCAGAGGCTGAGCAGTCGACATTGCGGCCGACGTTGCAATTGAGTCTGGTTTTGGCGGCAGCCTGGCTCACGAACGCTCCTGCGGCAGTGATGATTCACTATTCGACGGCTGGCCTCGCGCTGCTTTTTGCGGCGCGAGAAATACTCCGGAAGGCCACACCAGAACGGTCTCTCGCCTCGCGCACCGTGCGCCCTCTGGCGCGGACAGCGATTGCTATCGTGCTTGGCGCCGGACTCGCGTCGTTTTATCTACTGCCGGCCATCTATGAGCAGCGATGGGTCGAAATCAGTCAAGTGATGGCTCCGGGTGTCCGTCCGCAGGACAACTTCCTGTTCACGAAAACAGGGGATCCCGACCACAACCGGTTTAATCTTCTGGTTTCGAGCGTGGCGCTTGCCGAAATTGTGCTCCTCGGAGTCGCGGTATGGTTCTCGCGTCGACCAACGTTGGAGAGGAAAAAAGAGACTGCCGGGCAGGATCCATGGCTACTGTTTTCCGCTTGGGGAGTCGCCACGGCTCTTCTCTTGCTTTCGGTGAGTAATCTGTTGTGGCAGCATTTGCCGAAGTTCCGGTTTGTGCAACTTCCCTTCCGCTGGTTGCTGTGTTTGAACGCCGCGCTGGCGATTCTCTTGACCCTGGCGGCCAAGCGTTGGGCCTCCCGTTTGCTGGCATACGGTCTTTTGCTCGGCGTACTGATCGTCGCTGGTTATCGCATCCAAGGCCCGTGGTGGGATACGAGTGATGACATCCAGGATATGAGCGACACCGTTCGCGACGGCACGGGCTACGAGGGCACCGACGAGTACGTGCCCGCGGGGGCCGATGCCTACGAACTCAACAAGAATCTGCCGATTGTCAGCGACGACGACGGCGCCGCAGTTCCAACCAAGATGCTCGCGTGGAGGCCGACGGAAAAGCACCTGATCGTGAACACTGCCGAGCCACAAGATCTCACCCTTCGGCTGTTCAGCTACCCGGCGTGGGGAGTGGTTGTGAATGGTAAGTCCGTGGTGACGGAGCAAACCGACGACACAAAGCTGATGGTCATTCCGGTCGGAGCCGGCGTGAACGACATCCATATCTACTTTCGGCGGACCACAGACCGGCTTGTAGGAAAGGCCATGGCGCTGCTGAGCTTTGTAGCCTTGGTCACGCTGTGGATGAATCCGGCTTGGGTCGTACGTCTGTTGAGAATGACGCGTTTGCTTGGAACGAAATCTGGCGATCGAGAAGACGACGAGGCGAATGACCGCACCAACGCTGCGTGCGGCGAGGTGGCTACGAAGGACTCGGGGAGTTCCGTAGCATGACCTCGCGAGTGGTGTTGTTAGCTACGTCCAATGCGGGCAAGCTTCGCGACGTTGCCGGAGCCGCCGAACCATTCGGTGTCACGGTGGCCAACATCCCCGGCTTTGCTTCTTTGGCTGCTGTGGTCGAAGACGGGTTGACGTTCGAGGAGAATGCACGCAAGAAAGCTGAGGGTTACAGCTTGTCCGTCCCGGGGCAATTGGTCGTAGCGGACGACTCGGGTCTGGAGATCGATGCCCTCGGAGGTGCGCCCGGCGTGCATTCCGCCCGGTACGCGGCAGATGAGCCACATGCTGCCGAGTGCAACACCGATGACGATTCCAATAACGCTCGCGTTCTTCGGGAACTTGCGAAGCTCGCGCCCGCGAAGCGCGCGGGGCGTTTCGTCTGCGTCTTAGCTGTGGCTCGCGATGGCCACACTCTGCAAACCTTCCGCGGCACTGCAGAAGGCATCATTCTGGACGCACCTCGAGGCAACGGCGGATTCGGTTACGATCCGCTTTTCTACTTTCCGCAGATCGACAAGACGTTCGCCGAGTTGAGCGCAATCGAAAAAGCGCGATACAGTCACCGGGGCGCGGCGTTTCGCGCGTTTCTTGAGTGGTACCGAAACTCCTAAAACTCATGCGTGACGGTAGTGGTAACGAGTTATCTGCAGACGTTACTTGCCGGATTGCATGTCGCGGCTGATGCGCTCGGCATCGGCGAATACGCGCAGCAGATTACCTCCGAGAATCTTGCGGATTTCCTCAGCGTGATAGCCGCGATCAAGCAAGGCCTGGGTGATCTTCGGCAAATCGGCGGCCGAATCGATGCCCTCTGGAGTTGCACCATTCACGCCGTCAAAGTCCGAGCCCAGGCCGACGTGGTCGATCCCAGCCACTTTGGCAACGTGGTCGATGTGGTCGATTAACGAACTGAGGGGCGGTCGTGGAATTTTGGCAGCCCACTCGCGCTCGATGCGGTCGTTGTCGAGATAGGTGACGGTTTTGCCCGCGGCTTTTTGTTGATCGTCGTAAGCCTTCACCGCGGCATCGCGTTCTTTCGCCTGGGCTTCCGTCGCTCTGCGATAGTTCTCGTCGATGAAGGCGTTGTAGAAATTGACTTGCACCACACCACCATTCTTGGCGACAGCGCGCAGCATGTCGTCGGTCATATTGCGCGGATGATTGGTGAGCGCGCGTGCGGACGAGTGCGAGGCGATGACGGGCGCTTTGGTGGTTGCAATCGCGTCGTAGAAAGTCTTATCCGCTACGTGAGAAATATCCACGAGCATGCCGAGGCGGTTCATCTCGAGGACAATCTGCTTGCCACCGTCGGTCAGTCCGTTGTGATGCTCGACTTTGGGGTTGCTAATATCCCCAGAAGAATCGGCCCACTCGTTCGTGTTGGACCAGCTTAGCGTCATGTAGCGCACGCCCAGCCGGTAGAAGTCGCGCAGCAGGTGAATGTCGTTCTCGATGGAGTGCCCACCTTCAATGCCGAGTAGGGCCGCGAGTTTGTGTTCGCGGTGGGCGCGCTCGATATCGGCAACACTAAACGCCATCATCATGCGATCCGGGTGGCGCACCGCCTGCTGATAGACGGAGTCGATGAGATCGAGAGTGTGACGGGCGAAGTGGCCCTGATTGGTCTCCGGTTCGACCCATATAGAAAAGAACTCGGCACCGAGGTTTCCAGCCTTGGCTTTGTCGAGGCTGATGTGGCCGTGATCCTCGGGATCGGTTGATCCGATGTCGTAGTTCTCGTCGAGAAAACGCTGGGGCGTGTCAGCGTGTGTGTCGACGACGATCGCCGAGTTCTGGATCTCAAGCGCTTTCTTGCTGACAACGGTCTGCGCGCTGACGGGAAGAACACAGGCAAGCGCGATTGCGAAGGTGAATGCGAGTTTGTTCATGGCGAATACGGATTCTATACGACGGGCGAGGTTCGGATCTCGACATCTCATCGGAGGCGCTGAAGACGATTCCGGCGTGAGAGAGCGTGCCAGCTGTGCGCGTGGCGATGGCGATGAGGTCGCGTTGTCCCTGTGGGCGATCGCGGCGCACGGAACTGGCGATGGGAGAAGGACTACAGGAAAGAACTTGGAGCGGGAGACGGGGATCGAACCCGTGACATCCAGCTTGGGAAGCTGGCGCTAGCATCTCGGCCAACGGCGAATCAATGCGTTACAGTGTGCAGAGTGGGGCAAAGAACGGCACTGTCGGCGTCAATTGATCACGATTCTGATCACAAGATTTCTTGGGCTGACATAAAGAGAAGCAACCTAACCTTGCCCAAAGCCTCTCCGCTTCTTCTTCTGTTTCTCACGAAACGGATCAGGCTTTAGCTCGGAACAATGTCGTAGCTACACCCTTCGGGCGGGGATGAGCGCGCTGCTTCGCACATCGCCTCGCCTCTCGTCTTGTGATAGGCGTCGTAATTTCTCGGTTGACCGGGATCGTCCCGCGCACACTTCACGAATATGAAGAATCGGCCCCTCATTGCTTCGGCTTCGGAACTGCGGTCCGTGTTGGCATCGCGCAGGGAAACGCATTTAACTCAGCCTTGACGACTAACACCGCTGCTGGCTCGTGTGCCTGCTCGGGATGATCGCGGATATATTTCAGCACGAGGCGTATCAGTTGCGCATTTTCGACACCCTCTGGGTAGCAAATCTTAATATCCTCCATCGAGTTTTTTAGGTATGACAGGGAACTGTCGTTGAGTTGGAGTATAGCTATCGCCGTCCCCACCCCTTCGTTGAAGCCCAGCATGAATCCTTGGCAAAGGCCAAGGTTAAGAAAGTCCATTTCATTTAACTGCGCTTGTGGTTTTTCGGTGCTCGAACAAACTTCCAAGTAGCGATTTCCCGAAGCGGATATGTCCTTTGCAGGCGTTTGGGCATCCAGTGGGACTATGGAGAGGACAGAAATTGCGACTAGGGCGAAGGGCAAGTGTCGTTTCATACTCAGCCCAGGTTGCCGGGTGAAGCCCGTCGTGTCAACCGCACACAAGTGCCAGTCCTGAATGGAGAGTGAATCCTTCGTCGGGATCAGCTCGGTACGCCGTACCGACGATAAGCGGGTTGTTAGTGTAACGGCGATTTTTCGCCAACCATCGCCCAGGTCAAGTCTCTCGGCATTCTCCATGGAAGTAACGCGGTAGTGTCGATGCGTAGTCGCTTTCAGTATGTCAAGCACGCTTGACATAATGACAAGTCTAATTTACTCTCTTAATTGTGCCTAAGACACTCCTTCCAACGTGGCGCTCTCGATTCACCCGTCCGGTGTTTCTCTGGGCGGTGTGCGCACTGCTTATCGATTTCGCAATACAGTCGCTCGGGAAGACGAGGTGGATTCCTTCTTGGCTTGCCCTCCTACCGGTGATACCGGCAATCTTCTTTGTGGTGGCGCTGTTCCGTGCCGTGCAGAGAATGGATGAACTGCAGAAACGCATCTGCCTGGAATCAGTATTCATT
>JBEKPH010000131.1:0-5566 GCA_049520915.1 Terriglobales bacterium
GGATCGAAGCTGCGCGGCGTGTTGTATGTTCTCGACGAGCCGTCGATCGGTCTTCATCATCGCGACAATGGCCGGCTGCTGCAGGCGCTGGAGAATCTGCGCGATCTCGGAAACACGGTGCTGGTGGTCGAGCACGATGAAGAGACAATCCGGCGTGCCGACTATGTTATCGATCTCGGGCCTGGGGCGGGCCGCCACGGCGGTGCGCTAGTGGCCAGTGGAACGCCCGCGGAAATCATGGACTCGCCCGACTCGCTGACCGGAGCTTATATTTCGGGACGGCAGCAGATTGGGATGCTGACCCAGCGCCGCAGTCCAAACGGCAAGGCCGTCACCGTTCTTGGAGCGCGCGATAACAATCTGAAGAATCTTGACGTTGCCTTTCCTCTGGGAGTGATGACGGTTGTCACGGGAGTTTCCGGCTCCGGCAAGTCGACGCTGGTGAACGACATCCTGTACCGGGCGCTGGCGAAACAACTTTATCGCTCGCGCGAGGAACCGGGCGCTCACAAAGCGATTACCGGCGGGGAACTGATCGATAAAGTGATTCGCATCGATCAATCCCCGATCGGACGAACGCCGCGTTCGAATCCCGCCACTTATACCGGAATTTTCTCGGCCGTGCGCGATCTCTACGCCATGCTGCCCGAGTCGCGCGAGCGCGGATATAAGCCGGGACGTTTTTCGTTTAACGTGTCGGGCGGACGCTGCGAGGCGTGCCAGGGCGAGGGCCAACGCCGGATCGAAATGAATTTTCTGCCCGACGTTTACGTGCAGTGCGAACTCTGTGGTGGCCGCCGCTACAACCACGAAACGCTCTCCGTTTGCTACAACGGCAACTCCATCGCCGATCTGCTGGAAATGCCGGTCTCAGATGTTCTCCAGATTCTGGAGAATATTCCGCAGGTCAAGCAGAAGCTGCAGACGCTCGTTGACGTCGGCTTGGGATACATCCACCTGGGCCAGTCGGCGGTAACGCTCTCAGGAGGCGAAGCGCAGCGCATTAAACTGGCCCGCGAACTGAGCAAGCGCCAGACGGGAAAGACGCTCTATCTGCTGGACGAGCCAACCACGGGATTGCATTTCGATGACGTACGAAAATTGCTCGACGTGCTGCATCGTCTGACCGACTTGGGAAATTCCGTGATCATCATCGAGCACAATCTCGATGTGATTCGGAATGCCGACTGGATCATCGACCTCGGCCCCGAAGGCGGAGAAGAAGGCGGCCGCCTTGTGGCGCAAGGGACGCCAGAGCAGGTGGCGAAGGTCAGGAAGTCCTATACCGGGCAAGCGCTGGCAGCGCACTTCAACGGGTCTGCCAAGACCCTCGCCGCGAGAAGTCTGCAGGCCAGTGGAGAAATCGCGTGATCTTCCCCGCCGATGATCTGCCTGCCGACGATCTGCCCGTGATACCCGATCCATCTTCGGAGCGACGAGCGTCTTTGCCCATCGCGGCCGAACAAATCTTCCCGGCTCCGACAGGTGTTGGCCCTGAACCGAGGCTCATAATCACGCTGCCTCCTGATGAGCCAAGAGATCCAGTCTGGACGGGCCTGGACGTTTTTCGGCTGACGATTATGGCGATTCTGGCTATCATCGTCTCGGGTCTCGCCATGCTGGCAGTCGTGCATGGAGCCACATTCAAGGCGCGAGTCTCCCGCCTGAGCGCCCTCCCCGAACTCTTGATCGTCGCGCAAATGGTTGCGTATCTATTGATCCTCGGATACATGTACATATTGGTCACGAAAGAACGAGGCAGTCCGCGTTTCTGGAAAGCGCTTCACTGGAATTGGCCATCGACGATCTGGCCGTATCTGTTAATCGGTTTTGCCATGCAGGTCGTCTTTGTATTCATAGAACGATTTCTGCCCTTCCCGAAAGAAACTCCCTTTGATGAGCTTCTGCGGCGGCACGCGGCCATCGTGCTGATCGCCGTCTTCGCCGTTACATTGGGGCCACTGATGGAGGAGCTCTTCTTTCGCGGATTTTTGTATCCAGTCCTGGCCCGCCGGATTGGAATCACTGCGGGAATTCTTGTATCCGCCCTCGGATTCGGACTGATGCATGCCGCGCAATACGGATATTCGTGGGCATCGATACTGCTGATTTTCCTGGTAGGTGTTGTTCTCGGAACTGTCCGCGCGAAGAAGAATTCAGTCGCCGCAGGCGTTCTCGTGCACATGGGCTATAACGGAACGATTGCCCTCGTCATGTTCGCGGCCACCGATGGATTTCGGCATCTGGAGAAACTTTCGCAGTAAAGGCGCCGGTTCTAGTCTTCGTGTGAATTTTGCGAAGGCCTGAGAATCGCGAACGTGCAACTATTTCTGCTATCGTAGAAAAATTCATGTCGACTCCAAAACAAGAGTTGCTCGAGCTATTGGCGCAGAAATCCTTCCGCCTCGGCGAATTTCAGCTTTCCTCCGGTGGCACCAGCGACTATTACATTGACTGCCGCACCACTACGCTCGACGCGCGCGGCGCCCAGTTAGTGGGTCAGGTTTTTCTCGACGAGATTCGCGAGCAAGGTTGGGAACCGTCTGCCATCGGCGGCCTCACCATGGGCGCCGATCCGATTGTTGTGGCCGTCGCCGTTACCAGCGGAACTCTGAATGGCTTTCTCGTGCGCAAAGCCGAGAAACAGCACGGCACAGGGCAGCGCATTGAAGGCTTCCGCGAAAAAGGCGCGCGCGTCGTGATCGTAGACGACGTTTGCACCACGGGCGCATCGACGATCCAAGCGATTGAAGCTGCCCGTAACTATGGTTTCGAAGTGATTGGAGCCATGTGCCTGGTCGAGCGCCAGGATGCGCACGGACGACCCAATGTAGAAAAGTCCGCCGCGCCAGCGAATTTCATTACGATCTTCACGGCGACGGATGTGAGAAAAGAGCATTTGGCGCTGAGCAATTAGTCGACGGATTTTCGTCCAGTCTTGAACTCACTCATCAATCTCATGCCTATCTCACACTTATGATCGCTGACGGATACACGGATCTTGCCGCGGGGAAAATCGCGTCGGTTGTAACTTATCTCGAAATGGTGGAGCGGCCTGCGAACATCGAAAGTTCGTCGGCTGGAGTCGAACTGCGGCGCATCCAAGATGCAGGGCTCGAATGGTACCGCGCGCTTTACCGGCGAGTGGGGGCGCACTGGCTCTGGTTCAGCCGTCTCGAGATGACGGACGCGCAACTTTCTGAACAACTGGCCCGGTCCGGCAATGTGTTGTTTGTGGCCGAGCGAAGTGGCAGAGAAATTGGCATGGCGGAAATCGATCGATCCGATGCGAAACATGTCGAGATCACGAGCTTCGGATTGTTCCCTGAATCGATCGGCAAAGGCTTCGGACGCCCCTTCATGCAGCAGCTGTTGAAGCAAGCATGGGATATATCGACAGAGCGCGTCTGGCTGCATACTTGCAACTTCGACGGGCCATCGGCCTTAAGCTTTTACATCAAGTGCGGTTTCCGCCCGTACAAGCGCGCCATTGAAGTAGGAGACGATCCCCGCACCACCGGAATTTTGCCCGAGGACGCAGCCCCGCAGATCCCGATAATCCGTTAATCTAAAAGTTCGAGCGTAGCCGTGTCACTCGCAGCAAAAATGGCTTGCGAACAACGAACAGCGAACAGCGAGCGACGAACAGCGAGCGGCGAACGACGAACAGCGACCGACCAACGACCACCGACTGACTCTATGATTCAAACTTTAGAATGGACTCCCCGCGGCGTAATCTTCATCGACCAGACGAAGCTGCCGACCGAAGAAGTGTATGTAACCTGCACCACGCACCAGCAAGTGGCGGACGTGATCCGCAACATGGTCGTTCGTGGAGCGCCCGCCATTGGCGTCGCCGCCGCCATGGGGATCGCGCTCGGCGTGCAGAACTCGAAAGCCGGGAACGCCGCCGACCTGAAAAAAGATCTCGATGAAATCAGCGAAACGATTCGCCAGACGCGCCCTACGGCGGTAAATCTGTTCTGGGCGATTCGGCGCATGCAGGACAAGTTCGCCACTCTGATCAATCTTCCCGTCGACCAGATCAAGAAGGCCCTCATCGAAGAATCGCAGCGCATGCACGCCGAAGACATTGCCGCCAACCAGGCCATGGGACGCCACGGCGCTACGCTCATGCCTTCGAGCGGCGGCGTGTTGACCCACTGCAATGCTGGAGCGCTCGCGACGGCCGGCTATGGCACGGCATTGGGCGTGATTCGCGCGGCCGTCGAAGCAGGCAAGAAAATTCACGTCTACGCAGACGAGACGCGCCCGTTCCTGCAAGGCTCGCGGCTAACGGCGTGGGAGTTAATGAAAGATGGGATTCCGACGACCGTCATCTCCGACAACATGGCGGGAGTCATGATGCAGCAAGGCAAGATTGGCGCCATCGTAGTCGGCGCCGACCGCATCGCCGCCAACGGCGACGTGGCCAATAAAGTCGGAACCTACACCGTAGCGATACTCGCGAAAGAGCACGGCATTCCGTTCTACGTCGCGGCGCCGATCTCGACCGTCGATCTCGAAACGCCCGACGGCAGCAAAATTCCGATCGAGCAGCGCAATAAACGGGAAGTCTCGCATATCGCGGGCAAGCAGATGGTGCCCGACGGAGTCGAGATCGAGAATCCCGCCTTCGACGTCACCCCCGCAAAATATGTCGCCGCGATCATCACCGAAAAAGGCATCGCGCGTGCGCCCTATGGGGTATCGTTGCAAAAACTGGCGAGCCTGAAAACGCCCGCGTAGCGGATGCCGTCGATCATTCAATCCGAACTCACGTTCCAGAGCGGCGGCAAATCCATTCGTGTGGATGCCTATCTTCCCGAAACTCCGCCAAGCGCTATGCCCGCCGTCGTCGCGCTCCACGGCGCCGGAGGCAATGTTGCCGGAATGGAGCGCTACGCCAGTGCGCTCGCGGCCGAAGGATTTGCCGTCTACGTTCTGCATTATTTCGACCGCACCGGCACGGTATCCGCCGATAAGCCCGCGATCTTCCGCAATTTTCCCGTGTGGATGAAAACTCTTTGGGACGCCATCAGTTTCGTCGAGACGCAGCCCCAGGTCGATCGCAGCCGCATCGCGCTGCTCGGCTTTTCGCTGGGAGCGTACCTTTCGCTCGCCACTTCAGCGATCGATCCGCGGGTGCGCGTGGTGGTCGAATTCTTCGGAGGCATGCCGAAAGAGATGAACCTTTTCATGCGCCGCCTCTGTCCCGTTCTGATCTTGCATGGAGAGGCGGACGCGACCGTCCCTGTCGCCGAGGCGTACAACCTGCAGAAGTTGCTCGAGAAAAAAGGTATCCCCTACGAAATGAAGATTTATCCCGGCGAAGGCCACGGCTTCGAATCGGAGATCTGGCGCGACGCTGGACTCCGAAGCCTGCAATTCCTAAAAAAATATCTAGTCGACCCCGCGTAGAGACGCGTGCGCCAGCCTACGCAAGCCGCGCGCGACTCGGGCCGGCACAGCGGCAGCAAACGCCTTTAAACCCGAGACAAACGAAATGGAGCGCTGAGCAGGCGCACTGGGAGCATGACGACGGCCCATACCAGCGCGAGCGCGC
>JBEKPH010000132.1:0-5169 GCA_049520915.1 Terriglobales bacterium
GCCTCAGCCACGCAGGAATACCCGCTCCATCGCAAGCGTGAAGATCCGGAATACGCCACCCAATCGCACTCGGATCATATGCGCGCGCTGGCAGCGGCTACGCGTGAAGTCATAAGCCTTGCCGGCATCGAGGGCGATCGGGTCGAGGCAATTGCACTGGACACAACCGGCTCTTCGGTCATCCCCGTAGATCGGAACATGCAACCCCTCGGCGAGTACTACCTGTGGTGCGATCACCGCGCCAAAGGCGAGGCGGCTGAAATTACCGCTGCGGCGCTCCGCGAAAACCTCGAAGCTATTCAGTGGTGCGGCGGCGTGTATTCCTCGGAGTGGGGCTTCTCGAAGTTGCTGCACTGGCTGCGGCACAATCCATCGCAGCGGTCCGAGTTCGCGTCCGCCTTTGAGCATTGCGACATGGTGGCCGCCACGCTCTGCGGCATCACCGATCCGAGGAAAGCCAAGCGCAGCGTTTGTGCAATGGGACACAAGTGGCTGTGGAATCGTCAGCTGGGTGGGCTTCCACCTGAGAGTTTTCTGCTGAAGGTCGATCCACTCTTCCAGGGCGTTCGCGAAAAACTGGATGGCGACTATGCAACATCCGAGCAGATTGCAGGCACACTATCCCCGTTCTGGGCTGAAAAACTGGGACTCAAGTCGGGAATTCCGATACCGGTGGGAGCGTTCGACGCGCATTGGGACGCTATTGGAGCCGGTTGCCGAACCGACGACATGGTGAACGTAGTCGGCACGTCCACCTGCATCATTGGCATCACTCCGTCGGTGAATTTGGTGCCCGGCGTCTGCGGCGTGGTGCAGGGCAGTGTGCATCCGCAGCGTACGGGGATCGAAGCCGGACTTTCCGCCGTGGGAGATATATTCAGCGCGATTGCATCGCGAGCTAGCACCGATGTACGGGCACTGAGTCAGGGTTTGGAGAATTATCGCGCAGGCCAGACCGGCTTGCTGCGCATGACATGGGACAATGGCGATCGCACGGTGCTGGTTAATCCCAACTTGCGCGGCGTTACGTTGGGCTGGAATCTGCAGAGCACGGCGCAAGATGAGTTGTTTGCCGCCATCGAAGGAACAGCGTTTCATACGCGGGTGATCCTGGATCGCATGGCCGGGCACGGCGTACACATCAAACGTGTGATCAACGCGGGGGGTATACCTCAGAAAAATGCTGTCTTGAACCAAGTCTATGCCAACGTGCTCGGGCGTCCGGTGTTGGTTCCGAGCCAAAGTGTTGTCAGCCTCGGGTCTGCGATTTTCGCCTTTTTGGCGGCAGGGATTTTCAAGACCGTTGAGGAGGCCCAGGACAAGATTTGTCCTGGGCATACAACTTTCTTGCCCGAGGATTCGGCACAGCGTACCTACGAAGATCTGTATCCGTTATATAGCAAGGTGTATTTCAGTTTGGGCCAGCAGAGCGCCAACGGTCTCGGCGATGTTTTGCCGACATTGATCTCAGTGGCACAAGCCGCAATCCACCATGCCACTGAATAGAGCAGGCAACCGGATAGAGATGGGACAAAGGCGAGGAGCAACAATGAGAATTCGAGAAGTCCTGACGAGGCTCGCGATGGGCGCAATATTGTTGCTCGCAGTTAGCTTGCTCGCAGAGGCTAAGACCAAAGTGACAAGTCAGCCATTTGGGAAGCTGCCGGATGGAACTCCGGTGGAACTTTATACGCTCGACAACGGCGCGTTCGAAGCTCGGATCGCAACTTATGGCGGAATTGTGGTTTCACTGAGAGTTCCGGACCGTACTGGTAAGTCCGCGGATGTGGTGCTCGGTTTCGATGAACTTGACGGCTACGTAGCCAATTTCAACGGGCCTTCCGACGCGTTCTTCGGCGCACTTATTGGCCGTTATGCCAATCGTATCGCTCACGGTAGCTTCACGCTGAATGGGAAGAAGCACTCTCTGCCCTTGAACAATGGCGAAAACACTCTGCATGGCGGGCCACACGGATTCAACAATGTGGTGTGGAAGGCAAAGCCCGTCGCCAACGGAGTGGAACTCAGCTATCTGAGCAAAAACGGTGAGGCGGGATTTCCCGGCAACCTGACGGCTACAGTTCGTTACACGTTGGTGAAAGGCCAATTGCGAATTGAGTATTCGGCCGTGACCGACCAAGATACTGTCGTTAATTTGACCAACCATTCTTATTTCAACCTCGCGGGACAGGGCGACATTTTAAATCATCAACTCACTCTGCATGCCTCTCGTTTCACGCCAGTGGATGCCGGGCTGATCCCCACGGGCGACCTGAAGGCGGTGGCATCGACTCCCTTCGATTTTCGCAAGCCGACAGCCGTGGGAGCGCGGATCAACGCCGATGATACTCAGATCCATCTCGGCCGCGGTTATGACCACAACTGGGTGCTCGATAGCGGCGGCGGCAAACTGACGGAAGCTGCCGAAGTCTTCGATCCGAGCAGCGGGCGCGTCCTGGATGTGTTGACCGATCAGCCGGGAATCCAGTTCTATAGCGGAAATTTCCTCGATGGCTCGATCAAAGGCAAAGGCGGAAACCCAGACGTGTTGCACGCGGCATTGTGCCTGGAGACACAACATTTCCCCGACTCGCCAAATCACCCGGATTTCCCGTCGACCGAGTTGAAGGCCGGACAACGCTATCACACCGTCACCGTCTACAGTTTCTCCACACGGTAGGTCAATTCGAGATTTAGCGCGGGGGATTCGTAATGAACGTCACATCCCGACGGCATTTCCTGAGGACGGCGGCCATTACCGCGGGTGCTGCTCTGGGCGGACATTCTCTAAGGGCATGGGCGGTTCCCAGGGTTGAAGCCTCGGTTGATTCTCCGCTCGCGGTGTTTGAGTATTCGCAGGTCCAATTGCTAGAGGGCTTGCTCCGTGAACAGTTTGAAAACAACCACAAAGTTTTCGTGAATCTGGACGAGGACGGCCTTCTCAAGCCGTTCCGGCAGCGGCGGGGAATGCCCGCTCCCGGCCCCTATCTCGGCGGTTGGTACGACGATAGCGCTGACTTCGATCCTGCCAACAATTTTCACGGTTTCATACCGGCCCACTCCTTCGGCCAGTTTGTGTCCGGGTTGGCGAGAGCTTATGCCGTTACGGGTTCGAAATCCACTCAGGTAAAGGTGCACCGCTTAGTGCGAGGATATGCCGAGACGGTAGAACCGACAGGGAAGTTCTACGCCGACTTCCGGTTGCCCGGCTACACATTCGATAAGACGTGCTGCGGCCTGATTGACGCCCACGAGTTTGCCGCGGATCCCATCGCGCTCGATGGGCTCAAACGCAGCACTGACGCTGTGCTTCCGCATTTGCCGAAAAAAGCATTGAGTCGCGCCGAGCAGGAAGCCCGTCCGCACAAAGCGACCGCGACCTCTCAATCTTCGCAGGATTGGGTGGCGCAAAGCGCGGGTCGCTGGCTGACCTTTCGACCATTTTCGGCGCTGCACGACGAAACCTATCGTCTCTATCACAAAGTAGAAGCTTGAAAGCGAGGGCATCGGATGATGTCCGCTCAGGAGACTCAAAACATGTTTTCCGACAAACGGCGAGAATTTCTCAAACAGGCTGCTACTGCTGGGATTGCAGGCTCTGCGAGCTCTTTCCTCGGGTCCTGCGCTTTCGCTCAGCCTTCATCAACCTCCGGAAATGTCGCTCATATATATGTTGACTCCCGTCGTACGATTGCACCACTCGACCGCAACCTCTTCGGATCATTTCTAGAGCATCTGGGGCGCGCCATCTATGAGGGAATCTACGATCCCGGTTCTCCCCTCTCCGACAGTGTTGGATTTCGAAGCGACGTGTTGGAACAAGTGCGTCAGCTCGGCGTTCCAATCATTCGTTACCCTGGCGGCAATTTCGTGTCAGGTTACAACTGGCTCGACGGGGTAGGGCCCAAGAAAGATCGACCGCGGATCCTAGACAAGGCTTGGAACACGATTGACACCAATCAGTTCGGAACCAATGAGTTCATGGCGTGGGCCAAGATGGTGGGCTCGAAGCCGCTGATGGGTCTCAATCTTGGCACAGGTACAACGGAAAGGGCGGCCGCGCTCGTCGAATACTGCAACGTTGAGAAAGGAACCAAGTGGAGCGACCTGCGTCGTTCTCATGGTATTGAACAGCCGCATAAGGTGGAACACTGGTGCCTGGGGAATGAAATGGACGGTCCATGGCAGATTGGTCACACGACAGCGGCCGAGTATGGCCTGAAAGCGCAAGATGCGGCCCGGCAGATGCGCGCGGTGGATCCTTCTCTGAAGCTAATCGCCTGCGGGTCAAGCGGACCGGGGATGGCGACCTACCTGGAATGGGATCGCGAGGTCCTGGAGCAGTGTTATGAATACGTGGATGCATTGTCACTGCACCGCTATATCGGAAATACTAAAGATGAAACCGGCGAGGACAGCGCGAAGTTTTTAGCGATGAACCTCAGTATGGAGCAGCAGATTGCGGAGACGCTGGCCGTTTGCGATCTGGTCCGGGGCCACAAACGATCGCCAAAGAAGTTGTGGCTGTCGTTTGACGAGTGGAACGTGTGGTATCGCGAGCGCAGCGGCGATGCGCTCAACGGACACGAACACGAAGCTCCACATCTACTCGAAGAAGTTTATAACCTGGAGGATGCGCTGTTGGTGGGAGGGATCATCAACACGCTGATGCGGAACGCGGACCGGATAAAAATAGCGTGTCTGGCACAGCTCGTGAACGTAATCGCTCCCCTGGTTACGAATTCGAACGGCTTACTTAGGCAAACAATCTATTATCCCTACAGCTGGGCGCTGCAATTTGCGCAGGGAAACGTACTCGACGTGCTGGTGGAATCGCCAACTTATGAGGTTTTGGGGATGGGTCAAGTTCCGTATCTGGATGTGGCCGCAACTCTGAATCCAGTGGTTGGCAGGCTTTCCATGTTCATCCTGAATCGCGATTTAACAAAAACTCATCCAGTCGAGATTATTTGGCAGGATTGGACGCCGAGCAAGGCGCTCAGCTCGACTACACTTACCGGTGGCGACTTGAAGGCCTCTAACAGCTTCGACGTGCCCCAACGGGTCGCTCCGCAGGCAGCGGACAAGCCCTCAACTACTGGCGGACGCACTAGACTTGAATTGCCAGCGCGCTCCTACTCCGTTTTTCAATGGGAGGTGTGATTGGAT
>JBEKPH010000133.1:0-5103 GCA_049520915.1 Terriglobales bacterium
CGAACCGTTGCGCCGCACGATCAGCCGTGTGAGATGAGTTTGTTCTGGAGGATACAAGATGCTCAAGGCATCGGAATCTCTGACCGCCGTGAATGAGCAAGTCTGGCGAGCCTTTTCCCAAACTAACTGTGGGTCTTGAGTCGGATCATTTGACTGAAAATTGGCGACCTCAAGGCATTCCAGATCCCCATGACTGGGCGCGAGCACGGCGCGATAAGCGTGGAACAATTTCGATCCGGCCCACCCTGCGCCGCTATAGGCCGCGAGATCCAACAGCAGTTTTCGCGTCGTGGACGAGCGCAAGGTCTCCATGTTTCTCAGAAAACGGGAGGGACGGAGAATCCGAAAGAAAAACGGCACCAGACAGTGAGCCCACCCCAGACGCACGAGCATTTGTGGCAGCGGGTTGTCGTAGCCGCCCATCCCGAGACAATAGAGGAGCGGAGCGCGCTGCATGGCGTCGCGCAAGAGCAGCGTGCCCACGATGGCATGAGCCCTGTTGACGATGCCTTCTGACAACGGATGATGGTAATACCCGATTGATCGGATCTGGCCGTCGGGGAAGAAGAAATCCTGAGTCTTGAGTGCGTACCCGCCACGGACGACTCCGCCGTCGACCGCGACGAAGAATTCGTTATAAATGTGAGACTGCGCGACACGCGGCAACCAGCGCGGTTCAGCCCAGCGGTAGAAGACCATGTTTTCGTCCAGCCCGGCTCGCCGGAGGCGTTGGTTGAAATCGGCGACCGCGGGTTCGAGCTCGGGACGGTAGGGCTGGATGACGATGGGCATGGATTGAGAGCGATGGATAGGGAGTTTGCGATTCGCAGAGGCCCTTCGCCGCACTTAGGATGACAAACTTCGATATTCTAGCGCGCCGCCGATTGCAGCTTGGTGACCAGGGCGGCGACGTCCCCGATGCTCTTCATCTGCTCGATGTCTTCGGGTTCAAGTTGCACGCCGAATTTTTCTTCAATGGCCAGAACGAGATTGAGGTGCTGCATGGAATCCCAGTTCTCGATGGTCTCTGGCGAAGACTCGGCCGTGATCTGGCCGGGTGGAACCCCGAAGATATCGCTGGCTACGGCCCGGACCTCTTCAAATGTGTTGGCAGTCAATTCTTTCCTCCCACGGAAGTTTCTGTCGGCATGTTCAACATCGGTGTGTTCCGCATTGGTACGTTCAGCTTAATCCATTCGGGGCAGCGCAGAGTGGAAGTCTTCAGATCGAGGGTCCAACGGGAGCCTGTAGCATCGGATTCCTCGCGGACGAAATTGTGCTGCTCATAGAAGTCACGCGCCGGAGCATTCTTTTTCGTTGGCAGAAACCATCCAAACAGCTGCTTGCGGCCGCGCTGGGCGGAGCTTTCGGCGAGATGAGCCAAAAGGGCGGTTTCGACCGTTCTTCCAATCACGCGGCAACTCAGTAAGAACGTATCCACTTCACACCGCTCGCCCTCATCGTGCGTGATCGCCACACCCACCAGGCCGTGGTCCCCAAAGCGGTCGCGCACACGGATCGAGAATATGTTCCACTCCGGCTTTTTCGCCATCTCGGCAATTTCGGTTTCGGTATAACGACGCGTGGTCAGGTTGAATTGATTGGTTTTCTGGGTGAGTTGGGCGATTCGCGCTAAGTTGAGCTCTGAGACTGGTTCGAGTTCGGCCTCCTGCTCGAGATAACGAAAAAAATCTTCCTTCGACTGAAAATTCTGTTCCGCGCCCGAGCGCTGTTTTTCGGCGGCATACATCTCCGTGCGCTGCTGATCTTCGGCTGAAAGCGCGAGCCGCTCGAAGACGGCACAATTTCGCACCGTGGCAGCGTACTCCAGCGGGTTCTTCGGCAGATCGATAACAGTCACTTCCGGAAGTGCGGCACGCACCTGTTCGCGCTCAAAAGGATTATCGTCGAAAAAAGCGAGCGAATCGATGCCGACATTGAGTTCCAGCGCAATTTCGCGAAGATTCTGCGCCTTGTCAGTCCAATTAATCCGCATGGCCGCAAAGTGCCTCGACCGGAGCAACATGCCGGGATGTTTATCGATTGCCTCGAGGGCATCGTCGAGGTTGTTCTTGCTGCAAACCGCCAGCAGAATGCCCTTGCGCGAGAGGTCGAGCAAAGCGCGCTGCAAAGCCTGGTACGACGCGCCCGGATATTCCGCGCTGACCTTGATGCCGGCCATGCCCTCTTCGCCGATCACACCGCCCCAAAGCGTGTTATCAAGATCGACGACTAGAACCTTGGCGATGCGCCCGCTGAGGGGAACGACAAACCGCATCCACTCGCGAGCCATATCGAGCAGGTGATTGGCAGAGATGGGCAGGCGCGCCATCTGCCACTTGCGTTCGTCGTGCCAATGGCGGCTTCCGTGCCGTGCCACGAGGGCATCGTAGTCCAGTACATATACTCCGCGCGTCTCGGAAGCGATGCGTCGCAGTTCGCGATTGATTTTACGAATGAGTCCGGATTGTCCTGATTCGGATTGATCGTCGAGGAGTCCCAGACTCGGGAAGGCAGGCCGTTCCAGGGAATGCACGATCAATGCGGCCTGGCTGTGCTGGCGAAAGGTACGAACCCGCTGCTCGTAGCCGCGAACGGCGCGATCCGCAGCCTGTTGCGCCGCCTCAGGCGACAGGTCGGCGAAACCATTCCACAGTTCGGGCGCGGCCTCGTCGGCGCGTACGGCGAGCACGACCGCGTTAGGAGCGAAGCGATACAACGAACTCTTCTCGTCGAGAATATCTTGCGCGTAGGTGTTGAAGTCGCCGACGTGGATTTCGAGATCGATTCCGTAGGCGAGAGCTTCAGCGCGCAGCAGAGGCACGATTGGCTCGACAGTAAACGATCGGAGAATAGCGAGTTTGAACTTCGCAAGAGGAAGCGGGTCCGCGGCCTGGTCGCGCAGTTCGCCGAGTTTCGCTGTCACAAAGCTGGCGGTACCCGAAGCAGGATCGCGCCGCCAAAGATCCGCCAAGCGTTTGAGGGCGACGTCGAAGGTGCGCTCGGAAATCAAACGATCGATGTCAACACGCAGGTTTGCCGGGCTGCGATCACCGTGAGACGAGTTGGATGTTGAATCAGACATTCACCAAGGTCTCAGTTCATCCATGCTGCAATCATGCTAGTTTCAAATCAGCGTTCGAGATATTCGATCAGTAGGCGATTCTTTGTATAAATCCAGGCAATACGGCGTCCGCCAAAGGCCACGGCGGGCACGGGTGAGCGAGCGATGATCGCGCCCCGCGCGCGGGCCCCAGCCAGAGCCTGCTCCAAATCATCCACGACGTAACAAACGTGATGCAGTCCTCCGCCTTTTGCCGCGAGTGCGTGGACGGGGGATTTTTCATCCGCCGGCTCCACCAATTCCCACAGAGGATCGCCGGCGTGTCCGCTTTTCAGAAAGGTGACACGCACATTTTGATTGGGGTCATGAATGATCTGTTCGTCCCAATCCGCATGCAACATACTGATGAAGCCCTGAATCGAATTCGGAATCGAAGCCACGACAAAGCCCACATGATGAAATGATCCCGCGGGTTGCCAGGTTAGGGAAATCGCGTCCATTCTTGGCACTTACGCTCCCGGCTTGGCAACGGAGTCCGGAACGCCCATGCGTCCTTTGTCGGCGATGCGGGCGAGCGGAGTATCGGATTTCAGCCAAAGTTTGAAATCAAAATACAACGGATAGACGAAGTTCATGATGTGCACCGGCAGCGACGGATGAAGGTCGGCGGACGGCGTCTCAATCGTGTAACCGGTGTCAGAGAGCAAGTTGCCAATGCTGGATTCGATGTCGTGAGCCTGCGGCGCGGTGAACATGCGTTTCCAGCGCCCGATGGTTGCGGCTTCCGTCTCTTTACCGTCCCCGCGAAATGACGAATTCGGATTGTGTACCGATCCCAGCGCTACCTGCTGGATCCGGTCATAGTCCAAATCGTGCTCGATGAATTCGCCAATGCGCGCCAGCGTCTCTCGCGGGTTTTGCACGAGATCTTCGTAGTGCACCTCGATGTAATCCGGGCCCAAGGCTTTGCCGTAGCGACGACCTTTGCTCACAATCCATCGCCAGAAGATGGCGGGTACCAGAAAAGCGCGAGCTCGGTCCCAGGGCAGCGGACGAATCCATCCGATGCGATGGAGCGACGCAGTCACGTCGCGGCCATCGCGAATGATGTGGATGACCAGGGCGTCGGGAACGACCTTCTTGATGAAAGGAAGATAAAGCAGGTGGAGGGGCGTCGATTCCGCCCAGCGATGTGCTCCCTGCTTCGCCGCGATAGTCTCCATCACAATTCGCAGGAAGTCGCCAGCGTTGCGGCAATCCTCCATGACACGTTGGTCGATGTCGGCGGGATCGAGTCCGGTGCGCTGAAAGAGCTTGCTCTTATAGTAGGCGTCGAGTAATCGGCGACGATTGCCACGATGGGCGAGATTGCCAAAGCGCAGTCCGAGCAGGTTAAAGGCGTTGCTTTCGGCGTGATAAACGGCGAAACCGCCGGCGGAAAGCAGCGTGTGATACAGAAACTTCGTGCCCGAACGCCCACAGCCCAGCACAAAGACAGGAGCAGTAGAGCGTGCGCCGCGAGCGACGACTTTACCCGACTCACCCGCGGGCTTGGTTTCAACGCGGCTATCCGAGTTTTTCGTCTTAGCCTGAGCCGGAATTGTGGTTAGCGGATTCATGCTGTTGTGTGTCAGAGCTCGCAAAATTCAAATTCGCTAGGATCGGACTGACTCCGCCACCGGAACTGGTTCGTCCTCGAGTTCAAGGGCAGACATGTTCGCGACCCGGCCGATCGGCGTGTGCAACTTCGCCCACAGCTTGCTTCCGAGAAACGCCGGGTACATTCCGCGCATCCACGACTGCCGTAAACTGCGGCTGCGCTGGGAGGCGGGGAGGGAAAGCGGGTAGCCGTTCTCTTCCAGGCAATCGCCGACCGTAGCCTCGATGGCGCCGACTTCTCCAGTTGTCAGGCGTTCTTTCCAGCGGCCGAGCGGGTTGATTTTTTCTTTAGCGCCCTCTTCGCGAAAGGACGAATTTGTCTCCGACAACCGCCCGAGGCCGGCGCGCTGGATCCGATCGTAATCCAAGTCATGATCAAG
>JBEKPH010000134.1:0-8972 GCA_049520915.1 Terriglobales bacterium
ATTTTGCGAAGGTGGGTCATAGGTGATCTCCTTATGACCCAACCTTATCCGCTCACAGGCACACTGCCGATACCGAGCACGCGAAAGCGTCTGCCGCTAAGGCTTCGTTCAAACGGGCTTGGAGGAAGTTGGCCAGATTGGTAACGGGAAGTCTTAGTGCTGTATCTGAAGCGCCCCCCAGCGAAGAACTGGGAGTTGAGACGCTGTGGAGGGGCGCTTCAGATACAGCACTAAGACTTCTGGGGAAATATCTTCCTACTTTGGTCATCGGTTCCAAACGCGAGTTTGATCCTCTGCAGACCGATCATCGTCCAACCCTCAAAGTAACAAACGGGAGGCCCTGCCGGACTCCCCGGCAGTGATGTTGTGGTCGCCCGTTTGTTACTCACGAGGGGAGGGATGTTTCCACCCGTCGCCTTCCGCACAACTCTAGTGAATTGTTCCCGTGGTCACCACCGATGAAGGATTTGCACCTGCCGGAATCGCGGATTCGCCGGCAATGTTGTTCAGGTCGCCGGTGGTTTGGTCAATTTTGCAGGCGGTGACGTTGTTTGTGCTCGAGTTTGCCACGTACACGAATTTGCCAGACATATCCAAGGTCATCGAAGTGGGCCCGTCATTATCGACGCAGATGTTGGGTGCGTCGATGGGAAAGGAAAACTGGAGTGTCTGGGTGTTAAAGCTGAACGACAGAATTCCGCCTTCCGCGTTCTGAGGTGAGTACAGGAATCTCCCCAATGGATCGGTCACCACCGAAGGAGTGCTCGCGCCCACGTTCACGGTGGGGAATGGGTTTGTCAGGGCACCCGAACCAGGAGCAATCGTGAACGCCAACATTTTGTACTGACCACCGGACTCGGGCACCTGTTCCAGGTTAGCCACAAAAACGGCACGTCCCGAAGCGTCCACCGCCACCGAGCCTGGGTCCTGCGTGTCGACGAATGGCGAACCGGAGACCGACGTCAGTGCACCCGTGGCGGGATCGATCGCAAGAGCGGAGATGCTACCGTCAAACAGAGAGCTGTTTGCGACGTAGACAAATTGGCCCGTTGGATCCACCGTGACGGAAACGGGTCCCGCAGAGGTCGTCCCGGTCGAGAAGGGGGAGCTACCAAGCGCGGTGAGGGCGCCCGTGCTCGAATTAATAGCGAAGCCCGAGATGTTGTAAGAACCGTTGTTCGCTACATAGAGGAATCGGCCCGAAGGGTCCACGGCAACCGAAAACGGATTTGTTTCCGCCGCCACTGGGGAGCCGATTTCGGTCAGGGCGCCGGTGCTGGCGTCAATGGTATAGGCCGCAACGTTATTGGTATTCCCGTTTGCCACATATGCAAACCGGCCGGAGGGGTCGACCGTCACCGAGTTCGCAAACGCAAATACTCCCGACCCTCCGTCCGCGAACGGAGAGCCGCTGACTGCGGAGAGGTGGCCGGACGAGGCGATGGTGTACGCCGAGACCGTGCTGGGAACAGTTCCTGACCCTTGATTCGCAACATAAGCGAACTTGGGTGTGTAGGCAACCGCAGCGCTGCCGGTGGTCAGCGACACGGGCGCCGCAGATGCCCGCGCTGTGCGGACCTCATCTAATAAAGTGAGCTTTCCACTGGCGGCGATGCTATAAGTCCAGACTTCGCCGGAACCACTATTCGTCACGTAAAGGAGTTTCCCTCCCGGATCCACAGTCGCGGAGCTGGGAGAGTCGCCGCTAGCGACCGGTGAGCCCGCTACCGCACTCAGAGCGCCAGTGGTTGGGTTGACCTTTACGGCCGCAACCGTACCGGGGTTAGTAAACCCCGGAATGAATATGAATTTCCCTGAAGGAGCCATCACCATCGACTCGAAACTGGTCCCTTCCACGGCGAAAGGCGATCCGACAGCCGTAGGGATGCCGGTGGTGGCATTGATGCTGAAAATCGTGACTTCGCCGGGTTGCGACACATACCCAAATTTTCCGGAAGGGGCGATTACCACCGCAAACGCACCGGATCGAGACAAGAAAGGAGAGCCCGGCATGGCAGTCAGCACGCCCGTTGTGGCGTTGATCGTGTAGCCCGAGACGTCTCCGCCCGGACTGTCGTCCACATTGTTGACATAGGCGAAGCTGTCCGTCGGATCGATTACCACCGATAGCGGTTCATCGCCCGCCGCAAAAGGCGATCCGTGTACCGGAGTCAGCGCGCCGGTATCACTATCGATGGTGTACGCCGAAATATTGTTGGAGTTATCGTTCGGAACATAAACGAACTTGTCCTGCGGATCGACCGTCACCGAGACAGGCCCGTTTCCCGTTGCGTATGGGGAGCTACTGACTTCGGTAAGCGCTCCGGTAGTGGCATCGATGGTGAAAGCCGAGATGGAGTTGGGTCCGAGAGTTGCGGACCCGAGCGCGTACAGAAACTTTTGCGAGGGATCGATGGTCGCGTAGCCTAGCGCCGACCCCGGATAGAAATAGCCGTTGCTCCGCAGTTGGCCTGTCTTGCCGTTTACCGTATAGATGGACATCCCGTTGTTGCCCGGCACGTAGGCATAACGCGCGTCACTTGCGGCAGCCGAAGCCAGGCACACGAGTCCGAAAAGCATCACGGCAAAAACCGAAAGCGCCTCACGCGTGCGGCGCACATTGTTTCCCTGGCATACGCTTATACGATTCATAACCTGCTCCTTGAGTCAGATTTTGATAACCATGCCTTGCGGCCAATTTCCCCGGCCGTGTCTTGGTTCCACGTCCAAACTCGGCCTCTATCTAGTAACGCGAAGACGCCGCGGAAAAAGGTCCACATTTCTTTTGGTTCGACCAAGCGTCCACGGCCCTGCTTTCCTCTGTGCCGCCGATTGCAATGCGGCAGTCCCGTGGAACGGCCAGGTTCGACCGGGTTCCACGGGACGGTATCGCCCTCTCACCCACACTGGGTGGGCAAAACACGGGCCAAGCTAAGGCTTGTAGACTCGGTAGTTTGAGGTGTGGTCGCCGACAAACTCTCCATGGGTCGAATAGACGAAGGTCTGGACCGTATGCTCGCCGGGAGCCAGGCCCGAGACCGGCCAAGAAGATGTCATGGTCTCAAAGTAGCCCGGGTCCGTGGCGCCGCCAGCGAATGGGCAACCACCTGAAGCAACTCCGTCCACGTAAAGGCATATCGAATTCGGCGTCGCTTCCGTGCCATTGGAGTTCTGCACCCACATGTCGGCTTCGATCGTGCAGGTCCCCGTTGTCCCCGGACAGGTCACAATGAGTTGAGTGTCAATCGGCGTAAAGGTTGCTGCCGGGACGTCGGCGTTGTAATTCCCATTGTTGATGTACGTCCCCTGGAGGACGTGCTTGGTGGCTGCCGCGTTGGAAAAGATGCTGAACGATGCAACGGCTAAAGCCAACAACATCACTTTCGAGAGCTTGCTCATATATTCTCCTCTTTGCTAATTGAAGTTGAGGACATGTTTCACGTTGGTTACAAGGTCATGGGGCTTGACTTTTGCTTGTCCCCCATCCCCACGATCCAAAGTCGCCCTCTATCTGGTAACGCGAAGAAGTCGCGGAAAAAGGTTCACATTTTTCGGGCAGTTCAGCGCGGCGCGCCTGGTTTCTGCGCGAGCAGGCTCCAAGTGTGTAAATACAAAGGCGTAACCCCTGTTGGCTTATCATTCGGCACGGTATACACTTCACGGCCATAGACGGCGCCATTCCCTGGAGGACGGGGAATGTCTGCCGGCTCACGTGGAATCCTTCCTCGCTTTCATCTTTATCTATTTTCTAAATTGAAGTGGTTGCGACCACGGCTTCTGTTTCCGGTCGCATGGTCCCGATCATCTCTTCGAGGTCCCCATGGATGCACCAACGGACATCAACGCCCTTTTGGGCACTCTCAATGTGGGCAACGACAAGGCAGCGGCCGATTTGGTTGTGCTGCTTTACTCGGAACTGCGAGGTTTGGCGTCCAGTTATTTGCGGCGGGAGCGCAGCAATCACACCTTGCAAACCACCGCCCTCGTGCATGAAGCGTATCTTCGCTTGACCGATCAGCGAGAGGCGCACTGGAAAAATAAGGAGCAGTTCATGGGTGTCGCGGCGCAACTGATGCGCCGCATCGGTAACGAATTCGAGAAGGTTTTCCTGGAGGAAGCGGAAGTCGTTTCCAAGGGAAAAGCCCCTGACGTTATTGCCGTGGATGAAGCTCTCACCCGGCTGGCCAAGGTCGATCCACAGCAGGCCCAGCTTGTGGAATTGCGTTTTTTCGGAGGCTTGGATCTTGATGAGGCCGCCGCGGTTCTGGGAGTTTCGCGCACGACCGTGAAGCGCAATTGGAACCTGGCCAAGGCCTGGCTGGCGCGTGAACTACGCAGAGGCGAAGAGAAGAATGCCTGAGAAATGGGACCAGGTAAAGGAGCTGTTCGCATTGGCTCTGGAGCAAGATCCCGGGAACAGGAGCAATTTCCTGCATCACGCTTGCGCGGGCGATGACGCTCTGCGCAGCGAAGTAGAATCGCTGCTGTCGAGCTTCGATGGCGCCGACACCTTTCTTGAGGATGGTCCGGTTGCCGATCTGGTGTCAGCGCAATCGCGTGCAATGACGGGAAGAAGGATCGGAGCGTACCGCATCCTCCGCGAAATTGGGCAGGGCGGCATGGCGGTGGTCTATCTGGGCGAGCGCGACGACCAGAGCTATCGCAAGCAAGTCGCCATAAAGATGGTCAAACCCGGAATCGACACTGAGCAAGTCCTGAACCGCTTTCGCAACGAGCGCCAGACGCTGGCGGCGCTGGACCACGCGAACATCGTGAAGCTGCTCGATGGCGGTAGCAGCGAAGAGGGTTTGCCGTATCTGGTGATGGAATACGTGGAGGCCCTTCCCATTGACCAATACTGCGATCTTCACCGGCTTTCCATCGACGACCGCTTACGGCTGTTTTGTGAGGTCTGTTCTGCCGTCCAGTACGCGCATGAAAAGCTGGTGATTCATCGCGATCTCAAGCCGGCCAATATTCTAATCGCAAAAGACGGTACGCCCAGACTGCTGGACTTTGGTATCGCCAAACTGCTGAATCCCGAGTGCTTCCAAACGGCACCGGTCACTCGAACTGACTGGCGTCCTATGACTCCCGAATACGCGAGCCCAGAGCAGATCCGCGGGCAAGCGGTTACGACCGAAACCGATGTCTATTCCTTGGGCGTATTGCTCTTTGAATTACTGACTGGCCATCGCCCGTATCGCTGTACGGGACAGTCTCTTTTGGAAATGGAGCGGCTGGTTTGCGAAACTGATCCCGAAAAGGCGAGCGTTGTTATTAACCGGACTGAAGAAAAAGTGGCTCGTGGCGGGGAGGAGCGAACTGCAATTACCCCGGAGTCGGTCGCCACCCAACGCGGTTTGCAGCCAACTGAGCTGCAGCGCCAGCTGCGCGGCGATCTGGACACCATCGTGATGAAGGCGCTGCGGAAAGAACCTGTACGCCGCTATGGTTCTGTCGAAGAGTTCTCGCAGGACATTGAGCGCTATCTGTCGGGCATGCCGGTCACGGCACGCAAGTCCACGATCGCCTACCGTAGCGGGAGATTCCTTCGCCGGCACAAGGAATCACTTTCCGCAGCCCTCGTGGTTCTGGGCGTTGTAACGGGCCTGGCGGTCTGGCAAGCGCACAGGGTCACGCGCCAAAATGCCGCCATAGCGCAAACGGCGAACGCCCCGGTTCAAGCGCGGCGTTCTGTAGCCATCCTGGGCTTCAAGAATCTTTCCGACCGCCCCGAGACGGCGTGGGTATCAACTGCTTTGTCCGAGATGCTGGCGACGGAACTCGCGGCTGGTGAAAAGTTGCGCACGGTTCCCGGAGAAACCGTTGCGCGAATGAAAATTAACCTCGACCTTCACGACAAAGAAAGCCTCGCTCCCGCCACCCTCGGACAGGTCCATAAGAATCTTGGTAGTGACTTCGTCGTCGTTGGATCCTACCTTGACTTGGGAAGAGACCCCGAAGGCCAAATCCGGCTTGACGTTCGTCTTCAGGACACGGCCAAGGGAGAAACCATCGCCACGGTTTCGGAAACCAGTACCGAGGCGCAGTTACTGGACCTCGTTTCCCGCGTCGGAAGAAAGTTGCGCGAAGATTTGGGAGTTGCCGAAGTGTCCCAAATTGAATCGGTCGGAATCCGGGCATCCATACCTTCCAACCCGGAGGCGATGCGCTTCTACTCGGAAGGCCTCGCCAAGCTGCGGATTTTTGATGGACTCGCGGCTCGTGACCTGCTGACTCGCTCCGTAAACTCAGACCCCGCTTACCCTCTCGCACACGCGGAACTGGCGAAAGCATGGACGGCACTCGGCTACAACGCAACCGCGCGCCAGGAAGCGGAGAAAGCTTTGGAACTCTCCAGTAACCTCTCGCGTGAAGATCACTCCCTGGTGGAAGCCGGCTACTACGAAGTCAATAAGGATTGGGAGAAGGCGATTGAGGTTTATCAAGCGCTATCCAACTCTTCCCCGGATAGCATTGAGTATGGCCTCGCTCTCGCCAATGCGCAGACTGCGGGAGAGCGCGGAAGCGACGCTCTGAAATCGATCGCCAGGCTGCGGGCATTGTCGGCGGAAGCGAAAGAGGACCCGCGCATCGATTTGGCTGAAGTGTGGGCGGACTTTTCTTTGGCCGAGAATAAAGAGGTTGTGGCAACAGCCGATCTGGCGATTAAGAAAGCAACTCCACTGGGAGCGAGGCTGCTGGTCGCGCGTGCCCGAGTTTTTCAATGCCGTGCCCTGGCTGCTCTTGGGCAGCCGAAACAGGCAACCGTCGACTGCCAGGAGGGCCGTCGGATTTTCCATGACGCCGGAGACTTGGCGGCCGAGTCTGGGGCGCTGCATGACATGGCCGAAGTGCCCATCAACCAAGGCGATTTGGAACAGGCGAGAAAATTGTATGAACAAGCGCTCGCGTTAGCGCGACAGACCGGCGACAAGAGAGCGACCGCTCGAGAACTCGCAAACATCGGCGTCATCTACATCCAACGAGGGGATTTTGCTACGGGAAAGAAGCGGTACGCGGAAGCTCTCGAAGCTTATCGGGAAGTCGGTGACAAACACGGAATGCAGGTGACGACAGCCAATTCTGGCGAAGTTTCTTACGCGGAGGGACAACTGGGAACTGCCCTGGCCGAATACAAAGACGCGCTCGTATTGGCGCGCGAGGTGGGTCATAGGAGTTCGGAAGCAATTGACATGAAGAATATGGGAGATGTCCTGGCCGCCCAAGGCGATCTACAACGCGCAATGCAGATGTACCAGCAGGCCGCCGGCATCCAACGCGAAATTGACGACAAGAGTGACTACGCAGCTTCGCTCGTGTCGATGGGAAAACTGCGGCGGCAGATGGGAGACAGTGATGGCGCCAGAAAGGTCTATGATGAGGCTCTTTCCTTGCGGCGACAATTGGGGGAAAAAGGCACAGTGGCCGAAACGCAAACGGCTCTCGCAGAACTGGATTGCGATTCCGGACCAGCCTCGGACGCGGAAGTTCTCGCCCAGGCGGCCATGCAGGAGTTTCAGGCGGAACGGGAAGCGGACAATGAGATTCAGTCTGAGGCCATGCTATCGCGGGCGTTCCTGCAACAGGGCAAACTCGCCGATGCCCAACGGGCGATGAGCCGAGCGCTCGCCCTTTCGAAAAAGAGCAGTGACGTTACGGTCCGCCTCCCACTCGAGATCCAGAATGCCTACACGCGATTGGCGGTAAAAGACCTTTCGGAAGCCGAGCGTCTTGCCCGAAATGTGCTGGTGGAGGCCAATCGGTTGGGCTTTAGTCAGATCGTGTTAGAAGCCTCCCTGGCCATCGGCGAAATTCAAGTCCAAGGAAGAAATCCTACGCTGGGTCGCAAACGGCTTGAGGAAACGGGAAAATCCGCACGTTCAAAGGGCTTCGAGCTTATCTCACGAAAGGCAAGTTCTGCACGGCAAGCAGCGCTTAACTAGCTATCGAGAAACGTTAGGGCCCTATCGGGACTGCCCCGAAAGAAGAAGTGTGGGGGTGCGCAGTGGTGTGGTCGGGGCAGTTTCGATAGGGTCGTTTGAACTGAGCCGCTGGCGTTTGCGGCGGACGCGGTGGGCTATGGGATTTCAATCCGTCCGTGCCGGGTGTAGGGCGTCTCTAAAGCAAGCAACCGAGACGAAGGGAGAGACGGCGTTGTTCTTAAACATCGCATTGGAGTCTTGACCGGTGACAGAAAGGGTGGTGTTTGGGGGACTCCGTCGCTGCGTGAGCAGACGAGGGCATGGCGTGTTGGAACACACCTACAACAGACGTTGATCGAAACAAGTTGCGCCATCGGTATCTCAGGAGGAGTCAAGGCTGCACCTCTGGGAATCAGGCATGGTCAGGGCCGATTGGAAATAAAGCTGGCTGTTGGTCAGCCGTTCAATAGTGAACATGGGACCGGCGCAAACCGGACAGCGCAGATGGGTTGTTGTGTCAGCCTCGCTTGGGCAGTGCGCGCTGAGCAGATTGCGGCAGCGTGACAGCATATCGCCACGCCTGCGATTAGCGAAAAGTCCGAAGTGGCGGATGCGGACCAACCCTTTCGGGAGAACGTGGATCGAGAATCGTCGCAGAAACTCATCTGCGGAAACCGTTATGATTTTCTGCTTGCCGCCGTGCGCACAGTCTTTCCAGCGAAACGAGACTCGATCATTCTGGAACGCCACCAGTCGATGGTTGGAGATGGCGACGCGGTGCGTATAGCGGGCGAGATAGTTCAGAACATGTTCAGGACCGCCGAAGGGTGGCTTGGCATAGACGACCCAGTCTTGGTGGAAGAGCTGTCGGAGAAACTGGCGAAAGCGACGGGGCTCAGCAAGACTCTGGAGTGAGCCATGGAACTGGAGCTTGTGCTGAAGAAAGAGTTGCTTCAGTCCGGCTGCGAACTTGCCCCGGAAGACGCGACTCAGCGCGGCGACGGGCAGGAAGAATCGTCTCGAGGAGGGGATCCATCGGGAACC
>JBEKPH010000135.1:0-4184 GCA_049520915.1 Terriglobales bacterium
CTCCAGTCCAAAGTACGCCTCACCCCCAATTGACCGTTACCGCCGTCCTTACGAGGGTATCGACGCCACGCCCACTGCAATGCAAGCTTATCTGGATTGGGAACACGGCCTCGTCGAGCAACTCGATCGCGACGGTACACACGCTTTTCGTGTGATTTAGAAACGAGTGCTCATTACAACAATCGTGAAACAGAAAATCGCTTTTGCTATCAGGAGATCACCGTGAGAACCGCAAACTTCTGTTCCCTGCTAGGGCGCGCAATGCTTCTATTTCTCTTTACCTTCGCAGGCAACGCACTGTGGGGACAAGTTCAAGGCAGCCTTCAGGTCGGAGCCAAGATTCCGGTGATCCAACTGAAAGATCAGGATGGTAACGACAGAAGCTTCGATTCCCTCAAAGGTCCCAACGGACTTTTGTTACTCTTCAATCGCTCCGCCGACTGGTGCCCTTTCTGCAAGTCGCAGATGATCGACCTCGAATCGGCGCGGCAGCACTTTGAAGACAAAGGCATTCGGGTTGCGACCATCACCTATGATTCTCCCGCAATTCTTAAGGCCTTCTCCCAGCGACGCAACATTCACTACACCATGCTGTCCGATCCAGACTCCACAACTGTCGACGCCTTTGGCATTCGCAACCAGGAAGCTACCGGCCACGAAGTAGGGATTGCCATCCCGAATTTCTATTGGGTCGGGCCCGACGGAGTGATTCGTCAGCGCCACTCCGAAGACACATTGCTCAACCGCGTCACCGCGGATTATTTCTACGAGACGATCTTCGGCGCCGGATCGGCCCTGGCCGCATCTGTGCCGGTTGTAGCGAAAACGCCGAATTTGAAACTGGCGCTCACTCAGTCCGACCAGGAAAGTGCTCCCGGAGCACGTTTCAAACTGACAGTGCGTCTCGAACCCGGCGACGATACTCATCTTTACGCCCCCGGTGCGGAGGTAAACGGATATCACCCCGTAAAGCTGACCCTCGATCCCTCCAATCTCTACAGAGCGGAGCCCGTCCTCTACCCCCCATCGACGATATTGGAGTTTCCCACGCTCAAAGAAAAAGTCCCCGTGTTTCAATCCAAGACGATTGTCATCGAAGACGTCACCGCTATTCGCAGTCCCAAGACGCTGCCTCTGTTTTCCGCCCAGCCCCATCTTGTCATTCGCGGTCTCCTCGAATATCAAGCCTGTACCTCCACGGTTTGCTTCAAGCCAGAGAAAATTCCGGTCGAGTGGAGTGTCGACATCAAGTCGACCGATCTCGATACGCAACGGGTTGCAGACGAATTGCAACGAAAGTGAATAAACTCCACTTTCGAGGCTCTCCACAAGAATTAAATGCACGTTCTCTAGTATCTCGATAGACTTTATCTTGACAGTGGTCTATCGCTTGGTTACACTGCCTTTCAATCGTGGTGCCGCTCGCTACTCTCTGAACACGTTGCTGGACGCGTGATTTCGGATGTAGCCCCCGAAGCGGGCGCAGATCTGAACAATCAAGCCGTCAGGCGCGGATGGTGGCAGGAGTTTATACCAATCGCCTGGGACACCTTCATCGAGAGGAAAGGGCAGAACTCAATGAATAAGCAGCTATCGCATTCCACCACGGTTCCTTCTGTTTACGCAGGGGAGCGTCGATCCCATAGAACACCACTGATTACCGGGTGTTCTCTACGAGTGGTGCTAGTTCACGCTTTTTGCTGCCTTGTTTTATGGGTTGCTACGGGAGCCGCACCCGCTGCCGCGCAAGCGACTGGCGCGCTCATTGTCGGCACAATCACAGACATGGAGGGGGCGGCGCTGCCGAGTGTCGCCGTGACCGCGCGGAATCTTGACACCGGCACTACTCGCAAGACGGTCAGCGAGAACGATGGGCAGTATCGCCTTGACGGATTGCAGCCCGGCACCTATCACCTTGAGGCGGAGCGTGACGGGTTCGCGATTACGACGGTCAACAATATTCTGCTGACCGTCAACTTGGAGTTCAAAGAACCTCTCACCCTGACCTTGAAGGGCGTGCAGCAGGCGGTATCTGTAACTGCGGCGCAGCCGCTTATCCTCGAGCCAACCAGCAGCCAGGCTGGCACGGCAGTCATTCAACAGGATCAGATCGACTCCCTGCCAGTAGCGGGCCGACAAGCGACGCAGCTCTCTCTCCTTCTTCCCGGCACCGGAACCGACAGCACACGGTCGCAACGGCCTGACGCGAACGTCGGAACCGGCGACGCGATGTTATCTGCAACCAACTATTTGGTCGACGGGCTGGAGAACATGATCTCCGGCGCCGGCGACCCGCGCGACAACATTCCCGAAGGTGCGATTCAGGAATTCAAGGTCACCCTTAACCAGGCTCCAGCTGAGTTCGGCGGAAGAGCCGGTGGTGTCGTCAGTGTGGCCACGAAGAGCGGCACAAATTCGTTCCACGGAGAAGCGTTCGAATACTTCCGTGACCATTACATCAACCAGACCGATTACTATTCGCAGCTGTCCTCCGATACGAACAGCACCCCGATCGCTCCCTTTAGCCGAAACCAATATGGTGGTGACGCCGGCGGAGCCATCATAAAAAATCGGCTTCACTACTTCGGCTCTTTCGAGCGGCTCGACGATAAGGAGTATTTCACCGTATTTACTGGCCAGCCTCAGGACTACTCCTCTCTCGAAGGTACGTTCCGGGGAGGCTCTTCACTGAATACTTACTTTGGACGGGCTGACTGGCAGATCAATGAGAACCAGAGCCTGTTCTTCCGCTCGTTCGTACAAAATCCAAATATTTATTATTGCAACGGATGCGCCGGCGGCACGAACTCCGCTTTCAGCGCCGGCGACCAGGGCGTTCAGGGATGGACGGAAGCTGCCGGCCACACCTGGGTAATTTCGCCTCGAGTCGTGAATCAGCTCAATGTACAGGTTGCGGTATCCAAGCAATCCAGTCTGTTTGACCCACGCTACACTCCGGCAGCAGCCTATGCCGCCGGGGGCAGCGCGGTCTTCAAGTTTCCTAGCATGACGTGGGGATTTACTCCGGGCACACAATTCCAAGGCCACTATCAGGAAGTCGTTGAGGCGCTATCGATCTCGCATCATAATCACAACCTCAAGATCGGTGGAGACATCTTGAATGTTCCCCGCGAGAATCAAGCAGTCGCTGCGCCGCTCGGCACGTGGACTTTCAGCAAGGACATTTACTTCAATCCCACCGATCCAAATTTTGACTGGTCCAGCCTGCAAGCCGCCAATCCCACAAAGTTTACCTCTACCTTTAACACCATTCCGTTTGTCGATGAGAGCACCCGGTACAGCGAATACATCCAGGACGAATGGAAAGTGCGGCCGAACTTCACCCTCAATCTCGGACTGCGCTACGACCTGCAGACCCGTATCTGGTTAAACCAGTTGAAGCAGTCCGACTACTCCACGCCTCTGCCCTATGTTGATTTCGGCCACGGCGGCGACAGGCACAACGTAGCCCCGCGGGTCGGCTTTGCGTGGTCGCCGTTTGCCAGCGGCCGTACCGTCGTGCGCGGCGGATTCGGAATTGTCCGGGAAGACATTCAAGACCTTTGGATGGACCAGGAAATTTATGACATCCATCAGATCAGTGTTCAGTTCACCAAGCCTACCTTCGCAGCTTCCACCGCCTATTACGCCGATCCCAACGGCCTCGGCCCAGGACCGTACCCCACCACCGCCGCGCCAAACATCACGGTCAATGCAAGCAATCTTGTGAATCCGCCATTCTATAACTCAAGCTTTGGCGTTTCGCACGAACTGACAAGTGACCTCGCGCTGCACGTGGATAGCGTCTATTCGAAAATTACCCACATACCAGTCAACAACAATATCAACACACCCGATCCGACCACAGGACTGCGCACGCTTCCAAATTGGGCAAATATTACGCAGATCCAGCCGATCGGAACTTTCGGATACGAAGCGCTCTACGTCCGCCTCGACAAGCGCCTCAGCCACCGCTACCAGTACATGGTGTCGTACACCCTGTCCAAGCAATACGACAATTTCAATACAGCGGCCGGCTCGGTTCCGGGGAGCATCACGAATTACTACACGCCGGGCAACGACATCGGGCCCGCCCCCGCGGATCGTCGTCACAACCTGGTCACCAGCGGCTCCTTCAATGCTCGTTACGGCATCAACATTGGGGCCATCTATACCCTGCGATC
>JBEKPH010000136.1:0-4145 GCA_049520915.1 Terriglobales bacterium
CGCGCTGATCATGATGGGTCACCATGACCGCTCGGAAGCCTTGTTCTAATCAACACACGAAGACTAGGTGAATGCGCGCATGGCGGCTAACAGTCGCAGACTGCCGCCATTCGGTCAATAGGCCAGCTAGTCGCGCTCTAGCTTAGCTAGAGCGCCACAACTGTTCCGAGCCGCGAACAAGAACGACGCGTCCTTTCGCGAGAACCCACTCCGATACATCGTCGAGATATTCCAAGAAGGCATCAGCGTTGTCTGCGTACTCCTCATCTCCGTACCAGCCGTTCGGTTTCTTCAGAGCCGTTGCGAACGCTTTGAAAATGTCTTTCCGTGAGGAAAGCGCAGCGCCGTCAATCACGAAGACGCCGATATTCTGCCTCTGTAATTCCTCAATGATTTCTTCGACATCTCGTGATTCCTGAAAATGTACGGAGGGGCAAGACGTTTCCGCTGTGAGGTCGAAGAACAATTGCGTTTTCATAGTTCGATAAGGATACCTATTGTTAACAGGAGTCGCGTTTTGACTACGGTGAGCGTAACTGAGATTTCGCCAACTATAGGGCTGCCTCAGTTTGGGCTGACAGATGGGCGCGATCGAGAAGTGAACGATTGGTCAGGATCTGTACGATTGCGAGGCAGAGGCAGAGCACGCACAAGATGAGGGTAAATGGGGATGCGATCCTCTGCACCGGATCGCCTCTTCGGACCTACTAACACTCTCGCCACCATCTTTTACCATTCCCACAACCCGCCCGCTCAACGAACAAATCGCGCATCGCGCATCCAAAACCCATAGCTCCCCCGCGTCCGCTGCGCCAGCGGCTTCCTACAAATCCTCCTATCGCAAGTGCCCCGGCGGGATACACTTGGGTCCCCGCCGATGCTCACCGCCGGCGCACTTGTCGATAGGAAACTAAGATTTTGCGACAGTCAGGTAGCCCTTGGTTCTAGTCTGAAAAGCGAAAGCTATGGAGGATCAGCGACATTGCCTGATCCAATCTCTTCCGCTGCGCGGGGGTAAGCGTCTTCATCGGTGGATCGGAGACGTTCGGTTCTGTCTCAGTTTGACTAACGCTTAGCTCAAAACATCTTTGCCTGCGAAAGGCGCGATATAAGTCAGTGCTAAGGGAATGGCTCATGGCAGCGCCGCCTCCGACACCGTGCAGAAACTGGACACCAGCGATCAACTCTACTGGATGCTTAGCCGAGATCAGGAAACTCGGCCTGTCAGAGATTCTGTCGCCGTCCTTCTGCGGGTACGGTGTCACGCATACGTCGGCGGTCATCATCTCTTGTTTTGTAAGAATCTCTCTCACCTGAAACGACGCTGCCTCGAAATTCGTGTCCTTGAACTGCTCGGGGGGATAAACCACGCAAACGAAACTGTCGGGCTGGCAAACCGGAATGTAGGACTGATTGCAGGGGTCGATCTTGGCTCGGGTGCAAATTTGAAAGTCGGCGGGATAAACGAAGCGAAATGCACCGTCGGAGTTTGTGAAGGTGCTTGTTTTTTGTGCCGTTTGCCCAAATACAAGAATGGGCAGAAAGGCTGCCATCAATGCAAGCGTAGCTATCGCTCTCATGTCTTCACTCTAGGCTGACTCTGCAGCGAATTCCAATAGTTGTTGCTACCAGGCAATTTCGCTAAGTAAGAATTTCGACCTGCGCCAGTTAACGCAAAGGCGATTTTTCGCTAACTGTGCTCGTCGTCTCCCGGCGCTAGTTTGAGGTCGCGAATCGGACATGAACGTCGCTCTCCATCTCGACATCTTTGCCACGGTAGGTATAGGGCATAAAGAGCCAGCGCCGGACAGCTTGGACGGCAGAATGCGCAAGCATGGGATCGCCTGAAATAACTGCAATTTTCAGAGGTTTGCCATTCTTAGCGACCGCCACGTGCAAGATCACTTCGCCATCTGGATTGGCTCCGATGGGAAGCTTGGGAGCGACACGCCGGAGAAGAAACCCAAGCAGGACTCCTTCGCTTACGCAAAGGCGACCGTTTACCGGATGCAATGCGCACGGGGCCACACGGGTATCCGGCGATCCAGTTTCCTGTTCCAAGGCTATCGTTGATACGAACAGTAGCGCGAATACGACGAACAGCCTGCGGATCATAGTGCCATATTCTAGTTCGCCAGAACGCCGAAGCATAGCAATCACGCGGGGTTGGGCTGAAACGTCCGCCCGCGGTCAATTAATGCAAACGCGATTTTTCACCAACTACAGACCTGATGGCCTGAGATTCGGTGCATGATCCGCGTGGTATTCTTCGCCGCTTTGGCTGTTCTGTCCGTCGCTTGCACGGACAGGCAACTTAGAGGTTCAGCCGCTCCATCGCAGGACGGCAGCACTTACCTCGCCGTTATGGATGACAACGGCGGCGGGTGTGGGCCGATCAAGGTTGACGGCAAGGTCTGGCTTTTTTCGATTGGCCGCGCAGGTCGTATCGAACCGGGAAGCCACACGATAGAGTGTGGCTGTGGCGGAAGCATCAAATTCGAGATTCCCAAGGGCGTTCTTTTCAAGTTCGATTATTGGGGTCCTTGAGCGACGATTAGTGTAATCGCGATTTTTCAACAACGACGGTTCGTCGGGCTGCAAAGCACGTGACGAGTGTGGTGATTGTCGGAATTACGATGCGAAGGAGGCGGTCTTTGCCTCGCGCTCTGCGAGACTGGCGATCGATTGAAGCATGCCGCTGAAGATCCAGTTATGAATAGGATAGATCGCGTACCAATAAAGAAGACCTGCCAGCCCCGCGGGATCAAAAATAGCCGTCTGCCGGATCAGCGAACCTTCACTGTTTGGTTCTACCTCGAATTGAAGCCACGCACGGCCGGGGATCTTCATCTCGGCGGCTAGACTCATGCGGCGATCCGCTTCAAAGGTTTCAACTCGCCAGAAGTCGAGAGCGTCCCCTACGGCGAGGCTGTGCGGATCGCGCCGGCCTCGTCGCAGACCCACGCCACCTACCAGGAGATCCAGGGCTCCTCGAAGCCACCACAGAAGATTTGCGAAGTACCAGCCGTTGGTGCCTCCGATCTGGCGGATTGGGGTAAACGCTGAGGCCGGAGAAACTGAGACTTGCACGGTGCGGGAATCGACCAGTCTTGTGCCAAACTGCACACCACCCCACGACCGCGGCTCGCCACTCGATGAGAGAGCGTCCGACCAGCGGGTCAAGGCAAACTGATGATCCTCACGGCGTAGAGCTCGCTCGATTGCTTCGCGCATCCCTTTCGGCTTGATGGCGAAGGTTGTCGATGTCAAGGAGTCGCGCACCAGAGTTGGGTTGCGCATGCTATCGACGAGCTTGCGGCCGATGCGGGCATAGATCGGAGTGATCAGGCCCAACCACAAACTGGAGAGGCGAGGCGTTAGAACTGGAACACGGATCATCCATCGGCGAAGGCCGCACTGCCGCGCATACTCTTGCATGATTTCGCCATAGCTGACCTGATCAGGCCCACCGATTTCGAATATGGACGATTGCTCCGGCGGCAATTCGAGCGCGGCCATTAAGTACGCAATCACATCTTCGACGGCGATTGGTTGCGCCTTCACTGCAACCCAGCGTGGGCAGATCATGATGGGCAAGCGCTGGACCAATGCTCGAATCATTTCAAAGGAGAGACTGCCGGAGCCGATCACGATGGAAGCACGAAATTCGATGACCGGGAGTCCGGAGCCGCGCAAAATGTCCGCAACCTCGTGACGACTGCGCAGGTGGGCGGAAAGGGCCTGGTCCTGGTTGCCCAGGGCGCCGAGGTAGACGATGCGCCGAACTCCTGCTTGGCGCGCGGCGTCGGCGAAATTCCCTGCGGCTTGCCGATCTTCCTTTTCGAACCGACCGGCAGAACCCATGGAGTGGACCAGATAGTAAGCCGTGTCAACGCCAAGCATTGCCGGCGTCAGTGATGCGCGATCGAGGCAATCCGCCTGAACAAGTTCCGTTGTCGAGGCAACGCGGGGTTTGAGGAAGTCAGGACGTCGCACAAGACAGCGGACGGGCCAACCCGCTTTTTCAAGCGCCTTGAGAAGGCGTCCTCCGATGTAACCCGAAGCCCCTGTTAACAGGACAACCGAGCGGCGATCTTCGCCCATTGCGGAGTTCCTTATCCAGAACGCGGAGCCAAGTTAACCCC
>JBEKPH010000137.1:0-4072 GCA_049520915.1 Terriglobales bacterium
GGGATGCGTCCGCGACGCACGGTAATTGTTTGCAGCTGGGATGGCGAGGAAGTGGGGCTGACGGGCTCGACGGAATGGGGTGAGCAGTACGCCGACGAGCTGCGCAAGAAGGCGGTCGCTTATCTCAATGTGGATGAGGCAACGTCTGGGGCGGACTTCGAGGGCAGTGCGGTCGCTTCGCTCGAGCCCATGCTGGTTGAAACTTCGCGCAGCTTGCAGGATCCGTCGGGCAAGTCTCTGTATGAGGCATGGAAGGTGAGCGCCGCGCAAAGCCGGAAAGAGGCGAAAGACGATCGTGAAGTGACCGATGGCAACTTGGCGGACACGCGGATCGGCAGCGGATCGGATCACACTGTCTTTTTGAACTTTGTCGGAATGCCGGTGATGGGACTCGGTTTTGTGGGACCGTATGGCGTCTATCACTCGATGTATGACGATTTCTACTGGATGAATCACTTCGGCGATCCCGGATATCGCTACCACGTGTTGATGTCGCAACTCTGGGGGACATTGGCTCTGCGCTTGGCGAATGCCGATCTGTTGCCATTCGACTTTGCCAGTTATGCGGATAATATTTGGCAATTTGTGGACGAGCTATCAAAGGGGAAGGACATGAGCCAGATCGAGCTCGCTCCGATGCTGGACGAGATCCAACAATTTGAGAACTCGGGAAAGAAGCTGAATGCCGCGGTGCAGCAGGCGCTCTTTTCGGGCAAAGTCGATGCGAAGCTTGCGTCCGAGGTTAACGCAGGGATGATGCAGGTGGAGCGAAACTGGCTGAACCCGGATGGAATTCCAGGGCGTCCTTGGTTTAAGCACACGCTGTATGGAGCACGTTTCACCTATGCGCATTTGGAACTTCCGGGATTGACCGAGGCGGTGGAAAAGAAAGATTGGAATACTGCGAAACAACAGGCGACAGTTTTACGAGGCTGCTTAGAGAAGAATACGAAGCTGGTGGATGAGCTTACGCAGCGGATCTCGGCGCATTAGCGAGGATACAACCACGAACCACGTGGGGACGGACGCATTCGTCCGTCCTGCCGGGCGACGCACGGCTCTCCATTACTTCTACTTCGCTTAGCGCGATCCGCCCGCGATTGAGGGGACCAGCAAGACTTCGTCTCCGTCTTGAAAGGCGTAGGATGGGCCGCCGAGGAAGCGGATGTCTTCTTCGTTGACGTAGATGTTCAGAAAGCGGCGAGTTTCTCCGGCTTCGTCACGCAGGTGAGGCTTGAGGTCGGGAAACTGGGAGTCGAGTTCCGAGAATAGTTCGTTGAGATTCGACGGAGAGCAAGTAACGGATGGCTTTCCGGCCGTGAGACGGCGAAGCGCGGTGGGAATTTGAACGGTGATGCTCATAAAACCTCCGGGGCCGAAGCCCAAATTTGCGAGTCGTTGGTCGCCTGTCGGTGGTCGTTAGCGAAGCGACTTCGGGACGGCCGCCATTTCCGCAATCTGCGATCGACCAACGACAAACGACCAGCGACGGTTATGCGACTGCAGCGGCCGATGAGTCTTGTGCTGCTGGCGCGAACTCGGCTGGCAGATTCTCTGCTTTCGACGCAAGATATGCTTCGAACTCGGCTAGCTTCGGAGCGATGGGGACTTCGGCTTGGTAACGATCGGCCAATACGTCGGTCGTCTTCAGGCCGTTTCCGGTGATACAGAGAACGGTGGTTTCGTCGGGCAGGATGCGATCCTGCTGGATCAGTTTGCGCGCGGTTCCTACGGTGACTCCGCCGGCGGTTTCGGTGAAGATGCCTTCGGTCTCGGCGAGCAACTGAATGCCGGTGACGACTTCGGGATCGGAAACGTCCTCGGACCATCCTCCACTCTTAGAGATGGCTCTGATGGCGTAGTGTCCGTCAGCGGGATTGCCGATGGCGAGCGAGCGGGCGATTGTCTTGGGACGTTGCGGTTCGATCTCGCTGCTGTACTGTTTGATCGCGGTCGAGATGGGCGAGCATCCGGAGGCTTGCGCGCCGAAGAACTTCACAGGTTTCGGATCGACCAGGCCGAGAAGAATCAACTCGTCGAAAGCCTTTTTGATTTTGGTAATTAACGACCCACCAGCCATCGGGACTACGACGTTGTCGGGGAGCTGCCATCCTAGCTGCTCGGCGATTTCGTAGCCAACGGTCTTGGAGCCTTCGGAGTAGTAGGGGCGAAGGTTCACGTTGACGAATCCCCAGCGGTGTTCGTCGGCGATTTGCGAGCAGAGGCGATTGACGTGGTCGTAACTGCCGTTGATGCGGACGAGTTCCGCTCCGAAGACTTGCGTGCCAAGAATCTTGGCGGGCTCGAGGTCGGAGGGAATGAAGATCCAGGCCTTGAAGCCTTCGCGAGCCGCTTGAGCGGCGACGGAATTGGCGAGATTGCCAGTCGAGGAACATGCAACGGTATCGAATCCGAAGCTGCGCGCGTTGGCGAGGGCGACTGCGACGACACGATCTTTGAAGCTCAACGTGGGAAGACAGACTGCGTCGTTCTTGACGAAGAGCTTCCGCGATCCGAGCTTCTTGCCGAGACGCGGCGCGCTGACCAGCGGAGTGAATCCAATTGGGAGGGAGGGCTGAAACTCCGCTGGCAGCGGCAGCAACTCGCGATAGCGCCACATGTTGGCGGCACGCGAAGAAAAAAGATCGCGCGAAATTCGCGGACGGATTGAATCGTAATCGTAGGTGACTTCGAGGGGGGAAAAGCAATCTTCGCAGATGCTGCGTGCCTGATTGCCCCAAGTCTTGCCGCATTCGCGGCAACGTAGTTCGTAGGTGTTCGTTGGTGCGGGCGTGCTCATCCTGCTGCTTCTTTCTGTGACTGCGGGACGAGCCGGGTAAAAAATACCCCAGTAAATAGAAATCCCCTTTTCCTAAAAAATGGGAAAAGAGGCTCGGGAAGTGCGAATCAAATTTTCGCGTACCCGAATCTCATGGTCCCCGTTACCGGGCGAGAGTTGGCACCTGCGATGGAGATATATGATCCCGATCCGGTTGCCGTGGCGTCCTAGGGCTCGTCCCTCAGCCACTCTGCATGAAATTCCAGCTTGCCGATTAGAGCAAACTTGTAAGCGATCATAGTACCGACCGATTGGTCTGTCAAGGAGTTTTAGCCGGGTGCCCAAGACAATGCGGGTGCCCCACACATCGCGCACTTTGCGATGTGTGGGTTTTGTCACCATCCAACTGTGTGTGGATCACCGTGATGCTCCAACCCTTGGGATTATTCTGACGGCGTGACCAAGCGCCTGCGCCGTTATTATGGAACGCACGATCTGCATTTCATCACCGGGCGGGTGCCCCACACATCGCGCACTTTGCGATGTGTGGGTTTTGTCACCATCCAAATGTGTGTGGATCACCGTGATGCTCCAACCCTTGGGATTATTCTGACGGCGTGACCAAGCGCCTGCGCCGTTATTATGGAACGCACGATCTGCATTTCATCACCAGCAGTTGCTACCGCCGGCAACCCGAGTTAGGTTCGGCCTGGCGACGCGACCTCTTTGTGAAAATTTAAGAAGCTCGCCGCAAGTACCGCTTCGTTGTCCACGGATATGTGGTCATGCCCGAGCACATTCATCTGCTGATCACCGAGCCCGAGGTGGGCGATCCATCGGTGGTCATGAAGGTGATCAAAGAACGTTTCTCGCGGCGCGTGCATCGCAAACCAAAACGAGCTGCGGCCGGGCAGACAGTGTTGTGGCAGCGAGAGCGGGCGCCGGTGTGGCAGAGACGCTTCTATGATTTCAACGTGTGGAGCGCGCGCAAGCAGATCGAGAAGCTACGCTATATGCACCGGAATCCTGTGAAACGGGGGCTGGTGACGAGTCCGGAGCAGTGGAAGTGGAGTAGTTTTCGAGCCTACTGTTATGGGGAAACGGGACCGGTGCGAGTAAACTTTCAGGAGTGGGCGCTGGAAATCAAGCGCCGTCCGGTCGAGAGCCTTGACGCAGTCGAGAACCCACTCATTCGCAAAGAACGCGAATGAGTTGATTGGATAAGAGAGAAGGCTCGATTCGAACCCGGTAGTCTTGTATTGAGGACAAAGACGCTGGGAAGAAAGGAGCCTT
>JBEKPH010000138.1:0-4458 GCA_049520915.1 Terriglobales bacterium
ATGTCTCCTACTCAAACCTGGGCGACGGTCGCCCACGCCGATCGCGCTCGCGCTCTCAAACAGAAGTTGAAGGTGCATGCCAGCACGGACAACTCCGAAGCCGTAAAGAACGCCGACATCATTTTTCTCTGCGTCAAGCCGCAGGTGGTTGCTGACGTGATCCGTGAAATCCGCGCCCACTTGAACTCGAAGCAACTCATCATCTCTGTAGCCGCCTCCGTCCCCACCGATATGATCGAGCGCGCCATGGAAAAAGAAGTAGCTGTCGTGCGGGCCATGCCCAACACCCCCTGCGTTCTAGGCGCAGGTATGACCGCTCTGTGCAAAGGTAAGTTTGCCAGCAAACAGCACCTCGAAATCGCCACGAAATTTTTCGACGCCGTAGGACGAACCGTAGTCGTCGACGAGAAGCACATGGATGCTGTCACCGGACTGTCGGCAAGCGGCCCCGCTTATATTTACATCATTCTTGAATCGCTGGCCGAGGCGGGGGTCAAAGTCGGTTTGCCGCGCGACATCGCCACCTTATTGGCCGCTCAGACTACGATGGGCGCAGCTCGCGTTGTTCTTGAAACAGGAGATCACCCTGCCCTTTTGAAAGACGCCGTCACAACTCCCGCCGGATGCACCATCGACGGCATCATGGAATTGGAAGAGGGCAAACTGCGCGTCACCTTAATCAAGGCCGTAGTAAAAGCCGTGCAGCGCGCCAAAGAATTGGCTTTCTCATTCTCCTTCAGTTACCCCCGCCAGCGTCACCAACCGAATCACCCCGTGCGCATCCTCAAATATCAGCGCTGTATTACCGTTGTTCACCACCGCGCTCACCAGATGCCCGTACGCTCGCGGAATCCCACCATGCGTCGCCTTCCCCTCATACCGGGCCAGTTCTCCTTCTTTCATCCCGTTGACACTGACGAAACGAATCACGCCCTGCGCATCCTCAAACACCAAGCCTGTGCCGATCGAATCCGGGATCACCGCAGCAAGTCGGCCATAGGATTTCGGCACCGCGCTCTGCATTGGCGCGCCGCCCGCATAAGCTACGGCCGCATGATGCGTTCCGGTGACGTAGCCGGCAAGCAGCAAGAGCCCGCCGCACATGATGCCCACAATCACGATTCGTTTCCACATCATCGCGTTCCCTCGAATCTCGATCTCAAACTGGCTTACGGTTCGACCAGAATCTTGTGCATCATCCCTAAATCTTCGTGTAGCAGAATGTGGCAATGAAATAGGAACGTGCCTGCAATCGTTGGATCGCGGAAATCCATGCGAACCTTCACGCTCGGATAAGGGCCGGTCCCCGTCCAGAACGGAATCTCGATCGTATCGCGCAGATCGTTATCCGGAACCCGCTTGCCATTCACCTCCAACACCTTGAAATGAATCTGGTGGATGTGAAAAGCATGCGTCTCTAGCGCGCGATTTTCGATCGTCCAATCCTCAACCGCCCCGACTTTGGTCGTGATCACCGGTTTCTCATCCGGCTCGAAAACCTTCTGCTTCTGGCCATCCACCGTTATGTAAAACTCGATCGGACCATTCGTGCCGCCGAATTCTTCCGAGAAAAAGAGCTTCCGTTCCGCTGTTACTTTGACATTTTCCAACTCGGAAAATTTCAAATCTGTGAAAGACGCGGGGGTGGTGCCTTTCGGCATTTTCGACGTCGGCTGAACAAGCGCAGCCTGAGCTAACACCGGCTGAGCTACTTGCTTCGCCGTCTGCTTCGTGTTCCCGTCGCCCACCTGAATATCCGCCAACACGGCGGCGACGTCGGCGTTTCCGGTTGGTCCCGTGGAGTAAGACTGAGTGAAGAAAATTGCGCTGTTTCCCACCGGAGGAGCCGTCACGATGAATTCGGCGCGCCCGGCAGGGGGAATAAGAACCGTTTTCTCTTTTCTCGTTTTGGCCAGCGGATAACCATCGAGCGCGATCATTTCCAAATCCGTTGGTCTGTCGTTACTCAAAACCTGCAACTCGAGAAAATCTTGCAGAGACGCATTCGCCACCCGCCAGAACTCCTGTCCATTCGGCTGCATCTGAATAATCGGTTTCAGACCTACCGCCGGGGAGACCTGGAGGTTGATGCTCGTTTGATAGGGGCCTGGGATCCACGGCACGAGATATTGCTGGCGAATCACGAAGATGCGTTCCGTCAGCCCAGCAACTTCAGGCCGATATTTTTCCATGCCTTCCACCACAATCGCGCCCGCCGCTCCGCCGTTCACCTGAAACTCCGTGAAGCCATGAATGTGCGGGTGGTACCAGTACAAGCCGGGCGGCTCTGTGGTCGGAATCTGAATGCTGAACTTAAATGCCGGCGTGCCCGGCTGAATGATTGTGTCGATCACATCGTCCTGATGGCAAATCGGAGGAACATTCAATCCATGAAAATGCACGTTCGTGGAGTCGACCGTCTCCACTCCGCCGTCACCGCAGGTTTGATCGGAAGGAGCCATGTTCATCTTCATCGTCGACTTCATCGGGTCGTTATCTTTAATGCGGTTCGCCACCTCGAGATTCAGTGTGTCTCCAGGGTTCAAACGCAACGTGGGCGCTTCTTCGATTTGCCCGGTGGCGTTGTATTTGTAGCAGTAGTGCGTATATCCGAATTCGTCGACCGAGTGCGCTAGTGTGAAGTTTGCCTTGAGGACTCCATTCTGCGAGTAAATGGCGAAGGGGTCGCTCACGACGCTGCCGGAAGTCGGGCGCGCCGGACAGTCATCCGCCCGCAAATTTAGAAAGGAAATTCCACATACAACAATCAACAGCGACCATTTGAGGCGCGAAGGCATTTCCAACTCCTTACAGTTCGTGGTCAAATCTTGCAGATGACTTCCAGATTCCCCTAGAAAGACCTCGGCGGAAAACTGCCGATCGACAACAATCCCTGGCTGTTCTTTTCGGCGAACGGAGAAGCCTTCACTTCCTCCAGCGAACAAGTCTGCCCACTCACCGTCAGACTTACGAGCGCGATTCCGGACGGCGCCCCAAACTCGGCAACGTACACTCCTCCGCCGTTTCCAGTGGTGCTAGCTAACGCGGCTCCCGCCAGGTACGACCAGTTCGAGGATCGCCCGCTGATTCGTCCCGACTTGCAGCCCACTGCAAGCGTACCCTTCGTCTTGTCAAAGAACATCACGCTCACCGCCGCCCCTTGCGTGTTCACGATGTAAAGCAGGGTTTCATCTGGACTCAGCATCACGTTGCTGGAACTGATACTGTTCTTCGTTGTGTAAACCTTTGTCGGCGTCAATTTGCCCGACGAAATATCCGAGACCTCAACGACAACAGACGTCGACGTGTCTCCAAAAATCGCATAGTGGCCGTCGCTGCTGATGTCGATGGAATTTGGATACGTCGCGTCCAGCGATTGCAGCGTCGCGGTGGAATATTGCTTATCCCCGTGTGACACCGGTGTTCCGTTGGAAATGTCAAACGATTCGATCGATCCATCGGTATAGGTCGCGATCAGGATGTTCGCATGAATCGCCATGCCATTGATGATGCCACCCGCTAATCCCGAAACCGCGACATCATTCACAAACGTCAAAGAGCATCCGGATTGAACCTGAAAAGTTCCGATCGTATTCGAGTCCGTGAAGCTGGCATATAAATACTGGCTGTTCATCGCCAGCCCAATCCCATTCGAAGTGCCGCCATCCGTCGGAGACCCGGTGGCACTCCCTCCCAGCGTAAGACTCGAAACGACAATTCCCGTGATCGTTGCCGTCGATGCTGCGGACGAGTAGACGCACTGCTGGTTTCCGCCGTTAAGCACGCTGAGCCGATCGGCGCCAAAAAATCCCGCAACCGTGCCAAAACCTCCCGCGATCACCTCTTGGGCGAGAGTCAGCGCCCCATTTGGGCCCACGGAAAAAAAGCTGACCCCCGGATCGTCATTTGTAATCACATACTGACTCGCACCGAAGGCAACCCCTCTTGCGACGAAAATGCCGATGGCGAGCACAGCCACGCGCCATAACTGCCTTGGAAAACACTGCTTCATAAGATTGCCCTTCGAGTGGAACCGACCCTTGCTGAAGTACAACACAGAGCGGAACAGCGCACAAGAACTGCTACCGAAATTTCCACAAAATAACACTACGTGTGCAAGTAGTTATCGTAAACAGGTAATGAGTTCCCCACAAAGACGCGAACTTCGCTCTTGATCTCTTCCGCACAGAGCTATTTGGGCATGCTGAAACTCAACGTGACGTTAGTCTCGAACGGCGAAAGTCGGCTCTGGGAGCCGTAAGGTCTGTATCGCCACTTGCGCACTGCATCGCTGGCCGCGCGCGCCAGAATTGGATTTCCCGTAACCATGCTCACCGTGGAAACAGTTCCCTCTTCGCTCACCCGAACCTTGAGCACGACGTCTCCCGAGATGTGCGCAGCCAGAGCTTCACCAGGATACTGCGGCTCGACACGCTGAAGCAGCCGGGATTCCGCATC
>JBEKPH010000139.1:0-3857 GCA_049520915.1 Terriglobales bacterium
GCAGTCTGGGGAGGAGCGAAAGCCTTCACCGTGACCTCCGGCCCCGGCTTCTCCTTAATGATGGAGCACATCGGTTACGCCGCTATGACCGAGACGCCGTGCGTCTTTGTTGACGTGCAGCGCGGCGGACCCTCCACCGGCCTGCCCACGCTCCCCGCGCAAGCCGACATGATGCAGGCGCGCTGGGGGTCACATGGCGACTACGAGATCATCGCCCTCTGTCCGAATTCTCCGCAGGAATGCTTTGATCTGACGATCAAGGCCTTCAACCTCGCCGAAGAATTCCGCGTCCCCGTGATGTTCATGATGGATGAAGTCGTCGGCCACATGACCGAGAAGGTCGTAATTCCGCCCGCCGATCAGATCGACGTTGTGCCCCGCAAACATACCCGCAAATCGGTCGAAGACTACTTGCCTTACGGAACCAATGGCGACATGGTTCCTGAGATGGCGCACGCCGGCGACGGCTACAACTTCCATGTAACGGGGTTGACGCACGATGAGCGCGGCTATCCCAACATGACGCCCCAGATTCAGGACAAGCTGGTACGCCGCCTGCAAAACAAGATTCTCGACGCGACCGACCGCATCTCGATGTTCGAGGAGGAGCAGCTCGATGGCGCCGACGTGGTGGTCGTATCGTACGGCATCACGTCCCGGGTCGCGCAACGCGCCATCGGTGCAGCCCGAGAACGGGGCCTGCGAGTAGGGAAGTTACGCCTGATTACGGCGTGGCCCTTCCCGGACAAAAAGATTCGCGAACTGGCGGCGAAGGTGAAAGCCTTCGTCGTCCCCGAACTGAATCTCGGCCAAATGGTGCGCGAGGTACAGCGTGCGGCGAACGGCCAAGCCAAAACTTATGCCGTTTCCCATGCCGGCGGGGGAGTGCATAACCCGGAAGACATCCTCAGAGTGATTGTGGAGGCAAGTCGATGAGTGACAACTGCAACGACGATCTCGATACGGATATGCTCGATAACGACCTCGTACAACTGGACTTGAATCCGGTGGAGAATCCGGTCGAGCGCTTCTTACGCAGCGACCGCGTGCCTCACATCTGGTGCCCAGGATGCGGCATTGGCACAACCGTGAACTCATTTGCCCGCGCGCTAATCGATTCCAAGATCGATTTAGGATCGCTGGCGCTCGTCTCGGGCATCGGCTGTACCGGCCGTGTCGCCGGCTACGTCAAACTGGATTCCTTTCACACCACGCATGGCCGCGCCATTCCCTTTGCCACCGGTTTGAAGCTGGCGAATCCCAAGCTGAACGTCGTCGTTTATTCGGGAGACGGCGATCTCTCGGCGATCGGCGGCAACCACCTCATTCACGCGGCGCGCCGCAACATCGATCTCAAGGTGATCTGCGTGAACAACCTTATTTATGCGATGACTGGAGGCCAGACCGCTCCGACCACTCCCGATCACTCCACCACTTCAACGAATCCTTACGGAGTCTTCGAGCCATCCTTCAATCTGCCGCATCTGGTCGAAGCCGCTGGCGCTGTCTACGTTGCCCGCTGGACCACCTACCACGTCCGCCAACTCTCCCGCGCCATCAGTGAGGCGTTCAACAAAAAAGGATTCTCCTTTATCGAAGTGATCTCGCCCTGTCCGACCCTCTATCAGCGACGCAACAAACTCGGCGACGGCCTCGACGCCATGCGCGATTACAAAGAGAAAAGCAGAGTCCGCAATGGCTGCCCCACCAGCGAAGTCGGCATGACGATGACTGGCGAAATCATCGTAGGAAAATTTGTCGACCGGGAACGCCCCGATTATCAAACCATGATGCGAGCGCAATTCAACTCTTCTTTGGGTGAGCGCTACGTGGAACAACCGGAGATGGTATGCAGCTAACTGAAATTCGTCTCGCAGGCTTTGGCGGCCAGGGAGTGATTCTCTCGGCCATCGTGCTCGGCAAGGCCGCCTCGATCTTTCAAGGCTCCTACGCCACCATGACGCAAAACTTCGGCCCGGAAGCCCGCGGCGGCGCCTGTAGCGCTCAACTCGTGCTTTCCGATTCGCCCGTTTTGTATCCTTACGTCACTCATCCCGATATCATGGTTGCCCTGTCGCAGGAAGCCTACACGCGCTTCGCCCCCGAGTTGAAAGACGGCGGCATGCTCATCATCGAGCAGGATCTGGTGCGAGTTTCCGACTTGCACAAGGAATTCCAGATCTACAGCATCCCCGCAACGCGCATCGCCGAAGAACTCGGCAAGCGCATGGTGCTGAATTCGGTGATGGTAGGATTCTTCACCGCAGTGACGCATTTGCTCGAGCCTGACGCTGTCCGCAAGGCCGTCGCCGATTCCGTTCCGCCCAGCTTCCGCGATCTGAATCTAAAGGCCTTCGAAAAAGGCCTGGAGTACGGCCACACCGCCCTCACCAGCACCCCGAGCCGTTCCGACGCCGTCCTCAACGCGCAATACGCTGTAGAGTAGATCGCACAAACCGGTTCGCCGATAAAAGTGATCGCGCCGCGTTTGATCATTCGAGACAGGCTTCTAACTCACCATTTTGTTATTGGCCAGCGAAAAGCTGCAGGATGTTGGCGAAAGCTTGCCGTGGTGGCCACAAAATCAACAGCGACCCGATTTCAGCGTTGAATTCTTCAACTTTGCCATTGCGAAATTCAACATCGCGACTTCAGTCCGCAACTTCCTGATTTCAAAGCGTGATCCTCTCCACAGTCCTGCAAACATTGGAAACATACGCTTTACGCTGTTGCGATTGTCAGCAGCTCGCTGTTGACATTCTCAGCGCAAGCAAGCGCCGGAAAAACCCGATCGTCTTCTATCCTTTTCATTCCGCGAGAGTTCACCGCGCTCTTGCAATTTTTTAAAGAGCACCCTCATCTTGGCATGGCGATTGCCTTTACCAGAGTGTGAGTGGCTCGCGACAGACGGCCCTCCGACGAGGTGACTTATGACAGTCCTACTGGTTCTCTTCTTCTTTACGACCTTTTTGCTGATCGACCATTTCCGCAGCCGTCATGCCGTGCAACCGGTGATGCAACTCGCGCCCGCAAAACAAGAGTCTGCGCCACGACTTCAGCCCGCTTTAGTCGGCGGCTTCTCCGTCCCAGAAAACCTGCGCTACCATCCCGGCCACACCTGGGCGCTGAGCGAGAGCCCGAATCTGGTTCGCGTCGGCATGGATGACTTCGCCTCCAAACTGACGGGCAAAATCGAGCGCATCACCCTGCCGCAGCGCGGACAGTGGATTCGCCAGGGCCAGAAGATGTGCAGCTTCCATCGCGATGGCGTCGCAGTCGATATGGTCTCGCCGATCGAGGGCAGCGTGTCCGACATCAACCAGGCGCTACTAGCCGATCCGAAGCTGGCTCTAAGCGATCCTTACGGAGAAGGTTGGCTGGTCACCGTGCAAGCTCCCGACGCCAAGACGAGCTTCCGCAACCTCCTCGGCGGCGCACTGGCCCGCTGGTGGACCCAAGAGTCCGCAAGCCGCCTGCAACGCCGCATGCCACTCGCTTTCGCCGGAGCGCTGGCGCAGGACGGCGGAGTTGCCATCAACGACGTAGCGGCCCAGATTCCCGACCAGGAATGGCTGCCTCTAGCGAAAGAGTTCTTCCTGTCGTAAGTCAACTCGCTGCTTCAGACGCAGATCAACCTCTCGTCGGAAACTAAACGAAGACCGCACGAGCATCGGCCGTCCGGATTCAACTCCCGGGCGGCCGGTGCTTTTGCATCCATTCGAAGTGAAGTTTGGTTGATGAGATAACCGTGTCGGCTCCCTTCGGGCGAGTAGACTTGGAAGCGCTCAAGCGACCAAGGCTCGGAGGAAAGGAGCCGAGCGATGATGATTATAGGTTGCGATTTACACACACGCTAC
>JBEKPH010000140.1:0-3672 GCA_049520915.1 Terriglobales bacterium
TACTACACGCCGGGCAACGACATCGGGCCCGCCCCCGCGGATCGTCGTCACAACCTGGTCACCAGCGGCTCCTTCAATGCTCGTTACGGCATCAACATTGGGGCCATCTATACCCTGCGATCATCCCTTCCTTTCAGCGCGCTAGCGGGCGCCACCCTACCTAACAATAAAGATGGCTTGACCACCGACTACGTTCCGGGCACCACGAGCGAGCAGGGCAATCGCAATCTGAATCTCGCCGCGGTCAACGCTTGGCGCGCCCTGAACGGATCCCTGCCACCTATCCCTGCGTCGCAGATTGAGAGCAGCCGTTACAACCAGCTCGATATGCGTGTTAGCAAGCAATTTTCATTCACCGAGAGCAAGAAACTACAAGTAATCGGCCAGTTATTTAATGTAGCCGGTACGAATAACTTTGGGGGCGTAGGTTCCACCCAGGTCACTAATAGTCTTTCCAGCAAGTTCGGAGAGATTCTAAGTGCCCTGCCCCGCCACCAGGGAGAGTTAGCCGTGCGTTTTGTTTGGTAGCGATTCAATACGCAATCGTGGGGAGGTTATTGTGGGGAATCATGGGAAAGCTTAGTCAGATAGTTTTGCTCGCTCTACTACTGTTCCAACTGCCGGGCGCACTCCGCGCGCAAGATTCGAAGGCTGTACTGGACGCCGCCTCAACAGCCATCGGTGCCGCGAATCTGAAGTCGATTCAGGTCTCGGGCAGAGGGTTTGACTATCTGTTCGGGCAAGCCTACGACGGAGATTCTCCGTGGCCCAGATTCAACGTCTCCAGCTTCAAACTCACCATTGACTATACCGTTCCGGCAATCCGCGACGAAAGGACGCGCAGTCAAGCGCAAAGTCCTCCACTTGGCGGCGGCAATCAACCAATCACCGAGCAGCGTCAGGTCTGGCTGCTGAGCGGCAACTATGCTTGGAACCAAGGGGTTCGCGGTGCCGCGACTCCCAGTGGGTTAGAACGCGATTTGCGCACCGCCGTCGAAGCACGGCAGACGCAAATCCTTCTCACACCGCAGGGCTTTCTCCAAGCCGCGCAGTTGAACAACGCAACCGTTACGACGAGGACGGTCGGCGAATCCCGAAAAACCGTGGTCTCATTTACAGCCCCTAACAAAGTCAAGCTTGAGGGCACGCTCAACGAGCAAGATCTAGTCGAACGGATTGAAATCTGGCTCGACACTCCTGTTCTTGGCGACACCTTATTCGAAGCCGTCTTTTCTGATTACAAGGATTTCGGTGGCGTGAAGTTTCCCACTCACATCATTCAGCGGGAGGCCGGATATCCCGTGCTCGACGTGAACATTACAGATGTAAAACCGAATGCGGCCGAACCAATCGAAGTTCCTGACAATATCAAAGAAGCAAAATCGCGCACAGTACCCGAGATCAAGCCGGTGAAAATCGCCGAGGGAACCTGGATTATTCCCGGCGAAGATTACCATGCCTCGAAAAGCATCGCCGTAGAATTTCGCGACTACATCCTGGTCGTCGAAGCGCCCGACAGCGAAGAGCGATCGATCGCCGTAATCGATGCCGTCAAGAAAACCATCCCCAACAAGCCGATCAAATACATCGTCAACACCCATACCCATTTCGACCACTCCGGAGGCTTGCGCACCTACGCAGCCGAGGGCGCGACGATTGTTACGTGGAACGGCAACATTCCTTACTACGAAGAAGTTTGGGCAAATCCCCACACGATCCATCCTGACCGACTGGCGAAATCGGGACGCAAACCCATATTCGAAGGACTAACCGGCAACCGGATATTTAGCGACGGGTCGCAGGAGGTTGTTGTTTACCACCATTCCGGCAACTATCACAATCCCGGAATGCTCTTGATCTTCCTGCCCAAGGCCAAAGCTCTGATCGAAGCGGATTCAGTCAATCCCCAGGTCAATCCGAACGAGCCTCCGACGGCGATTCCGAACCTGGTGCAGTTCTACAGCGTCGTACAGCACCTGGGTCTTGATGTCGATCAAATCATTCCGATCCATGGACGCACCGTCACGCTGGACGAAGTCCGCAAAGATGTTGACGCCTATAAAGATTCGCAATTGTGGCATGTTTGTTTCGCTGGTTATGCTTTTGGCCGCGGCACCGTCGTTTGCGCATCATTCTTTCTCGTCAGAGTTCGATATCAATCAGCCAGTAACTTTGAAAGGAACTCTTACGAAACTCGAATGGATCAATCCCCACGGATGGATCTATATCGATGTCAAGGGAGCCGACGGAAAAGTAGTGAATTGGGCCATCGAAACGGGTGGCCCGAATGCGCTACTCCGTCGCGGCGTTCGGAAGACCGATTTTCCGCTGGGAATCGAGTTGACCATTCAGGGGTATCGCGCCAAAAGCGGTTTACCGGTGGCCAACGGCAGAACTATCACTTTGCCGGATGGACGAGCTCTTTTCGCCGGATCGTCAGGTACGGGAGCTCCACGTGACGGCGCCGACCCGACTGAGCCTCAGAGTAACTGATACCAGTATCCGCCGAACACCTTGTGCTTTGAACTAAGTGGCGGGTCCCCACTTCTCGATCGTGTAGAGAAGTGGGGAGCAACAGCAAGCTCCCCTAAGCTTCCCAACACCGTCGTGCTTATCGAACTCAATAACGTCTCGAAGACCTACCCCATCGAAGACCGGGGCGAATTGCTTGCGCTGAACGATGTGTCTTTTCTCGCCGAAGCAAAAGAATTTGTATGTCTCCTCGGGCCGTCCGGATGTGGCAAGTCGACCATCTTGAAACTAGTCGCTGGACTCGAATCGTCCGATCAAGGCACCGTCATGATCGACGGGAAGGCTGTTACATCGCCCAGAAAAGGCTGTGGCATGGTCTTTCAGGACTATGCTCTATTTCCATGGTTAACCGTGCAGCAGAATGTGAGCTTCGGTCTGGAGCTCCACAGCCGCGATAAAGACGCCATTCATGAGATAGCGACACGGTTTATCAATCTCGTCGGATTACGTGGATTCGAAAAGGCACTGCCTCGTCAGTTGTCTGGAGGAATGAAGCAGCGCGTTGCTCTCGCTCGAGTTCTCGCGATGTCACCGTCCATCCTTCTCATGGACGAACCGTTCGGCGCGCTGGATTCTTTTACACGCATGGAAATGCAGGAAGAGCTGGTCAACCTTTGGCAACGCCAGCCATTCACCACCCTTTTTGTAACTCATGACATTGAGGAGGCGGTTTACCTGGCAGACCGTATCGTCGTCATGACGCCCCGGCCGGGCCGCATCAAGACCATAGTCCCAGTTCCACTGCAGAGGCCGCGACAGCGCACCGACTATCGATTCACCGAGATCCGTAATCATGTGCTCGAACAATACGAGCGATCCGGCTCAGCCGTTGTGAGCTACGGCGTTTGAAAGACCAGATGACTAGCACTGAGAGATCTGAATGAAGAAACCCGTCCTGCTCCTGATTGCTCTGCTGGTGTTGGTTGTCGTATTTGTTGCTGCCCTCCATCATGGGGCCTCGCGACTTGGGACCTCGCGGCTATCGACCGCCGCAGACCGATCCGAGCCCGGCTCGGCAGGCGTCGTAAAGATCGGCACCAACCGCGCCCTCGGCACCGTCACCCCCTATGTCGCCTTAGAAAAAGGTTTATTTCAGCAACAGGGGATCCGCGTCCAGATTGTCGACTTCGATGACGTCAC